>JAEKNN010000059.1 GCA_016464795.1 Candidatus Amunia macphersoniae | reverse complement strand
TCAGCACCTCCAATCGTGATCCAACCACCTTGATGAAAGATCTGGGCTAGCGGAGGAGGGACGAGACGAATGTCTCGTGGCGACATAGCGACGGCGGCGGAGGGAGTGGCCGCACGACGCCTGGCAGGTCAGATGCGCTCCGGGTGCGCAGTCATCGGTCCGCCGGCGTCGCCGGTGTTGATCACGCCGCGGGGCTCGATGAGGAGAACGTGCGTCTCGACGTCGGCCTCCGGGCAATGCTCCACACCGCGGGGCACGACCAGCAGCTCGCCGGGATTGAGCACGACGTCACCGCTTCGCATGTGCACGGTCAGACGGCCGCCCACCACCAGGAACAGCTCATCAGTGTCCGCGTGGGTGTGCCAGGTGAACTCGCCCTGGAGCTTCACCAGCTTGAGCTCGTAGTCGTTGATGTCGGCGATGACCTTCGGCTGCCAGTGCTCGCTGAACGTGGCGAGCATGGCGGCGAGGTTCACCTTGTCCACGAGCACGCCTCAGTCGATGGCGCGGCGGGGGAAGCCGCGAGGTCCTCGACCAGCACGGCCGGCATCAGCTCGGCCAGCTGCCGCACGGGGCGCGCTGCGGTGTCGATCATGAGGCTGCCAGTCTTGCAGGGATACCGGTAACCTCGCCGCCGCTACGCGACGGGTTCGCCCGCCGGCAGCACCTCGATGACCCCGCGCGGCCGGACGCTCCGCGTCACCATCGCCAGTCCGGCGATCACCACCACCGCGCCGGCGACCTCCGCCAGCGACGGCGTCTCGTGCACGAACACCGCGGCCGAGGCCAGGCCCACCACCGGCACCACCAGCGCGAAGGGCGACACCGTCGACGCCGGGTAGCGCCGCAGCAGGAACGCCCACGTCGCGTAGCCGAAGCCGGTCGACAGGAAGGCGACGTACAGCAGCGCCAGCACCGCCGAGACGGTGAGCGATCGCCCTGCCGTCGCGATCCGCGCCGGGCCCTCGACCAGCAGCGACAGCAGCAGCAGCGGGATCGGAGGCACGAGGCTGGTCCACACCAGGAAGCTCACTGCGTCGTCCGGCTTGGCGATGCGCGTGATGACGTTGCCGATCCCCCAGGCCGCCGAGCCCGCGACAACGAACGCAAGACCCGCAAGCGGCACCACGGCGCCCGTTCGCGTGCTGGCGATCAGCCCCACGCCCGCGAGCGCGAGGAGCGCACCGGCCAGCTGCCGGCGGTGGGGCCGCTCGCCGAGCACGAGCGCGGCGATCGCGATGGTGAACACCACCTGGAGTTGCACCACGAGCGACGCAAGGCCGGGGGGCATGCCCAGCGAGAGGCCGACGAACAGCAACCCGAACTGCATCGCGCCGGAGAACGCGCCGACTCCGATGATGTAGCGCGCCGGCACGCGCGGTCGTTTCACCAGGAAGATCGCGGGGAACAGCACCACCATGAAGCGCAGCGTCACGAAGAGCAGTGGCGGGAACAACTTCAGCCCCTCGTCGATGACGATGAAGTTCAGTCCCCACACCACCGCAACGGCGACAGCCAGGGCAATGTGACGTCGGGTCATCCGCTCGCAGTATCTCGCGAGGCGCGACGCGGCCGCCCGGGGTCGCCCGAACACTTGCTCGAGCGCGGCCAGGCACCGGGGAGCCCAGGCAGCATGACCGGCTGAGGAACCACGGCGCCACGCGTCACAATCAACGCATGAACCGAGCGCTCATCGTCGTCGACATCCAGGAGTCATTCCGCCAGCGGGCGATGTGGGAGCACAACTCCAACCCGCGCCTCGTCGAGCAGGTCAACCGGCTCGTCGACGCCACGCGTGCCACCGGCGACCTGGTGGTGTGGGTGCTCCACGCCGAACCCGGCACGGGCACGGTGTTCGACCCCGCCAGTGGCTTCGTTCGCCTCATGGACGGGCTCGTGCAGCGCGACGGCGACCCGCTGGTCACCAAGACCGCGCACAACGCCTTCACCACCACCAACCTGCACCAGGTGCTCACATCGCATGGCATCCGCGACCTCCTCGTCACCGGGATCAGGACCGAGCAGTGCTGCGAGACCACGGCGCGCATCGGCTCCGACCTCGGCTTCGACGTCACCTTCGTCACCGACGCCACGGCGACCACGCCGATCGAGCACCGTGACGCGCCGCCGGATCGCAGCATCGAGGAGATCCTCGCCGACCCGCGCACCCTCTCCAACGACGACATCATCGCGCGCACCGAGTACGTGCTCGCCGGTCGCTTCGCCACCATCCGCAGCGTCGCGGAGATCGCGTCCCGCGAGGCCGCCCGCGCTCGCTGACGTCAGCCGGCGAACGACAGGCCGTTATCCTCCTCAACCATTCGTGCGTCGCGCCTATTCTGCGACGGCAGCGGTTAAAGCGCGCGTGTGGTGGTCGACGGCAGTAAGCCCTCAGGCGCTCGCGGCCACCTCGCGGATCTCGTTGGAGATCAGCTTCATCGGGGGCTCGATCCGCTGCATCTGGATCGCACCCTCCGCCTGCTCCTTGGTCTGGAACACGGTCACGCTGAGCCCCTCGTTGCCCTCCGGCGGCGAGAGGAACACCGCTGAGACGAACCCCGGTGCCTGCTTGACCATCGGGAGCACGTTGGTCTCCAGCTCTTTCCGTCCCCGCTCGATGGTCTCGCCCTCTGGCAGCTCCACCTTGGTCACCACAGCAAACATGGCCATCCTCCTAACGGTCGGGACGGCATCGTAGACCACCCGAGTAACCGTGTGGACCTCCGGGGCGAACGTCTCCGCCGACACGCGTTCTGGCAGAGTGCCGGCCATGGCCCTGGAGCTCAGCGCCGCCGAGGCACGGACGCTGGCGATCACAGCCCAGGGGTTGACCGCGCGACGTCACCGCGACCCGCTCCGACTCCTCGAGCAGCTCAGCGCCATTCAGATCGACACCATCTCGGTGATGGCGCGGTCACACGAGCTGGTGGCGTTCTCGCGGCTCGCCCCGATCAGTGCCGCCGAGCTGGCGCGGGCGTGGTGGGGCAGTGGCGGATCATTCGAGTACTGGGCCCACGCCGCCTGCATCGTGCCCATGGACCTGTGGCCCCTATTCGCCTGGCGGCGGCGCCGATACAGACGACGTTGGCCCGAACGAACTGCTCAGCAGGAGGCGATCCTGGCGCAGTTGCGTGGCGCCGGCTCGGTGACCACGACCGACCTCGGTGGCGCTCGCACCAAGCCTGGTTGGTGGGAGTGGAGCCCGTCCAAGTCGGCCGTCGAGCAACTGCTGGCCCGTGGCGAGGTGGTGTGCACTGAGCGGCGCGGCTTTCGCCGCGTCTACCGGCTGGCTGATGACGCCGTCCCCCGGCGGTTGTTGGACATCGACATGGACGACGTCGCCTGCTTCGCAGCATTGACCGGGCGCGCTGCGGCACACCTCGGCGTGGCCACTGCCGATGACCTCGCCGACTACTTCCGGCTTCCGGTGGCGGTGATCCCATCCGCAGCTGAGGCGGCAGGACTGTCCCCCGTCACCGTTCCCGGGTGGGGCCGCCGCGCCTGGGCAGATCCCGCGGCGCTCGGCCGTCCGATGCGCGCGCCGCGGCATCGACCGGTGCTGCTCTCGCCGTTCGACTCACTGATCTGGCACCGACCCCGAACCGAGCGAGTCTTCGGGTTTCGGCACAGGCTCGAGGCCTACACACCGGCACCCAGGAGGGAGCACGGCTACTTCGTCATGCCACTGCTCGCCTCGGGGAGGTTGGCCGGCCGGGTCGACCCAAGGCGGGAGGGACGGGTGCTGCGGGTGCTGAAGCTGTCGCTCCAACCGCACGCTGTCGCCGCCATGGCGGAGGCGCTGCGGACGGCAGCGGCCTGGGTGGGCTGCGAAGATGTCGTCATCGACGAGGTCCTGCCTCTGGGGTGCGCTGCACCGTTGCGTCATGCACTCGCCAGGGCTGAGCCAACCACGCCTTCAGGAGATGGCGGCTAGTCAGTATGGAAGCTGGCCGGCCATGAAGAAGGGCCGGCCCAACGAGCATCG
>JAEKNN010000030.1 GCA_016464795.1 Candidatus Amunia macphersoniae | reverse complement strand
TGTTCTGCAACCACGTCACCATCATCCCGCCGATGAAGGCGATCCTCGACTCGCCCGATCTCCGGCTCGACGGCTTCCTCGGCCCCGGACACGTGTCGACGGTGGTGGGGGTACGTCCGTTCGAGTTCGTCACCCGCACCTACGGCAAGCCCGTGGTGGTGGTGGGGTTCGAACCGCTCGACATCCTCCAGGGCGTGCACATGGTCATCCGCCAGGTGCTCGAGGGCCGCTGCGAGGTGGAGAACCAGTACACACGTGTGGTGCACGACGACGGCAATCCCAAGGCTCTCGAGGTGCTCGGCAGAGTCTTCAAGCTTCGCCCGCACTTCGAGTGGCGTGGACTCGGGTTCATCAGTCAGAGCGCGCTGGAGCTCAATGACGACTTCGCCGAGTTCGACGCCGAACGTGTCTTCACAGTCCCGGGCATTCGCGTGGCCGACCCCAAGTCCTGCCAGTGCGGCGAGGTCCTCAAGGGCGTGCTGAAGCCCTGGGAGTGCAAGGTGTTCGGCACCGCCTGCACGCCCGAGACACCGATTGGAACGTGCATGGTGTCCTCCGAAGGAGCGTGCGCCGCGTACTACAACTTCGGCAGGTACTCGCGAGCCCGCGACCGCGAGCGCGTTCTCGCCAATGGCGAGGTCGAGCACGCTGAGGCGGAGCTCACCCCGATCGCGGTGCGTGCCGGATGACCGAGGCTCACGCTCCCGGCAGCGGGGCGGCTGTTCGCGCCGCCGCCCTGCGTATCGCCGATCCGGAGCAGCGGGTGCTCGAACGCATCGCCGAGATCCGCAAGCGCCGGCCCCTGCTGCGCGAGACGGCGATCACCATGAGCCATGGGGCTGGGGGCAAGGCGAGCCACACCCTCACCTCGGCGGTGTTCGCCGACATCCTCGACAATCCGGTTCTCGCTCAGCTCGGTGACCAGGCGGTGCTGCGCGTCCCGGGCCTCGAGGGCGCCCGGCTGGCGATGACCACCGACAGCTTCGTGGTCAGCCCGCTGTTCTTTCCCGGCGGCGACATCGGCGAGCTGGCCATCAACGGGACCGTCAACGATCTGGCGGTCGGGGGCGCCATCCCCATCGCCGTGTCCGCGGCCTTCATCCTCGAGGAGGGCCTCGACATCGGCATCCTACGGCGGGTGGTCGAGTCGATGCGCCGAGCAGCCGACACCGCAGGTGTCAGTGTGGTCACGGGCGACACCAAGGTGGTGCCCCGCGGCAAGGCTGACCAGCTCTTCATCACCACCACCGGGATCGGCCTGGTGACGCAGCCGGATCGCCTCGGCATCGATCGCGTCCGCGCCGGCGACGCCGTGCTGCTCAGTGGAGCCATGGGCAACCACGGTGCCACGGTGATGCTGGCCCGTGGCGATGTCGACCTCGAGGCCGAGACCCTGGCCAGCGATACCATGGCGCTGAACGGCCTCACCGACGCGCTGCTGGACTCGGGCATCGAGGTGCACTTCATGCGCGATGCCACCCGCGGCGGGGTGGCCACAGTCCTCAACGAGATTGCCCAGCAGGCGGCGCTGGCAGTGGCCATCGATGAGGACGCGCTGCCGGTCCACGACGTGGTGCGCGGGGTGGCCGAGATCCTCGGCATCGACCCGCTCTACATTGCCAACGAGGGCAAGCTGGTGGCCATGGTGGCCGCCGATGACGCCGACCGCGCCCTGGCTCTGATGCGCTCGCGTCCCGAAGCCGAGGAGGCGGCGATCATCGGCGAGGTGCGCGCCGAGCCCGAGGGGATGGTCTTCATCCGCACCGGCTTCGGCGGCACCCGTGTCGTCGACATGCTCATCGGCGATCCGCTGCCGCGCATCTGCTGAGCCCGGCAACAACAGCACCGTGCGGTGCTGCTCTCGGACTCACCAGGCGGATGCAGGACGGTCGCCACCCGTGCCCGGTTGCCAGTGGCACTGTCGATATACTGCCTGGGGGTTGACAGCGCTGCTTGGTCAGCGCTCACCGCAGGGGATCGATCACGTTGATCAACAGGGCTTTTCGCATCGTCGGCTCCGGCGTCGGGGTGGGGCTCGGCATGGGCCTCGCGCTCGGCATCACCACCGCCCTTCGTGGCAATCTGCGGCCGCTTCTGCGCGGCGCGATGAAGGGCGGGGTCGCGCTCGTCGAGCACACCACGCGTCTCACCGCCGAGGCTCGCGAGACGGCCGAGGACCTGTACCACGAAGCGTCGGTCGAGCGCGCCCTCGAGCGTGAGGCGCGCGAGGCGGCGGTGGTCAGCGACGCCGCCGGCAATGGCAGGCGCACCACCACCGTCGTCATCCCCCGCACCACCCGCACCAGGTAGGCGGACATGGCCTGCGTCGCGACCATCTCGCACAGCGTCCCAGGCCGCCTGCGCGTACGCGTGGACGGCGACACCACAGGGCAGCGAACCGAGGTTCTGGATGCGATCAAGGCGATCAGCAACCGTCCGGGGGTCGACCAGGTCCGCAGCGATCGGCGCACCGGCTCCGCGCTGGTCACCTACGACCCCGATGAGCTGAGCCTGGAGAGCGCCATCGCACTGGTGCGCAACGCCCACACGGTCCTGCGCACGCTCGCTCCCCCGGCGGTCAGCAGCGCCATCGACAGCGGCATCAGCGATGCTGCAGCCGTCATCCGCGGTGGCATGCGAACCGCCGACGGCAGCGTCATGCGGGCCACCCGCGGCGCTGTCGACCTGCGCGTGCTCGTGCCCATCGGGCTCGCCGGCCTGAGCGCCCGGAACCTGCTGCGCAACGGCGTCGGGCTCAAGGCCATGCCCTGGTACGTCCTCGCCTACTACGCCTTCGACAGCTTCATCAAGCTCCACGCCGGCCCTGCCGCGACCGCCGACCTCGGCGTGCAGTCGGCCGACGGAGCCGAGCTCTGAGCCAAGCCCCCGCCCTGCGGGTGCTTCCGCAGGATGCCGGATGGCAGTGCGTGGTTGTGAACGCTGCGCCCGGACGGGTGCGGCTTCGGCTGCCGGCCATGCCCTCGACCGAGGTGTCGTCGGTGGTGGAGCGGTTCGCCGCTCATCCCCACGTTCACCATGTGCGCTACGACCCCGCCAGCCGATCGCTGGTGGTCAACCATGCAGTCGCCGATCGCTTCGAGGCACTGCTGGCGAGCCTTCCGCAGACCGCGGTGCAGACGGAGAGCGCTGACGTCACCTCAGCGATCGCCGGGGTGCGTTCGAGGCCGTTCTGGCGGGAGCTCGTGGCCCCGGCCATCTCGTTGTCGGCTGGGCTGGCGGGCATGGCCCCGCTGTCCACCGCGGTGATCGGCGCCTGTGCGCTGCCCATCGGCCGTCGCGCCCTGCGCAGCGCCACCCGGGGCAGGTTGAACATCGACGTGCTCGACGCCACCGCGGTCAGCCTGCTGCTCGGCAGCGGTGACCTCCTGGCGGCCGGAGTGTCGGTGGCGCTGATCGAGACCGGGGAGCGCATCCGCACCCGCGCCTCCGGCGGTGCCAGGCGGGTTCTGCGGGCCTGGATGGGCGCCGACTCGCGGGGGGTGCGGATCGTCGAGGATGGGGGAGAGCCACGCATCGCCATCGCCAGGGTGAAGCCGGGCGACCTGGCGGTGGTGTACGCGGGCGAGACCGTGCCGGTGGACGGGGTGGTGACGTCGGGCTCCGCCAGTGTCGACAATCGCACCTGGACAGGCGAGCCCTACCCCAAGACCGTGCATGCCGGGGAGCGCGTTCTGGCCGGCAGCACAGTCACCGACGGTCGCCTGGTGGTCGAGGTGGAGGCGACCGGCGATGCCACCCGGGCAGGCCGTCTGGCCATCGCGCTCGAGGATGCCATCGCCGCCAATACCAGGGTCTCCGACATGGCGCGACGCATCGCCGACCGATTCGTGCTGCCGATGTTCCTGTTCGGTGGCGCCGTGTACCTGGGCACTGGCGACATCACCCGGCTCATCTCCATCCTCATCGTCGACTTCGGCACCGGCATCCGCATCGCCATCCCCACGTCCGTTCTCACCACCATGGTCGCGGGGGCGCGGAACAACGTCCTGTTCCGCAACGGCAACGCCATCGAGGAGCTGGCCCAGATCGACACAGTGGTCTTCGACAAGACCGGCACTCTGACCACCGGCAACCCCTCAGTCGTCGGCATCACCGCCGTGTCCGGCTGGGAGGACATGGACGCGCTCCGGTTGGCGGCCTCCCTCGAGGGTCACCTGCCCCACCCGATCGCCCGCGCCATCCGTCGTCATGCGCGCCGCCGCGGGCTGGAGCTGGTGGCGCCCGACGAGGTCAGCCACAGCCAGGGAGGCGGGATCGTCGGGCGGGTGGAGGGCCACCACCTGGTGGTGGGCGACCAGCGCCTGCTGGGACTCCACGACATCACGACCCCATCAGTCGATGCTGGTGATTCTTCGGTGGTGCTGGTTGCCGTCGACGGGCGCTTCGTCGCGCGCATCCGGCTGCGGGACAAGCTCAAGCCCGGGGTGGGGACGGTGATCAGCGCGCTTCGGGAGAACGGCGTCGAGCAGATCCGGCTGGCCACCGGTGACAGGACCTCGGCCGCGCGTTCAGTGGTTCGCCAGCTCCAGCTGGACGGTTTCGACGCGCGCATGTTGCCCGAGGACAAGGTGGCGCTGGTCAAGCGGCTGCGCGCCCAGGGCCGACGGGTGGCGCTGGTCGGTGACGGGATCAACGACGCAGCCGCGATGGCCGAGGCCAACGTCGGCATCGCGGTGTCGCGTGGTGCGGAGCTGGCTCGCGAGACCGCCGACATCGTCCTGGCGGGGGAGGACCTGATGACCCTGATCACCGCACTGCGCCTGTCGCGCCAGGCGATGGGGCTGGTGCGGCAGAACATCGGCATCGTCGCCGTTCCCAACGCGGCCGCCCTGGGTGTGGCCACCGTCGGCGGCCTGTCACCGTTGATGGCGACCGCGGCCAACAACGGGTCGACGCTGCTGGCGGGGCTGAACGCTCTCCGGCCCCTGCGTCAATCGACGCTCAGAACTACCCAGTAGTCGAGGTTCGCTTAGCGCCGCGACGGGCGCCGGTGCGGCGGGCGGTGCTCTTGGGTGCGGTGGCGCGCTTGCCGGCGGTGCGGGCGGAGGAGGCGCGCTTGGCTGTGGACGTGCGCCGCTCGGTGGACGAGCGTCGGGGTGTGGAACGCCGCGCGGGTGCGCTGGTGCCGGCGCTCGAGCTCGAGGCGCGGCGGGTGCGGTTGCCCCCATCGTCATCGGGGATGTTGGCGCCGAGCAAGGGCACGGCGCCGATGATCAGGGCGACCGGCGTGCTCAGGAGCCCGAAGATTCCGGCGGCGCCGGCACCGGCCATGACCATGAGACCTGTTCGCGAGGGAAGTTTCACCGAGGGGAGCGAGAGCTGCATGTCATTTCTCCGGGACGCTGGTTCGTTGGGAGCCTGATTCTACGTTCAACGTCCGCCTCGAAATGCCAGGGCTGTCCAACCGGGCTGCGTTGCGGCAGCAGGTCGGTGCACGCGACGATCGTCGCCTCGTGCACCGACGCTGCCCAGGCAGCTGCGTCAACCGTTCGCCGACGCGTGACCGCTACGGGTGGCCTTGCTTGGACTCTTCGGACATCTCCTCGGGGCTGCTCACATGACCGGGGGATCCCGGGGCCGCGGCGCCGCGCTCCTCCTGGGTCTCTTCCTCGAAGCGATGCTCGGTGTCGGTGGTGCGCTCCGCATCCGCGATCTGCTCGGGGATGGGGTCGTTCTCGTTCCCACCCCGCCCCGCCCCGGGCGTCGCGGTGAGAGGGTCCGCACCGATGTTGTGGGTCGGGTCGTCGTGCTCGTCCGCCATGCGCCATCCTCCTAAGGGCTGACCGGTTCAACACCCATGCTACAGAAGCCGAACCCCCTACTGGGGCTGGACTGTGCCGTCTTCCACGGTCACGGCGACACCGGCTGACGCTACAGGTGCGGTTGCAGAGCTGACCAGATGTGGTCCGCCCACGCCTGGTACTGGGTGTCGCCGGGGTGAAGGCCGTCGCCGGCGATCCATCCCGCTGCACCGATCTGCGTCCGGCTGACGTCGAACACGTCCACCCAGGTGAAGCCGCGCAGTTCCGCGGTCACCCTGGCGCTGGCATTGAAGAGGCGAAGTCCGTCGGCGATCCGATGCGGATCTCCAGACGACATTCCAACTGCGGTGTATGAATAGTCGGGGATCGACACCGCCAGCACCCGCGCGCCAGGCAGCGTTGCGATCTCGTCATAGATCCGCACCAGGCGCGCGTGGTAGTGAGGCTCGTCATCGCCCTGAAAGAAGTCGTTGACACCGATCAGCACCGACACGTAATCCCAGGCGCGGTCGCGAAGCTGGGGCAGCTCGTGCTCGATCAGCTCTGACGTGGTGTAACCGTCAACTCCCAGGTTGGTCACCTCGACGAGCCGCCCGAGGGTGTCCTGGAGGCGGCCGCCAAGCAGAGTGGGCCATGCTCGTGCAGGGGAGGTCGTGCCAGTGCCCACTGTGTAGGAGTCGCCGAGGGCGAGATAGGTGACGGGCGCATCGGCCGGCGATCGGAACGGCTGTGAGGGGTCAGGGGTGACGGGGCTCCGCGTGGTCGGCGAAAGAGGATGGACAGGAAGCGACATCGGGACCAGATGATGCCCGTCGGCGAGCGCGGTGAACAGCGCTGCGCGGGCCGCGCAACGGGTGTGGGCGGCCCGCGCTGGTCACCCTGCTGCTACCGTGAGGGGTGTGAACAGCAGCGGCGGACTTCCAGGGGCTCTGCGACTCTTCGCTGCCAACCTGACCACGGCCGCGGAGGGTGTGGGACGGGTGCTGGAGTCGGTCGCCGAGGCTCTCGACACCCCGGATGAGCCACCCGCCTCGGCGAGATCGGCGCCCCGGGGACGGAGGCCGGCAGCCGCCGCCGCCGAGCCCATCCCGACATCGTCGCCGCGCCCACGCAAGCGCACCGGCACCCCGTCGTCGCGCAAGCCGGCCGGCGCCCCGTCGCCACGAGCGCGGGGGACGAAGTCGACCACCCGACGCGCCGGACACACCCGCCGTGAGCGACCTTCCTCCGCCTGAAGCGGACCTGAGCGCGCTCGCGGCGTCCCTCCAGTCGGACGCTCGTGATTCGACTGTGTTCTTTCGAGTGCTGTGCGCAACCCTCGAGGGAGCGCTGCCCGCGGCGACCACCGTCGAGCGCGAGCACAGCCTCTTCAAGAGCAAACGCCAAGCCCAGAATGTGAGCGTGCACCTCGGTGACGACACCTTCGAGGCGGAGCTGCGGCAGGGCGGGGTGGCCTGTCGCCACATCCACGCGGTCCACGGTGTCGGCGGCGGCCTGCCATATTCCAAGGAACTGGGAATGGATCAATGGCTGACCGCGCTGCTTGCCGGCGTGGCGCAGGACGCGCAGGTCAGTGCCGCCGCGACTGCGGCGCTGCGGTCGCTGACGACGTGAGAGGTGAGCGGCCATGAGCGACCTTCCACCGCAGGAGCAGGATCTCGATGCGCTCGCCGCGTCGCTGCGCGCCGACGCCAGCGACATCGGCGTCTTCTTCCAGGTGCTGGCCGCCAAGCTGAGCGACGCGATGCCGGGCGCCGTCGATCTGGAGCGCGAGGGCGGTCTCTTCAAGAAGGACCATCCAGTGAAGAAGATCTCGCTTCGGGCCGGCGATGATGTGTTCGAAGCGGAGCTTCGGCACGGCGCCGTGGCCAGCCGGCATGCGCACGCCGTCAGGGGTATCACCCTGCGCTCGGAGGAGCTGGACTTCCAGGCGTGGCTGCGTGCGCTGCTCGGCGTTCTCCAGAGCCGGGCCCAGAGCAGCGCAGAAGCCAGTGCCGCGCTGCGGTCCCTGGTCACATGACCTCTCAGCCCATTCCTCACGCTCCGGAGGGTCACTGCCGATGAGTCAGCCACCGCCCCCGCCCCCGTCGGCGCAGCCCACCGATCTGGAGGGATTGCCCAAGGACGCACTGCGCCGCCTCAGCGAGCTGCAGGGTGAGAACGCGCTCTTCACCTCGGACCTGTCGGTCAACGAGTTCCTCCTGGTGAAGGAAGCGGGCTTCCACCCGCGGGGGCTGGTGGTGGGCAGCAGCATCTATCACATCGGCCTCACCACCAAGAATTGGAGCTCGAGCCAGGAAGTGCAATCGCTCACCCAGGCGATGTACGCCGCCCGTGAGCTGGCCATGGCGCGCATGGAAGAGGAGGCGACAGTTCTGGGGGCTGACGGCGTCGTCGGCGTGCGCCTCGATGTCGGCTTCTACGAATGGGGCAGAGGGACTGCCGAGTTCCTCGCCATCGGCACCGCGGTGTCCGCCGAGGACGGAGGCAATTGGAAGACGGCTGAGGGCAAGCCCTTCACCTCTGACCTCAGTGGCCAGGACTTCTGGACCCTGCTGAAGTCCGGGCATGCCCCGCTCGGCCTGGTGCTCGGGACCTGCGTCTATCACGTCGCCCACCAGGGGATGTTCCAGGCGATGGGCAACATCGGCCAGAACAGGGAGATGGGCAATTTCACCCAGGCGCTCTACGAGGCGCGGGAGCTGGCCATGGAGCGCATGCAGGACGAGGCGCGCAAGCTGAAGGCCGAGGGCATCGTGGGAGTCCAGATCCAGGAGAAGTCACACGTGTGGGGCAGCCACACCATCGAGTTCTTCGCCATGGGCACGGCGGTGCGCAGGCTCCCCGATCGCACCATCGAGACGCCCACGATGGTTCTCTCGCTGGACAGCTGATGAGCGACCAGCACACAGCCCAGCAACGCCAGCAGGAGAGCATCGCGTCGCTGGAGCGCGGCCAGCTCCCCCTGGCCGCTCGCGAGCGCATCGACGAGCTTCGCCAGGCCGGTGCCGCCTGGACGACCGACCTGTCGGTTGCCGAACTGTCGGCGGTGCGCCATGCCGGGTTCGAGCCGGTGGGGATGGTGATGGGCTCGAGCGTGTACCGGATCGCCGCGCAGTGGGGATACGCCAACGTCTTCGGCACCGGCATGAACATGACCGGCGGTGCCCTGCAGATGTACCAATGCCCTCACGGCTTCTACGGCGCTGGCAACGAGCACCGTCCCGGCTTCAACTGGGAGCACACCATGTACGAGGCGGGGGTGGTCGGCGCCCGCGACGCAGCCCTGGCGCGGATCACCGAGGAGGCCCGCGACCTCGACGCCCATGGGGTGGTGGGGGTCCGGCTGCTGCGACGGCACCTCGAGGGCGTCGGCAGCGCGCTCGAGTTCACCGTCATCGGCACCGCGGTGAGACGAAGTGGCGGTCCCCGTCTGGACCGTCCGTTCATGTCGCACCTCGACGGGCTTGCCTTCAGCAAGCTGGTGCACGGCGGGTACGTGCCCGTGTCCCTGGTGGTGGGCATCGGCGCCATCGAGATCGATCCCGGCTGTGGCACGGAGTGGCTCTTGCGCTCGTGGAGCAATGTCCGCATCGACCAGTTCAGTGACGGGATCGAGGCGGCCAGGCTGCTCGGCATCAGCCGCCTCGAGGCGGAGATCGCCAGCGTCGACGCCGACGGCGCGGTGGGGGTGGAGATCGACTTCACCAGCCACGAGGTATCCCACGGCGCAACGCTGGTCGAGCTGGTGTCCATTGGAACCGCGGTGCGCCGGTATGCCAAGGATCCCCTCGACGAGGCCCCACTGCCGATCATGAGGCTGCGCTGATGCCGGCGGTGCCGCATCCGCGCGCTGACGCCGCGCTGCAGTGCCTGGCCACGGGCGGCGGCGAGCGCCATCAGGGGCGCCGCTTCAGCAGCGATCTCTCCGTCGACGAGGCGGTGCTGCTCAAGGAGGTCGGCTACGAGCCATGCGGGCTGGTGGTCGGCAGCGCCGTGTACCACATCGGCTGGCAGACGCAGAGCTGGAACAAGAACCAGGAGATGAGCGGCCTCACCCAGGTGATGTACGCCGCCCGCCGCGACGCGGTCCGCAGGATGGAGAGGCACGCCCAGAGCGTCGGCGGCCAGGGGGTGGTGGGCATGAAGCTCGACGTGCGCATCCACCGCGGCGGCGAGAATCTGGCCGAGTTCGTGGCCATCGGCACCGCCGTCGCCAGTCCCACCACACGGGCACCCCGACTCTGGTTGAGCGACCTCTCCGGGCAGGACCTCTACCTGCTGGTGCGTGCCGGCTATCAGCCCGTGTCTCTCGCCTTTGGCGCGTGCGTCTACCACGTCGCTCACCAGGGTATCTCCGCACGCCTCGGCCAGGCCACGCAGAACGTCGAGCTGAGTAATTACACGCAGGCGCTGTACGAGGCCCGCGAGCTGGCCATGACGCGCATGCAGGATGAGGCGCGAGGCATGGGTGCCCACGGCATAGTGGCGATGCGGATCGAGCAGGCATCGCACATCTGGGGCAGCCACGTGATCGAGTTCCTCGCCATCGGCACCACGGTCGCCGTCGGCCGGTCAGGACACCAGCGGCTCGACCCGGCCATGGTTCTCGCCCTCAACGACGCCGACGTCAGGTTGACCAACGCCCCGGCCGCTGTCGGGTTCCAGAGAGGCGACCGTTAGGCCGGTTCGCTAATCCAGTTCTCCTGCTCGAGCATGGTGGTCACCTCGTCCAGCGACATGTCGGCGCTGGGGAGGATGATCTGGCTGGGCGAGAGATCCTCGTGGGCGAGCTGAGTGCCCGTGGACTTGACGAAGGCTGTGACCTCGCCCAGCGCGGCGTGGTAGGCGGCGTCGTCGCGGTCGCGGACGGCGGCGATCAGGCGGTGGTCGAAACCGTCCAGCTGGGTCCGAGCCGATTCCGGGAGTCGGTACTGCTCAGCGCTGTGGATGCGGACCACGATGCCACCGGCGGTGAGCTGGGGAGCGGCAGCCGGTGCGGCGAGCCCCATCTGGGTCTTCATGGCGGCGATCTTGGCCTGCACGTTGCTGTCGACCACAGTGGCGGTGATCTGGTCGTCGAGCGCAGTCCCACCCCCGGAGAGGAGCGGCGCGTCGAGGACCCCGCTGTCGAGCAGCGAGTCCACCGCGTCTGCGTGAGCTTGGCTGCGGGCGATCTTGTCCTGGGCGCGCTGCATCATCATCGCCGCGTCCGAGGTGTGCTCTCCGATGCCGGCCAGGGTGTCCCCGGCGGCGCTGGTCGCCTTGGACGCCTCGTACGACGCCTTGAGCGACTCTCGCTGGTTGGCGAACGCCTGCACCCGCGCCTGGTACCGCTGGATGCCCTGCTGCAGCTTGGTCACCTGCGCGGAGATGGATTGGATCTGGGGATTGAGCTGCTGGCGCTGCTGGCTGAGGACCTCAGCCTGGGTGAGCGCCTGGATGGCGAGATCCTCCTTGCCCGACTGCATCGCCTGCTGGGCAGCGGTGTTGAGCTGGGCGACACGCTTGTCCATCTCGGCGGCCTGGTTCTCCAGGCGCTTCTGGCCGGTGGTCGCCTCGACCAGGGCGGTGCGCAGCTTCTGCTGCTGCTCGAGCAGCTGCTGATAGGACAGGTCGATTGCCTGCGACGGGTCCTCGAGCCTGTCGAATGCGGCATTGCTCTTCTGCTGCATGATGTTGCTGAAGCGCCGGAACACGCTCATGGGATGCCTCCTTGCCGTCGCGCCGGCGTTTTTCAGTCCGGCTCGATTCTAAGCCGGAGCGCCGATCACGAGCGGGGAGTCAGGGCCTCGCAGCGGGCCTCCCACCAGGCCAGCCGCTGGCGGAAACGCTGGGCCTCGGCCTCGAGGATGACAGCATCCGAGGTCTCGATCTCCACGCGGGCCACCTCTGGCATCGTCGACAGGGCGGCGTTCATGTCGCGGAGCAGCGTCTCCTTGAAGTCGAGAAGCTCCTGGTAGACGCGCAACCACATCTGCGCGTCCTCGAGGTAGGTGGTCTCCAGGTCCTCGCCGTACAGCGGGTGGGCCATCACCGCCTCGCGGGCGGCGTTCTCGTAGTGAGCGAAGCGCGGGGCGTGGTCGGGATGCGCAGGTCGGTCGGCTCGCCCACCGGCCGCGGTGCCGGGGGCGCCGTCGGATTCCAGCTCGATCATTGCCTGCTCCTCCTAGCGTGACCTGATGAAGTCTATGGCGAAGTCGCCCTCGATTTCTCGACATACTCACGCAATGGCCACGATTGACGTCTTCGAGCAGGCCGGGATGGGCCCGTGACAGCCTGGCGAGTGCGTGCAGTCCTGCTTCCCGACGGCAGCGAGGTGGAGGAGCGCTGGGTGAGCGCCGGAGGCTGGAGCGAGGTCCCGGTTGGTGACGCGCAGGACCTGCCCGGCAGACTCGCGCTGGGGGGTCTGGTCGACGCGCACAGCCATGTCAGCTTCGCCAGCGGCCATGCCGGTCCGATTGCTCTGGACCGGCATGGGGCCGAGGCCAACCTGGACCGCTACGCAGAGGACGGGGTGGTGCTGATTCGCGACGCCGGCGGTGACCCGAGGATCGTCCTGGCGCTGCCGACGGTGTCGCCCGGCCGTCCTCGAATGGTTGCTGCGGGCCGGCATCTGGCCCCGCACGGGATGTACTTCGAGGCGGTGCATCTGCCGGCGGAGCCGGGCGAGGTGGTGGACGTGGCGCTGGCAGAGCTGGCCGCGGGCGCCACCTGGGTGAAGCTGGTGGCGGACTTCCCGCCGGCGGCGGCGCGGGCCGCGTCGCCAATGGCCGTCGCGGAGCCGACCTACCCACTCGACGTCGTGGCCGATCTGGTGAGCGCAGTGCACGCGGCGGGTGGTCGCATCGCTGCCCATGTCACCACGCCGGTGGTCACCGACCTGGTGCGAATCGGCATCGACTCAGTCGAACATGGCCCCGCGCTCGATGAGGAGACGATCACGGCCATGGCCGTGATGGGAACGGCATGGACACCAACGCTGTGCGCGCTTCTGTCGAGCTCGCCGGATGCCCCGGTCGAACGGCGACGGTTGGTCGCGGAGCGGCGCGAGCGTCTCAGCCAGCTCCTCCCCATCGCGGTGCGGCAGGGTGTGCCAGTGCTCACCGGCAGCGATGTCGTCGGTTCTGTTCCCCGGGAGGTTGCCTTGCTCGTGCGGTGTGGGCTCGAACCGGCGGACGCGCTGCGCGCGGCGACCACCAGCGCGACGCGGTTCCTGCGCCTCGGCGCCGCTGTTGCCCCAGCCGCGGTCGTGACCTACAACGCGGACCCGCGGGACGACCCGGAGGTGCTGACCCAACCGGCCGCCGTCGTCATCGACGGGGTCCGTGTGCGCTGACGGGACGGACGCATTCACAGCTCGGACAGTGCGAAGCCAATGAAGACTGCGTAGAACGCGACCAGCGGAGCCGGCCCGCTGGCAAGGAACGGGCGGGCGACCTCAGCGACGACAGCGATCACGGTGTTGTGCATGATGACCGCAGAGAGGAGGGGACGCCGCCGGCGATTCCGGCGACACCCCGGCGCCGCTCACCGTGCAGCTTTGATTTCGCAACACCGCTGTGATCACAACCGCGCACACCGCGCGTACCCTCGTGCCGGAGAGGCACCTGATGTGACCGGGGCCCTGCCAGGAGAGACGAGTGCAGGGTGCTCGCGCAGCGCAGAGAGGCGAGCCGCGTCAGCCATCTCAGGAGTGGTTCCGACGACCCGTGCTCAGCAGCGCGTTGCGCGCCCTGATCGTCCTCGGACCGATCGCCGCGTCCTGGGGCGTGGCGATCATCGTGAGCCGGGCTCTGCCCTCCGCCAACAGCGTCTCCACCGCCGCACTCTGGATCATCTTCATCACCGCGGCGTCGCTGCTCACCCTGGTGCTCTTCGAGCGCGCCGTCCGGCGCCTGCTGCCATTGGCGGCGCTGCTGGACGTCTCATTGCTCTTTCCCGACCGTGCCCCCGAGCGCTTCGCGATTGCTCGGAGAAGCGGCGATCCCAAAGACCTGCGGCGGCGGTTGCAGCGCGCCCTGGACGAGGGTCACCAGGACGACGCGCGTTCCATGCAGGTGGTGATCGAGCTGTGCCTGGCGCTCAGCGTGCACGATCGAGCCACCCGCGGTCATTCAGAGCGAGTGCGAGTGTTCACCGACCTGATCGCTGACGAGATGAAGGTGCCCGAACGTGACCGAGCGCTGCTTCGTTGGGCGGCCATCCTCCACGACATCGGCAAGCTCGATGTCTCAGCCTCGATCCTCAACAAGAAGGGCAAGCCGTCGGGGCCGGAGTGGGAGTCCATCCACCGCCACCCCGTGGAGGGGGCACGCCTGGTGGCGCCACTGCTGCCGTGGCTTGGCGAGTGGGGCACGGCTGTCGTCCAGCATCATGAACGGGTTGATGGGACGGGGTACCCGAACCGCCTGGAGGGTGACCAGATCTCGCTGGCAGCGCGGATCGTGTCGGTGGCTGACTGCTACGAGGTGATGACAGCGCCCCGCTCGTACAAGCGACCGATGACGGTCTCGGCGGCGCGACAGGAGCTGGTTGCCGCGGCTGGATCCCAATTGGATCCCGAGGTGGTGCGCGCGTTCCTCAACGTCGCGGTCGGCCGGCTCTGGCGGATCATCGGGATCGGTGCCTGGATGGCGCAGATTCCCTCACTCGGTCGCTTTGCTTCGAGCATGGGAAGCTGGGCCGCTCCGGGGGTTGCCACGGCCACGACGGCGGGGGTCATCGCTTTCGGCGGCGTCGCCAGGGTGTCACCGCCGGTTCACCTGCTGGCGGTGCCGCCACCCCTGGCCCGCCCCTGCGCCACCGTCCGACCAGTGTCGAGCGCCTCGTCGACACCGACGGCGACGGCCACCCCGACCCCCTCGCCCAGCCCCTCGGCTTCACCCTCCTCGGGCGCGCGGTCGCCGGTGCCGTCGGGAACCACTCCCTCGCCAAGGCCGGCCTCCGCGACAACCACCCCCACACCGACGGCCGCTCCCAGCCGAGCAACCACCCCGCGAGCAGCACCGACCCCAAGCCCGCCGCCGACACCGTCGATGTCGTCAAGCCCATCCCCAACGCCGTCGACGACGCCCGCATCGGCATCCACTCCGACGGCAACAGCGTCGCCCTCCGGCTGTCGCTGAGCGGTTGTGACCGCACAGAGGGGACGCCGCCGGCGATTCCGGCGACGCCCCCCCTTCGGAGCTGTTCGAGCTACTTGGTGGTGCGAATGTTGTCGGTGGCCGGTCCCAGGGCGGACGTGTAGATGTCCTGGTCGTTGGCGGTGAGACCGTTGGGCTCGATCCCCTTGCAGATCTTCGGGGGATTGCCCGGACCGGTCGCGGTGGTGGGGCAGATGAACAGGTCGAGCGACCTGGTGTCCGACCAGAGAGGATGGATGTCGTCCACGGCTGTCAGTCCACTGTAGTCACCGTAGAACACGCCTGCCCCCTTGCGGTTGGGGAATTGGGTCGGGGGTGGCATGGAGCTGCTGGTCACGCGCTGCTGGCCGGCGTCGTCGAGACCCTTGCTGTCGTCCAGCTCGCTGGCGGTCGTCAGTGTGATGTCCGAGGCACCGGTGGTCTCGTCGTTGCCGTATTGGCGGTCGTAGTAGCTGGATGCGAAGGCGCCCTTGCTGGTGAACGCGGTCCACTGCCAGAACTGGTCGGTGCCCCGCTGATCCTCGCCGTTGGTCACCATCGCCTGGTGCCGTGGATCGACCGTCGCGCCGCTGAAGGTGCGGCCGCCGTCGTTGGAGACGCTGACCAGGATCTTGTTGTTGCACGCACCCTGTGTCTTGACGCCCGAGTAGAGGTTGTCGCCGTTGGCGGCGAACCCGGCCGGCGAGCAACCATTCGACTCCCGCGAGTCCTTGTTGATGTAGGAGCCAACCGTGACCACAACCTGAGCGGCGTTGGTGGGATTCGCCTGCCCGGAGGAGTAGTTGATGGCGCGGAAGACCGAGTTCGATGTACCTGCCTTCTCCGGCACGCAGGCTCGCCCGGGATCGGAGCGGGGGCCCTGGTAGGTGTCGCAGTCAGGCAGGTCGTAGTAGTCGCTGACCTTCACCGGAGCCGAGAAAGTGCTCCCGCCGTCGGTGGACTTGGCGAGAAGGATCTGATTGCGGTTGTCCTTGGGGCCGTTGAGCGCGTTGTTGAAGTTGTTGTAACCGACGTACAGGGCCCCATCCTTGCCGACGAAGGGCTGGGAGAACTGATTCTGGTTGCAGTTCCCGTTGGGGGTCGGGAGTCCAAAGGTTGTGGGACAGAGCGAGCTGTTCGCGCTGACCAGTGTCCGCGGGCTGAACGTCTGACCGTAGTCCTGGGAGTACCGCTCGTAGATGTACGCCGTGCCATTGGCTGCGAACTCGGTGTAGGTGACGTACACGCGATCGCGGAAGGGGCTGCTGACGTGGTTGTCGACAGCCATCAACTGCTTGTCCTCGAGCACCGGGCCCCCTTTGGGCTGGGCGAAGGCTTCGACCTCTCGGCCGGGGAAGTTCCAGGACGCCCCGCCGTTGGCGGTCGAGCGGAACACCACGAAGGTGCTCGATTGGTCGGGATTGTTCGAGGCCACGGTGCCGCGGTTGAACAGCTGGCACGACAGGTAGGCGTTGCCTCGGGTGTCCCAGGCCACTGACGTGTCTCCGCCTCCCTGCCAGTACTGCCGGGCAGCGGAACCAAAGCTGGTGCCACGGGTGAAGGAGTTGGGCACCGTCGAGTTGTTCCAGGTGCGACCGCCGTCCAGGGAGTAGGACGCTCCGCAGGTCCCGTCACCGCGGACGTAGTCGTTGTTGCTGGCGACGATGTGGCTGGGTTGGAAGGGGTCCTGCGCGATCGAGGTCTCGTTGTTCGCCTGGCCGCGGCCCTGAAGGTCCGCGTCGGAGATGTTCAGGCAGTTGGTGTTGACCTTGACGTTGTTGCTGCCGTGGTTGGCCGAGCACTGGCCCGAGCCGGAGGGGAAGTAGTTGGCGGGGCTGCCTCCGGCGGCGCTGGACGGGTTGAACCCGGCGGGGGCTCCGTTGGGGGCTCCGTCGGCTCCATCCCCGCTGCTGTCGCCGTTGACTGCCGCCTGACCCTGGCCACCGGAGCTCGAGGGACCCAGGACGGCGATGAGCGCGCTCGACACCAGCCGCTTCTGGATCGTGTTGAGGCTCTGGTAACCGAAGGACGCCCTGACCGGCTGGGCGCCCCCCAACGTGAGCGATCCGGCGGCCAGCGCGGCGGCCACAATCATCATCACGGCAACGCGTCGCTTCATGCTCGCCTCCTCTCCCAGTCCATGTGAGGGGGGTGACACTATCACCAGCGTTGACACGAGTTCAAGAACACGCAGGCCCAGCCTGTGCATGCTGACACGGCTCTACAATGACCGCGATGCCTCTTGACGGTGAGTACGAGCCCAGTCCCATCACCTGGGTCCGAGAGCAGGTGGACACCTATGAGGGCTCCGGTGGGACCACCGGCACCACCATGCGTGGTCTGCCGGTGGTGGTCCTGACCTCCAGGGGCGCCAGGTCCGGCAAGCTCCGCAAGACCCCGTTGATGCGTGTGGAGCACGACGGCACCTACGCGGTGGTCGCCTCCCGAGGTGGGGCGCCAACCCACCCGGTGTGGTATTTCAACCTCGTGGCCGATCCGCACGTCGAGCTGCAGGACGGTCCTGTCAAGACGGACAGGACCGCGCGTGAAGCGACCGGGAGTGAGAAGGCGGAATGGTGGGCGCGCGCGGTTTCCGCCTTTCCGGACTACGCCGAGTACCAGAAGAAGACGGACCGGGAGATCCCGGTGTTCGTGCTCGAACCTGTGGGGACCTGAGCTGCTCAGTCGCGGTGACGGAATGAGCGCATCGCGATGGCCAGCATCACAGCGCTGAACAGCACCAGCACGCCGATGTCGGCGGCGACCGGAACCACCCAGTTGCCGATGGTGACGGACGCGACACGGTCGACGGCGGCCTGGGGGAGTCCGCTGCCCGCAAGGATCGCAGAGCGCACCGGCGCGATCCCGTAGGCGACCGGGTCGAAGCGAGTCAGCACAGTCATCCAGCCGGGCAGGTTGCGCAACGGGAACAGCGCGCCGCTCAGGAAGAACATCGGCATCATCAGGAAGTTCATGACCACCTGAAAGCCCTGCATGGTCTTCAGCCGCGCGGAGAGGGCCACGCCCAGGCTGGTGAGCGCGAAGGCGAGCAGGAACAGCAGGGGGATGGTCTCCAGCACCGAGACCACCGTGAGGTGCACGCCGATGATCGGCGCGAAGACGAGCATCACGACGCCTTGCAGCGCTGCCTGGGTGGCCCCGCCCAGGGTCTTGCCGAGCGCCACCGCGGAGCGGCTGATGGGCGCCACCAGGATCTCGCGAAGGAAGCCGAACTCACGGTCCCACACCACCGACATGGCGCTGAAGATGGCGGTGAAGAGCACCGCCATGCCGAGCACCCCGGGATACATGAACTGGAGATAGCTGAACGAAGCGGGCAGTCCGGCACCGAGCGACCCGCCGCGGCCGATCGATGAGCTGAGACCGACGCCGAAGATGACCAGGTACAGCACCGGCTGTGCCAGCGACATGACCAGCCGCACCCGGTCTCGCCGGAAGCGGACGATGTCGCGATACCAGATGATGTACACCGCCTGCGCGAGCGGAACCCGCACCCCGGATGGCCGTGTCACTGCTGCCGGCGCCTCGACCGCCCCGACTGCCCGCGGGGCGTCAACTGTCATCAGCGTCCGCCTCGACGCATCGCGAAGGCGCGCATCATGGCGGTGCGACCCTCGCCCTCCTCCTCGCGGATGGCGCGGCCGGTGAGCTTGAGGAAGACGTCGTCGAGACTGGGCCGGCGCACCGTGACGTTTCTGACGGGCATCGACAGCGCCATGATCAGCTGCGGGACGAAGGCGGAACCGTCGGCCACCTCGATGCGCAGGCTCTCACCGTCGACCAGCGCCTGGACGCCGAGCCGGCCGGCGATCTCCTCGACCGCGCTGGCATTGTCGGCGGTGCTGAGGACCACGATGTCGCCGCCCACCTGGGCCTTGAGCTCGTCCGGGGTGCCGAGCGCCACGATGGTGCCGTGATCGATGATGGCGATGCGGTCGCACCACTCGGCCTCCTCCATGTAGTGAGTGGTCATGAAGACGGTCAGGCCGGTCGAGGCGCGGATCTCTCGCAGGTGCTCCCACACCTTGGCCCGGGTCTGTGGGTCCAGGCCCTGGGTCGGCTCGTCGAGGAAGAGCACCTCAGGGTGATGGAGGATGCCGCGGGCGATCTCGAGGCGACGCTTCATGCCGCCGGAGAACGTGCTGACCAGCGCGTCTGCCCGGTCGGTGAGGTCGACCGTCGTCAAAGCCTGCGCGATGCGCTGCTTGCGCTGGCTGCGCGGCACCCCGTAGGCCATGGCGTGGAACAACAGGTTCTCCCGCGCGCTCAGCTGGACGTCGAGCGACGGGTCCTGGAACACCAGGCCGATCCGGGCGCGGATCCCGTCAGGGTCGCGATTGACGTCGAGGCCGGCCACCGACGCCGTCCCGGCGGTGGGCTTCAGAAGCGTGCAGAGCACGGAGATGGTTGTCGACTTGCCGGCGCCGTTGGGGCCGAGAAAGCCGAAGATCTCGCCACGCGCGACGGAGAGGTCGATGCCGCGCACAGCTTCCACGGTGCCGTAGCGCTTGACCAGCCCACTGACTGTGATCACCGCGTCGACACTGTCGCCCGCGGTCGCCTCCTGGGGTGGCCTGGCGGGGGAGAGGACCATGAGGCCGATGATGCCCGATCCGCCGCCAGGACCGGCAAGGGTCCCATGCCTGACGAGCTGGCTCGACTAGGACCCCGTCGCCGGGTGGGATGTGATGCAGGCGCTCTCGATGGCCCCGGCATCCTTGGCGAGTCCCTTGTTCTGGCTGCCGTCGAAGGTGTGGTGGTCCACAGTGAACCGGAAGAATCCGATGTCGATGATCACCGTTCTCACCTGCTGCTGCACTGATGGGTCGGCCAGCTGCTCGACGGTAGATTTCAGGTGGCCCTGGTCTGCGGTCAGCGGGTCCTCCGCGGCTGCGGCGCTCTTCTGCCCCTGGCTGACGGCGCTCGTCATGCTGGCGACATCCAGCACCTCGGCGGCCACCTGGCGGCATGATCCCGCCTTGAAGTCGTTGACGGACGGAGCAGGTGGAGTTGACGGGCCGCAGGAGCCGAGCGCGACGAGAGTGGCAAGTGCACCCAGGACACGGACGACCCTCATATCGCTCCACCGCTTCGGAGCGTGAGGCCGACTCCCACCACCACCACCGCCGCCCCGGTCAGCAGCGGAACCGCGGCGGCAATTCGCGCCAGCACCACACGTCCCGGCATCGAGCTTCGGCTGGCCAGCCGGCGGTCGATGACCGTGCGAGCGTGCCGCAACGCCACGCCCGTGCCGGTGAGCACAACCGCCATCCCCACCCCGTAGGCCAGGACCAGGAGCACTGCAAACCAGGTGCGATGCAGGGCGATGCCGCCGATCAGCACCACCAGCGCCGACGGGCTCGGCACCATCCCCCCGGCAAACCCGATGGCAAGCACGCTGCGCAGCCTCGGCGCCTCCGTCGTCGCCGGCAGATGGGTGTGGTGTCGACCACCGTGCTGGTGAGCTGCCGGCTGCGCATCGACCTCGTCTTCGTGGGCATGGTGATGGCCCGCATCGGTGATGGCTCCAGGGAGGCCGACGTGCGCGGCGAGCTCGTGGGGCAACGCCGTCGCACCGGAACCGTCCTCCAGGGCGAGCACAGTGATCGCGCGGGGCGTTCGGGTGCGGTAGGCGCGAAGGAGCAGCGTCAGGCCGATGCTCACGACGATCAGCCCGCTGACCACGCCGAGCACCGGGTAGATCGCGGTGGGCGCGAAGGACGTCGACACCGACAGCGCCACCCCGAGGGCGAGCACGCCAATCGTGTGGGTGGCGGTCACGGAACCGGCAAGCGCCGCCGCGTGGCGCAGCGAGCCCCTCTGGCCCACCAGGTAGGCCGCCATCAGCGTCTTGCCGTGCCCGGGAGCGAAGGCGTGAATGCCGCCGAGAACCAGGGCAAGGCCGAGGGCCAGCACGACGAACAGTGCATTCACGTCCTGGCGTGAGATCAGGCCGACGAACGCGGTGGTGAACTGGTCCACGCCGCGCGGGAGGATGCTGGCGGGTCCGGGGGCGACGCCGGTCGGGCCGCCTCCTCCGGAGCCGTCGACCACGGCGAGGGAAGCGCCGCGCAGATCGAGCGGCGAGCTGAGCAGGTCAGCGGGGTAGCTGGTGAGCTGAGCACTGATGCTGGTCGCGGGCACGTCGCTGGACGCCAGCCGCGCGGAGCTTCCCACCGCGGTGATCTCACGCCAGCCCACCCGGTCGTCGAAGTTGCGATTGGCGTAGGTCAGCGAGTGGCCGGCGGGCGAGGTGGTCGAGGTGGTGCTGAAACGGCAGGTGAGCCGCAGGGTGTGCAGCCCCGCCGCACCGGGTGGAAATGCCAGAGAGCTGCTGGCCACAGTCAGGCGCGCCGTGGCACCGTCGATGCGCACGGCGATGGCTGCCTCGAGCGTGCTGCACTCGGAGTGCCGGTAGTTGTCGGCGGCGGAAGTCGTCAGCAGCCGGCTCTCGTCGCTGTCGAGCTGTGACAGCAACTGAGCGGTGGGGATCTCCGCCATGTCGAGCACGTAGTTGACGTCGACTCCGTCGCTGCGCACCACCAGCCCGCTGTACTGGTTGACGGTGAAGTTGCCCAGCGGGTGCGCGCTGGCGACAATCGGGAGGAGCACCAGAGCCGACAGACCGAGGGTGGCTCCCGCGATCGAGCGCACCCACCCGCGTCTCAGGGCTTGCCCCCGAGCGAGGCCAGGGTCTGCTGGGCGACCGTGCCCCACAGGGTCGAGAAGTGGGGATTGATGGCTTGCGTGGTGGCCAGGTCACTGCGGGCCGCGCCGGTCATCCCCAGCGCCTGCTCGATCATCCCGCGATGGAAATACATCAGCGCGTTCCGCCAGCCCAACGACAGAGCCTGATTGGCGTAGGTGAGGGCCTCGGCGTTGCGCCCGGCGGCATGCAGCGCCCAGCCGAGCGCGTCGGCGACCAGCACGCTGTGCCGTCGCGCCCACTCGCGCTGAGCGTGCTCAACAGCGCTCGCCGGGTCGCCGTGGTCGGCATCGAGGATCGCCTGCTCCAGGTCGACGTCAACCCCGTTGGCGACGAACAGTTGAGCCTCGGTGGCAAAGAGGCTGGCCTGCGCGGCGGCGGCCTTGGTCCGACCCAGCGACTGCTCGTAGTCCAGCAGCTCGTTGACGTACTGTGGCAACGGGACGCGTGAGAGCACCGCGTTGTAGTCGCGCAGGGCCGCGTCCACCTGTCCGCCGGCGGCCTCCACCTTGGCGATCCCTTCCAGGAGCGGAAAGTACGACGGGTCCTGCTGGCGGCCCAACTGGTACTGGTTCATGGCCTCGCTGAGCTGCCCCGAGTTGAAGGCGAGCTCCCCGAGGTAGTAGCGGCAGAAGGCGATGTCGGCGGGCGCGAAGGCGTCGACGAGGGCCTGCTGCAGCGCAGCGGTTGCACCCGCCACGTCGCCATGCTCTTCGAGGTCGTACGAGCCGCGCGAGAGGGAGGACACGGACGGCGCCAGGTCGAGCATCCGCTGCGCCGCCACACGCGCCTCGGGATAGCGGCCCAGCTGGGTGAGGGCGTCGTCGATGACCCCGTACACGGCGGCGGTGTCGGGAGCCACCGCCTGCGCCCGCATCCCCCAGTCCAGCGAGGTGGTGAACTCGTGTCGCGCCGAGGTGAGCGCGGCCATGCCCACCATCGCCGTTGGATTGTTCGAGGGCTGCAGGTGGAGTGACTGCTGCAGGGCTCCCTCAGCCTTGGGGTAGTAGGACGGGTCTGCGGTGATGCGAGCCTCCTGCACGTAGGCGCTGCCCAGGGCTGCCCAGGTGCTCCAGTCCTTGGGCGCGGCGCGCAGTCGAGCCTGCGCCTTGGCGATGGATGCCTGGACGGCGTCGGTGCTTGCCGGCGCTGTGGCAGGGGCGGAGGTTCGCGTGGGCGACGCCGTGGCAGTGGCGGGCGACCGTGGCTGCAGGATCCAGAACGACGACACGCCCACCAACCCCAGACCGACCGCCACCAGCAGCCCCGAGATGCGCCGGTTCCGGGTCATTGTCCTGCCGACGTGTGCGTCGGTGCGCTCCCCGGTGACAGCGTCGGGATCGGGATGATGGGTGTCGGCGTCGGGGCTGGTGTTGGAGGAGGCGTCGGGGAAGGATTCGGCGACGGCTTCGGCGACGGCTTCGGCGAGGGTGTTGACCCTGGCGATCCCGGCGGGGTCGGCGTCGGCCTCGGCGCCTGGCTCGACGCTGCGGGCGGAGGGCTGCCGGGGGGCGCTGACGTAGGCCGGCCGCCCGTCGACCCGGATGCGCTCGGGATCGGATGCCCCGCGGTGGGGAGCGGCTGGAAAGGCTCTGTCGGCGGTGTCGCAGCCGGAGCCGGCGGGCTGTCGCTCGCGGCCAGCTTCGCCACCACCAAGAGGCTCTGGTCGTAGCGGCCGACGTTGGCGTCGTAGGTGCCGTGGCAGGTGATCAGGTGAAGCTCAGAGCCGGACGCGCCGTACGCCGCCGCAGGAGCGGCCTGGTTGGTTCGCTGATAGGCGGCGCTGTGGTCGACCACGAAGGTCAGGATTCTGCCGTCGGCGCGCCGGACGTAGATGCGATCGCCGGGGAGAAGCCCGGCCAGCCTCCAGAACACGGCCGGTGCCGTCGTCGAGTCGAGGTGGCCGGCGAACACCGCAGCGCCCTTGTCGCCGGGAGCCGGGCCATCCGAATACCAGCCGACCCGGTTGGGGTCGCGCGGGGCCTGCAGCGAGCCATCCCGGTTGACACGCAGCCCTTCCAGGAGGGATTTGACGGCGATGGCGGGAATGGTGACCTCCACCGGTGGCGAGGACGTGGAGAGCGCCCTGTCGGCTGCGACCAGCGGCGCGGGTGGTTGTCCCAGGACGCGCAGCGCCAGGGGATTGCCAGCGCCAGGATGTCCGAGAGTCGCCATCAGCACCACGGCGACGGCGCTGAGCGCCGCACCAGACGCGAGAAGCGAGACACCGGTGCGGGTCCGCGTCAGGCGAAGCCTGAGGCCGTGGCCCAGCAAAACCACCCGGTGGTTGCGCTCTGCCACCGGGTGGTCGCCGGGACCGTCGGCGTCGAAGACAAGGTCATAGCGGGCTCCGGCAGGACGCTGACGCGTCCTGCCGGACAACCTGCCGATCATCAATTGGTAGCGGTTGTGCTCAGGCTCGCCGGCGAGAGAGCACCAGCGTGCCGAAGCCCAGGATGGCAACGATCAGACCAGCCGCACCCAACCCGATGGGGAGCATGGGCAGTGACGCGGCAGCAGTTGCCGCACCTCCCTCTCCAGTGGGGGGCAAGGCATTCGGACCGGTGGGGGTCCCACCATTCGGAGCCGACGATGGCCCTGGACCAGGGTTCACGGCCTGGGTGTTGCCCTGGTTGACCGCAGCAGTGTGCGGCAGCGCCAGGTAGGGGAAGGTGGCACCGAAGGCACTGTCGTTGGCATTGACGCCGTCACCGAGTGCCGCGACTCCAGCAGGGGGACTTGGCCGCAGGATGCCCTCGAGAGCCTGGAGCTCGATGTCGACGACGTCATCGGTGAGTCGGCGCCCGTTCGGGAACCCCGCCTTGTCACCGCCGACCACACCCAGCCGGTTTGGTGACGCCGAGGTAGGGGTGGACATGTTGAGCCTCAGCTCCTCGGCGTCCTTGCCCGCGGCGATCCCTGTTGGGGGAGGGCTTTGAAAGCCGGGCGGCTGATTCAGCCCCGGTACACCGGTCAAGAAGACTTGGACTAGGTCGTCGCGAGGCGTGGCCGGTGCTGGGATGCCATAGAGCTTCTGGATGAGCTTAGGCACCTCGGGATCCTGGACCTTGGGCAGGAATTGAGCGTCATCGATCGGCTTCGATGCGTTGAACAGGTCCTTGGAGCCGACAGGCACCACGACCTCGTTGACCAAGGGGTTGCCGAGACGAGACACCTGCACGGGGGCGCCGGAGGGTGGCCGCGTCCCGTCCGCGCTCAACGTGACGTTCTGACGATCAGTGGTGCTGTAAACGCCGATGATGCTGCTGCCGTCACCGCCGACGGCGAGCGCGGTCTTGGGCACCTGCAGCGCGATGCTGTTGACGTTGTACCCCGCGAGCGTATCGTGGCCCACCTCCTTCATGCTGGGCGCACCGTAGAGCAAGTCGAAGATGCGAAGGTCCAGGAAGAAGGGATCGTCGGCTTGGCCGGTGAAGGACTTGCCTCCACCGGGAAGCGGGGAGATGGCCTGGTCGCGCAGTGCGGCGTAGTTGGGCATCGAGGCGAGGCCTACATCCGATGGGGCCACCGGCGCGTCCGTAAGGAGGCGAACCGGCGCAACGCCCTTAGCGATCATCTCGAGGTTGTAGGTCTGGGTGAAGTTGAGCGTTCCGTCGGTGATGTTGTTGACCACGCCGGTGTTGTACAGGAACGTATCAACGCTCTTGCGGTGATTGGTGAATGTCCACCGGTATGTGATGTTCGGCGTCGCACTCGCACTGTTGTCGATGTTGATGTTGTACTGCGCGCCCTCCGCGAACGGATAGAAGTTCGGGCCTCCGTTGGGCTCCTCGAACGGTATCCAGTTGGCGATCAACGTGACGCTGTTGGCGTCATCTGGACTGGTGAACGCGTAGACGTCGGTGTTGTCCACCTGGGGATCCCCCGCGATCAGGGGAGCCTCACGGTGGCTCGATGCACGGGCGCCCGTCGGCGCCCCCAGGAGGCTGGCGCACGCCAGCACTCCGCCAATGGCCACAAGCTGTCGCCGCATGAGATCCTCCCAAAGCTTCCCGGACACTCGTTGAGTGCCCCCATTATCGAACGTCCAATCTCTCCCTGCACAATCGTGGGCAAGGTTCGGCCAGACCTCGGCGCGTAGAGTACTCGTCCCGGCCAGCCACCTACCTTCCCTCGATCAACTATTGCCACCGCGGGTACGACCGTGGTACAAGCGGTGCCGGCCCCCGGGGTGGGGGTCGCCATACCCTCCTCAGCGCGGTGTGTTGTCAGCAAACCCCGAGGCCGCCGGCGCTCCCTCACACCCCCCAGCGCGTCAACAGCGTAACGGGCTCGTGGACACTCAGTCACAGACCTCGCGCACGCGAGACTTCATGGCATGGTCCCATGAGAAGGGGTTCAGTTCCGGGGCCCTCTGAACCACCCAGACATGTGGCTCATGAGGAATTTCACCAGTGACCTTCAGACGTACGACTCGCGCCCGAGATGGTTTTCGCCTGGGGTGGTCGCTGACCGGGGCGCTCGGACTCATCCTGGTGGCGACCGCTCTCGGGTCGACGCCGGTCAGTGCCAGCGCACCAGTCGACATCGCCCAGTGCAACGGCGCGGACGGTGGCGGGAGCGTGATCTCCTGCGACGTGACCATCACCAACACCCTCGACGGCAACGTCACCAGCTCGCAGGTCACCGTGGCCCGGCACTGTGCCGGCACCAACGTGGTCTGCGGCGAGACCGCTGGCACCACCACAAACTATCCGACCCAGCTGGTCACGTCAGTCCACCAGTGCAACAACGCTGGCAACGGTGGCGGCAGCACCATGACCTGCACGGTTCGGGTCACCAACAACATCACCGGCGCAACCACGGTCACCCCTGCCACCGTCAACCAGTGCAACGGCTCCGGTGACGGGCTCGGAGCCCCCAAGGTGAGCTGCAACCCATTTCCCGCGACCACGACCGGCGCCGATGTCACCGAGTGCAACGGGTCCGCGAACGGGGGCACCCTGGTGGGTCTGAACTGCACAGTCACGTCTGGCACCACCGCAGCCGCGACGCTGCCGATCGCTGTCAACGAGTGCAACGGCTCCGACAATGGCGGTGGCAGCAAGGTGATGTGCAGCACTGCGATCACCAACAACGTCACCGCGAGTGTGGTGAGTCCCGGACCGACGACCACTCCGACCACGGCATCGCCCGGCGGCGGCCCAGGCGGCCCGACCACGGGCAACGGGCAGCCGCCCGTTCCCAACGTCCCCCACACCGGCGGAGCCGCCGGGCAGCCCGAAGCGTCCGCCTTGGTCATCGCCGGCCTCGGCTCGCTCCTCGCCGTCTGGGTTGCCAGAGCGCGCCGCCGCCACCAGCCGGCAGTCTGAGGCCCGGACCCCCTCGCTTCCCACGCGGGACTTTGCCGGATCGCCGGTGAGGCGTACCGTGGGCTGGTGGACCAGCAGGACGACCAGCTCGGCACCCTGTCGTCGTCGCAGGATGTCCGCGCAGCGCTGGCCGAGAAACGAGCCGAGCTGCTCGCCACCGTCGCGCACCTCGGCGCTCACGACCCTGCGGAGACCTCCAACCTCAACTTCGGCAAGCGCATCGGCGACGGCACCACCTACGCCATCGAGCGGATGAACGGCGCCTTCCAGGCGCGCACCCTGTACGAGACGGTGCGCGAGATCGACCGAGCCCTGGACCGGCTCGACGATGGGTCGTACGGACACTGCGCTGTCTGCGGGCGGCCCATCCCCGCGGCCAGGCTCGAGCTGGTCCCGTGGGCCGATGTCTGCGTACCGTGCAGCGCGCCATCGCGCCGTGCCTGACTGATGCGGCCGATCGGGGAGGTCGAGCGAGGTGCCGCACGGCCCACACTGGAGGCATGGTGACTGGGACGATGACGAGCGCGAGCCGGCGCACCGCTGCCGCCGCCGTCGTCCTGCTCGCCGGTGCCGCGTTGACCGTGGCCATGGGTCTGACCCGCCACCATGTCCAGGAGATCGTCATCGCGCTCGGGGCGACCCTGCTCGCCGCCTGGCTGGTCGAGCGCGGCCGTCGATTCGTCGGCAGTGGCTGCACCCTGCTGGCACTTGGGATCGCGCTGACCGTGGCCGACCACATCGAGGCCGGACGGTATCGCGACGAGCTCATCTTCCTGGCGGTTGCGGCGGCACTCCTCAGCTTGCGCGCACTTCACGCCTCGACAGCGTATGTGGCGTCAGCGATGACCCTGTTGTCGGTGGCCGCCCTGGAGGTCGTGCTGACGATCACTCCGGCATCACTGAGCGGAGGCCCCTTGTATCTGGCGTTCAGTGACGGCTGGGCCTACGGTGTGCTCCTGGCGGGGGCCGCCGCCGGGATCCTTGCGCGTGCCGCCCTCAACCCTGGGGGTGACCGGCCACCCTACGTCTCGTCCCCGAGCTGACCGGGGGAGGGGCGACCCCCCGTCGTCGCCTCCTGGCGGGTCGTCATCGGCCCCCTGTGAAGGAGAGGGCTCACCATTCTATTAACGCTGGGGGATCATCTCCAGGATCTTCTCGTCGAAGTAGGTCACCTGGCTCTCAGGCAGCAGCAGGATCCGCTCCGGGGCCAGCTGAGAGACGAACTCGGCGTCGTGGCTGACCAGCACCACTGTGCCTTCGTAGTGCTGCAGGGCCGCCAGCAGCGCCTCGACCGACTGCGGGTCGAGGTTGTTGGTGGGCTCGTCGAGCAGCAGCAGGTTGGCCCGGGCAACCATCAGGCGGGCCAGGGCCAGCTTGGTCTTCTCGCCGCCGGAGAGAGTCCCTGCCCGCTGAGCGGCCACGTCGCCGACCAGGCCGAAATGTCCGAGCACGCCACGGAGCTCGCCCTCGGAGGCATCGGGCACGCTGCTGCGCAGGTTGTCGAGCACTGACACCATGGGGAGGATGTCCTCGTGCTCCTGCGCGTAGTAGCCGACCTTGACATTGGCCCCGATGCGCACCGACCCGCAGTCAGGTGTCTCGCGGCCCGCCAGGCAGCGCAGCAAGGTCGTCTTGCCGGCCCCGTTGACCCCCACCAGCAGGAGCATGTCGCCGCGCCGGAGGTTGAGCTCCACGCCCGAGAACACCTGGTGCGCGTCGAAGGCCTTGGACAGGCCGGTGACGTCGAGCACCTGGTCGCCGGCGCGCTCTGGTTCCGGAAAGCGAACCCGCAGCTGGCGCCGTTGGACCGGCGGCGCGTGGTCCTTCATGCGCTCGGTGAGCGCATCGATGCGACGCTGCAGAGCCCTGCGCTTGGCGGCATGGGTGGCGTTGCCCTTGGAGAACACCTTCTTGGTCTCGGTCAGCCGCGACGCTTCCCTGCCAAGGCTCCTCGCCTGATGAGCGCGTTGCGCCGCGCTCTCCGCGCGCTGGCGAACGAAGTCGCTGTAGGTGCCCTTGTAGCTGTCGATCTGCGCGTTCTCGAGCGCCAGCACGCGATCGAACGAGGAATCCATGAGCTTGAGGTCGTGGCTGACCACCAGCACTGTCGCCTCGGTCTGGCCGAGGAAGTTCATCACCCATCTCTTGGCTGAGACATCCAGATGGTTGGTGGGCTCGTCGAGGATGAAGAGATCGCCCCCGGCCAGCAGCAGCCCGGCGAGGTCGAGCTTGCGGCGCTGGCCGCCGGAGAGGGCGGCGACCGGTGTCAACAGCGTCTCGTCGTCCAGGCCGACACCATTGGCGATCTGCTCCGCGGTGGCCTCGAGCTCGTACCCGCCGCCCTGCGCGAAGCGGTCCTGGAGCTCTCCGTACTGCTCGATCGCCATGTCGAGCTCCGCGCCGGTGGTGGCGGACATGGCGGCGGTGAGGCGATCCATCTCCCGATGCATCGCCGTCAGCGGGCTCGACTCCATCAGGTAGTCCAGGGCGGTCTGACCGTCGGTGGCGTCCAGCCGGGGCGTCTCCTGACGGAGATACCCGGTGCGATTGGGCACCATCACGCTGCCGGCGGTGAGTGTGTGATCACCGGCGATCGACCGCAGCAGGGTGGTCTTGCCCATGCCGTTGGCGCCCACCAGGGCCACCTTCTCTCCTTGCTTGATCAGCAGGGAGGTGTCCTTCAGGAGCGTGCGCGCGCCGATCTCGACGCGGGCGGAGGTGAGGGTGAGCACAAGAGGACGTCCTGAAGGTATGGGTGTGGGAACACTCACAGGGTACACGTCGCGCGGTTCACAGCCGCGCAGCGTTGGCGTCTGTAACCATGCAGGCCGACGGCGGTCAGCTCTCGCGTGGACAGGACCTGACCTCAGCGCAACTGTCCGCTCGGGTCAGCGGCGCATCACACGGCTCGCAGCAGGCTGCGAATGCGCGCCACCGCCGGCTCCGACAGCGCTCGCGGCAGCGTCTCCCAGAGCGACAGTGCCACCTCGCCGCCGGCGGCCTCCCACGTCCAGGTCCCGACCACGCGACCGCCCCGGACGACCACCGGTGAGATCCACCCGGCCGTTCGACTCACCTTGGTGCGGTGCTCTTTGGGGACGATCTGCTCAGCGTCGGTGCCGGCGCCCAGGAGGTACTGGTCGAAGCCGCCCAGCAGGCAGACGACATCGCTGGGTTGCTGCGCATGAAGGCTGCCCACGTCGCTGCGCAAGAGTTGCATCGGCCGGCCGGCAACGTCGACGGCCGCCAGCTCGTCCTGCATCGCATCGAACCAGCGCTTGACCATGCCGGCCCCCAGCCCCCGCGCCAACCAGGCGCTGAAGGCTGCCGGAGTGGCCGGCCCGTGCGCAGCGAGGTAGCGCCGGATCACACGAGGTGCGGCCGCCTCGGTAGAGGGCAGGCCCTGGGGGTGGCCGCGGCCGAGGCGTTGACGAGCGAGCGGTCCTCGACGAGTGCGCGCCTCACCTCATCCCGGGCCGGAGCGAGCTGACGAATGCGAATCGCCAGCTCCGCGGCTGAGGCGACCTGGGCCTGGACGCCGGCGAGCCGCCGCACCACCTCCACGGCCCCGACACCGCCCGGGGGATCGAGGTGCTGGCGTCGGAGCCTCCACGCGAGCACCTGCGGCCAGGTGATCGAGGCCCAAAGCCAGACCCGTGCGCGCTGCACAGTTCGCATCCACGACGGCTTGGGCATTGCGCACCGGTTAACAACCGGCGTAGCATCCGAAATGGTGGCGTGAACAGCCCCTCACGGATGCCGCCGGCCGACGATGACTGCGGGGATGGCGAACGGAGGAGTCAGCATGCAGACGAGAGATCAGCGGCGAGCCCTTGGAGTGCTGACCACCGCCGCCGTGCTCACGCTGTCGGCCTGCGGCAGCTCGAGCACCTCCAGCAGCAGCCCCGCCGGTGGTGGCACTCCGCAGGCCATCGGCGGCAACGTCAGCGTCTGGGCGGTGTGGTCCGGCACCGAGCAGAAGGACTTCCAGGCTGTCCTCGCCGACTTCAACACCAAGACCGGGGTCACCGGCCAGTTCCAGTCGAAGGGCGACCAGCTGCCCACCGTTCTCGGCACCGCCATCGCCGGCGGCGCGCCGCCAGACGTCGCCATCCTGCCGCAACCCGGATTGCTCCACGACCTGGTCAAGAAGAACGCGTTGAAGCCGATCGACAGCGTGGTCGGCGACATCCTCACCAGCCAGTACGCGCCGGTGTGGAAGAACCTCGCCACCGACAGCGGCAAGACGTACGGCGTGTACTTCAAGACAGCCAACAAGAGCACCGTCTGGTACAACGTCAAGAGCTTCACCGACGCGGGCATCACCAAGCCCCCGGCCACGTTCGACCAGCTGCTCACCGACATGAGCACTCTGCAGCAGTCGGGCGTCACCCCGTTTGCGATGTGCGGTGGCTCCGGCTGGACGCTGACCGACTGGTTCGAGAACGTCTATTTGCGGGTTGCCGGCGTCGACAAGTACAACCAGCTGGCGGCGCACACCATCCCCTGGACTGATCCCACCGTGACCACCACGTTCCAGACCCTGTCGAAGATCTTCGGAACCGACGCCAACATGGTGGGCGGCAAGGCGGGCGCGGTGTCCACCCCGTTCCCGGACTGCGTCAGCCAGGCGTTCGGCAGCACGCCGAAGGCCGCCATGCTGTACGAGGCCGACTTCGTGGCCGGTGTGATCCCGACTGTCAACAGCGGCCTTGCCGCGGGCACCGGCTTCAACTTCTTCCCCTTCCCGTCGATCAACGGTTCGCCCGCAGCCGTGTCGGCTGGTGGCGATGTGGCGGTGATGCTCAAGGACACGCCACAGTCGGAGGCGCTGATGAAGTACCTGGCATCGCCTGACGCAGGCTCGATCTGGGCCCACCTCGGCGGGTTCACGTCCCCCAACAAGCAGGTGAACCAGTCCGTCTACCCCGACGACATCTCGCGTGCCGCCGCCAAAGCGCTGGTCGACGCCGGCAACAACGCCGTCTTCGACATGAGTGACCAGGCGCCTGCGGCCTTTGGCGGCACCGCCGGGTCAGGGGAGTGGGCTGACCTGCAGAACTGGGTCCGCAACACCAGCGACATCGCCGGCACCGAGGCCAAGCTCGAGGCAGATGCCGTCGCTGCATACGGCCACTGAGCGCAGGGGCCGGGTCGCGGCATGACGGCAGTCCCTTCTGCCGCAGCGCCGCGAGCCCGGCCCATCCCCGAGGTGCGCACCGGACGCCCGCCCCGGCGGGGGGGCGTCCCGCGCAGCGCGGTGGTGGTGCTGTTCATGTTCCCGGCGGCCCTGCTGCTCGGGGCGATCGTCGTCTATCCCGCCGTCGCCAGCGTGGCACGAAGCCTCTACGACAAGAACGGCAACACCTTCGTCGGCGCCGACAACTACAGGACGCTCTTCGGCACCTCTGACATCCTGGTGGCGATCCGCAACAACGCCATCTGGGTCATCGTCTTCCCCTTCCTGGTCACCTTCCTCGGGCTCGTGTTCGCGGTCCTCACCGAGCGCATCCGCTGGGCGACAGCCTTCAAGACTGTCGTCTTCATGCCGATGGCGATCAGCCTCTTCGCCACCGGCGTGATCTGGCGGATCGTGTACGAGACCGACCCTCACCGCGGGGTCATCAACTCGGCGGTGGGCACGGTGGTCGATGTGATCCATCCGCCTGGCCTCTACGCGCTTCCCAACATCAAGCCGATCAGCGGTGTCTCCGGCGCTGCTGACGGCAGCATGGTCAGCGCGCAGACAGTGCAGCCCGGTGGGACCGTGAGGCTGGGACTGACGGGCATCCCCCTCAGCGCCGTGCCTCCGGCGGCGCAGGACGCCAGGGCCGCCGCGACAGTGGCGACCGCCATCTCCGGTTTGGTCTGGCGCGATTTCTCGCCGGGCGGCCACGTCGGAACCATCGATCCCGGTGAGAAGGGGCTTCCCGGCCTCCATCTGAACCTGGTGGGCGCGGATGACAAGACGGTGGCGACCACCACCAGCGGCAACGACGGAGCGTTCAGGTTCGACGGCGCTGCCGCAGGGACGTACCACGTGGCGCTGGACGCCTCCAACTTCAGGACTGCCTTCGGCGGCGTCAACTGGCTGGGGACGCAATCGCTGACGCCGACGAGCAGCCTCGGCACCACCGGGCAGGCCCTGCTGACGATTCCGTTGGTGGATCTCGCCGCAATCATGGCGATGCTCTGGATGTGGTCGGGATTTGCCATGGTGGTGATCGGGGCAGGGCTGGCTGCGCTCAACCGCGAGGTGCTCGAGGCGGCGCGAATGGATGGCGCGAGCGAGTTGCAGACCTTCCGCTACATCACCTTCCCGTTGCTGCGACCGGTGCTCATCGTGGTCTTCATCACCATGATCATCAATGTCCTGAAGATCTTCGACATCATCCTGGCGCTGGTCCCGGACTCAGCGCAGCAGCAGGCCAACGTCATCGCCCTGGAGATGTGGCGCATCGGGTTCGGTGGCTCGCCGGACTACGGCCTGGGCAGCGCCCTCGCGGTGTTCCTGTTCGTGCTGGTGGTGCCGGTGATCTTCGTCAACATCCGCAGGATCCGCGGATGACGGCTGTCGCCGCGCCGCTGACCACACCTCGACAGGGGCGGCGACAGGGCCGGCTGCGCCGGCTCTTCTCCCGCAGCACCGTCAACATCATCCTTGTGGTCATCGGGCTGCTCTGGCTGCTGCCCAGCTTTGGCCTGCTGGTCACCTCATTCCGGCCCGCCCAGGACTTCTTCTCGGCCGGTTGGTGGCAGGCGATCGCGCATCCCTTCACGCTCACCCTCGACAACTACCGCCACATCCTGCAGACGGGCGGGATCGGCGACGCGATCCTCACCACCGCTCTGATCACCGTGCCGGCGACGCTGCTGGTGGTGCTGATCGCTTCCCTGGCCGCGTATGGGCTGGTGTTCCTGCGCTGGCGCGGACGCGACTGGGTGCTGGTTCTGATCGTCGCCCTGATGGTGGTGCCGCTGCAGATGGCGCTGATCCCGGTGGCCAGCCTGTACCGCAGCGTCGGACTGTTCAACTCCATCCCGGGTGTGGTCCTTTTTCATGTGGCGTTCGGGCTGCCGTTCGCGATCTTCCTGATGCGAAACTTCTACACAGGCATACCCAAGGACCTTCTCGAAGCCGCCCGCATCGACGGGGCCAACGAATGGATGATGTTCCGCCGCATCGTGCTCCCGCTCGGCAAGCCCGCCCTGGCCTCTCTGGCCATCTTCGAGTTCCTGTGGGTGTGGAATGACCTCCTGGTCTCGCTCGTCTTCCTGAGCGGCTCCTCGCATGTGCCGATCACAGTGGCGATCCTGGGCCAGCTCCGGCAGTTCGGCTCCAACATCGATCTCATCTCGACGGCGTCGTTCGTGTCGATGATCATCCCGCTGGGAGTGTTCTTCGCCTTCCAGCGCTACTTCGTGCGCGGCGTGCTCGCCGGCGCTGTCAAGTGAGCACGGGGAGGGCGGTCTGAGATGGCGCGCATCGAGTTCCAGCACGTCGACAAGCGCTACAGCGGTGCGGAGGGACTGGCGGTCAACGATCTCAACCTGGATGTCAAGGACGGTGAGTTCCTGGTGCTGGTGGGCCCGTCAGGCTGCGGGAAGACGACAGCGCTGCGCTGTCTCGCCGGGCTCGAGGACATCAGCTCCGGAGACATCCTGATCGGTGACCGCGTGGTCAACGACCTGCCGCCCAAGGATCGCGACATCGCCATGGTGTTCCAGAGCTACGCGCTGTACCCACACATGAGCCTGTTCGAGAACATGGCGTTCAGCATCCGCATGCGCAAGGCGCCGAAGGCGGAGGTCGAGAGCAAGGTGCGTGAGGCTGCGCAGATCCTCGGGCTGGAGAAGCTGCTGGACCGCAAGCCAGGTGAGTTGAGCGGTGGTCAGCGGCAGCGCGTGGCGCTCGGACGGGCGATCGTCCGCGACCCGGCCGCCTTCCTCATGGATGAGCCACTCAGCAACCTCGACGCCAAGCTGCGGGTGCAGACCCGCGCCGAGATCGCACGCCTCCACCAGCGTCTCGGAACCACCATCGTCTACGTCACCCACGATCAGGTGGAGGCGATGACCATGGGCGACAGGATCTGCGTGATGCGCGATGGCCTTCTGCAGCAGGTGGGCACCCCGCAGGAGCTGTACGAGCACCCCGTCAATCTCTTCGTTGCCGGCTTCATCGGCTCGCCGGCGATGAACTTCCTCACCGGCCGCGTGGCTCACGACGGAGCCGCCGCTGCGCTCGCGCTGGACGGCCTGCAGATCACCCTGAGCGGGCGAGCGGCCGCGGCGGCTCGGACCTGCGGCGACGGACAGACCCTGACCATCGGGATGCGTCCCGAACACCTGGACGTCGCCACCGCCCACACGTCCAACGCTGTCCGGGTGCCGGTGCTGGTGGACGTTGTCGAGTTCCTTGGCAACGACGCGTTGCTCCATGCCACCGTGGGTGGCACCGAGGTGGTCGCCCTGGTGCCAGTTGCCCGCGGCGTTGCGGTGGGGGACAGGGTCGAGCTCGCCATCGCCGACGACCTTGTGCACACGTTCGACCCGCAGACGGACCACACGCTGGGCAACACCGCCGCGGCCTAGCCCTGGATCGCGGGTGCGCCCTGCTGGCGGAGGTCAGCCCTGTGTTGGCCGCCGCGATCGGACCACTGCCACAGCCGCGGCGATGACGCCAAGCACCACTGCGGCGCCGACCGTCCGCTCCCAGTGCAGCGGCTGAGCCACGGCGGCGACAACGGCGGCGACGACGCACACCGCGACAACCACCCACGCTGTCAGGACGACCTTGTTCACCTGCGGCAGCTCACCGGACCGCAGTCATTCGGCCGCCTCGGCCGGCCCGCCGGCGCTGCACAATCATCCCCACGCCCACGGAAACGGCGGCAAGGGGCAGCAACAATGCCATCGGCGTCTCCGGCACGTTGCCCGCGGGGGGGCCGAGGTCCATCCCGCTGCCCAACTGGGCAGGGCCCGAGATCTCCTCGACGGTGAGGCCCATTCCAGCGGAGGGGTCATTGCTGACGCCACCCCCGGGTGTGCCGCACGGACCCGTGCAGTCGTCTGACAGCGCCGCCCACCCAGGCCCACCGGCGGTCGGCGCCACCTTGACATCGAGGAAGTCGAAGAGGCCACCGCAGCGACCATTGCATGCTCCGCGATGCATGGTGGTGGTCGTCGTCCCTGGGCCATTGGCGATCTGGGTCACCTGCGAGACGAAGTGCGGCGACGGTGCCAGCGCGTCGTTGGAGAACGCGACGTAGTACTGCCAGGGAGCCTTGGTGTTGTCGGTGTTGGCAAGGGCATCAGCCGATCCGGGGAAGCTGATCGCCACCCTTCCCGGGTCGCCCGCGTCGATCGCCGGGAAGTTGCTGACCCGAACGCCGGGTGGAGCCACCATCACCGGCGTGCTCCACTGCGCCCCCTGGTTCCTGGAGACCGACATGTACGGAAGGTTGTGCTTGTCGTCCTGCCAGATGCTGTAGATGTTACCTGCGGTGTCGGAAGCCAGGCCAACGTTGTTGTAGGGGTCGTTGATGTTGGTGTTGACGAAGGCCTGGGTCCAGGTGTTGCCGGCATCGTGCGAGACGGCCACCTGTGGCTGGCCGCAGCCCGCGATCTCATTGAAGGCGCTGGGGACATAGAGGTTGCCCGCCGGGTCGGTGACCATGTGCCCCACCAGGCTGCTGCACAGTCCGCTCAGTGGCAGGCTCTGGGCAATGTGCAACGGAAACGGCGAGTTCATCTGGATGAAGCTCACCCCGCCGTCGAGGCTGCGCGAGCAGCTCACCGCGGCGACTGTGTTGACGCAGTAGTACACGAGCTTTGGGAACTTCGGGTCGAGCGTGATCAGCGGCGATCCCGGAGGCACCACACCGGTGACGACCGTCTGGTGGTCGTTGACCCCGGCGGCGAGAGCCATGGTGGTGGTGTAGGTCGCACCCTCATCGTCGCTGAAGGAGAGCAGCGATCCCGCGGCGGCGGTGGTGTCGAGGGTGAACAGCCGTCCGTAGGTCTTGTCCACATAGGTGATCGTGTCGAGGGTCACCGGGTGGGTGTTGACGCCGGCGACGTTCGGTGAGATGTCCTTGAAGGTGACGCCGTGGTCGGTGGTCTTCAGCTCGATGTTGCGGGCCAGGGCGCCGCCGGTGGAGTCGAAGGTGTCGCCGGGGATGAACACTGTGCCCTTCTTGTTGATCCCGATGGTCGGCTCACCGGCTTCGCGTCCGGTGATCGACGATTGCAGGACCAGCGGCGCACCGGTGTATGGCGCCGCCCCGTTGACCGGCTCGGTGTCGGGATTGGTGGTCTCGGGAGTGGCACTGTAGGACAGCTGTGTCGCCGCCACTGTCAGGGCCTGGTTGGCAGCCGGCCCGCTGGCGTGGGCGGCGGTGGAGGAGGCGAGACCGCCGCCGCACATCACCAGTGTGCCGGTGGCGAGGAGCAGCTTCCTGTGCCAACCCATGCGCGTCATCGATTGCATCTCGCTCTCCCTTCCCCAGATCTTCCCACCGGCAGGTGGCCGAAGCCTACATCAGCATGAGGCGCGCCTGCGCCGCGAACTGGGCGACGCGTCCGGCAGCCATGCGACCGCGCCGAGCGATGGCGTCAACCGTCAACGCGCCGAGCAGCACCCCCCGGTGATCATGAACTCTCGCCGATGATGGCAGGACGTTTCTCCAGCGAGGACACGGACGTCGACAGCGTGTCCCGCTCGATGCGCAAGAGGCGCATGTTCCCCAGTGGCTCCCAACCATCCTCACGGCGCTGGGAAAAGCCCGACGACGCCACCACCACGGAAGCGACTCGGCGACGGTAGTGGAGGTCGTAGAACACTGTGTCCAGCTCGCCGGATGAGGACGCACGGCCTGCCGAGGCGCCCAGCGGCGGCACCCGTGCTTGGTCGTATGCGCTGATCACGTAGAGCGCGTCCGGTGCCAGCATCATCGCGTTGAGGCTGGTGGGCTCGAATTCACCGAAGATGTGGTGGACCACAGCCGCCACCGCCTCGACGGGCGATTCGCCACCGTCCAGCCGTGCGGCGATCGCCAGGAAGTACCGCTCGCTGTCGGTCGTGCCCCCCATCTGCGACCGCCAGCCGGCAGGCAGGAGCTCGTCGAGTCTCGGCTGCGGATGGATGGCTCCGTTGTGGGCGAAGGCCAGTCGCCCATGGGTGAAGGGATGGGTGTTGGCGGTGACCACGGGGAGTCCCGGGGTCGCCCAGCGCAGGTGAGCGAAGCCGGCGTCGGCGGCGACTCCGGTGGCGAGCTCGTTGAACCGCGGGTCGTCCGCCGCACAGGTCGTCGACCTCGCCACCGACGGTGCCCCCTCCCGTCGAGCGGCGTCGGCCCCCCACCAGGCCATGCCCCAGCCGTCCGCGTGCTGGCGCGACAGCGCGGTGAAGGCGGCCAGGTCGTCGTCCCCGAGCGCGGTGGCGACGGGGACCGGCTCGGCTCCGGCCCAGCCGAGCAGCCGGCACATCAGACGTACTTGCCCATGCCGCCGGCCACATCGATCGACGTGCCGGTGAGGTAGCTGGCCCGGTCACTGGCCAGGAAGGCGACCAGCCCGCTCACCTCGGCGACGCTCCCGAAACGGCCCAGGGGAACCTCGTCCCTCGCCAGGCTCGCGAAGAACTCCTCCTCGCTGAGGTCCGGCGCCCGCCGGGCGCGGATGTTCTGCCACTGAGGGGTGACCACCAGGCCGATGTTGACACTGTTGACCAGAATCGCCTCACCGGCGAACTCGCGAGCCAGTGCCTTGGAGAGGTTGAGGCAGGCGGCACGGTTCACGGTGGTGGCGAAGAACGAGGGATCGGGATAGCGGGCGTAGACCGAGTTGATGTTGATGACCCGCGCCGCCGGGCTCTGACGGAGGTGGGGGAGTGCCGCGCGCGTGCAGCGGATCTGCGAGTACAGCTTGACGTCGAGGTCACCCTGCCAGTCCTCGTCGGTCAGGGACTCGAAATTGCCGGGATGCGCCGCCCCGGCGTTGTTGACCAGGATGTCGAGCCCCCCGAGCGCCTGCGCCGATCGTTCGACGAGGTCGATGACCTGCCCTGGGATGGTGACGTCGGCCGCTTGGGCATGCACTGTGTGCCCGAGCCGACGCAGCCGTTCGGCCGCCGCCTCCACCTCGGCCGCGTTGCGTGCGCAGATGGCCACGTCGACTCCCTCGCCAGCGAGCTCCTCCGCCACCGCCAGCCCGATCCCCTTGGAACCGCCGGTGACCAGGGCGCGCCGGCCGGTGAGCTTGAGGTCCACCTACACACCCGCGCCCGCAGGCGGAGGCGAGGACCTGCCGGCGTGATCGAGCAGCGACCGGCGCGGCGGGTTGAACACGTCGATCTCATTGCAGCTGCTGGCGTGGGTGCGCGCGCCGTGCGGGACCCAGCTCGGGATCACCGCCACGTCGCCGGTGCGCATCATCCGCACATCCCCGTCGATGTTGAACTCGAACTCACCGTCGATGACCAGGACTATCTGTTCTTCCTCGTGCACGTGCAGGGGGGCCTCGGTGTGGGGCTCGAACGACACGAAGTTGACCATGGTGCGCTCGCCCAGGACGGGGCGAAAGCCCAGCCCGGGGACGAACTCCACAGACTCGATGGCGTCGACATCGACGTAGCGCCCCGCCGCGGTGGGGACGCCTTCGGCCTCAGTGCTGAAGTGTTGCAGGCTGTCGGTCATCGGTTCTCCATGGTTGACCTGATCAAGGTGCCCAGACGACGCACGCCCTCGATGATCTGACCGTCATCGGCAAGGCTGTAGGCAAGTCGAAGCTGGTTGCCGCCGCCGCCGGTGGGATGGAATGGACGGCCGGGCACGAAGGCGAGACCCGCATCCCGGGCTCGCCGCGCGAGCGCGGTGGTGTCGAGCCACTCAGGCCCGCTCAGCCAGGTGAAGAAGCCCCCACGCGGGCGCGTCCAGGTGATCGCCGGTGGCATGTACTCGTCGAGCGCGGCCAGCATCAGGTGGCAGCGCCCCGCGTACAGAGCCCTGGAGGCGCGCAACTGGGGGTCGAGGTGGTGTCCGCGCAGGTACTCCTCGAGCAGGCGCTGGCCGAACGCGCCCGCGCATTGGTCTGAATTCTGCTTGGCGATGACCATCTGGGCGATGACCTCGGCGGGACCGACCGCCCAGCCGAGGCGCACCCCGGGGAAGAACGTCTTCGACGTGGTGCCGGCCTGGACGACAACGTCTGGCGCCAGTGACCACAGTGTCGGCGGCCGATCGGCGGTGAAGGACAGCTCACGGTACGCGACGTCCTCGACCAGCAGCACACCGTGCTTTCGGCACACCTCGACGAGGGCGGTGCGCCGCTCCGCCGACATCGTGATCCCGGTCGGGTTCTGGTGGTCGGGGATGGTGTAGAGGAGCTTTGGCGGTGCGTTGCTCGCGCAGAGCCGCTCGAAGGCGGCGACATCGACGCCATCCTCATCGACTGGGATGCCGCGAATGTCGGCCTGGAAGCCGCGGAAACCGTCGATGGCCCCGAGGTAGGTGGGTGCTTCCACGGCCACGACGTCCCCGGCGTCGATCAGTGCCTTGGCCAGGAGCCCGATGGCGTCGATGGTGCCGCTGGTGACCATCAGCTCGCCCGGCTGCGGCCGCCGCCCCTCGGTGTGCGCGAGCCGATCCCCGAAGGCCTGGCGAAGGCCGGGGAGCCCCGGGGTGGGCGAGTACTGCAGGCTGACCGCGGCGTCGCCGGCCAGGAGGCGTTTGGTCAGCTCCGCCAGCACCCCGACCGGGAACGTCCGGGGGTCCGGCAGTCCGCCCGCGAAGCTGATCATGCCGGTGCCGGCGGCCAGGGCCAGGATGGCGGCCAGCTCACCGCTGGCACCCTGGGTGCGGCGCGCGAAGGCTGGCGACCAACCAGGCTGAGGCAGCGTTGCCATCTGTGCAGGATCTCCCGGGTTCACCTTGACACCGCCGGACTCGACCGGCAGACTTTGCCCACCGAAAACGTCCGCGCGAAAGGAGATATTGTCGAAATGGCGCGCGATTGGCAAGTCGGCACGGCCGTGAGGCTAACGTATGCGTAAGAGTTCGGGTCCCTTGGCCGGCCTGGTCGAGGTGGTGGCGCCGCCGGTTCGAGCCGCCAGCCTCGATGCGGTCGACCTGGATCTCCTTCGTCTCCTGGCCGGGGATGCTCGGATGTCCCAGCGCCGCCTGGCCCGCGACCTGGGCATGTCTCCCCCGGCTGTCGGGGAGCGCCTGGCGCGCTTGGAGCGCTCGGGCGTGATCCGCGGCTACACCGTCGACATCGGCTGGGCGGAGGCGGGATTCCCGGTGACGGTGTTCCTGACCATCACCGCCGTGCAGGGACAGTCACTGGCGCCGATCATCGAGGAGCTGAGAGCCCTTCCCGAGGTGGCCGACGTGAGCCTCGTGACCGGGGCCATCGACCTGCTTGCCCGGCTCGTCGTCCGCGATCACAACCACCTCCAGAAGCTGCTCCTCGAACGGGTGTGGCAGATCACCGGCGTGCAGAGGACGGAGACCCTGCTGACGCTGGCGGGCATGCAGCCCAAGCATTTCGCTGCGCAGCTGATCTCATCGATGCGCACCGACCTGGCCGACACCCGCGCATCCCAGGGAGGGGCGGCGTGAGCGCGCCCGAGGCCGGCCGGATCGACCACGGCATCGGCACACCCGGCTTCGTGGCCAGACACGGGCTGCACACAGCGGAGCAGCAGGAGACCGCACGCGGGGTCGCTGCCGAGATACGCGAGAGGGGCCTGCGCACCGTTCGGGTTGTCCTGGTCGACCAGCACGGCGTGCCGCGCACCAAGTTCCTCTCCGCCGAGGCAGCCATCGCGGCGATGAGCAACGGGGCTGACTTCTCCGGCGCCATCTACAGCCTCGACACCGGCAATGCCGTCTTCCCCACCGCCTTCGGAGCCGGCGGCGGCTTCGGCATCGACGAGTTCACCGGGTTCCCCGACGTTGTGATCGTGCCCGACCCGGCCACCTTTCGCGTTCTTCCGTGGGCAGACCGCACCGGCTGGGTGCTCTGCGACGTGTACTTCAGCAACGGCAAGCCGGTGCCGCTCGACGGCCGGGCGATCATGCGCGAGCAGTTGCGCCGCCTCGAGGCGGCGGGATACCTGTACGCGGCGGGCCTCGAGGTCGAGTACTACATCGTGCGCCTGATCAGCGACCGCATCGGGCTCGACCAAACGGGTGCCCCGGCACCCACTCCGGCTGTGGACATCTTCGAGCACGGATACCAGTTCCTCTCCGAGACACGGCTCGACGGCGTCGAGAGCACAGTCAGCGCCCTGCGCGACGCCCTCTACGACGTCGGCCTGCCGCCGCGGACCATGGAGGACGAATGGGGTCCCGGCCAGATGGAGGCCACCTTCAGCCCCCTGACCGGCCTCGCCGCCGCCGACGCGATGATCCTTTTCCGCAGTGCGGTCAAGGCGATCTGCCGCCGCCGTGGACTCCTGGCGACCTTCATGTGCTGGCCGTCACTGCCCAACTTCTTCCCGTCCGGCTGGCACCTTCACGAGTCGCTGGTTGCTGCCGACACCGGCAGCAACGCCTTTGCGTCAGAGGATGAGATGCTCTCGCGCGTCGGCCGCCAGTTCGTCGCCGGCTTGCTCGAGCACGCCAAGCCGATGACCATCTTCACCACCCCGACGGTCAACGGCTACGGGCGCTTCCGCCCGTACTCCTTCGCGCCCGACCGGATCGGCTGGGCGCTGGAGAACCGTGGTGCCATGGTGCGCGTGCAGGGAGGGGCCGGGGACACGGGTACCCACATCGAGAACCGCCTCGGCGAGCCCGCCGCCAACCCCTACCTCTACATGGCGGCGAACATCGCCGCGGGCCTCGATGGCATTCGCCGTGGCCTGGAACCGCCGCCCCCGGTATCAGCCGATCCCTACGTCGAGGACGCTGAGCTGCTGCCCACCTCGCTCGAGGCAGCCATCGCCGCGCTGGCCAACGACGAGCTGTTTGCGCGCGAGTTCGGGGACAGCTTCGTCGACTACTACCTGATGATGAAGCGCGCCGAGTACGCGCGCTATCAGGCAGCGCTCGCGGAGACGCCGCTCGCCGACGGCCAGGTGGTGTCCGACTGGGAGATGCGTGAGTACTTCGAGGTGTATTGACGCATGACCCTCCAGCACGTGGTGCTCTTCTCGTTCCCGCAGGAGCTGTCCACCCAGGACGCCGCAGACATGAAGGCGCAGGTGGCGTCGTGGCCGAGCCAGATCGGCTGCATGACCCAGCTGCGTTTCGGTGCGGACCTCACCGGCGCTCGAACCAACGGGTACTCACGGCTGCTGTACATGGAGTTCGCCGGGACCGCCGAGCTGGAGCGATACCGGCAGCACCCCGTCCACCAGGCATTCAACCGCTGGATCGTGGAGCGGCAGTGCACGCCGCTCGCCTTCGATTACTTCCTGGACCCTGACACAGCTCTGATGCCGCAGGCATCTCACCGCGAAGAGGAGGAGAGACGATGACGCAGACGAAGACCACCCGTGGTCCGGACCCGGTGTCCGCCAGTGGACCGGGTGTGCTCACGGCGACCGGAGCCAATCAGCTGGCCCGCGGCACGCTCACCACGTGGGACGCGGTCGCCATCTCGGTCTCGGTGCTGGCGCCGGGAATGGCGATGTTCCTCAACGTGCCTGGCGTCGCCGCCGTGGCCGGCGGCTCGACGCCGCTGTCGTTCCTCCTCGGTGGCGTCGGCATCTTGGCGTTGGCGTTCGTGGTGATCGGCTTCACCCGGCGCATGGCATCGGCGGGGTACGCGTACACGTACGCGTCGCGGAGCATCGGCAAGGAGGGTGGCTTCGTTGCCGGCTGGCTCTACGCGTTTGGTCTCTCGTGCTTCGTGCCCATGACCATGGCCGGTACCGCCGCTCTCGCGGTCAACCTGCTCGGCCTGGATCCCAAGCTCTGGTTCCTCTTCTTCCTGATCGGTATGGCCTTGCTGGTCACGCTGTCGATCATCGCCATCAGGGTGACCACTCGAGTCCAGCTGCTGGTCGGTGCCATCACCGTGGCGGTCATCGTCGTCGTCGACGTCATCACCACCGCCAAGGGCGGCGCCGGAGGCAACACGGTGCAGCCCTTCACGTTCGGGCACACCATCTCGGGCGGCTTCAACGGCGTGTTCTACGGGATCATCCTCGGGGTCACCTCGTACATCGGCTTCGAGACCGCAGCCGACTTCGGCGAGGAGACTGACAATCCACGCCGGTCGATCCCGATCGCCATCATCGCGGCCACCGGCTTCGCCATCGTCTTCTACCTCTTCACCACCTATGCGATGACTGTCGGCTTTGGGGTTGACAATGCAGCCTTCGGGTCGGATGCCTTCGCGCTCAAGACGGTGGCCAAGAACTTCGTGGGCGGCCCGTTTCCGCAGCTCGTCGAGATCGGCGGCATGCTGTCGGCATTCATCGTCTGCTTGGCATGCGCCACCGCCGCCGCGAGAACGCTGTTCGCCATGGGCCGTGAAGGCGTGATGCCACGCTGGTTCGGCAAGACCAACGCGCGCTTCAGGACGCCGGCCAACGCCACCCTCACGGTGGCGGGAATCAGCACAGTGCTGGCTGCACTCGTCGGGTACCTCTGGTCTCAGGATGCCTTCGGTGGCGCACCTCAGACCGTGTACTTCTTCTTCGCGACGCTCGGGACGCTGGGCGTCATCCTCGTCTACATCATGCTCTGCCTTGGCGGCATGGCCTTCTTTCGCCGCACCAAGGCCAGCTACAACGTGCTCCTGCACGCGGTCGTCCCGCTCATCGGCGCCGTCATCTTCGGCGCCGCCTTCTACGGCTCGGTGTACCCCCAGCCGCCGTTCCCGCTCAACCTGACCCCGTACATCACCGCGGCCTGGCTGGTGATCGGCATCGTCGCCGTGGTTGTGCTGCGGTCGCAGAATCCCGCCGCTGTGGAGCGGATCGGCTCGATCCTCGGCGAGGAGGGTGGCGAGGACGCCAAGCTGCTGTCAGCGTGATCGATGACCACGCCCATCCCTTCCCTCTGGCGTTCACACCCCTGGACCTGAGCGGGTTCAGCCTGGACGTGGAGGGGGGGCCGAACGGCGATCAGCGACGGCTGGCGCTGCAACCGGCGCGGCTGGCAGTGGAGATGCTTCGCATCCGCGTGGCGCGTCGCCTCGGGGTCGAGCCGGCGGACGCGGTGTCGGCGCGCGATGACGGCGCGCGTGCCGACTGGAGCGGCTACGTTCGTGCCCTCTTCGCCGACGCCGACATCACGGGGATGGTGCTGGACGCCGGCTGGCAGGGTCTTGCGCCGGGGGACGCGGCGCGCTACGCCGAGGTGGCCGGTGTGCCGGTGTGGGAGCTCGCCCGCCTCGAGCCAGTCGTCGATCGGCTGCTGGAGGAGGGTGCCGACGCCGCGGAGGTGGTCGACGCCGTCGACACGTACATGGGCAAGGCGGTGGCCGACGGTGCAGTGGGCTTCAAGACAGTGCTCGCCTACCGCACCGGTCTCGCGGTGGATCCCGACGCGACTCTCGAGAAGGCGGAGCGCGGTCTGGCGGCCGACCGCACCGCCGGCGTGGCGCTGCGACGCAGCGGCAAGGCGTTGCGCGACCTGCTGTTCCACCGAGTCCTGGAACGGTGCGCGGATGCCGGCCTGCCGCTGCAGGTGCACACCGGGATGGGCGACTCCGAGATCCGCTTGGCCGAGTCCGATCCGCTGTTGCTCGATGAGGTGCTGCGCACTCCGGCCGGCTCGAGCGTCGATGTCGTGCTCATCCACGCCTCCTACCCGTGGCACGAGCAGGCCGGATACCTGGCGTCGGTTCGGCCACGCGTGTGGACTGAGTACTCGCTCTGCAACCTCTTCAGCCCTGCCACCACCGCCGACCGCCTGCTCCGACTGCTCGATGTGGCGCCGACAGCGCGCATCACCCTGGGCAGCGATGGCCACGGACTCCCGGAGAGCCACTGGTTCGGCTGCGTGGTGCTTCGCGACGCGTGGCGGACGGTACGCGAACGACTGGCGGGCTCGGTGAGCGCGGCCTGGCTGGATGAGACAGGTGAGCGCATCTTCGAACGAAATGCGCGTGAGCTGTATCACCTCCGCGTGGTCGGTGGCTGAAGCGTGAGCACCAAGTCGTCACGCCTGAACCCGGCGGTCACCGGCATGGCGCGGTCGGGCATCCGCGAGATCATGGACGCGGCGTGGGGACGGCCCGATGTGCTTCGCCTGGAGGTGGGCGAACCGGACTTCCCGACGCCGGCGCACATCGTCGAGGCCGCACACGTCGCCGCGCTGGAGGGCCACACCGGGTACATGCCGAGCGCAGGGATCCCGCCGCTGCGCGAGGCACTCGCCGAGAAGGTGCGCGAGCGCAACGGCTACCTGGTTGCGCCTGAGCAGACGATCGTCACCCAGGGAGGGGTGGAGGCGATCTACGCGGCGCTGCTGACATTGACATGCCCGGGCGACGAGATCCTCCTGCCCGACCCGGCGTGGCCGAACTTCCTGATGATGGCGCGGTTGCTGAACCTCACTGCTGTGAGCTATCCGCTGACGTTGGAATCGGGCTTCGTGCCCACGGTGGACACGTTGGAGCAGCTGGTCAGCGAGCGCACCTCGGTCATGGTCGTCAACTCGCCGTCGAACCCGCTCGGCGCTGTGATCGACCGGGCCCGCATGACCGAGCTGCTCGACTTTGCCGACCGCCACGGCCTCTGGCTGGTCTCCGACGAGTGCTACGACGAGATCAGCTTCGACGGCAGCTTCGTCAGCCCGGCGTCGATCTCCCCAGAGCGAGTGGTCTCGGTGTACAGCTTCTCGAAGACGTACGCGATGACCGGCTGGCGAATCGGGTATGCGGTCGCGCCTCGGGAGCTCTCGGCGACGCTGGCAAAGTGCCAGGAACCGCTCATCTCCTGCGTCAACACGCCAACCCAGCACGCGGCGCTGGCCGCGGTGACCGGGCCCCAGGAGATTGTGCGGGCAATGCGCGATGCGTACCTGGAGCGGCGCGAGCTGGCGCTCTCGGTGCTCGAGGGGTCTCCGTTGCAAGCATTCACGCCCCAGGGCGCGTTCTACCTGTGGGTCGACGTCCGCAGCACCGGGATCCCATCGCGCGTGCTGGCGATGCGGTTGCTCGACGAGCTTGGCGTGGCGGTGGCGCCGGGCTCGGCATTCGGTGAGCGCGGTGAGGGGTTCCTGCGCGTCTCCCTGGCCTCGCCGGCCGCGGCGGTGAGCGAGGGTCTGCGCCGGCTGGTGGATCTCGCTGCCTCGGTCTCGGCCGACGCCGGTTGAACGACCCGAGGGGTTTTTAGGAGACCACGCCGAAGGACGCAGTGACCTGTTCGACGAAGCCGCGCGCGGCTACGCTGCAGGTGCCCGATTGGCGGACCTATCGACCGCCGGCGAGCCTCGCGGTCGAGGCCGCCAGATGTACATCATCACCAGGGAGTAGTAGAGGACGAGGCCACCGGCGATGAGGAGAAGTGGCGGGACCCAGGTGACCGGCGGCGGCAAACCATCGAGCCGTTGAAAGTCGGCTCGCGTCGTCTGCAGAGCCGGAACCACGTCGAGCGCGAAGTAGTTGCGCACCTGCGTCACCGATCGCACCGGGGTCCCGTCGAACCTTGTGAGATTCTGGGTACCGGGCACGTTGGCCCATCCGGCGGTGACCGCAGGGAGCACCGCCAGGCTCTGTGCGATCTGCGGGAAATTCTTCTGCAGGGCGGCGTTCAACTGGTCGGGCGTGATCTTCAAAGTGGTGGTCAGGAAGGTGGTCAGCCCAGACTGCTCGGCAGTGACCGACTCCAGCGGGATGGCGTTGAGCAGCCCGTAGACGTGGGGGAAGTTCTGCTGGATGGCAGACAGGACCTGGGCAGCAGACAAACCCGTGGCCGTGGCCACGAAGCTCACCAGTTTGGGCACCTCGGAGGCGGCTCCACCCGACTCGAGGACGATCGGATCGGCCACGTCGACGATGGTCGAGACCATGCTCACGCCGGCCGCATCGCCCGCGACTCGGGCGTCGGTGAATGCGGGCCGGAGGTTGTCGAGCACTGACTGGCCGGCGTCGAGACGCCCGACCAGAGACCAGATGGGGACGAGCGCGAGCACGATGATCCCGACCACGCCGACGACTGCCCACGCGCCCAGTGTGAGCCGGCGCTCACGGCTGCCCGTATCGAGCACCCCGACCCGCCGCAGGGCCAGAAGCATCACCAGTCCGTACAGGGTGGCGATGATCCCGATCGCCAGCAGCACCGCGGGGATGACAACAAGCCCGGGCGAGGTGCGGTCCAGCGTCTGGAAGTTGGCCCGCTGGCTCTGGACAGCGCCGACCACATCGCCGGCAAGGTAGTCGCGCACCTGCGGGACGGTGGTCACCGGCGAGCCGTCGAACCGGGTCACGCCAGCCGTGCCCGGTACGTTGTTCCAGCCTGAGGTCATGCGTGGCAGGGCATTGATCGCTTGGGCGAGGTGAGGGAAGTTCTGGTTGAGGGCGGCGAGGAGAGCCACGGGTGTGAGCGTGGAATGGCTCGCCACGAACGCGATCAGCTGAGGGAGCTCAGCGCTGACCGATTGCAGTGGGATCGCCTGCAGCAGTGCCAACGAGTGGGGGAACTTGGATTGCAGCGCGCTGACAACAGCAGCTTGGGGAAGGCCGGTCTGCTGTGACACATAGGCGATGAGCCCGGTGACCTCGGGCGCTGTCCGCGGATCCCTGACCAGCGGGTCGGCGAGGTCGACGATGTTCGACACCATCTTGACTCCTGCGACGTCGCCGGCGACGCGCTCGTCGGTGAATGCGGGACGCGCGCCGTCGAGGACCCGCTGGCCGCTGCTCAGGCGGGGAAAGAGCTGCAGCGCCAGGACGAGCGTGATCACGACCAGGCCGACGAACACCACCACTGACCAGGACAACGTGTTGAAATTGCGCTCCGCGCGACGAGTCATGGCGTCACCCTCAGCGCACCAGGCCGTAGGCGCGCGCGATGCCGAGGACGCTGGTGTCGACGGAGTCGAGGCCATCCTGGATGGCGGTCAAGGCGCTGTTGATGGTGGGGATCTGGTCGGGCAGGCTGGCGGTGTTGTCGGCGGCGGCCTCGAGCCCGCCGGGGAGCTGCGCAGCCGCGCGGCGGACCCGTCCAAGGGCCGCGGCGGTCAACACCAGGGTGACCGCCAGCACGATGGCAAGGATCGAGGCGACGACCATCGAAACGATCGTCAGAACGCTGTCCCAGCTGTCGAGGCTCACGACTTCGCGCCGGCGGCACGCCTGACCAGGACGCCCTCGGTGGCGCCGGCGTGCTGGTCGATGCCGCGCACAGTCGCCAGCACGTCGCTGGCCGACCGGATGGTCGTATCGAGCAGGCCGCGGGTGGGTGCGGTGTTGTCGACGATGGCCGTCGCGGCCTTCAGGGTCGCGGCCAACCGTGCGTCGACCCTGCGCGCAGACCTGACCAGGCGGGCCGCCGCCAACAGGCTGGCCGGGAGCAGCACGAGCACCACCAGAACGAGAAGGAGCGTCCAGATCACCAGGACTGCTGTGTACTGCCCGTCGTCGGCGATCATCGGTATCCCCTCTGGGCGACGGCCGCTTCCGCCAGAGCGACCAGACCGCCGTCGACGGCGGCCAGGCCCGCGTTGGCACTGCCGAGCCCGTTGTTGAGCTTGGTCAGCTCCGGTGTGATGAAGGAGGTGTGTCCCTGGACGCCTGCTACCTCAACGTTGATCTGCCCCAAGGAGCCGCCGATCGAGTGCAGGCGGGCGGCAATGGCCGCTAGGAAGCGCAGCAGCACGACGAAGAACACGACTGTCAAGAGGGCAGTGAGCACCATGAGCAGAACGATCATGTCCAGCTCGACGGGCCGGGCGGCCCCGGCCCCTTCGGCCTGACAGCGGATGGCTGCAGCTCGCGCGGCGATCGGCAATTGGGGCAGCCGGGACACGACTGCACGTGCACAACAACACGCCCCGCCTGGCGCAGGATGGCTCCGGCCCCGTCGCCCACGCCGGTGAGGGCGGAGTTGATCCGGAGCGCGTAGAGAAGCTTGATGGTCGCGAGGCTGACGCTCCTGGCCTTGTGGCTGATGATCTGCGCTTCCTCAGCGATGGCGCTCGCCTCGGTGAGCACCAGCGTCAACAGGGTGGCGACGACGATGATCACCAGGGCCCCGGTGGCGAGGGCCAGCCACCACAGCAGCTGGCTCTGCGCGGACGTCTGCATGCTCAGCGCCCTCCCCGCCCGGCCGGCACGTTGGTTCGCTCGAGGGCATCGGCGACCAGGTGGACCTTGGCCTCGATGCCCAGCGCGCCGGCCAGGATGCGGTCGGTGGTGGTGGCTGCGGCTCCCAGCTCAGCGATGGCGGCGACGTTGGAGTGAACCCGCGAGACCGCGTGCCGGCTGCGGGTCACCGAGACGAGGATCGCCCTGGCGTGGTTGACGATCACCAGGACGAGCGTTGCCGCGATGATGACCACGATCAGGGCCGCGGCCAAGCCCAGCAGCCAGCGGTGGACCACCCCAGCGTCGGTCATCGTGCTCTCCTCCCAATTGGTGAGGTCCGACGCGCCTTCCTCGACTCTCTTGTGCGCCGGCACTGGTGTCTGACCGGCAGCGCTTGGGCTGTCTGCCCAACCCGCGTGACCCCGACAACGAGTCGCTCACCGGGGCATGCAGGTCAGCGCAAGCCTATGGAGGGCTCTGCAGGGTGTCAATCAAGAATGTCTGCACTGATCGTTGAGCCCTGGCTCATACCTCGCCACCGATTTCGCTCGACTCCAAGTTGAGGATTTGAAATGATCGCCCCATGTCGTCGGACAGCCCACCGCTGGGGAGCCTCTCCCGGGCTCGGCGCAACAGCGTGCTCGCGGTCACGGCCGGACAGCTGCGCACCTTCGCAGCTGTGGCCGAGCTCGGCTCAGTCCGAGCCGGCGCCGAGCAGCTCAATGTCACAGAGTCCGCCGTCTCGGCGTCGGTCGCTTCGCTGCAGCGGCAGATCGGCGCTGCGCTCATCGAGAGGGCGGGTCGCGGGGTCAGGCTCACGCCGGCGGGGGTCCGGTACGCGGAACGTGTGCGGCACCTGCTCGGCGAGCTCGAGGCGGCGGCGATGGCAGCCCTGGGCGAGGCGAGCCCGGACCGCGGATGGTTGCGGATCGCCGCCGTCAGCAGCGTCGCCGAGGTTCACCTACCAGACCTGCTCGCCGGTTTCCGCGGGCTGCTGCCCGACGTCGGTGTCGAGCTGGAGGTGGCGCCGCGCAACAGGGTGTGGAGCCGGCTGCGCGGCCATCATGTCGACCTTGCGGTTGCCGGCCGGCCTCCACTGGACTCCGGCATGGTGACCTACGCAGTGCATGCCAATGATCTCGTCATCGTCGCCACACCCGGACGGCACGGGGTGCGCGGGCACGAGACGGCCTGGCTGCTCCGCGAGCCCGGCAGTGGGATGCGGGCGACCCTCGAGAGCATCCTCCACTCCCTCGGCAACGATGCGCCCTGTCTCACCCTCGGCTCCCACGGCGCCGTCATCGCCGGCGCGGTCGCGGGGCTGGGCGCGACTCTGGTGGCTCGGGAGACTGTCGTCTCCGAACTGGCGGGCGGGCGCCTCGTCGAGGTGCCGCTTCCCGGCACGCCCTTGAGCAGGCCCTTTCACCTGGTTGGGCAGCTCGACCTGCCGCCGATGGCGCGGCGGTTCGTCGACCACGTGCTGGCCTCTGGCGAGTGGCGGTCGCCGAGCGTCAGCGCGCCGGGGCGGCCGACGCCTCTCCGCCGCGTCGCGGATCTCGCGACACTCCCCTCTCAGTAGCCGAACGCCAGCGGCGGGTAGCCGCTGCAAAGCAGACGCCGGGCGGAGGCGTCGCGCAGGTCGATCGGGGGCCGCAGGCGGGCGGGACGTAGGAGCACGTGACCCTGGGCTATCATCCCGTCGCTCAGCAGTCGAACCCGAGAGGACCACATGGTCGTCGCCGCGTTTCATCAGGTGCTGGATCCCGCGCGCAACCTCGCGCTGACCGCGCTGGTGGCGCTGGTGCCGGTGATCGTGTTGCTGGTCCTGCTCGCCGTCTTCCGCCTCAGCGCCTGGGTGGCCACGATCATCGGCGCCGCGGTGACGGTTGGGCTGGCGATCACGTTCTGGGAGGCGCCGGCCGACCTCACCGCCAAGTCGTTCCTGTACGGCGCCCTCACCGGCCTCATCGCCGTCGACTGGATCACGCTCTGGGGGGTGGTGATCTTCAACACCCTGATGGTCACCGGCGTGTTCCCCACGTTTCAGCGCTGGCTGGTCTCCCAGGCCACCGCCGACATCCGGGTCCAGACCATCCTGCTGGCCTGGGCGTTCGGCGCGCTCCTGGAGGGACTTGTCGGGTTCGGCTATCCCTGGGCGGTGGTGGCGCCGATTCTCGTCAGTCTCGGTGTGGTCGAGATCGATGCCATCCGGGTCGCCGCGATCGCCAACAACGCTCCTGTGTCATTCGGGGCGCTGGGCGCACCGATCATCTCCTTGGCGGCGGTCACGGGACTGTCGCTCAACGCGCTGACGGCATCGATTGGCCGCATCGTCGCGGTGCTCGCGCTGCTGCCGCCATGGATCCTCATCTACCTGGTGAGCGGCCGGCGCGGCCTGCGCGACGGCTGGCCCCTGGCGATAGTGGGTTCATTCGGGTACATCCTCGGGCAGTTCCCGGTCTCCCAGTTCTTCGGCCCTTACCTCCCCGACGTGGTGGGCGCGCTGACCGCGTTCACCGTCACCCTGCTCTTCCTGCGGGTTTGGCGGCCGCGCACCGTGCTCGGCTATGGCGGGGTGCCCATCTCCGAGGACGCCCGCCCCCGCGAGGAGCCGCTGGCCACCCGTCAGATCGTCGGAGCGGTGCTTCCGTTCCTGGTGCTCATCGCGGTGGTGGTCGCCTGGACCGGTCCCTGGTCGCGCCTGCCCGCCTACAGCCTCGCCAAGGCCAGCGTCAGCGCGGTGTCGTCGGTGACAGGCAAGACGGTGGTCTCGGTCTTCAACTTCACCCCGTTCATCGCCGGGACAGCGATCGCCAGCGCCTGGATCGTGATGCTGCTCTTGCTGCGTCCCTCGGCCGGGCAGTTCCGTGAGGTCGCGTCACGCACCTTCCACCAGATGTGGGGTGCGCTGATCGTCGGCGTGCTGATCTTCGGGCTGGCGTTCGTCTTCACCTTCGGGGGGCTCGGCAACTCACTTGCGTTCGCCTTCTCCAAGGCGGGCACCGCGTTCATCCTGATCGCCCCGATCCTCGGCTGGATCGGCGTGGCCCTCTCGGGCAGCAACACCTCGACCAACGCGCTGTTCGGGGCGTTCCAGAACACCGTCGGCAAGCTGCTCCACTTCCCGTTGCTGCTGCTTCCCTCACTGAACTCGGTGGGAGCGGAGGTGGGCAAGCCGGTGGCCCCGCAGACGGCGAGCGTCGGGGTGTCGACGAGCCGCTACGTGCGCAACGAGGGCGCGATCATCCGGCACAACATGCCGTGGACCCTGGCGCTGCTGGCCTACCTGGTGCTCATCGGCTTGCTCTTCTACTACGTGTTGCCCGCCGCGGTGAGCTGAGCTGACCGCCCGGCCGGGAGAGCCAGGGCTGGGCAGGAAGTGTCAGGAATTCCACGAAGTCCGTGGCCAGGGCGACCTCCTCGAACAGGGCGCGGGCGTCTGCCCACCTACCCTGTGCGAATGACTGCGTCCCGTCGTCGGATTGGACGCGCTTCAGCTCCGCGTCGGCGAGCGCCGAGATCATCCCTGCGGTCACCGGCCTGCCGTCGTCGATGCGCGTTCCGTGGTGGATCCACTGCCAGATCTGCGAACGGGCGATCTCCGCGGTTGCCGCATCTTCCATGAGATTGAAGATGGTCACCGCCCCGGTGCCACGGAGCCAGGACTCGATGTATCGCAGAGCAACAGCGACGTTGCCCCGCACGCCCGCCTCGGTCACCGTGCCACCGTCGACGCGAGCGTCGAGCAACTGTGCGGCGAGCACGTCGACATCCTCGCGTAGGGTGTGCAGCTGGTTGGGCTGGTCGCCCAGGGCGCGGTCGAAGACCTCGGTGGCAACGGGGACGAGGTCAGGATGGGCCACCCAGGTGCCGTCGAATCCGTCGCCGGCCTCGCGTTCCTTGTCCTCGCGAACGCGCGCGATGGCGCTGTCGGTGACGGTGCGGTTGCGCCGGTTGGGCACGAATGCGGCCATGCCCCCAATGGCGTGGGCACCGCGTCGGTGGCAGGTTCGAACCAGGAGGTCGGTGTAGGCGCGCATGAAGGGCACGGTCATGGTCACCTGGGACCGGTCAGGCAGAACCATGTCCCCGCGGTCACGGAACTTCTTGATCACACTGAAGATGTAGTCCCACCGGCCGGCATTGAGCCCGGCCGCGTGATCGCGGAGCTCATAGAGAATCTCGTCCATCTCGAAGGCGGCAAGGATGGTCTCGATCAGCACCGTCGCCTTGACGCAGCCGTGGGGCAGGCCAAGCTCCTGCTCGGCGTGGCTGAAGACATCGTTCCAGAGCCGCGCCTCGAGGTAACCCTCCAACTTCGGGAGGTAGAAGTACGGACCGCCACCGCGCTCGAGCAGGCGGGCGGCGTTGTGGAACAGGAAGAGGCCGGCGTCGAAGAGCGAGGCCGACGGCGCCGCACCGTCGACGACGATGTTCTCCTCGAGCAGATGCCACCCCCGAGGGCGGACGAGCAGGGTGGCGGTGCGGTCACCGAGCTGGTAGCTCTTGCCCTCGGGAGAGGTGAATGCAATTGTGCGGTCGGTGGCTCGCACCAGGTTCACCTGTCCCTGGATGACGTTTTCCCAGGTGGGGGAGAGGGAGTCCTCGAAGTCGGCCATGAACACGCGCGCGCCTGAGTTGAGCGCGTTGATCATCATCTTGCGCTCCACCGGCCCGGTGATCTCGACCCGACGGTCCTGGAGGTCAGCTGGAGTGGGGGCGATCCGCCAGTCGCTCTCGCGGACTGCACGCGTCTCCTCCAGAAACCCCGGCAGCTCACCGGCCGAGATGCGCTCCTGACGCTCCGTTCGCGCCACCAGCAGCTGCCTCCGTCTCTCCCCGAAGTGCGACTCCAGGTCAGTCACGAAGGCGAGCGCCTGCGACGTCAGCACCTCGTCAACATTCACCGGTCGATCGCCAGCAGACGAGAGCGGTCGGCGAGCAACCGTTCGACGGGGATGCCGCGCAGCGAGGCGTCGAGCAGCTCGACCGGGTGAAAGGTGGGAATCGCCTGTCCCGCGAGCGACAGATGGGCGCCGATCTGCAGCAAGCAGCCGGGATTGCCTGCAGCCAGTGCCTGCGGCGCGGCCGTGGCGATGGATGCCGCCTTGCGCCGTCCGAGATCGGCGGCCGGCCCTGGCTCCACGAGGTTGTAGACGCCGGCGCTGCCGCAGCAGAGATCCGCGTCGTCAAGTGGGATCAGCTCCACACCGGGGATGGCGCTGAGCGCTCGGCGCGGTTGAGCGCGCACCCTCTGGGCGTGGGCGAGGTGGCACGCGTCGTGGTAGGCCAGCCGCATCGGCAAGGGGTGCATTGGGAGTGCCGGTGGTCCCAACTCGTCGAGGATCTCCGACACGTCGCGAACCCTTGCGGAGAAGGCGGCGGCGCGCTCGGCCCAGATCGGGTCGTCCGCGAGCAGTTCGCCGTACTCCTTCATCGACGCGCCGCAACCCGCCGAATCGACTGCGATGCGGTCAGGATCACCGGCCTCCAGTGCAGCGATCAGGGCGCGTGCGCGGGCCAGCGCGGCCTGCTCGCGCCCACTGTGCAGCTCGAGCGCACCGCAGCACCCCTGCTGCCGGGGAGCGCTCACCTCGCAGCCGAAGGCGGCCAGCACGCGCGCCGTCGCCGCGCTGACGTCGCCGAAGAAGGCCCGCTGGACGCAGCCGCGCAGAAGCGTGACACGAAGGCGCGCTCGTCCCACTGACACAGCGGACCTTTCCGGCGGGCTCTCCTCGAGACGGCGCCGACTCAGTGCCGGTGCCAGTGCCTCCAGCTCGCGGAGCCGTTGGGGAAGTCTGCGAATGACACCTGAGCGGCGCAGCACACGTCGCGCGCCGCTGTCCTGGTAGAGGGCCAGCAACTGCGCGACCACGCGCAGGCGGAGCGGGTAGGGCAGCATCGCGAAGAGGACGGCGCGATACATGCGTTCTGGCCAGGGACGGCGGTAACGGCGCTCCACCTGCTGTCTGGTCTGCTCGATGAGGCGTCCGTAGCGCACCCCCGACGGGCACGCCGTCTCGCACGCCATGCACCCCAGACACGCGTCCCAGTGCTGCACGACGGTGTCGTTCAGGTCCACCTCGCCACGGCGCGCCGCGTCCATCAGAAGGATTCGCCCGCGCGGAGAGTCCATCTCCTCGCCCCAGAGCTGGTAGGTGGGACAGGCAGGCAGACAGAAGCCGCAGTGGACGCAATCGGCGATCAGATCGGCTGCCGGCGGGTGGTGATCGTCGAAGGCGGTCGACACTCAGATGCCCCCCAGGTGCCGTCCGGGAGCGAGAACGCCCTGGGGGTCGAGCGCATGCTTGACCGAGCGCATCAGCTCGACCGCGGCCCCGGCCGCCGCGGGCCAGACCAGGTCGCGTAGGGGGAGGGGCGATCGGTGGAGCACCAGGTGGCCGCCGAGCTGTTCCACGCCGTTGCGCAGTGCGGTGATGGGCGCCGGGTCCGCGCCAAGTCGCGCCTCGGCCACGCCGATGAGCCCGCGGACGACCACCTCGTCGGCGTGCCGGCCGGCCAGCCGGATCAGCTCCGCGAGCCGGCTGCGCGGGGCGGCGATGCCCGCGACCACGCCGTCGCCCATCCAGGGCCGTTGCGCCAGCGACGAGTTCAGCGCGGCCGCCTCCCCCTCACCGAGGATGCGCCCACCAACGCGCGCGGCGATGATCTGCACCTGCCGCTCGGCTCCCTCCGCCGAGCTGTCGACACGGACGGCGCAGGTGCGGTCGGGCCAGATGACGTCGACGCAGCTCGGCGTCACCGGCAGGCGGGCCAGCCCCTGCACCCTGGCGGCGAGCGCTTCCGGGGTGCTGTCGTCGAGCAGCACCACGCGCGAGTCCGGCGCCGCGGGATGAAGGCGCAGCGCCACCTGGGTGATCACCGCCAGCGTGCCCAGGGAACCGGTGAGGAGCTTGCCGATGTCGTACCCGGCAACGTTCTTGACCACCTTCCCACCGGCGTGGCCGACGGTGCCGTCGGCGAGGACGAAGCGCACCCCGATGAGCAGGTCGCGCACCGTGCCGTAGCGGGTTCTCAGGGGCCCGGAGCAGCCGGTGGCGACGATACCGCCAAGTGTGGCCACTTCCGGCGGGACCGGGGGATCGAGCATCAGCCGCTGGCGGTGACCCTGGGCGCGTCCCAGGTGAGCCTGCAACGCCGCCAGGGTCATCCCGGCGCCGGCGACGCAGATCAGGTCGCCAGGCTGATGCTCGACCAGGCGGTCGAGGCGGCGTGTCGAGAGCAGCAGCTCGCAGCGTCGCGGTGGCGTTCCCCAGGCGAGTGTCGTTCCACCGCCGCGGACCACCACCGTCAGCCGCTGTCGCGACGCCTCGCGCATCACCGCCGACACCTCTGCCTCGTCGGCCGGCTCGACCACGAGCGATGGCGAGACCCCCTGCACGGTGTCGTCTGCTCGGGCGGCGAGTGCGTGCTCCTCACCCACCAGCGCCGCGAAGGGGAGAACGTCGATGGCAGTTGCGGTGCTCACATCCGTGTGGCCACGCCGGCGATCTCGAGAGGATGCGGACGGTACGGTCCGGGCACCTCCCCGCACAGCCGCGGTGTCGGCAACACCTTGCCGGGATTGCAGACTCCGTCGGGATCGAAGGCGGCGCGAACCCGGGTGAAGACCTCGAGAGCGCCCTCGCTGAACATCTTGGGCATGGCGCACGCCTTGTCCGACCCGACGCCGTGCTCACCGGTGATCGAGCCTCCTTCGCTGAGGCACAGATCGAGGATGCGCCCGGCGAGCTCGAGCGCGCGGTCGCCCTCGCCGTGGTGCGAGCCGGTGTACAGCACCAGGGGGTGGAGGTTGCCGTCACCCGCGTGGAAGACGTTGGCCACGCGCAGGTCGTATTCCTGCTCCAGGGCGGCGATGCCGTCCAGAACCGGGGCGAGGCGACCGCGTGGGATGACCCCATCCTGCACGTAGTAGTCGGGGCTGATCCGTCCCATGGCAGCGAACGCTGCCCGACGTCCCCTCCACATCATCGCCCGCTGTGACGCATCGGCGGCGACACGAATTTCCTGTGCCTCGGACTGGCGGCAGATCTCCTCAACGCGGGCAAACGTGGAGGCGCACTCCGCCCGCGGTCCGTCGAGCTCGACGAGCAGCACCGCTTGGCACCGAGGGTAGTCGGCGTGCACCGCCGCCTCGACGGCCTCGATGGCGAGCCGGTCCATCATCTCGATGGCCGCCGGGGTGATTCCCTCGGCGATGATCGCCGACACCGCGAGGCCCGCCGCGGACATCGAGGCGAAGCCGCACAGCATGGTGCGCACCGTCTCTGGGATGGGGATGATGTTGAGGATCACCTCGGTGACGATGCCGAGCGTGCCTTCGCTGCCGACAACAACGCCAAGCAGGTCGTACCCAGGCGCATCCGCGACGGCGCCACCGAGCGTGGTGACGCGGCCGTCGGGGGTGACCAGGGTGACGCCGACGACGTGAGTGGTGGTGAAGCCGTACTTGAGGCAGTGAGCGCCGCCCGAGTTCTCGGCGACGTTGCCGCCGATGGTGCACACGGACTGGCTCGAGGGATCGGGCGCGTAGTAGTGACCGTTGGCACGAACCGCGTCGCTGACCTGGAGGTTGGCGACGCCGGGCTGCACGGTGACCCGCTGCCCCTGGATGTCGACATCGAGGATCGCGCGCATCCGTGTCAGACAGATGACCACGCCATCGGCGACCGGCAGAGCGCCGCCCGAGAGCCCGGTGCCGGCGCCGCGCGCGACGAAGGGAACCCGTGCCTGGTGACAAGCGGACACGCAGGCGGCCACCTGGTCTGTGCTCTCGGGAAGGACGACAGCGGAGGGAACCACACGGTGACCGGTCAGCCCGTCACATTCGTACGTCCGCAACGCCTCCGGCGCGGTGATCAAGCCCCCCGTCGGCACCGCGCGGGCGAGGGCCGCGACCAGGCCACTGTCCATGCCCAGAGCATAGGTGGTGGGCCGCTGTTGCCACTGTGGCTCGTCCCGCCTGTGAAGATCAAGGGATGACAACCCACACCGGCCGCCACTTCCTGCAGATTCCCGGCCCCACCAACGTGCCGGACCGCGTCCTGCGCGCCATCTCCATGCCCACCATCGACCATCGCGGACCCGAGTTCGCGGCACTTGTCCACGATCTCCTCGAGCGGGTCAGGACGCCGTTCGGGACCCAGGGGCAGGTGATCATGTATCCCTCGTCGGGCACCGGCGCCTGGGAGGCGGCGATCGTCAACACGCTGTCACCCGGCGACCGGGTCGTGTGCTTCGAGACGGGCCAGTTCGCCGTGCTCTGGCGCGACATGGCCGCCAACCTCGGGCTGGAGGTCACCACGCTTGCCGGCGACTGGCGCCACGGCGCTTCCCCGGAGGCTCTGGCGGCGGAGCTCGAGGCTGACACCCACAGAACCATCCGGGCGGTGATGGTGGTCCACAGCGAGACCTCGACAGGAATCTGCAGCCGCATCCCCGAGATCCGCCGCGTCATCGATGAGGCCGGTCACCCCACCTTGCTGATGGTCGACGGAGTCTCCTCAGTGGGCGCCACCGAATACCGGCACGACGAGTGGGGCGTCGACGTGACCATCTGCGGCTCCCAGAAGGGGTTGATGCTGCCCCCCGGTCTCGGCTTCAACGCGGTGAGTGAGAAGGCGTTGGCAGCGTCGCAGACCGCCGGCATGGCGCGCTCCTACTGGGATTGGGCGCAGATACTCGCGTTCAACAGCCGCGGGTTCTTCCCCTACACGCCACCGACCAACCTCCTCTACGGGTTGCGTGAGGCGCTGCTCATGCTCGAGGAGGAGGGGCTGCCTGCCGTGTTCGCGCGCCACCAACGGTTTGCCGACGCCACTCGCCGCGCGGTGCGCGCCTGGAGCCTGGAGGTGCTCTGTCAGGACCAACGCGAACACTCCCCGGTAGTCACCGCCGTGCTCCTGCCGGATGGTCACGACGCCGACCAGTTGCGGGCCCAGATCCTCGACGATTTCGACATGTCACTCGGGGCCGGGTTGGGCAAGGTGGCGGGCAGGGTGTTCCGCATCGGCCACGTCGGCCATCTCAACGAGTTGTCGCTGATCGGCACTCTCGGCGGGGTGGAGATGGGCCTGGCTCGGTCGACGGTGCCCTCCACGCCGGGCGGCGTCACCGCGGCTCTCGACTCCCTGGCCGACAGCCGATGACCTCGCTCGACGGGAGGAGGGGGGCCCTGGCGCAGTGACCACGCCGGGGCCGTTGATTGCGGGTGATCGTCCGGCACCACCTGCACGCCTCGGATACCGCCGGCTGCTGGCGATCAACGCCTTCTGGTTCGGCAACGGCGCCCACTGGCAGCCGATCTTCGTCTCCCTGATCCCGGTGGGCGCCAAGCTGGTCGATCCAGTCAACAAGGACATCCTGGTCGGCAAGGTCACCGCCGCCGGCGGGGTGTTCGCGCTGCTGGTGCCGATCGCTGTCGGCTGGCTCTCGGATCGAACCGCGACCCGGTGGGGGAGGCGACGACCGTGGATGGTGGCCGGAAGCCTCATCAATGTGATCGGTCTGATCCTGCTCTCACTTGCCGGCACCGCCTACTTCCTGGTCGGCTTCTACCTCTTGCTGCAGGCCAGCAACAACGTCGCCGGCGCGGCCTATTCGGGAGTCATCCCCGACGTGGTTCCTGAAGCCGAGCGCGGTCGCGCGTCGGGGCTGCTCGGGGTGATGAACGGTGTCGGCACCGTCTTTGGGCTGGTCGGCGTGATCGTGATCTTCGCGATCTTCCATGACTCGCGTGCCGGCGTCGTGCTCGGCTACGGCTTCATCGCGGTGGTGTTGACCGTCACCCTGGTGGTCACCTGTCGTGGCACCCATGAGCGGCCCTCCGTGCGCGCCGCCTCCGCCGCGGGCCGCTCCCCGGCCATCCAGCCGATCGCCGGGGCATTCGGCCTGGTCTTCACAGTGCTCATCGTGGCAACTCTGTGGCTGCTCATCGACGATCACGTCCATCTCCTGAATCTGGCGATCCTTCTGCTGGCGCTGCTCGGGTCTCTGGCGATCGGGCGGCACATGCCGGCGCTCCGCGACTTCGTCACCCCGTTTGCTCAGCGCGATTTCTTCTGGGTGTTCGCCACCCGCTTCCTTGTGCAGTTCGGCATCTTCAGCATCGTTCCGTTCATCGGCTTCTACTTTCAGGACGTGGTGGGCACCGGCGACAACACAGGGTTCGCCAGCTCACTGTGGCTGGCCTTCGTGATCGTGGCCGGCATCGCTCCGGCGCTGGTCTGCGGTGCCACCTCCGACCGCACCGGGCGGCGAAAGATGTTCGTGTACGGCGCCGGGGGCATCATGGCCGGGGCGGTGGCCGTACTGCTCTTCGGGCTGGTGAGCAGCCTGCCCCTGCTCTACCTGCTCGGTGTGGTCTTCGGTGTCGGGTACGGCACGTACTACGCTGTCGACTGGGCCCTGGCGTGCGACGTCCTGCCCAACGGTGGGGCCGACGCCGGCAAGGACATGGCGCTCTGGCACATCTCCTTCACGCTGCCCCAAGTGCTGGCACCGGCGCTTCTTGCCGGTGTGCTGCATCACTTCAATGAGAGTGGTCATGCCTTTGCGGGCATTGCCAGCGGCCACAACCTCGGCTATCGGGTGGTCTTCGGTGCGGCGACGCTGTGGTTCGTGCTGGGGACGGTCATGGTCAGCCGCATCCGCGCTGTGCGATGACGGTCGTGTCGTTGGTGGTCAGGGGACGAGGTGGGTGACGGTGAGGCCGTGCTCGCGCTCGAGCCGTTGGGCGATCAGTGAGCTGTGGCACGCCGTGGACGCCGAGGGTGACCACCCGCTGAGTCGCAGCACACGGCCTCGCCACGTGGGGGCCACGGCCTGAACCGAGAAGCTCAGGCGCGCGACCTGTCGAACAGGGCGAAGATCGCAGCCAGCACGGCGAGGATCAGCAGGATGTGGATGAAGAAGCCGGTGACGTGCACCACAACGAATCCGAGCAGCCACAGCACCACCAGCACTGCCACCACAACCCACAGGATTGGGCCCATAAGACACTCCTCTGGCCACCAGCACGCGAATCTCGCGTCGTTGGGGACCCGTTGACCATCATGGCACCGCGGTGACGGGTCGCACCATCTCGGCGGCCGAGGGGCCTGGCGTCGAGCCAGGCGATCTCGGCTACGCTCCCCGATCATGCCGAACCCCCCGCAGCGCCCGCTCCACCAGCTGTCCGTGGCCGGCGCGCCCGCCTCGATGTCGCCCTCGCCCTCGCGTCACGAGACCGTCCTCCCCCCAGAGCCCGCCGAAGCGGTCCAGGCCCTGGCGGCCGCGATCGCCCGTACCGACGACTCGACCCGCCGCAACGCGCTCCTCCGAGTCGCGGCCGACCATCCAACCCTCCTCGAGGCGTGGGCGCGGCTGAGCGAGCTGAGCCTCGCCGCTGACGAGCCCGTCGCCGCGTACGCCTTCGCGCGGGTCGCATACCACCGCGGGCTCGACCGCCTGCGCCGCGAGGGTTGGGGAGGGACGGGCATGGTTCGCTGGGCGCAGCCCGGAAGCCGTGGGTTCTTGCGCGGGCTTCACGCGCTCCTCGCCGCCGCGGCCGCGCTCGGCGAGGAGGACGAAGCGGCCCGCTGCCGCAGCTTCCTGCTCGAGCTCGACCCCGACGACGCCCTGGGAGTAGCCTCCTACCCTGAGGTCCCCGGGCGCGACTGGATGCCCCCGCCGCTCCCGTAGCCGCGCGGGCGGTAGGCTAGATCCATGGCCGCCGATTCGAGAAGCGCTGACACCAAGCCGCGCCGCCCGTTCCTGGAACGTTGGCGTCCCGCGTCCAAGCCCGGCCCGGGCTCCCCCAACCCCGCTCGGCGGATGCCACCGAGCGCACCCTCACCGGCCCAGAACCGCTTTCGCTCACGGAACTTCTGGATCACCCTGGCCATCCTCCTTGCCGTCAACATCTTCTTCACGAACGTGTTGTTCGCCCCCACCCAAGCCAAGTCGGTGGTGATTCCATACGACGTGTTCGTACAGCAGGTGACGGGCGACAACGTGACCAGCGTCACCACCACCTCGGACGCGATCATCGGCACTGCCAAGAGCCCGGTGTCCGCTGCCCCTGGTCAGGACAGCGCCACAGCCTTCTCCACGCAGCGGCCGTCGTTCGCCACTGATGATCTGGTGGCTCTGCTGCTGAAGCACAAGGTCACCACCAACGCGAAGAATCCGAACCCGGCCACTCCGCTGTGGGAAACGCTTCTGCTCAGCTTCGGCCCGGTGCTATTGCTGGTGCTGCTCTTCGTCTACGTCAGCCGGCGCATGGCCTCGATGCGGGCGGGCGGGGCGGGCGGCATCCTCGGACGCTTCGGTCAGAGCGGTGCGCGGCTGTACAACGCCGAGCATCCACCGACCACCTTCGCTGATGTGGCCGGCATCGACGAGGTCAAGGCGGAACTGCTGGAGGTGGTGGATTTTCTCAGGCAGCCCGCCAAGTACGAGCGACTCGGCGGCACCGTGCCCAAAGGGGTGCTCCTGATCGGCGCACCGGGCACCGGCAAGACGCTGCTGGCGCGCGCGGTCGCCGGCGAGGCCGGGGTTCCGTTCTTCTCGATCTCAGCTTCGGAATTCATCGAAGCCATCGTCGGGGTCGGCGCGTCGCGCGTGCGTGACCTCTTCAGCAAGGCACGCACCGCCGCCCCGGCGATCATCTTCATCGACGAGATGGACGCGGTGGGGCGATCGCGGAGCGCGGCGCTGCGCGTGGGGAGCAACGACGAGCAGGAGCAGACGCTCAACCAGATCCTCACGGAGATGGACGGCTTCGATGCGCACGAGGGCGTGATCGTCCTGGCGGCGACCAACCGCGCTGATGTGCTTGATCCCGCGTTGCTGCGCCCGGGGCGATTCGATCGCCGCATCCAGGTTCACCCTCCCGACCGCAGCGGCCGCGCGGCGATCCTGGCGATCCACACCCGGAACATTCCGATCGACACCACTGTCGACCTCAACGAGATCGCCGCTCAGACCGCCGGCATGGTCGGCGCCGACCTGCGCAACCTCGCCAACGAGGCCGCCCTCTCCGCGGCGCGGCGCGGCGCATCGCTGGTGACCCTCGCAGACTTCACCATCGCCATCGAGAAGGTCGAGCTGGGGTCGGAGAGGAAGCTGATGCTCACGTCGCTCGACCGCGAACGGATCGCGTACCACGAGTCCGGCCACGCCCTGCTCGGCCTGCTCCTTCCCGGGGCAGACCCGGTCAGCCGTGTGTCGATCATCCCGCGCGGCCAGTCTCTCGGAGCAACCACGCAGACGCCTGTTGACGACCGCTTCAACTATGGCGAGGACTACCTCCGTGGGCGGATCACCGGTGCCTTGGGTGGCAGGGCCGCGGAGCAACTCGTCTACGGCGTTGTCACCACCGGTGCTGAATCGGACCTGCGCCTGGTGACGGGCATCGCACGGGAGATGGTGGTGCGGTGGGGGATGAGTGCGAAGGTGGGCGCGCTCAACTACGCTGACGATGGCGGGGGGTCGGCCTTCGGAACCCAGCGTCCGTACAGCGACGCCACAGCTCACCTGATCGATGCCGAGGTGAAGCGCATATCGGACGAGTGCCTCGTCCAAGCGATGGACCTGCTCGAGGCCAATCGCTCGAGGCTCGACGCACTTGCCCATGCCCTGTTGGAGCACGACACCCTCTACGCCGACGAGATCCTGCGGGTGGCGAACGTGAGCAGGCCGGCGGTGGCCGCCAGCCACGCGGTGAACCTGGCGGAGGTGCTGGATCGATGAGCGCCAGAGAGCAGTTTCTGACGCACCAACGCCGCGTGCCGAATGGTCATGGATCGACAGACATCAACAACTGATATCGAGAGGAGGCACAATGGCAAGCGAGCACACACCCGCGGACGACATCGTGTATGACCTGGTGAGCATCCAGTACCACGCGCTCAGGGCTGCGGAGGCACACGGGAAGTACGAGCAGGACGCTCATGGTCATCAGGACGTGGTGGAATTTCTCAGGCAATGCAAGGCCGAGGACGCACAGCGCGCGGTGCGCTGCCATGAGCTGCTCGGCAAGCTCACCGCCGCCGGTGGGATTGGCTGAAGGGAGGTCGTCGGGCCGTCGCGCTCAGCGCGCGACCGGCGCGCGCTCCAACTCGGCGATGACCGCGTCGGCGACCTGTGAGGTGCCCACGGCGCTGGGGTCGTCGCGGTTGGGTTTCATGTCATAGGTAACCTGCGCGCCCCCGGCGATGACCCGGGCGACCGCAGCCTCCAGACGGTCGCCGGCGTCCTTCTCGCCGATGTGACGCAGCATCATCATCCCGCTGAGCATCATCGCCATCGGGTTGGCCACGTTCTTGCCGGCATACTTGGGCGCGCTCCCATGTGTCGCCTCGAAGAGCGCGATCTCATCGCCGGTGTTGGCGCCGGGCGCGAGCCCGAGACCGCCGACCAGGCCGGCGCAGAGGTCGCTGAGAATGTCACCGAACAGGTTGGGCATCACCATGACGTCGTACAGCTCGGGCTTCTGCACTAGCTGCATGGCCATGTTGTCGACGATGCGGTCATCGAACTCGATCTGCGGAAACTCCTTGGCCACATCTTGGGCGATGCGGAGCCAGAGGCCGTCGGTGTGCTTCATGATGTTCGCCTTGTGCACCGCGGTCACCTTGCGGCGGCCGTTGTCGATGGCCCACTGGAAAGCGAAGCGAAAGACTCGCTGGGTGCCGGTGATGCTGGTCGGCTTGATGCTGATGCCGGAGTCTCTGCGGATGCTGCGACCGGTGAGCCGCTCGATGGTGTCGATGACCTCGAGCGTCCCCTCCTCGCCCTCGGCGAACTCGATGCCCGCGTAGAGGTCCTCGGTGTTCTCGCGGATGACCACGAGGTCGACCTCCTGGTAACGGCTGCGCACGCCGGGATACCACTTGGTGGGTCGCACCAGCGCGAAGAGGTCGAGCTCACGCCGCAGCGCGACGTTGACACTGCGGATGCCGGTACCGATCGGGGTGGTGAGCGGGCCCTTGATGGCCACCTTGTTGCGACGGATCGACTCGAGGACGTGGTCAGGCATGGGTTGGCCGTACTGCTCGACCACATCGAGGCCTGCGTTCTGGACGTCCCATTCGATGTCGGCACCGGTGGCGTCGATGACGCGGCGCGCCGCCTGGCTGACCTCGTATCCGATCCCGTCCCCGGGGATCAACGTGATGGTGTGGCGCGCCAAGGTGAAGCCTCCTGCGACTGACGGATGTGTCCGAGTGTCGCAAATCAGCGACGGCCCGACGCCTGATGGTGGTGACCGGCGGGCCAGAATAGGGTTCATGAAACTGCTGATGTTCCGGGACAGCGGGCATCGCCGCCTCGGCGTGGCCCGCGATGCCACAGCGGGGGAGATCGTTGACGTGGCCGCGGCGTCCGGCCGGGCCACCCTGCCGGTGGACATCCTCGGCGTCATCGACGGCGGCGACGATGCCCTCAGACGCCTCCGCGAGCTGGCGTCGTCACCCGCGGCCGGAAGCGTGCGAAAGCTCGCCGACCTGGAGCTGCTTGCGCCGTTCGATCCGCCCCGCGGAAACGTGCTCTGCATCGGGCGCAACTACCAGAAGCACGCCGAGGAGGGCGCCCGCGCGACCAACACACAGGTGGAGCCACCGACCATCTTCACCAAGGCGATCACCACCATCAACGGTCCCTACGCCGACGTGACCATCAATCCCGCCATCAGCACCAGCATCGACTGGGAGGTGGAGCTGGGCGTGGTGATGGGCCGCGCGGGAGACAACATCAGGCGCGCGAACGCGCTCAACCACGTGTTCGGCTACACGGTGGTCAACGACATCACCGCGCGTGACCTCCAGAAGGGGTGGGGCGGACAGTGGTTCAAGGGCAAGAGCCTGGACGGATCGTGCCCGACGGGCCCGTGGGTGCTGACCAAGGACGAGGTGCCCGACGTTCAGTCGCTGCGGCTGCGGCTGCGGGTCAACGGGGTGGTCAAGCAGGACGCCAACACGCGCGACATGATCTACCCGGTCGACGCCGTCATCGAGTGGCTCTCCGTCGGGATGACCCTCCTGCCCGGAATGCTCATCGCCACCGGGACACCCGAGGGCGTCGGCTTCGCGCGCAATCCCCCCGAGTTCCTGCGTCCCGGTGACGTCATGGAGACCGAGGTCCAAGGTGTGGGTCTGCTGCGCAATACCATCGTCGAGCGCCCGTCGTAGGAGCGCTGGTGGAGGCGTCTGGGGGGTTGACGGCGCACCGGCGGCTGAGCTCCTACACTGCTGTTCCGATGGCCTTGGATGAAGAGCTCGCCAACCGCGTGCGTGAGCTGGTGCGCTCGGAGACCGGCGTCACTGAGAAGCGCATGTTCGGTGGGCTGGCGTTCCTGATTCAGGGAAACATGGCGGTGAGCGCCAGCGGTCAAGGCGGACTGCTGCTGCGCGTCGACCCGGCCGAAAGCGCGGACCTCGCTCACCGAGCACATGCTCACATCGCCGTGATGCGCGGACGCGAGATGGACGGCTGGCTGCGCATCGGCGCTGACGGAGTCCGGACCAAGCGCCAGCTCGAGGCATGGGTCGCTCGGGGTGTGGCGTACGCACGGTCGCTGCCTGCGAAATAGAGCGAATCGACGTGCGTGCAGGGGCGGTTTGACGATTCCGAGGGCGCGATCGCGCTTGGTGCGCTAGGCTCACACGAGGCATCTGCTCAGACCGGGTCCTGCCAGCATCGCGGAGGATACATGAAGGACCTGGACGGGGCGGCCGACAGACTGTCACGTCGCCGCCGGTCAACCCCAACCTCCGCGCCGCTCAGCGGTGGCGACGAAGCCCGGCTGATCCTTCCGACGCCGCCGTTTGGCGTGGCCCTCCGTCGCTGTGAAGCATGTGTCGCAGACGGGGACGGCACATTGGTCGCCCATCGCAGCGCCGACGCCGGGCGGCTGCGCGAGGTCATCGAGGATCTTTGCGCGGCAGGGTTCGACATGGTGGTGATCACCAGCACCGATGTGGATACCGTTGACGGACAGCTCCGAGCGCGCCCCGCCGGTCCGGGTCGACTCATCCTGTGTGTCAACCGCGGTTCCGAGATCTTCGAGTGTGGGCACGCTGGTCCCACCCTTTTTCTGCGGCGCGAGGGGACGCCCGACAAGGCCGAGGCTGCCCGCTGGACGTTTGCGAATCTCTGGGACCACGGAATCGCACCCGCAGATGTGATCGTCATCGGGGACGAGTTCGGCACGTTGCCCGGCGCCCCGGGCTTGCCAGCTGGCCCAGACCGCCTCCTCGCGGTCCTCGATGACCAACGCCGTCGACGGTGCCAGGGCGACCCGCCGGTGCTCAGCCCCGCGGCGGAGTGGTCCGTAGCCATCGATGGCTTTGACGAGCAGAACGAACGTGCCCGTGCCTCGGTCCTCACCGTCGCCGACGGTGTCATCGGCACCATCGGAGCACCGCTGCTGTCCCACCCGTCCGTTCGCGCCGAGACGCTGGCCGCAGGCGTCTACGAGGGAGAGGGATCGGCAGAGCATCTGCGCCCGTACGCCGCGTGGAACCAGCTCCCCGCCACGCTGGAAGCAAATGCGCGCCTATCCCGGGTGCTCGACCTGCGCGCCGGAGTGCTTGCTCAGCAGATTGAACAGGACGGTCAGCGGGCGTCCTCGGTGGGCTTCAGCTCGCTGGCTGACCCCGGAACCGCAGTGCTGTGGGCTGCGGGTGAACCGACGCTCCTGGGGCCGTCAGAGCCTCGCCGGAGCGAGAGTGAGATCGACACGTCGGAGAACGGTCCGCTGGCGATCCATGTGAGCGACGTGCGGGAGGATGACGGCCGAGGGTCCGCCATCCTCCAGCGGATCGCAGTGTATGCGTCGGGCGATGTGGGCGTGGCACGCTCGCGAGCCGACGACGCACGAGCGCGCGGGGTCACCGCTGCGTATCGCGCACACCGGCAGGCATGGGCAGCTCGATGGACTGACGCTGATATCCAGATCAGCGGCGACGACGAGCTGCAGCGCAACGTTCGGTTCTCGCTGTTCCAGCTCATGAGCGCGGTCGCAACCAGTGGAGAGGCTGCGCTGGGCGCGCGCGGTCTCAGCGGTGATGGCTACAGCGGCCACGTCTTCTGGGACTCGGATGTCTTCGTGATTCCATTTCTGGCGGCGACATGCCCGGCGGCTGCCCGGGCGATGCTCGAGTACCGGGTCCGTCGCATCGGTCCCGCCATGGAACAGGCGCGCCAGCTGGGCCGTGACGGAGCCAAGTTCCCGTGGGAGTCGGCGAGCACCGGTCGCGAGATCACCCCCACGATGGTGACCGGACCGCGCGGGGAGAAGGTGGTGGTTCGCACCGGTGAGATGGAGGAGCACATCGTCGCTGACGTGGCTTGGGCGGCATGCCGTTACGTCGACTGGACGGGTGACGACGGCTTCCGTCGCGGCCCACTCGAGCAACTCCTGGTCGAGACTGCGCGGTACTGGGCTTCGCGCATTGAGAGTGACTCTGACGGCTCGGCGCACATCCGTCACGTCATCGGACCCGACGAATACCACGACGACGTCGATGACAACGCATTCACCAACGTCATCGCCCGATGGAACCTGAGAGCCGCGGTCACCCGCGCAGCATCACACTGCGACGACCGTGAGGTGCAACGGTGGGGCACGTTGGCCGACCGCCTGGTGGATGGGTACGACCCGCACAGCCGTGTTTACGAACAGTTCGCCGGGTTCTCGAGCCTGACCCCATTTCCCCTTCGCGAGGCCTACGGGCCCGGTCCGCTCGCGGCCGACTCGCTGATCGGGTTCGACCGTATCCAGTCGCTCCAGGTGTTGAAGCAGGCCGACGCGCTGATGCTGCATCTGATGGTGCCGGGGGAAGTCGAGCCGGGTTCACTGCTGCCCAACCTCGATCGCTATCTGCCGATCACCGCCCACGGCAGCTCGCTGTCCCCGGCCGTTCACGCGGCTCTGCTTGCCCGCGCTTGGCGCCATCCCGAGGCGCTGGACCTGCTCCACTTTGCCGCAGGCATCGACGTCGACAATGCCTCCCCGACGACCGCTCATGGGTTGCACACGGCCACCATGGGTGGTGTCTGGCTGGCCATGGCGGAGGGTTTTGCGGGAATCCAGCCGAACGGCGATGGCCTGACGGTCAATCCGCGCCTACCCGACGCCTGGCAGGACCTCACAGTTCGCGTTGTCTACCGTGGAGTGCGCGTGAAGGTCCGAATCGACCACGACGGAGCCCAGGTGGAGACCGACCGCCCCCTCGACGTGAAGGTTACCCAGGGCTGAGCGAGACCCGACGGGCGTGTACGCGCTGCGCAGACAAGGCAGCAGCGAGGCTGGTACCCTAAAGGGTTGGATACGCGTTCTTGCAAATTGCGCGGCATGTTGCAGTGCGGCGTCGGCGCAATCCTCATGAGGATGCCGGCAGCACTGGCGCTTTCCGCCGCCGCGGCCGACGGTTGCATGTGAGCACCCGACATCGCCTATGCCCTCGCTCTCGCACGGTATCTGGATGAGACAACTCCATATCGTCTTGGTGGCGCCGCCGTGGTACCCCGTTCCACCCGACGGTTACGGGGGCATCGAACTTGTCGTCGACCTGCTCTGCGACGGGCTCCGGGACCGAGGCCAGCGTGTCACGCTTCTCGCTGCCGAGGGGTCGCGGCCGGACGCGACAGTCCTCGCGCCGCGTTGGTGGCGGCGTGATCTCGGCAGACCGGATGAGCGCCTGCGAGAGCTGACCTACGCGGGTCGTATCAGCACTGCACTCACGCAACTCGGCAGGATCGACGTCATTCATGACCACTGCGGCTTTTCCAGTCTGGTCGCAGCCTCCCTCGTCAACGTCGCGCCGGTGGTGCACACGGTGCACGGCAGCATCCCCGAGGCGTACTCGACCTTTTACTCAACAGTCCCGGGCCACGTCGGATTCGTCGCCATCAGCGCGGCCCAGCGCAACCTCGCCTCGGAACTGCCCTGGATCGGCACCGTCCACAATGCGGTCGATGTCGAGGCTCTCCGAGTGACGCCCGCGGAGAAGCAGCCATATCTCCTCTGTCTGGCGCGCATTTGCCCGGACAAGGGCCAGCACCTCGCCATCGAGGTGGCCCGTCGGGTCGGGATGCGCCTGGTGCTGGCGGGCAAGGTTGAAGACATCCCAGAGGCCACCGACTACTTCCAGCGGCACGTCGCGCCGGCTGTCGATGGCGATCGGGTGGTGCACGTCGTCAACGCCGCTGGCGAGCAGAAGGCCCAACTGCTGGCGCGCGCTCATGCTGCACTGGCCCCGATCCAGTGGGACGAGCCCTTCGGTCTGGCGATCGTGGAGGCGATGGCCAGCGGTACTCCGGTGATCGCCATGGCTCGCGGCGCCGCGCCCGAACTGGTCACCGAGGGCGTTACAGGCTTCCTGGTCCAGGATGTCGACGGCATGGCTGCCGCGGTGCCGGCAGTGGCAGGACTCGATCCATGGGCCTGCGCCGAGGCTACGCGCGTGCGATTCAGTCCGTCCCAGATGGCTGCGTCATACCTTCGCTTGTACGACGAGGGCAACTGGGAGGCGAACGCCCAAGAACCACCTGCTGAGCTACCGGGCGTGAAGGACCGCGCGGCGCTCGCCGCCGGCAGGGCGAGCGTCAATCCCTTGGAATCGCCCAGTGGCGGTGGGAGCTCGCGAGCGGGTCAGTAGCGAGCGCCAAGCACCTTGTCCCGCCTGGCTCTGGTGAGCTGGTCGCTGGACCTCGGTCGAAATTCTCGATCGGTTCCTCACCCACGGTGAAACCAGCACGTCGCTGATAACGCGACGCCCGTGCCGCGCCGAGACCCGCCGATTCAAACCGCGTGAGGATGACGGCTGGTCCACCACCGAGCTGACGAGGTTCACCGCCTTTCAGCAGTGACGTCGGCGGCAGCAGCGGCGTGATAGTGTCACTGTCATATTCTTGGGCCGGGGGCTGAGGGCTCGTGGTGACGGGGCGACATGATTGGACTGGGACGGCGCTCAGCAACATGGCCCGCGAAGGGCGTCAGGGGTGTTCATGGCAGCAGCACCGACCGCTGGTGGGGATGAGCGGGAGGGAGTTCCGCTCAGCAACCTCGATGACCCCTTGTTCGAGGGCGCAAGCGCCACCAAGCGTGACCTCGTCGACTACCTCGACGGTGTGGCCGATCGCCTTCTTCCGGTGCTGCGTGACCACGCGCTCTCCGTGATCCGGGTGCACCGCGGGCAGGAGGCGTTCATGCAAAAGAACCTGCCGAGTTACGCCCCGGAATGGGTCGAGCGGGTCAGCTCGTGGGCGGAATCCTCGAAGCGGGAGGTTACGTACGCGCTGTGCAACGACCGTCGGACTCTGCTGTGGTTCGCCAATCAGCGTGCCGTCGAGTACCACCCAGCCCTCACCACGGCCGCCTCTCCCGACCGCGTCACGCACCTGGTGCTCGACCTCGACCCGCCCGGCGCCGACCCCTTCCCCATGGCAGTCCGGGCTGCACATATGGTTCGCCAGGCGCTCGCCGATGCGGCCCTCGAGGGAGCCGTCAAGACCAGCGGCGCCAAGGGCGTGCATGTCTTCGTGCCCATTGCCGGCGGAGCGCCGGTCGAGGAGGCGGCGGCAGCGACACGCGCCCTCGCGACACGCGCAGAGCGACTCGATCCGAGCCTGGCCACCACGGCGTTCATGAAGGAGGACCGCGGCGGCCGTGTGTTCGTCGATGCAACAAGGGTCGGTGGCGCGACCGTGGTGGCCGCGTACAGCCCGCGACTGCGGGCGGGGACGCCCGTATCGTTCCCGGTCGACTGGGAAGAGCTCGACCGGGTGAGGCCCGGCGACTTCACTGTGCACACGGCGCTGCGGCTCCTCGGTGATGGCGACCGATGGGCGGCCACCATGCCGCGGGCGCAGCCGTTGCCACCCGGACTGGTCGAAGAGGGGAGGGCGATCCCTGCAGGCCGTGTGCAGGCGATGCACGAGGGTCGGCGCCGCTCCCGAACCCGCCGCGGCTGAGCGATTGGCCGACCGCAGGCTCAGCAGGCACGGCTCGAGGCAGCGGCGGAGACAAGGAGCTGCTCGAGAAGCTGGGACGCAACGATCCCTGCCGGTGCGGTTCGGGTCGTCGCTTTCAAGCAGTGCTGCCTCCGCTCCGGCCGGCGGGATGGAGCCCAGCCGTCCGACTACTTTTCGCGACTGAGGGCGGGACGTCCGCCCTCAGCCCGTGAAGGACTCGGCACCGGATGAATCACGACAGACGCGGAGGAGAAATTCCATAATTCCGACCACTGGCTGGAAGGAACGGCTCACCTTCGACAACGAGGGCCGCTTCTTCGTGCTGAGTGACGAGGCGGTGCGCGGCGTACCGGTCCGTCTGTTGGGTAAGCGCGGTGTCGGCCGTCTCTCCGGTCTCGCCGAACATTACTTCCGGGTGGCCAGGGACGAGCAGCCGGACGTCATCCGCAACCTGGACGAGGCCTGGTTCGCGCCTGAATCCGTGCATCGCGACGAGTACTTGGCCGCCGTCGCCGCAGGCGGCAACTACGCCATCATCAACCGCCTGGTGATCGCCGAGGAGGTGAGCGTGGCCTTCCGCGACGTCTTCAATGCCGAGCTGGACCTGGTGTACGAGATCAGCCACAACCTGGTGCAGCGCGAGTGGAGCGACGAATTCGGCGGGGTCAACGTGCATCGCAAGGGCGCGACGCGCGCATTCCCTGCCGGCCATCGCGCGCTTGACGGGACTCTGTGGTGCGAGACCGGCCACCCGGTGCTGATTCCTGGGAGCAATCGGGACTGGTCGTACATCCTGCGACCCACCGGCTCGGCCAAGAGCGCCTACACGGTCAACCACGGATCGGGCCGCCGGATGTCGCGCACGGCGGCCAGGAAGCTTCTCGACCAGGAGGTGGTCAACGCGGACTACCGCCGCGCCGGCATCGTTGTCAACCTCGATGGCCGCGTGCCCATCGACGAGTCCGGCCCCGCGTACAAGTCCAGCGCCGAGGTGATCCAGGCGATCACCGATGCCGGCTTGGCAGAGGTCGAGCACCGCCTGTGGCCGCTCGCGTCGCTCAAAGCCATGTAGGAGCATCTGGTCAACCCCGGGCGGCGGGTTTCTGACGGGTCGCGACAGAGGCTGGCGAGCCAGTTCTGCTCAGTCTTGGAGACCGTCCCACGACCAGCGGGGGATGCGAAGGCCGTTGGGAACGTCGTCAGCGGAATCGTGGTAGCGGGACATGGTCGTTGTTGTGGCCCACGCGAAGTAGTTGTGAAGCACTTGCCGCAGCGGTCCGTCTTCGATGAGTCCCACGTCAGTCAAGGCTTGGTCGAAGCAGGCGATGGCGCGGCGGTTCATCTCCTGGTGCTCTCCATTGCCGCTGTGCATCCGCACGACCGAGGTTTCGTCGCCCATGGTTTCGGAATAGGTGGCAGGGCCGCCGAGTGCCTCGGACCAATAGGCCGCTAGTCGCTCGCCGTGCCGGGGGTGGAACCCATGGCTGAATGCGTGACTGACCACTTCGTCGGCCATAACTCGGCGATGCCACGCGGCCGCCAGGCGGCGGAGGCCCCGGTCACCACCCGCAGCCTCGTGCAAGGTCTGCATTCGTCAACTGTGGCATACCTGGCGTAAGCGCTAAGCCGCATTACGGCAACGGTGCTATACTGCGCGTATGGAACGGTTCCTCACCATCCAGAAGCGCGGGACCGTGGCGTTGCCCCCCGACCTCCGCCGGCGCCACCATCTCGACCAGCCTGGCAGCCAGGTCGAGGTGATTGAACGAGACGATGGGGTGATCGAGCTCCATCCGGTGGTGACCGTTCCTGCTGACCAGGCGTGGTTCTGGACGAAGCGCTGGCAGGCGATGGAGCGGGAGGTCGACGAGCAGTACGCTGACGGTCGTGGCATCGTCCACGACAGCGGGGATGACCTCCTGGCACACCTCGACGAGCTCGCCACCGACCACGGGTGAAGTTCAGCACCGCTCCGGCCTTCGACGGTGACTGGCGGAGGCTCTCGGCCGGAGAGCAGGCGCTGTTTCGTACGGCCCTGCACGATCACTTCATCCCTGCGTGTGATGCGCGTGCCCAGGACCCCATACGCCCGTGGCCGCGGGGACTGAGGGTGAAGTCGCTCAAGGGAGCGGCTGGGATCATGGAGATGACCTGGAGTTTCAGTGGCCCCGACGGTCGCGCCACGTTTGAATGGCGGACCATCGACGGCCAGCCGATGATCCGCTGGCGCCGCGTCGGTGGCCACGACATCTTCGACAAGCCGTAGAGAATCTCAAGCGATGGAGCATCCACGAAACCCAGGAAGCGCTGCCCCCCGCAACTGGTGAGCAGGGTAACGAGCCCTCCATTGACTCGCCGGCGGCAGGATGATAGAGTTCAAGGACTGTTCTAGAAGAGTGCTCGGAGGCGACGTGGCTCGATATCAGATCATCGCCGACGCGCTACGTAGCCGGATTCTCAGCGGTGAGTACGAGGCGGATGAGCCGCTTCCATCGCAGCGTGACCTCGCCTCGCACTTTGGCACGGCGATGATGACTGTCCGCCAGGCTCTGGACCTGCTCTGTCAGGAGGGACTCCTTGTGGTTGAGCATGGGTTAGGGACGTTTGTTGCATCGGTGGGCGCCGGCCATGAGATCGTTAGCCTGGGGGGCTTCACCGAAGAGATGAACGCCCACCACATCGGTCTCTCCACAGCCGTCCTGGGGTTGGACGCCAGTGTTGAGGAGCCGAAGGCTGCCGAGATGCTCGGCCTGCGTGCGAGAGCAGGTTTGTCCGTCTTAACCCGGCTCCGAAGTGTTGGCGGGCTGCCCGTAGTCCATCAGCGATCGTTCATGGCGGGAAGGTTTCATAACGTCATGCGGCAGTACGATGCTTCGCGGTCGCTGTACGTCATGCTCCGCGAGGGTGGCGGATTCACTCCCACGTCATACCGTGAGCACGTGACTGCGTGCGCAGCTCCCACGTCGGTAGCCCGAGCGCTGCAGGTGACGCCCGGATGCCCGACGCTGCTGTCACACCGGATCACGTTCGCCGCAACAGGTGTGCCCTTCGTGTACGACCAGGCGTACATGGCTCCTGAGCGGATCGAACTCGTCGTGGAAAAGAAGGGCGTCGCATTCACGGCGGAGTACCTACCCATCGCCGCTTCGATCCTCTCGGCGCACTCCCTCGCCGAGGTGGCGCCGGTCAGCGCCAACAACTGAGTCAAGCGCCGGAGTTAGGAGAGGCGATGTCGGCGACGCTCGAAGCAACCGCTCCAGGCCGATTTGGGGAATATGGGGGAGCTTACGTTCCGGAGACCGTCGTGCCCGCCCTCAACGAGCTCGAGCACGAAATCCCTGTTGCCATGGCGGACCCGCTCTTTCTTGAGGAACTTCGTGGCTGGTTGACCGATAGCGCAGGTCGGCCAACGCCGATGACGTACGCGGGCCGACTCACCCAACGTGTGGGTGGCGCGCAGATCTGGCTCAAGCGCGAGGATCTCTTGCACACCGGTGCTCACAAGATCAACAACGCCATTGGTCAGGTCCTGCTGGCAAGGCGCATGGGCAAGACCCGGATCGTTGCTGAGACAGGGGCGGGACAGCACGGCGTGGCAACGGCGACTGCGTGTGCGGCGCTGGGCCTCCGGTGTGTGGTGTACATGGGTGCCGAGGACATGCGGCGTCAAGCTCTCAACGTCTACAAGATGCGCCTCATGGGGGCAGAGGTCCGCGAGGTGACTACTGGTTCGCAGACCCTTACGGATGCCACCGCGGCTGCCATCCGGGATTGGGTGGCTAACGTTCGAGACACGCATTTCGTGATCGGCAGCGCGATCGGCCCTCACCCATACCCCGTTCTCGTCCGCGACCTTCAGCGTGTTATTGGCGACGAGGCCAGGGCCGATGGATTGGAGAGATGGAAGCAGCTTCCCGACGTCGTCGTCGCATGTGTTGGAGGCGGCAGCAACGCCATCGGAATGTTCACGGCATTTATTGGAGACGCCGACGTTCGCCTGGTTGGCGCGGAGGCCGCGGGTGAGGGTCTCGTCTGCGGCCGCAATGCTGCGTCTCTGAGCATCGGCACACCGGGCACGTTGCATGGGACGCTCACCTACCTTCTGCAAGATGGCCATGGACAGATACTGCCCACGCACTCCGTCAGCGCGGGCCTCGACTATCCGGGAGTCGGTCCGGAGCATGCGTTTCTGAAGGACAGCAGACGGGTCGAGTACCTCGCGATTTCCGACGGCGACTGTCTGGATGCCCTCAAGCAGCTGTGTCAGCTCGAGGGAATCTTGCCTGCACTCGAATCCAGCCATGCAGTTGCGGCGGCGATGACGCAGGCCGCGGGGAGGCGTCCCGACGAAATCGTACTGGTCTGCCTGTCCGGTCGCGGCGACAAGGACATCGATACCATCCGGGCGCGCGTACCTGAGCTTGGCTGAGCTGTGGGTCGACTTGGGACGGCCGCGACTTCGGTTGCGCAATCAGAGCCGGAACGGCCAAGCTTGGCAACGGCGTTCGCCTCACGGCCTCCCAACGCGGGCCCAGGTGTCATCCCCTACATCACCGCCGGCTTCCCGAAGCTCGATGACACCGTCCGCATCCTTCGCGAATTTGAACTAGCCGGATGCCTCGCCGCAGAGATTGGGATACCGCACAGTGATCCGCTGGCGGACGGACCGACCATTCAAAAGACTGGCCGCTTGGCGATCGACAATGGCATGACCCTCGGCTTGGGGTTGGAGCAGGCCAGCAGCGCCCGCGCGCATGGTGTTTCGATCCCCCTCGTCGTGATGACGTGCTTCAATCTCATCCATGCGTATGGCCTTGGACGGTTCGTCTTTGACGCCGTGCATTCGGGAGTCGACGGAGTCATCGTGCCAGACCTTCCGCTCGAGGAGAGTCTCGGACTTCGAGCGATCTGTCAATCCTTGGGACTGGCCTTCGTTCCCATGGTCGCCCCCACGACGCCGGACAGTCGAATCCGCGAGACTTGCGAGCAGGCAACGGGATTCGTGTACTGCGTCAGCGTCACCGGTACTACGGGGGCGCGGCAGAACGTCGGTCCAGAGGCATACGATCTGCTTACCCGTGTTCGCAATTGCACGTTGATGCCGCGCGCGCTCGGCTTCGGAATATCCGGACGCGCTCATTTGGACTCCATGAAGGGCGCGTGCGAAGCCGTCATCGTGGCTTCCGCCTTGATGGATAGCCTGTGGGAAAGGGGGCACGCTGATGCGGCCAGCACCGTAGCCCGGTTCCTCGATGAGATGCTGCGCGACCCCACCTGACGACGTAACGTCGCCGAGCTCGCCGCGCACCGCCACGGCCAACACCGCCGTAGACAGTCCATCTGCCGCGACGGCCACTGACTACGAAAGTTATCTCCTGATCCCCCGCTTGCTCGAACTTCAACGATCCCTGACCGCGGCAGCTCATGACGAGATGCTATTCGGGGTGATCCATCAGGGCTATGAACTCTGGTTCCGACTCTTGAACGGAGACTGCCTCGGCGCTGGGACTGCCCTCCGTCGCGTTTTGCTGGTGGAAGACGTACTCCACCACCAACTCGCTTGCTTGGAGACCATGTCCCCAGAGGGATTCATTGAGTTCCGGAGTCCGCTCACGCCAGCGTCCGGCTTCGACAGGTAGTGGATTTGGTTTTCCAGAGTCACTACTTTCCCGTAGATCCACGGTGATCTGATCATGAGCTGTTCCCGCGGGCCTAGGTGGGCACATTTGGCCGCGGCACATCTCGACAGTCCGAGGCGGCGCTCCGCCGAGGTGGCGCCGGATCAAGTGGCGCCGGGCTTGCTGCTGCTTGACGTCGACAGGTTCCGGCTCATCGACGACTCCGGGGCGGAGACACCTTCACCCTCGGTGATCCCCGCGTCGCGGCCGTGCTGCGCGACAACGTTCCGGTCCGGGGATGTGACTCGCGGGCGCGTGGCACGGCTGGAGTTGCGCCTCAGGTGAAGGGCGAGCTGTAGCCGTTGCGAGCCGCCGACTCTCCGCCGAGATGCGCGTACACCGCGTGTGAGTCCGGGTTGGCCCGGTCAGGCGATGGCCGCCTCCGTCAATGCACCTGGCCAGGTGTGTGTGCCGTTGCCACCCGCACGCTTCGCGGCGTACAGAGCGCGGTCGGCAGCCTCCCAGATCTCCCGGCGCGGAGTAAGCAGGCTGTTGGCGATGCCGATGCTCACCGTGCACGGGTGGGGCAGGAAAGTCTGCGCGGCCGCGAACTCGTCCGCGATGCGTGCGGCGATGTCACGCGCACCGCCAGTGTTGCAGTACGGGAGGGCCACGGCGAACTCGTCGCCGCCGGGTCGACCGGAGACGTCCTCGACGCGGGCGACGTCGCCCAGTACCGCGCCGAGCGTGGCGAGCACGCGGTCACCGGCGTCGTGGCCGTGGGTGTCGTTGACGGCCTTGAACTTGTCGATGTCGAGGCGGAGCACGGCGATGGGGTAGTCGTGCCGACCCGAGCGGGCCAGTTCCTCCTCGAGTCGCACCATGAAGCCGCGGCGGTTGGCAAGCCCGGTGAGCGAGTCGATGAGCGCGAGCGTCTCGAGCGCCTGGGCCACGTTGACAGCGTCGGCGGCCTGCGCGCGCATGGCCATGGAGTCGAGTTCGGCGTGCTCGGCGCGGAGACGGTCGGCTCGTGCGGCGACCTCGCTCTCCATGAGGTGGCCGAGCGCCTGCGAGACGAGCCGCATCATCTCCAACGTCTCCTCGGCGACGGGGATGGTGGCGCGGCTGGCGCCGCAAACGGTACCGAGCACCTCGTCCTCACCAGTGACGATCGGGACGGCCACGAACGTCTTCATCCCGAGATGGACGTCGCCGAGGCTGCCCGGGAAGTCGCCGGCCACGTCGGTGCTCTGCTCATGCCCGCTCAGGAAGATCCAGCGACACATCGAGTCCGACCAGTCGACCCACGACTTCTCAGCGATCTGGAGCCCACCGTCGGTGTTTAAGGCCACCACGACTTCCTGGCGCTGGTCGGCCCAGTCGATGCGGCTGATAAAGGTGGTCTCGAGACCGCTGAGGCGGTGCATGAGGGTGAGCAGTGGGCGGGCGACGTGCGCCAGCTCGCTCGTCCCGGTGGGGTCGGTGATCATGGCCGGATCGTAGGTGCAACCGACACCACCGGGACCGGCGTGCGACATCCGTAACGCAGCCGAGACGCAGGGGAACGAGCACGGAGCGACCGTCGGACGAAGCCTATGCGATGCCTACTGGTGCCGAGTGAAAGAGCCGAAACCAGCGGTTGGTGGCCTGGTTGTCCTCGTCTGGTTCCTCATCAACCATTGCACCGATACTGCATCTGACTACAGCAGGAGCAAGCGAGCCTGAATGACTCCACCCGCGCTGGAGCTCCGGTGCATCACGTTGCGACGACACCTGCTGGTCGAGTGCGAGAGGTGGTAGCCTGGTCAGTCGATCGCCGTCGCCGACTCGAATTGCCGCTCGGCGATGCGCGCAAGGAGCGTCAGCGCCTCAAGTTGGTCGGCGCGCAACTCACGAGGGCGGCGATCGACGACGCAGAGCGTGCCCAGGGGCTGCTCGCCGCAGCGCAGTGGAAGCCCAGCGTAGAAGCGGATGCCGCCAGCCTCGGTGACGGCGGGGTTAGTGGCGAAGATGGGGTCCTCGCTGGCATCCGGGATGACCATTGGCCGGTCGGGTTCGAGAATGGCGTGTGCGCAGAAGGCAACGTCGCGCGTGGTCTCGGTCGCGTCCATGCCCACCTGTGACATGAACCACTGCCGCGCGCCGTCGATGACGGTGACCAGAGCCATAGGCGTCTCGCAAATCAGCGACGCCAGCCGCGTGATGTCGTCCCAGGTGTCCTGAGCGCCGGGAGCGCGGCCGTCGAGGCGGGCCACGGCTGCCTGGCGATCCTGCTCATCGTCCGGTTGGGGGTAGCTCATCATGGATGTCGACTCATCTTCGCCCGCGCCGCCTCCGCCAGGAGCTCAGCGAGACGCTTCGTCACCGCCGCGAGCACCGCCGTGACCATCTCGCCAACCACCTCGTCAAGTTGGGTCAGCTCCTTTCCGGCACCGACCCTCAAGGCCGTCAGGGCCCACCGCTCTGTACGGAACACCTCGTTGCCGTCGACGGTGACGCTCAACAGGCTGGGACGCTCCTCGTCGACGAGCAGCACCACGGCTACAGATACGCCCGTGTGGGAGGCCAAAGCCCAGCGCCGTGTCCAGGCGCGCCGGCGCTCGATGCCGAGATAGGCGATGCCCACCGGGCGAGCAGTGAGCTCGGAACCTTCCTCTCGCTGCTCCCCGAGCAGTTTGGTCATGTGCGGTTCCACGGCTCGGCCCACGGCACGGACCAGCCCTGGAGCGCGATTGTCGATGTCGGGAAGAGGCGCCGCGAGAATCGTCCCCTCGAACACGCCGGCCATGATGTTGCCGTGGCGGGAGCAGTACGGTCGGCCGGAGGCCACCATCTGGTGGCCCGGGCACCACGCTGTCCCGCACTGCCGCCCCCTGCGATCGACGTAGCGGCAAGGCGTCCCATTACGGGCCTCGCATCCTGACCTTTCGCACTGCAGGTCTCCGGCAAGCCCTACGGGCGCGGGGGTTGGTGCCGCGGCGGGTGCCTCCGCCGCCGCGGGCGGCTGCCGCTCTGTGCTGCGTTTCCACCTCACGGCGCGACGCTCGGTGGGGAATCGCTGCCGAGGGACACAGGAGCTCGGATCGCTTGTCCGCCGCCTCAGCCCGCGGCCCGCTAGCCTGCCACATAGCCAGCCAGCATATCGAGCCAAGCCACGCAGTGGCGCGCTTTGCAGCCCTTGCGCAACGGGGTGGCGAGCAAGGGCGTGAAGGGCGCCGGCCCGGCCTTCGCTGTGGCCGTTCTACGGAGCGGGTTCGCCGCATCGCCTCAGATGGCGGTGAGGCGGATCAGCAGCGCTGCAGAGCGGGGCCGTGTGCAGGGCCTGAGCCATGGTGCGGTCGATGTCGAGCGTCGTCTTGGCGCCAACCCCGAAGATCTTCCCGCAAGTCCGCCCCGCGGCTGGATTGACTAGACTCTGCCGACCTGCTCGAGCAGGCTGAGGAGGTCCGTCGCGTGCTCCTCCTCGACGGCAAGGATCGTCTCCAGCATGCGTCGCGTGGTGACATCCTTGTCGCCGAGCCACCTGATGATTTCGTTATATGACGCGATGGCGACCCGCTCCGCGACGAGGTCCTCTTTGATCATGTCTCCAAGACCGGTGCTCGCGTCGTACTCCGAATGGCTGCGCTCGCTGAGCGTGGCCGGGTCGAAGTTGGGCTGCCCCTGAAGCTGCGTTATGCGCATGGCGATCTGGTCAGCGTGTCCCATCTCTTCGGTGGCATGCTGCAGGAACTCCGCCGCGACCGGACCAGCCTCGATGCCGCTGGCAGTGAAGTAGTGGCGTTTGTAGCGCAGGACGCAGACCAGCTCTGTCGCCAGCGCCTGATTGAGGACCTCAATGACCCGGTCGCGGTCCGCGCCGTAGGCAGAGGTGATCGGACCCTGCTCAATGTGCTCGCGGGCGCGCTTGCGAAGGTCCGTGACATCGGTCAGGAAGTCGCCCATTCGCTCACTCCTCTTTCGTGTGGTCGAGACAGGGTACCGCCCGCGATATCGCATCGGCTTTCCTGGAGGATCTCAGGGCTCTTGTGCCCGGCAGTCCCGCGCAGCCAGGCGGTCTTCGACGGCACAGCCAAGCCCCGTAGCCGACACGACGAGGCTGGCCGTGCTGTAGGGCGGGGCGGCCCTCGGGCGCGCGTGTGGCGAGCATCGTCACTCAGGGCTGGGCCTGCACACTCCGGTGCCTGGGCACTACGGCCGCGCGGCCGCGATCCGCGACCAGTGCAGGCGTCGTCCTGGGTTGGCGGCGTTCAGTCAGCGGCCGTGTCGACCTCCTGCGCGGTCCGTTTCAGCAAGCAGAACTCGTTGCCCTCGGGGTCAGCCAGGACGACCCAGGAGACGTCCGGACCCTGGCCGACGTTCGCCCGGGTCGCCCCCAATCCCAGGAGCCGGTCCAGCTCTTCCGCGGTGCTGCACCCGTCGGCCCGCAGGTCGAGATGCAGGCGGTTCTTCACCACCTTGCCCTCCGGCACCTTGAAGATGTCGAGAGTCGGCATCCTCGTCCCCGGAGCGGCCAGGCTCACTCCGGTGTCGTCCCGGTCGACGATCACCCAGCCGAGAACCGCCATCCAGAACTCGGCCAAGGGGAAGGGATCGACGGAGTCGATGCATACGCACGCGATGCGACTCGTCACAGGAAGTGATCGTGCCAGAGCACGTGGCGCCGTGCTTGATCCGTGGCCCGGGCGCCAAACGCTTGCCAATTCCGACCTGCTGGAGTGGAGCTCCTGTCCGAGCCTGCGCATGGTCAGAGAATCCATCCCGCCAAGCGGATGATCGACCGGGTTCGCGCGTTTATCGGGTACCGCGAGTATCCGAAGTACGGCATGGCCAGCCGCTACTTCGTCCAAGAGCAGGCCCTGCTGGAAGAAGCCGAGCGCCTGGTGCTTGCACACCTGCTGTGTGAGAAGGAAGACATCCGCGTGCATGGGACGGACGGGTACGTCGAGATCCTGTCGTAGCCCTTCCTGTTCGGGGGTGAAGGTTGGAGGGTCCACCTGGTGAACTTGCAATCGCTGAGGAGATCTGGGTTGTTTCGGCGGCTGACAGCCCGGGTCACCAGCCGATCGTTCCCCTCCCGCCCTTGAACGGTCCGACGATGTCGGAGGTGATCCACCCGCCGTAGAAGTCCCCCTCCTGAGCCTGCACGTCCTCGCCGTCCACGGTGCACTGGCCCATGCGGCCGGGGTAGAAGGCGACGGCGTCCGCGATCGCCGCGAAGGCCGGAGTTGGCTTCGCGTAGATCCATGCTGCGCGCGCCGCGCGGTGGCCATCACCGCCGATGACGTCGAGGTACGACGCAGCGCCCTTCCACTCGCAGAAGCTTCCGAGTCCGCCAGACGGTTGCAGTGCGCCGCCGACGATGTCCTCGCGGGGGATGTAGTAGACGGGAGGATGGCTGGTCTCGAGGACCCGATGCGCGCGCGTGGTGTCGGCGATGACCAAGTCTCCGAGGATGACCTGCACCCGCTTCGCCGTCGGCGCACACCGCGGCGGACGAGGGTAGTCCCAGACCGACTCCGGCATGGAGTAATCATGCCCGAGGCACATCGCTGGAGTCGGACGCCCGTGGCAGACCCGCGTTTCGACCGGCAGCCGGACATGTTGCCGTGTATGCGCGATAACTCGACGGCACCGGGTGCTCGCAACACTTGGCTCGTGCCGATCTTCGGTCGGTCGGACGTCTAAGCCGGTCGCTGTGACCCGACCGAGAAGCAGCGTTAGGCGACCGTCGGGGAGATGAGGTCGTTAGGACGGGCGCCGGGGGTCCGCGGCTGCACCCGGCGCAGGAGTGCGATGTCGCCCTCGTGGCGCAGGCCGTGTGCTTGGGCTTGATCGGGTTCGAGCGTACCGAGCAGGACGCCGATGACGATCTGTGGGGGGCCGTCGAGTACGAGGTCGGGGGTCTCGGCGGCTCCCGGACGGGCGTCAATCCGGCCATCGCGGGTGGTGAGGGTGAGCGGCTCGTCGCCCGTTCGAAGCTCGACGGTGATCGGCCGGCGATCGGGCTCGTGGTCTGAGAGCCGCAGTCTGGCAGGGAGGGCGAGCCAGTGGGTTTGGAAAGCGGCGGCGGGATCCGGTTCGGCGAGCAGGGGACCGCCCCAGCGCCCGAGGGCATCAAGCACTGGCTCGAGGTCGCGACCGCGCTCGGTGAGCTCGAAGAGCGCGGTCGCGACTGGCGGTGGTGCGTCGTAGCGGCGCACTACCCCGGACTGCTCCAGTTCGCGCAGGCGCTCGGCGAGGAGGTTGGTCGCGATGCCGGGCAGTCCGGTGTGCAGGTCGGTGTAGCGCGCCGCGCCGCGGATCAGCAGCTCGCGCACGATCAGCAGCGTCCAGCGATCGCCGACGGCGTCCAGAGCCTTGGCGACTGCACACAACTGACCGTAGGAGCGCATGTCGCCATCATAGCAGGAACGGCTTGCCAATGGAAACTTGATGCTTGACTTTCTCAATGCAGTGCGTTAGAATCTCAACTCATCAGGTCGCCGCGGAGCGACCGCAAGCGGAAAGGAGCAGGCCATGGGCAACCCGGTAATGCATTTCGAGGTGGTGGGCAGGGACGCACCGGCGCTGCAGGCCTTCTACGGCGACGCTTTCGGCTGGACGCTGGCTCCGGCGATGCCGGCCTACGCAATGGCCTACCCGGGCGTCGAGGGCGGCATCAACGGCGGGATCGGCGCGGCGATGGATGGAGGCCCCGGGCACGTCACCATCTACGTCGACGTCGTCGACCTCGAGGCGACGCTGGAGACAATCGAGCGCCTCGGCGGCCGGCGCGTTGCCGGCCCGATCGACGTTCCCAACGGCCCGACGCTGGCGCTGTTCGCAGACCCCGAGGGCCACGTCGTCGGCCTCACCGAGGCCGGTTCCGGACAGGCGCGCGCGCAGCGCTGACCAAGCATCAAACACCGTCATGGGAGGCACCAACATGTCGATGACACAAATCCGACGTAACGCCGGAAAGCCGCATCCCCGGCAGGCGCTGGCGCTGGCGTGCGTGCCGGCATTCATGGTCGGGCTGGACGCGCTCGTGGTGACGATCGCGTTGGCCACTATCCGGCGCGACCTGCACGCCTCGGTGGCGCAGCTGGGCTGGACTGTCAACGCCTACGTGCTGAGCTTTGGGGTGCTGATCCTGCTTGGCGCCGTGCTCGGGGATCGGCTCGGCCGACGGCGCATGTTCACCGCCGGGCTGGGGATCTTCACCGCGGCCTCAGCGGCGTGTGCGTTGGCACCCTCGTCCACGGTGCTGATCGCCGCCCGCGCGGTCCAAGGAGCGGGCGCGGCGCTGATCTCGCCCCTCAGCCTGGCGCTGGTGTCGGCGGCGTTCCCGCCCGGGCAACGGGGCAAGGCGATCGGGATCTGGGGAGCGATCACCGGCTCGGCGGTCGCGGTTGGGCCGGTCGTCGGCGGCGCGATCGTTCAGGGGATCAGCTGGCACTGGATCTTCTGGATCAATGTCCCCATCGGCTTGGCGGCCGCGATCCTGTCGCCGCGCGTGTTTGAGGAGAGCCACGGCCCCCGGCGGCCGATCGACGCGCCCGGGGTGCTACTGGCCAGCGGCGGCCTGCTCGCGCTGGTGTGGGCGATCATCCGCGGCAACGACAGCGGCTGGACCAGCGCCGAAGTCCTCACCACTCTGCTCGCCGGGGCGACGCTGCTGGCCGCCTTCGTCATCGGGCAGTCACGGGCGACAAGCCCGATGCTGCCCCGCCACCTGTTCGCCGACCGCAGCTTCGTGGCCGCCAACGCCGCCACCTTCCTGCTCACGGCATCGCTGTTCGGGGCCGCGTTTCTGGTGCCGCAGTACCTGCAGAGCGGGCTGCACCATTCAGCGATCGCCACCGGGCTGATGCTGCTGCCGTGGACTGGCGTGACGATGCTCGTCACCCCCCTCGCCGGCGCGTTGGCCGACCGGATCGGCGACCGGCCGCTGATGGTCTGTGGGCTGCTCCTACAGGCCATCGGCTTTGCGTGGATCGGGGTCGAGGCCACCCCGATGCTCGGCTACGGCGCGCTGATAGCACCGCTCCTGCTTGCCGGGATCGGCATCAGCCTGGTGTTTGGCACGGTCGCCAACGCCGTCGTCGGCGGCGTCACTGCCGACGACCTCGGTATCGCCGCGGCCACCAACGCCTCGTTTCGCCAGCTGGGCGCTCCGTTCGGCGTGGCCATCGCGGCCGCGGTGTTCGCCCACGCCGGAGGCTTCGCCACTCCCCAGGCGATCGCCGCCGGCGTCGGACCCGCACTCCTCGTCGCGGGCGTCATCTCAGCCCTCGGCGCCGCCGCCGCCCTCCAAGTACGCGCCCGCGCGCGCGGGCCAATGCGCGTGGCCGCCGCACTGCCGGCAAGCTGACGCCGGCCCACTGGGAATTCGAACCCCAGCCGGCGCGTCATCGGCGACGCGCCGGCTGGCTTCCCGAGGCGGCGGGCCGGTGGCACTCGCCCTGGAAGTCGTTCCCGCGCCTGTACCCCACGCGGAAACGGCTGCGGCCGCGATTCGTCAAGGGGGGCCCACCAACCCGCATAGGGCTGGTCGGGGCCCATGCGTAACATCAGGAGTTGCCAATGCCCTCGCGGAGGGCGTCGGCGTCGGTCGAAAATCGTGTTTCGAAAGGAGCTGAAGTGTTCGTTTTCATGACTCTGCACTACCCGTCCGCCGAAGCCGTTGAGGCTCTCGCCGACGGCATGGCGCAGATGCGCGGCTGGATGGAGAGCCAACCGGGTTGCCTCGGTGTGGACCCACCCCTTCTTACGGAGGACGGCACCTGCTTGGTGGGCTACTCGCGCTGGGAATCCAAGGAAGCGCTCCTCGCCACCGGCATCGACCTTGACACCTTGACTGAGACTCCCAGCGGCGAGCTACGGCAGCGGCAACGGTACTTTCTCACCAGTTCACGCAACGCGTCAGCTTGAGCAGTCCCGGCTCCGAACCCGCACGACTGGGCCGGTGACGAACCGTCCTTGGCCCCTGACTTCTTTGTGTCGCTTCACGTGGACCATCTCGGCGAGTAGTCCCCGAATGTCATCCCGTATTTGCACGGGTCCGTCCGCTGGCACGGTGATGACGCCGGTGTCGCGCCATGGCCCCATCAGCCAGTTGAGGCTGTGCGCGTAGAAGCCGTTGCGCAGCGACGTCCAGGCGACGCCGAACTCGTTGAGAAGCTGCTCGGTGACGGCGTGGTCGCGCCCTGCGACGAACGGGGTGTCGAGCGCGGCGCCCTGGTGGCTCGTGTACAGGATCCGTCCGACCCCTGCGGCGACGGCCGCGTCAATCGCGGCGCGGTGCAGGCTCACCGTGTCGGCACGCGGGTCGTTCGATGACACCAGAAGCAGCTGGTCGGCACCGTCGAACGCGCCCGCTAGCCCGGATCTTTCACGAGTGATCTGAGGTCGCGGCCCCGGAAAGAACAAAGT
>JAEKNN010000056.1 GCA_016464795.1 Candidatus Amunia macphersoniae | reverse complement strand
TCAGCGTCAACGAGTACGTGTACGGCACCAACATGCAGCACGGGCTGATGCTGGCCCGGCGCATGCTGGCCCGCGACGGCGCATCCAACAAGCAGATCATCATCGTCAGCGACGGCGAGCCCACCGCCCACATCGAGAACGGGCGCCCGGTGTTCTTCTATCCGCCGCTTCCGGAGACCTTCGAGAAGACTCTGCTCGAGGTGCACAGGTGCACGCGTGAGAACATTGTGATCAACACCTTCATGCTCGAATCCAACCACCAGCTGGTGCAGTTCGTCGACGAGATGACCCGCCTCAACCGCGGCCGCGCCTTCTTCATCAGCCCCGACCGGCTCGGTGACTATGTTCTCGTCGATTACGTCCGCAACAAGCGGCGGCACGCTGCATAGCAGGGGGAATTGCGTGGCTGGGGACTCTGCGGGCGACCGCGCCGCCTTCGCTGAGCGATTGCGCCTGCAGATCGAGTCCCGCTACCGAGGGTCGACCGTCGAGCTCGACCCCGCGCGGTACTCGCTGCGGGTGCGAGCCCCCGGTGTCGACGTGGCCCTGCCGCTCGCCGCGCTGCACAACGAGTGCGTGCGCCGCCCGCTGCGCACCTCGGCGCTGATCGCCGACTTCGTTCGTTCGGTGGAGACACGGCTGACACCCCGCCCCACCGAGGGCACGGTGTCGCCAGAGCGCGTGCTCTGGTGTGTGCGCAGCCGCCACTACCTGGAGGGGATGGCGCGCAGCGAGGAGCTGCTCACCGAGACCGTCGCCGGGGACATCGTCGCCTTCATCGCCGAGTCATTGCCGGGGCAGGTGATGCGCGGCGTGTCGCGCGTCGAGTGGGAGGGGATGGGCATGGACACCGGTGCGATGCGCACCGCGGCCGACCACAACACGGAGGCGCGGTTCGCGCGGGTGTCGGCACGCATCGCCAGCATCAGCAGGGTGCCCGCCGACGGCTGGCGGATGGCCGGAGACTCGCTCTACCAGGGCAGCATCATCAAGGTCCCGGCAATCCTGCGTGCGCTGGTGGAGAAGTCCGGGTGTGACGTCCTCATCGGCCTGCCCGATCGAGGCGTGGCCCTGGTGGTGCCGGCCTCAGTGCCCTCGGCGGAGAGCTTCGGGCGGCGTGTGCTCCACGAGTGGCGCGAGTCGATGAACCCACTGTCACGCGAGGTTCTGCGCAGTGACGGGAGCACCATGCGGGCGCTCGATCACACCAGGAAGGTGACCTCGCTGCTGCCCTGGCTCAACAACTGAGGGCGAGGGCTCAGCGCAGCGGCAGCGCCGGGGTGGGAGCGTCGATGACCCGAGTCCGCTCCTCCTCACGTCGCGCCGCGATCACCGTCAGCGCCGCCAGGGCGGCGGCGCCGAGCAGGCTGGTGCCGATGCGCATGGCGCTGCGAACCGCATCACCGCCTCCAGGGACCGGCAGCGACGGTCCCTGGCCGAACCACACGGTGATCGCCGTCTGCTCGGCCTTCTCACCGTTGCGGTGGGAGCGGGCGCGCTCCACGCGCAGCGCGGCCGGCACCAGCGGATGCCGTTCGGCCGCGGATGGGAGAGCGTCCGACCCGCCCAGGAGTGCCCCCGCCGCGGTCCGGAGGGACTGGTGGCGGGCCGCGGCCGCGGCAGCGCGCGCCAACGGGCCGGCCGCCCTCAGCACCGACGGTGCGTTCGAGGCCATGGTCACAGGATAACCGCTGGCGCACCCGCGTTCCCGTCGCGGCCGCGGAGGTGTGGAGAATCTGCGCAGCAGAGTTGATCGGCGGCGACCCTGACTGGCATGCTGCCCGGCCGTGGGTGGTTCGCTGGTCACGGCCGGGGCTGTGGCGCTCTCGCTGGGCGTGCTCTACGCGGTGCTCGGGGTGGGATTCGCCCTTCTGTACGGCCTTCTCGGCGAGGTCAACCTCGCCTTCGGTGATGCCGCTGTGCTTGCCCTACTGGTGTCCGCCGCCGTCTTCTCGGCGACAGGCAGCGTGATCCTGACGGCTCTTGCAGCGCTCGCCGTCGGGGTGCTCGCCAGCGTCGCCGTCGAGAGGTTCGCGGTCGCGCCGCTGCGCGGGCGCGGCAACACGCTGGCTCCGATCATCGCCACCGTCGGTGCCGCCCTGATCCTGCGCAACCTCTCGCTGACGCCGTTCGGAGCCGAGGACCGCAGCTATCCACAACTCTTCGGCTCGGGCGCTCTGGTTGCCGGCACCACCTCGCTGGACGCCACCGTGATCGCCGGGCTGTCAGTTCTCCTCGGCGCCGCCGCCGCCGGTGCCTGGGCATTCCGCCGGCGCTGGGGTCGGGCGGTGATAGCCGTCCGCGATGCACCGGTGGGTGCTCGTCTGCTTGGCATCCCAGCCGCTCGAGTCTCCGTCGTCCTCTACGCGATCGCCGGCCTGCTTGGCGCCGTCGGCGGTGTGCTGGTTGGGGCGCATGTGCGCACCGTCGGGGCTGAGCTCAGCTGGCGAACCACCCTGCTCGCGTTCACCGCGGCGATCATCGGAGGCGGCAGCCTGCGCGGCGCCGCCCTGGGCGGTTTCGCGCTCGGTGGCGTGGAGGCGGTTGCCCAAGTCCTGCTCGGCTCGATCTGGGCCGAGGCGTTCGCACTGCTCCTGCTGGTGTCGGTGATACTTCTGCGGCCCAGGGGGCTGCGACGCGCACTCACAACCTCGCGCACCTAGGGAGAACGGACTCGTGAAGACATCCAGACGTGGGGTCCGCCCGGTCGCCGCCGCGTTCATCATCACCGCCGCACTGTCGGCATGTGGGTCGACCACCAGCGGCGGCAGCAGCGGCACCGCGGCCACCACCCGCGACATCCGCCTCGCCATCGTCGGGCCCATGACCGGTGATGCCGCGGCCGACGGCCAGCACATCCTCGACGGCGCCACCCTGGCCCGCGACCAGATCAACAACGCCGGCGGGGTCGCCTCGGGTCTATACAAGGGCGCCAAGATCGTTCTCGACCCGCTCGACGACACCGAGAGCGTGGACCGCAGCGTGACCCTGGCCCACCAGGTGGTGGACAGCTCGCAGGAATGGGCATTCCTGGGCACCGGGTTCAGCGACGCGGCCATCGCCACCGCGCCGGTGCTCGAGCGCGCCTCGGTGAGCTACCTGTCGACGTATGCATCGTCCGCGCAGATTCTTGCCAAGCCTTTCAAGAACGTGTTCGTGGTGCCGCCGACCTTCCCCGCGTACGCCTATTCGGCTGCGGAGGTTGCCTACAAGCAGGGTTACCGTCACGCCGCTGTGCTCCAGGCCAACGCCGCGTTCGGCCTGCAGATGGCCAAGCTGTTCACCGACCACTTCACCGCGCTCGGCGGCATGGTGGTCGACACCGAGACGTACACGCTGGGCGACAAGAACACCCAGGGGTTCGTGGCCAAGGCGCTGGCCTCTCAGCCTGAGGTGATCGCCATGGCGGGGCTCACCGGCGATGACGTCGCCCAGCTCCACCAGATCCGTTCGGCGGCCAACAGCACCCCGGTGCTGGACCTCGAGGCGGTCGCCTTCAGCCAGTCGTTCCTCACCACCGCCGGCAACGACGCGCTGGGATTCGTGGGCCAGACGCCGAGCGATCCCAAGCGCAAGACCGCCGCCGCCGCACACCTCCGCTCGATCTACAGCGCCAAGTTCCACACCGACGTCATCCCCGACCCCACAGCGTTCACCTACGAGGCCGTGATCGGAGTGGCCAGGGCCATGGAGAGCGGCCCGTCGGACCGCACCCAGCTGGGGGCGGCCATTCACAACGTGCAGCTCGCCGACACCGGTGTCGGCCCCCTCAGGTTCGACCCCTCGGGTGCCCGCCTCGGAGGCACGCTCTGGTACTTCCACGTGGCCAACGGCGCCTTTGTGTTCGACACTGGGTACCGGCAGACAGCGCCCCTGGCGGTCCACGAGGTGCCGCTTGAAGAGTGACCACGCGCCGACGTCCGGGCCCATGGAGGGTTCTCGGCCGCTCGAGGTGGCGCAGCAGCTCAGGTGGTTCGCTGCCGCCCGGCTGCGTCGGCACGCCCGGCTGCGTCGGCACGCCCGGCTTCCCACCCTGGTCGTGCTTCTCGTCCTGCCCCTGCTGATCCCCTCGGCCCATGTCGCCAGTGTGGCCCGCACGGCGGCTACCTATGGCGTGTTGGCCCTGGGCTACGCGGTGGTCCTGGGGCTCTGCGGCCAGTTCACCATGGCTCACGCAGCCCTGTTCGGGGTCGGCGCGTACGCTGCCGGGATCCTCGCCGCCAATCTCGGGGTCGATCCATGGCTGACCCTGCCCGTCGCGATCGTGCTGGCGGCCATCGCCGGAGCTGTGCTCGGACTTTCCGCCCTGCGCGTCGCCGGGGACCTGCTCGCCATCGTGACCCTTGCGGCCGGTCAGCTGGCGCAGCTGGTCTTCGTCGGCTGGACGCCGGTCACCGGAGGCAACGCCGGGATTCCCGACGTGCCCGCCCTGCGCCTGGGCGGGCACCTGCTCATCGAGGAGCACGAGCTGTACCTGCTGGCCGCGCTGGTGCTGGTGCTGGCGGTGGTCTGTCTGGACCGTCTCAAGGGGTCCGGATTCGGCCTAGCGCTGCAGTCGATTCGTGAGGACGAGGTGCTGGCCGCGGCCAACGGCGTGGCTGTCGGTGGCCACAAGCTGATCGCCTTTGCCCTGTCAGGGGCGTTCGCCGGGGCAGCGGGCTGGCTGGAGGCGACAGCGATCGGGGCGGTCAGCCCCACCACCTATGACGTGGTGCTGTCGGTGCTGGTGGCGGTGATGGTGCTGCTGGCCGGCGCCGGGCGGGTGTACGCGGTCCTCGCAGGTGCAGCTTTCGTCGCCGTCCTTCAGGACCTGCTCAGCTCGCTGCCGCTGGTGGAGACAGGAGCCATCGGCGCGGCCATCGTGGCCGTGATCATGTGGCGCAGCGGCGTCTTCACCCGGCGTTGGAGACCGGCCCTGTGAGCCTGCTCGCGGCCGTCGGCCTCAGCCAGAGCTTTGGCGGTGTCACAGCTCTCGAGGACGTCAGCGTCGAGGCCGGTCCGGGTGAGCTGGTCGGGATCCTCGGGCCCAACGGGTCGGGCAAGACCACCCTGGTCGACGCGCTCACCGGGATGCTGCGTCCCGAGCGTGGCCGCATCGAGCTGGGGGGCGTCGACGTCACCGCCAGGGGGGCGGCCGGCCTGGCACGCCTGGGCGTGGCCCGTACCTTCCAGACCACCCGCCTGATGGAACCGCTGACGGTTGGCGACAACGTGCTGCTCGGCCTCCACTGCGCAGCTGTACGACGTCGTCGCAGCCGTCTCCAGCTGGTCGACGCGATGCTCGACGCCCTTGGTATCGCCGACCTCGATGGACGGGTTGTGCGTGAGCTCTCCCATGGCCAGCGGCGCAGGGTGGAGCTGGCGCGCGCCCTGGTGGGGAGCCCCCGAGCCCTGGTGCTGGACGAGCCGACAGCGGGCCTCTTCGGCCCCGATGCGCAGGCCGTCGCCCAGCTGCTTGCCGGGGTCGCCGAGTCGGGCGTGGCCATGTTCATGATCGAGCACGACCTCGGCGTGGTGGCCGAGGTGTGCACGCGGGTGGTGGTGCTCGACCGCGGCCTGGTCGTGGACCAAGGGCCCACCCGCGCGGTGCTGGCCGGAGACGCTGTCGCGGCCATCAGCGGCGAGCTCGGTCGCGACCGGTTCGAGGCGGTATCGGCGTGAACCCGGCTCCGCGGCTGGAGGCTCTCGGGCTATGGGCTCGGCGGGGCGCGGAGACAGTGCTCAGCGATGTCAGTCTCGAGCTCCGCCGCGGCGAGCTGGTGCTGCTGCAGGGTCCCAACGGATCGGGCAAGTCCACTCTGCTGGAGACGCTCGCCGGCCTGATTCGCCCCGCAGCGGGGGAGATCCTGCTGGACGGCGAGAGCATCGCAGGGCTGGGCGCGGACAGGGTGGCCCGCCGCGGCCTGGCCCTGGTGCACCAGGAGCGCCACCTCTTCGGCACCCTGAGCGTGCGCGACAACCTCGCTCTGGCGGATTTCGGACGCCGCCCCACCGCGGGCATGGACTCCGTCGACGCCACCCTGGAGAGCTTCGGGCTGGAGCGCTTCGCGGCCACGCCGGCGGGCTTGCTCAGTGGTGGCGAGCAGCGCTTGGTGGCGCTGGCCCGCGGACTGCGCGCCCGACCGCTGGTGGCGCTGCTCGACGAACCGCTGGCAGCGCTCGCCGGTGGGCTTCGCGACCACGTGCTCAAAGGCGTGCGGGGCATGGCCGACGGGGGTACCTCGGTGCTGGTGGTCGAGCACGACGGTGAGCGGGTCGGCCAGTACGCCGACCGTTCATTGATGCTGCGCAACAGCACCATCACCGAGGCGGTGCTGCCGGGCGGGTTGCGGTGAGCGACACCGGGACCACTCACCCGCTGCACGAGTTGATCGCGGCGCAGGTGAGCACTCATCGCCGCTCGCCGTTTCTGACGGTCGGTGGCAGCTCGCTGACCTACGGCGAGCTCGACGAGCTCTGCAACGCCGCTGCCAACCTGCTCCTCGACCGCGGGGTGAGGGCGGGCGACATCGTCATGGCCCGGTGCCACAACGGGGTGGCGATCATCGCCACGTGGTTCGCGTGCATGCGCATCGGGGCGGTGTTCAACCCGGTCAATGCCCTGCTCACCGGAGCGCCGATGCGCACCGTGATGGCGGCCGCCAACGGCGCTCTGCTGGTCTGCGACGCCGAGCTCCTGGACGCCGTTCAGGCAGTGCGGAGCGACCTTCCCGGGCTGCGCCACGTCCTCGTCGCCGGCGGACACGCCAGTGACTGTGAGAGCTTCGATGACGCGCTCGCGGCAGCCGGAACCGAAGCACCGGCAGCGCCGCCATCGGATCCCGCCGCCCCCGCCAAGCTGATGTTCACCTCGGGCACCACGGGTGAGCCGAAGGGGGTGGTGTGGAGCCGCCGGGCTGAGACGCTCCACGGCGTGTTCTACGGCGACGACCTGGTGCGCATCGATGAGGGCGAGACCGCCTACTCGTGCCTGCCGCTGTTCCACGCCACCTGCCAGGGCACCCTCCTGGGTGCCCTGCTGCGGGGTGGACGGATTGCCATCGACAGACGCTTCGACGCGTTTGCATTCTGGCAGCGCACCCGCGACACCGGGGCTGTCTTTTTTCCCTACGTCGGCACCATCGTCAGCGTGCTCGGCTCCCGGCCGACGCGTCCTGACGACCTGGAGAACCCGATCCGGCGGGCGATGGGCAGCGCCGCCCCTGCCGACCGCTGGCGGGAGTTCGAGAGCCGCTTCGGGCTGGTCCTCGAGGACGTGTGGGGGCAGACCGAGACCGCCTCGTGCTGGACGCGCCCCATCCCCGGACAGGCGCAACCGGGAACCGTGGGCAGGCCGACCGACCGCTGGGAGGCGCGGATCGTGCTCGGCGACGGCGCCGACGCCGCCGACAGCGAGCCTGGGGAGCTGCTGATGCGGCCGCGCCTGGCCCACGTAATGTTCGAGGGGTATCACGGCGAGCCAACGCCGGCGTACGACCCGGACGGCTGGTACCGCACCGGTGACCTGATGAGCCGTGAGCGGGATGGCGACCTCGTGTTCCATGGCCGGCTGCGCGAGGCCATCAGGCGACGTGGCGAGATGATCTCGCCGGCGGAGATCGAGAGTGCGGCCTCGCGCAGCCCCGCGGTCCTGGAGGCTGCCGCGGTCGGCATCCCCGCCGACGACGGTGTCGAGGACGAGATCCTGTTGTGCGTCGTCGCCGGCAGCGCCGAGGCGGTCGATCCGCAGGCACTGCACAGGTTTCTCCGTGACGCCCTGCCGGCCTTCATGGTGCCGCGCTTCATCCGCTCGCTGGACGAGCTGCCCAAGACCCCGACCACACGGGTGCGTCGACACCTGCTCCGCGCCCAGGGACGGGAGGGTGCTTGGGACGCGCACGCCGGCCGCCGCCAAGCCGGCTGACCGCAGCCGCTCCTGCTAGCGTTGCCACGATGAGCGAGCTCGCCGATCACGGACCCCGCATCGCCGCCGCGCTTCGCGGTTCGATCGCGGCGCAGCCGCAGCGCGATGCCGTGGGAGCGGCGCACGACATGCTGGCCGTCGCGGAGTCGCTCGCGGAGCACGGTTGCCTGAGCCTCGAGGATCTTCGGCAGCGCGAGTTCGCCGCCGGCTCGGGCCCGGCGCTGCTGGTCGGGGTGCTCCCCTTCGGGCTGACGACGCCGTTCGACCGTCCCCGGATCCGCCGCGACGCCTACCGCTGCGCTGCCGCCACCGGCGCGGACGAGGGGACGACGCTGGTGTGCGTCGCCGCCGCGCTGGTGGTCGCCGACCTGATGCGCTTCGATCCCATGACCACCGCCGTCCGGGTGCGCCAGTCCCTGCTCGAGGACGCTCCGATGGCCCTGCTCGACAGGATCTCGCTGCTCGATCCGCAGACCGAGCTCGCCGGCATCGAGATCGACATCGATGTCGACCCCGGCGCCGCGCTCCAGGCAGCTCTCAGCGTCGTCCACTGGACGGGCGGCACCGGGGTGGCCGCGGTGCTGGCCCGGCTCGGCGAGGCCGGGCGGGGAGATGTGGGCACGCTCGCCGCCGCCCTGGCCGGGGCGGCAGCGGGCGAGTGCGACGTGCCGGTGGAGGGTCCCCTCGCCGACCGCATCGACAGCGCCGCCGAGGCGCTGAGCAGGCCGCCGGCCGGCTCCTCGCGCTGAGCGCAGGCTTTCGCGCCGGTCGCACCCCTGTAAGATCCCCGGGTGGTCGCGAACAGCCGGCACATTCGCATCCTGACCGCCAAGGTGGGCCTCGACGGGCATGACCGCGGCATCAAGGTGATCTCGCGGGCGCTCCGCGACGCCGGCGTCGAGGTCATCTATACGGGGCTCCACCAGACCCCGGCGATGGTGGTCGACGCAGCCATCCAGGAGGATGTCGACGGCATCGGCATCAGCCTGCTCAGCGGTGCCCACATGACCCTCTTCCCCGAGATCATCAGGCTGCTGCGCGAGCGCGACGCCGGCGACATCGTCGTCTTCGGGGGCGGGATCATCCCCGACTCCGACGTCGACGCCCTCCGCCAGCTCGGCGTCGACAAGGTGTTCACCCCGGGAACCTCGCTCGACGAGGCCGTGGCTTACGTCAAGGAGCGCTTCGGCAAGGTCGCCGCCTGAGCACACGGTCCTCCTGCCTGGTTCGGGTAGAGTGACCGCCGACATGGCGACCATCGAGCTCCAGGCCAGCTCGCGCGACGAGCGTGGCAGCCACAACAAGCCACTTCGCCGCGAGGGCAAGGTGCCGGCGGTGCTGTACGGGCACAAGATCCAGCCCCGTGCCATCAGCGCGGACGCCAGGGTGCTGCACCGCGTCTGGATGCGGGCTGGGCGCACCCACCTCATCGATCTGAAGGTGGACGGCGGTCGCGCCCAGAAGGTGCTCGTGCGCGAGATGCAGATCGACCCGCGCACCAACCACCCCATCCACGCCGACTTCTTCGCCGTCAACCTCCGCGAGAAGCTGACCGCCGACGTCCCCGTGGTGGTGACCGGCGAGTCTCCGGCGGTGGTCGACACCAAGATCGGCACCCTGCAGCAGCTGATCACCACGCTGCGCGTCGAGTGCCTGCCGGCCGACCTGCCCGCCCAGTTCTCTGTCGATGTCAGCGAGCTGACCGAGATCGACATGGGCATCCACGTGCGCGACCTGGTGCTGCCCGAGGGGGTCGCTCTGATCCACGCCGAGGTCGACGAGCTGGTGGTCAAGGTCAGCGCGCTGCGCGTTCTCGCCGAGGAGGACGAGGAGGCCGAGGCCGGCGACGAAGCGGCCACCGCCGAGGACGGCGACGAATCCACCGAGGACGCTCCGGCCGAATAAGCAGACGGCAGCCGGCGGGGCGCGCCGTGCCCGCTCGCTACCATGCGCGCGATGCTGGGGACCTCCGCGCTGGCGCTGACCTGTGAACCGACCTACTTCTTCGACGACCTCTGCACAGCCGTCAGGCCGCACGACCCCAGCGGCATCCTGGGCCCGCTGATCGAGCGGCTGGTCGGGCCCATCCTGATCTTCGTCGTGGTCTTCATCGGCGGTCGAATCCTCCGCCGCACCATCGACAGAGCGCTGCGACGCGGCGGCGCCGACGCCCAGGTGCGCGCCCTGGTGCGCAACATCGGTGCCGCCGTCATCTACTTCTTCGCCGCCCTGTGCGGGCTGGTCACCGCCGGCGTCCCGCTGGCCTTCCTGCTGACCTTCGGTGGACTCGCCAGCCTGGCCATCGGGCTCGCCTTCCAGGACGTGTTGCGCAACGTCCTGGCCGGCATCTGGCTGCTGCTCGAGAGACCGTTCAAGATCGGTGACCTGATCGCCGTGGGGGAATTCGCCGGGGTGGTGCAGACCATCACCTTGCGCACCACCGCGTTGCGCACCGGCGACGGGCGGCTGGCGGTGATGCCCAACCTCACAGTCTTCACGGGGGTGGTCATCAACAGCAGCGCGTACAGCCAGCGGCGCTACACCATCAGCCTGCGCATCGATCGCGATCACAATCTCGAGGCCGCCATGCGTGCTGCGCGTCGCGAGCTGGGAGCGACGCCCGAGGTCACCAGGGAGCCGGCACCGGTGGTGACCCCTCAGCTCGACGGCGAGGGCATCCTGCTCCACTGCAACTACTGGCTCGACTATCGCGTCCACGATGTCGACGCCATCGCCGCCGACATCGCGCGCCGGCTCTGGGTGATCACCGAGGGACCCACCGGCGGCAGGCCTCGAGTCGCGGAGGCCTAGTTGAGCGACTACCCGGCGAGAACCTTCGGGCGCTGCACCTGGCGACTGTCCATGGGCTCGTAATCGCGGGCCGCCTCGCCGAGATACACCTGGCGCGGGCGGGCGATCTTCTGCTCCTTGTCGAGCAGAGACTCCTCCCACTGCGACAGCCATCCCGCGGTGCGGGGGATCGCGAACAGCACAGGGAACATCTCCACAGGCAGCCCCAGTGCCTGGTAGATGAAGCCGCTGTAGAAGTCGACGTTGGGATACAGCTTGCGACTCACGAAGTACTCGTCCTCGAGGGCGATCTTCTCGAGCTCGCGCGCGACATCGAGCAGGGGGGTGGTCCCGGTGACGGCCAGCACCTGGTCGGCCATGCGCTTGATGACCTTGGCGCGAGGGTCATAGTTCTTGTAGACGCGGTGACCGAATCCCATCAGGCGTTCCTTGCCGGACTTGACGCCGGTGATGAACTCGGGGATGCGCTCGACGGAGCCGATTCGCTCGACCATGTGGATCACCGCCTCGTTGGCGCCGCCGTGCAGCGGCCCGTAGAGAGCGGCGATCGCCGCCGCGGTGGCGGAGTACGGGTCGGGATGCGACGAGCCCACCACGCGCATCGCGTTGGTCGAGCAGTTCTGCTCGTGATCGGCGTGCAGGATGAAGAGCACGTCGAGAGCCTTCTCGATCTCCGGCACCACCTCGTAGCGAGGCTCGACCATCTTGAACAGCATGCCCAGGAAGTTGCCCGGGTAGCTGAGGTCGTTGTCGGGATAGTTGTAGGGCAGCCCTCGCGAATGGCGGTACGCGAAGGCGGCCAGCGTGGGCATCTTGGCGATCAACCTGTAGATGGAGATGCGCCGCTGCTCCTCGTCGTAGATCTGGGTTGCTCCCGGGTAGAAGGTGGCCAGAGCGCCGACGGTGGACAGCAGCATGCCCATCGGATGGGCGTCGTGGTGGAAACCATCCATGAAGCTCTTGACGTTCTCGTGCACCAGGGTGTGGATGGTGATGTCGTGCTCCCACGCCGCCGCCTCAGCACCGTTGGGCAGGTCGCCGTGGATCAGCAGGTAGGCGGTCTCCAGAAAGGTGCTGCTTTCGGCGAGCTGCTCGATCGGGTAGCCGCGATACCTGAGGATTCCGCGATCGCCGTCGATGTACGTGATCCGGCTGGTGCAGGATGCGGTGTTCAGAAATGCAGGGTCGTACACCAGCAACCCGTGATCGTCATCCTCGAGGTGCATCTGCTCGAATGAGGTGGCACGGACGGCTCCGTTCTCGATGGGCAGGTCGTACGACCTCCCGGTGCGGTTGTCGGTGACAGTCAGGCTTTCGGGCACTTGATCTCCTTCTCACGGTGAGTCTGCCACGCCGGTCCGGGCCGCGGCTGGTCGTGCCAGTGCGTGCTCAGCCCGGCTGGAGACAGCCGGCTGAGGACGAGTCCCTAGACTTACGGGATGACGTTGGAGAGCCACCATCTCACTGTCTGGCTGATCATCGGGTTCGTCGCCGGCACCCTGGCCGGGCGGGTCGTCGCCGGCGGCGGCTTCGGGTGCCTCGCCAACACGGCGGTGGGGCTGGCCGGCGCCTTCATCGGCGGGGTGTTGCTGTCGTTGGTCTCCCCAAACCGCGCCGTCGACACCTACGGCGTCATCGGTGACGTCGTGGTGTCATTCGTCGGGGCTGCGCTGCTGCTCGGCATCCTCCGTCTGCTCAGGCCGCGGCAACGCTGGCAGCGACCGCGGCGCTGATGGTTGGCTGAGCAGCGCCCGCAGCGGGTGGTCCTGGTCAGGCACGGCGCCACCGACTGGAGCGATTCCCTGCGCCACACGGGCTGGACCGACCCGCCCCTCAACCAGAGCGGGTTGCGCCAGGCCGCTGCCCTGGCGCAGCCGCTGGCGCAGTGGTCGTTCAGCGCGGTGCTCTGCAGCCCGCTGCAGCGGGCCCTCGCCACCTGCGAGCTGTCGGGCCATCTGGAGAATGCACAGATCGATCAGGACCTGCGCGAGTGGGACTACGGCGACTACGAGGGCCTCACGTCGGCAGAGATCCGCGCGCAACGTCCTGGGTGGAACATCTGGGACCAGGGCGTCGTCGGCGGGGAGACCCTCGACCAGCTGGGCGAGCGGGTCGACCGCGTGGTCGCACGCCTGCGCACCCTGAGCGGTGATGTGTGCGTCTTCGGGCACGGTCACGCCTTGCGCGTGCTGGGGGCGCGATGGATCGACAGGCCGCCACTGCTGGCGCAGAACCTGAACCTGGCCACGGCGACCATCTCGCAACTGGGCTGGGAGCGTGAATGGCCGTCGATCACGCTGTGGAACCAAGCCCAGCCTCCGGGCGGCGTCGACTAGCGACGCGCCACGCGCCGCCGCCGGCGCGCCAGCAGGGCGACCACCAGCGCCGCACTGACCAGTCCGGCTCCGGCGGCCGGTCCCGCCCCGAACTCGAACAGGACCGTCGACGGTGCCGCCGACATCCGCACGGGACCGATGTTGCCGGCCTTGTCCACGGCGCGAATCGCCAGGTACCCCTGGTTCTGTGACGCCGCGATGGTGAGGCTCTGCTTGGTCCCCGCGGCACCGGGCGGCTGCGTGACGTCGATCCTCGTGGCCTGTCCGATGTTGTCCTGCACGATCGGTGAGGACGAGGTGAACAGCTGGTAGGCGGCTGCGGTGCCACACTTCCAGTCGTCGCCCACAGCTGTGAAGGTGAGCACGTCGTTGCTTCCGGAGCTGCCGACCGTGAGGTCGGAGATCGCCGACGGCGGTCGGGTGTCGGTGCCGTAGTGGCCGGTGTTGCGGTCGTCCTGGTGCCAGTGCCACGCCTCGTTGTTGCCGGCGCAGCCGTTGCCGCGCGTCGACCACACGCTGAGGTAGCCCTCACGGGTCATCTCGGCCACGTTGGTCTGGCCCGCACCGTTGATGTCGCCGGTGGCGGGGGTGAACAGCGACCATCCGCCCGTCCACTTGGGAAAGCCCGCCACCGGGGCCGTGCCGCCGGTGCCATCGACAGCCATCAGCGCGCTGGAGTCCGCCCCCTGGAGGATGTCCGGTATGCCATCACCGTTGACGTCGGCGATCGCGGGGGCGGCGAAGAAGGCCAGCCCCTGGATGTACTTGTTGTACTGGGCGAGGTTGGTGCCCGACGCGGGGTCCCACCCGGCGATGCCGTTGTCGACGCGGATGCCGACGCCCGGGGTCAGCGTGATGCCCAGCACCACGTCGGTTGCTGACGATCCTGGCTGAAACACCTGGGGCGTGATTGAACCAGGCACGGCCTTGCCGAGGCTGGCCGAGGTGGTGAAGGGCACCAGCGTGCAGTTGGGCGAGAACGAGGGTGGCACGCTCTGGGGGACCGGGCACGATCCTGGGCCCGCCGGCGGGATGGTGGCGAAGCCGAACTGGTTGGCAACCTTCGCCGTCCTGAGGTCGACCCGGACCTGCGCGAAGAGGTTGGAGTTGACAACGGCCTGCGGGGCGCCGGCAGGATCGTTGTAGACGGCCGGTGACTCCACGCCCTGGGTGACGAAGTCCTGAGCCACCCCGTACCCCTGGATGAGGCCCGGGATCTTCACCGGGTAGCCGGGCAGCAGGCCACCGTTGGGCGCGACAGTGCCGTTGGGCCCAGCGGTTCCGTGGCCGTCGAACGCCAGCAGGAAGGTCTGTACGCCCGCTCCCTGCGGGCCGGTGCCGAGGATGCTGTCGTCGAGGCCGACCACCACGTCGGGAATGCCATCACCGTTGATGTCGACGACGGCGGGGGTGGGGATGACCTTGCTGTCGTGGGTCTGCTGGCCGCCGGCGGGAACGGTGCCGGCCGGCAGCAGCGTGCTCACCGGCCAGCCAGGTAGGGGGCTGCCGTCGGGCCGGTAGGCGTACACATGGTTGTCGCCGGCGGCTTGGATGACATCGAGCTGGCCCTTGCCCTCGAGGTCGGCCAGCACGGGTGAGGGGAACGCAACGTTCTCAGGCGAGAAGCTGTAGGGCGTGTCCGGCGGCGGCACCGACAGGCCGTACTGATCGGGAGTACCGTTGAGCACCGCGAACACCCGGCGACCGAGCCCGTCCCACGCGTAGGTCTTGCCGTCCAGCGTGCTGCCGACGATGTCGAGGCCACCGGTGTGCTTGAGATCTCCGACCGCCAGGGTGCTGATGATCGCGTCACCGGGGCGCGGAACCACGGCGTTCGCCCAGGTCGGGTCGGAGAGATAGTTGTGGGAGTAGCTCGGGTCCATGCCGATCGCCGGATCGGTGTGCACCGGGAAACCCGGTGCCTCAGTACCGTCGGGGCGGATGGCGTGAACGCTGCCGTCGCTGGTGGCGATGATGGTGTCGAGCTTGCCGCTGCCCTCGATGTCGGCGAGCGTCGGGGAGGCCTCACCCGACGTGCCCAGGTTGAGGGGGAACCCGGGAAGCTCGGTGTCGTCGTGGCGGAGGTGGAAGGCGCGCCGGTCCTCACCCATGGCGTATGAGTTGTTCTTGTCACCATTGGCAAAGACCTGGATGCGGACGCTCACGTCGTACTGCTCGATGGTGGAGCGGGTGCTCGGGTCCACGCTGTAGGCGCCACCCCAGAAGGTCGAGGGGATCTTAGTGAGGTCGATGTTGCCGGCGACGGTGGTGGGACCGCTGGCGTTGCCCGACGCGAACGTCGCCCAGCCGGTGGCATCGTTGGGGGCTGGTCCGAGGCCGTACTGGAGCTGCCAGGTGTAGCTGCGCCCGGTGGCGCGCTCCGCGGACACGTTGGCGCTCACCGGGAGACTTCGCTGCTTGGTGGGGTCGACCCACCGGTACCACGACGGCGACTGGATGTCGGCCGACGGTGGGATGTGGCCGGCGTCGATGTTGGTGGCGGCGGCCAGCACATTGGGCCGCCCGTACCCGTACTGGATGTTGAAGGTCGATCCCGCGGGGGCGGTGAAGCAGGGCTCAGCCGGCGGAACAGTGACCGTCGGTGGAGAGCACGGCGCGTTGATGTTCAGCGCGGTCGAGCGCACCACCTGCTGGACTTCGTTGGCGGTGAGCGGAGAAGAGATCTGCTTGCGGAGGTACGCATCCCTGCCCTCGGAGACCACCAGTGCCGCCACTCCCGCCTGCGTTGGGGTGCCTGTCGATGTGGACCCGTCAGCGTTGGGCACGGAGAACAGCGCGTGCGCTCCGTAGGAGGTGAGGCTGGATCGCGAGTTCCAGGTTCCGTTGCTGAGCACGAAGGCGCACAGAGGCGATCCGGGATCCTTCGGCGGTGCGGGACAACCGGCGCTGCCGCGTGTCGAGTGGTCCCCGGTGAGGGAGTTGCCCGGCCACACGTGCGCGTAGAACATGCCATCGGTGTGATCGGAGGACTCGAAGTCGTTGCTGGCGAACACCGTGGTCATGCCCTTGGCATAGCCGTAGTCGACGGCGCCCTGCACGCTCTGGTTCAGCCCCAGGCTGGCGCTGGTGGCGTCGAGCACGCTGACGCCCATATTGGCCGCGTACACGATCGCCTCGGCCACCCGGTCCGGCCGATCGATGGCCTCGTCGCCGGCCTTGATCGGGATGTAGCGGCACAGCGGGCACAGACCGACATTGGCGAAGCCATTGTTGCCCTGCCCGATGGCCTGCGCTGACTCGCCGTCGAAGTGCTCGTACACGCTCTGCTCGGTCTGGGGATCGTTGTTGTCGCGGTTGAAGTTCCAGCCGTTGATGTCGTTGGGGTAGCCGTTGCTGTCGTTGTCGAAATGCCTGTCGCCGGGGCAACCCTGCGACCCGATCATCCCGTTGCTGATCCGGCAGTGACCGAAGGCCACGATCAGGTCCTCAGGGGTGATGTCGCTCATCCCGGGCACGGCAACCGAGCACACATGGTGCAGGAAGGACCCGCCTCCGCTTGGCGGGCTCTTCGGCTGCGGTGCGACCGCCGCGCGGACCCGGGGGTCGTTGACCCAGTCTTCGACATTGACCACGCCGTCGTCGTTGAGGTCGAACGGGTTGCCGCTCTTGAAGGTCTCGCCCTGGGCGATCAGTTGCGGCTTGGTCTTGCCCTGCGCGTTCTGCGGGAAGGGCAGCTCACCGGTGTTGAGCTGGGCGCGGTCCTTGAGCTCGCAGCTGCCGGGAATGCGCCAGTTGACGCCACCCTCCATGTAGGCGACCACCACGTCGTCGCGTCCCCGCTGGGGGTTGGAGGCACGGTTCCACAGGTCGCTGACGCTCATCCCCGAGGCGCCCTGTGGGTCGGTGGCTGCGGGCGCGGTGCGGTTGGGCGTGCAGCCGTACAGGTACCAGGCCTCGGTGTCCCAGGTGGCACCCGGCACGTTGTTCTCGGCGTTCGCGTAACCGGGGTCGTTGGGGTACGCCCCGCCCGGTTGCCCGACGCATCGTCCCCCGGCTGCATGAGCCACCACCGTCGGAGTGCCCAGCAGCGGCATCGCCGGCACCAGCATGGTCAGCGCCACCAGCAGAACCCGCGTCCGTCTCATCCTGCTCTCCCCTCAGCTGAGGTCGACGCTCCTCGCACCCGCACGGCTCTGGCGGGGCTGCCGTACCTCTCCCAGACGTTTGTTCAACGTCGACTGATGGCGTTCTCTTGCGCGCGACCGGGCCGGCGCCCGGGAACGGCCTTGTGAAGTGCCGCTCTTCACTGGTGTCGGCGATCCCGACCCGCGCGGGACGGCCGCTCAGGTCCGCCTCCCTCGCCGCGGATCCACACGTGGAGCAACACCAGCGACCACATCCGGAACGGACGCCACGACTCAGCGATGCGCAGCACCTCGGCCTGGTCGGGGAGGTGGTCGAGCGAGTACAGCCGCTGCACGGCCTGCTTGGTGACCGGTTCGTCGGTCACGTCGTCGACCACCCCGGCGCCGCGGAAGACGATGCCCACCGAGCTGAAGGGTCCGACTCCGCGCAGAGAGCTGAGCTCGGCGAGCGCATCCTCGACCGGCAGCGACCGCAGCCGGGCCCGGTCGAGCACGCCCGCCAAGGCCGCCTCGGCGATGCCCTGCAGCCGGGTCACCTTCTCGTCCGGCAGCCCGCGGATCGACTCCAGCTGCAACAGGGCCTGGGGGCGCGGAAACGCGTGCAGCTGGGCTCCCCCTGCAGAGATCCTGTCGCCCTCCTCGACAGCCATCCGCGCCCGCAGGGCACGAGCCTGCACGATCGAGATCCGTTGACCGATCACGAAGTTGCAGGCGGCTTCGTACGGCGAGTGGAAGAGCGTGGGCCGCATCAACCGGTGCTGGGCCTGGAGGCGGCCGACCACCGGGTCGCGCTCGCCCACAGCTGGAAAGTCGGTCCCATCGACGTCCAGCGACAGCACAGCCAGCGCCTGCTCCCATGCCGCTCGCGCGGTCTCGCCGTCGGCGCCGTGCACCTCGCCGGTGATCCTTCCCGCCTCCGGCTGACGCAGCACCACAGCCGCCGAGTGAGTCCAACCCTCGACCGGAAAGGCCATGGCCACCGCGCTGGGATCGGGCTCGAACGGCGGCCAGCCGCCGAAGAACCCCTGCTGGTAGGCGAGGTCGAACGGCCCACGCGGGCTCATCGAGAATGTCTGCGCCACCACTCCACTAGCCTACCCGTCCGTCGCACTCCACTAGGGCACACCCGCGCTGCCGGCCAGCGCATCGGCGTCGGCCGGCCGGCCCTGGGGCGCGGTGGTTGCCAGCGGGACGCGGCGTGTGGCCAGGAAGGAGCCGGCGAGGATCAGCACGAAACCCGCAGCGGCCCCGGCCGTCAGGGGCTCACCGAGGACGGCGACGCCCAGCGCCAGCGCCACCGCCGGGTTCACGTAGGTGATCACCGTGGCCCGCACCGGACCGATCTCGGCGATCAGCTCGAAGAAGAGCAGGAAGGCGAGCGCGGTGCACACCACCCCCAGCGCGGCCATCGCCCCGATCACCTGCAGCGGCGGCATGTGCTTGGGCAGCTGCAACGCTCCGACGGGCGCATAGGCGACTGCGGTGAGCAGCAACGACACGCTCACCACCCCCACGCCGAGGCGCCGGACGATGATCATCGGCCCCAGCGCGTAGCCCACGGTGACCACCGCGATCTCGGCGATGGCGCCCAGGCTGCCGCCAGAGCCCCGCCTGGTCACGCCTGTGCTGCGTCCATGACCCGCAGCATTCAACAGCATGGTGGTCGGGCGCCAGCGGGTTCGGCCAGTCGCCGACAGCGCCAGGCAGCTCGGCTGCTTGACGCGCGCTAAAGGTTAGAGTACCCTAACTACCTAATCAAACTAACTTTCACGAGGCGCACCCCATGCCCGATCCCCGCGAGATGGCCCCCCGACAGAAGGCGCTGATCATGGTCGCGATCATGCTCGGGCTCTTCCTGGCCGCCCTCGACCAGACCATCGTTGGCACCGCCCTGCCTCGGATCGTCACCGACCTGGCCGGCAACAACCTCTACACCTGGGTTGTCACCGTCTACCTGCTGGCGTCGACTGTCAGCGTGCCGGTCTACGGCAAGCTCTCCGATGTCTACGGGAGGCGGCCACTGCTGCTCATCGGTGTCAGCCTCTTCCTTTTGGGGTCGGCGCTGTCCGGGCTGTCGCAGTCGATGGGTGAGCTGATCATCTTCCGTGGCATCCAGGGCCTCGGAGCCGGTGCCATCTTCCCGATCGCACTGGCCGTGATCGGCGACCTCTTCAGCCCCGCTGAGCGGGGTCGCTACCAGGGCCTGTTCGGCGCCGTCTTCGGGCTCAGCTTCATCATCGGCCCGCTGGCGGGCGGCTACCTCACCGACAATCTCAGCTGGCACTGGATCTTCTACGTGAACCTGCCCATTGGCATCGCCGCCCTGGCGGTGATCGCAACCCAGCTGCCCAACACCGGCAACACCCGCGGGGTGCGAGTGCGCGACCTCGACTACCTGGGCATCGCCGTCTTCAGCGCGGCGGCTGTCTCGCTGCTGCTCGGGCTCACCAACAAGGGCCTGACCGACTCCTCGGGTCAGCTGTACTCGTGGTCGTCACCCAACGTTCTGCTCTTCCTGGTGGGTGCCGCGGTGCTCACCGCCGCCTTCGTGGTGGCCGAGCGGATCTCCAAGGAGCCGATCATCCCGCTGGATCTGTTTCGCAATCGCACCTACACGACGATCAACATCGCCACCTTCCTCGTCGCCTTCGGGTTCTTCTCGGCGATCATCTTCCTGCCCCGCTACTTCCAGGCTGTGCAAGGACTGTCGGCCACCGCCTCCGGGTACCGCACGTGGCCGCTCATGCTCGGCCTGATCCTCTCGAGCACCCTTAGCGGCATCCTGGTGAGCCGCACCGGCAAATACAAGAGGATGCTGCTGGGCGCGGGAGTGGTGCTCACCGTCGGCATGTTCCTGATGACCCGTCTGCAGGTCGATACCGGCTACTGGACGCTGTCGCTGTGGATGGCGATCGCGGGGCTGGGTGTCGGCCCCACCTTCTCGGTGACCACGGTGGCACTGCAGAACGCTGTGCCGATCCGGCGCATCGGTGTCGCCACCAGCAATCTCACCTTCTTCCGCCAGATCGGTGGGTCGGTCGGCCTGGCCATCGCGGGGTCGATCTTCGCGCTGACCTTCGCCACCCAGCTGCCCACGCAGCTGGCCAGCCATGGGGTGCCGGCGGCGGTCGTCAACCAGTTCGCCCAGGGTAGCGGCGCCGCCACCAACAGCCTCACCGGGGTGGGCGGACTCGGCGGCCAGCTGGGTCAGCAATTCTCCGCCCAGCCCAAGGTGCTCGCCAGCATCGTCGCGGGCGTGCAGAGCGATCTCTCGGTGTCGATCGCCGGGCTGATGTGGCTCGCCGCGGGCGCCGCCTTCGGCGCCCTGCTGATGCTCCTGCTGATGCCCGAGCTGCCCCTGCGACGAACCACCACAGCACAGGAGGAGGCCGCTGCGGGCCGTCCCGTTGTGGCTGTGGCATGACCGTCCAGGCCGACCCGCCACGCACCTCGGTGGTGGCCACTGTCGAGATCGTGTCGAGCTGGATCGACAGGCGCAAGCGGGCCATGGCCAAGAACCTCCACGCCTGTGGGCAGAGCCCTGCACAGCTGCACGTGCTCGGGCTGCTCAGCGAGGTGGGTCCCACCACCGTCAGCCACATCGCCACCCAGATCGGCATCACCCCACCGTCGGCGAGCGCCATGGTCGATCGCATGGACGAGGCTGGGTTGGTGATCAGGGAGCGCAACGAGGAGGATCGCCGGGTGGTCACCGTGTCACTGGCGGCGGCGGGGCGTGAGGCCCTGGAGCGCAGCCTCGGTGGCCGCCACGACTCGCTGACCCGCATCCTCTCGCAGCTCGACGACGAGGAGCTGCGCAGCACCATCCGTGTCATCGAACGGCTCGATGAGGCGATCGCGGCGACGTCGCGGGAGGCGTTGACGAGAGCGTCCCCCTGACCGCCATGGAACGGTCCGTTTGCCTTTAACCACTCAAACGTATCATGCTTATCAGACCGGCGGCTGTTCAACCGAGCCGATCCTGCCGGCAGAAGGGGGCGACGTGAGCACGGGGACTGATCTGGAGCGTCGTGTTCGCCGTGTCGGCGTGGGCACGGTCGAGCTGTTGGCCGAGCCTCGGCTGGACGGCAGCCTCGAGACGCTCAAGGCCAATCTACAGAACCGGGTGTGCGTGCTCCTGATGCTGATCTTGCTGGCCGCCCAGGCCGCGGACATCGCCACCACCTACCGTGCTCTGGCGAACAACCGCTACGTCGAAGAGAACCCGCTGTTCTCTGTGCTGCTGTCCCGGTCCCCGCTCGCCGCATACACGGTCAAACTGCTGACCATTGGCTGGCTGATGCTGTTCGCGATGAGCAACCTGCGTGGCCGCCGCATCGTCGCGGGACTCGGCATCGCAGCCGCCCTCAGCCTCACCGCCCCCCTGCTGAACTTCGCCCTGTTGCTCCGCGGATAGCACGCCCCGGAGGGGAAGAGCCAGGCCACGACAGCCGCGACCGGGCTCCGACGTACCTGGCGAGGACGCCGAGGAGCTTCGCCCTGGTCAGCGCCTCAACGATACGTGACCTCAGGCAGCCAGCTTGTCTCCGCCGAGCCGCTTGAGCAGGCCCTGGGCGACCGACGTGGGACGCTGCTGCTCGCCCATCCGGGCGCTGGCGATGAGGATCGCGCCGG
>JAEKNN010000012.1 GCA_016464795.1 Candidatus Amunia macphersoniae | reverse complement strand
CCCCCGCACCAGGCGCGGCCCCATCCTCCGCCAAGGCGACGGCGGCGGCCGCGTCGCGCGCCAAGCCGGGGGCACGGGCCGCCACCCGCGCCAAGACCGGGGCTTCGGCCGCGTCGCGCGCCAAGGGGCGCCCCGCCGCCCCCGCCCCGGTCACACCGTTGGACGCCGCAGCGCCCGAGCCCCTCGGTGATGAACCCGACGCCACCCACGCGGCCCGGCGCCGTGGGGTCAGTGGCCGTCGACGTCCGCCCAGCACCCCGACGGATCCGGAGGCGGACGCATCCACAGCCCCACGCCGACCCGGTGTCAGCGGCCGCCGTCGCCGCGGTCCGCGGCCCGGCTCGGGGCCGGGAGCCGGCACCGCCTGACCGGGCGTCAGTGGCCTCACACAGCGCCGGCCGAATGCAGGACGCTGAGCACGATCACCAGCAGCAGCAGCACGGCACTCAGCGCTGCGTAGGGCATCAGGGTGATCGCCACCGCGCTCAACGCCGCGGTGTCGTACACGGCGCGGACGGCGACCGCGTTCAGAGCCACGAACCAGCACACCGAGGGCAATGCCAGCAGTCCGGCGGCAGTGGCGAGAAGTTCTCCGCCCCAGTGGGCGCTGGCCGCCTGAAGCAACGCGATCACGGCATACATCACCAGGACGGGGAACGTCAGGCCGGTGACGGCAAGCAGCCTGCGGCGCTCGGGCCGGTACCCCATGAGGCGGGCTCCGGCCCCGATCAGGACGGCGCTGACCAGCCAGAAGACGGCGAGCATCACTGGAATGGCGATGGAGAGCCCGATCGCGGCCGAGCCCGCGCCGCCCACCAAGGCAGCCGTCAGGTCGAGGCCGAGGCTGACCACCCCCGTGACGGCCACAGCCAGGGCGCCGGCGGCAAGGCTGGAGTTGGCCGCCGCGGCGTTCAGCGCACGTAGCGGGTGAGCGATCTGCGCAAGCACTGGCTGCACTCTACGCGGGCGCCGTCCGCTCACCCAGGCCACCCGCTGGCCACCCGCCGCCCCGCTCTACCATCAGGCGTGATGGACTCGCGCCTCTGCCTCCTGTCGCTGTGCATGGTGCTTGCCGGGTGCGCGTCGAGCAGGCCGGGCACGTCCCCGACGGCGGTCGATGTCGCGCCCTCCGCGACCTCGGCCTGCGTCGACGCAGCCACCGCGCGGGACATCTGGACCCGGATCGACAAGCGGCTCAACGCGATCATGCTCGATCCTCAGCACAAGGGCATCGGCGAGGTTGCCACAGGGACAGCCCTGACCAAGATGCAGGGCTACATCCAGACCACGTTGGTGGCCAACAAGCTCACCGAGCGGGAGGTGGACACCCTCGACAGCCTCAGTGTGAGCGACCCTGCCTGCAACCGTGGCTCACTGCGGCTGGTGGTCACCAGCACCGCCGTCGCGGACGACTACCTCAGGCCTGATGGCAGCGTCGACCACTCCAACCCCCTGGTGGGAGCTCACACCCACGTCGTGGAGATGTTCGATCGGGTGGCCGGGACGTGGCGAGAGAGCGACAGCCTTCGCCTCGATCGGGTGACGCCGTCGCCCCCGTTGGTCTGAGCCGCGGCTGCGATATACTACTAAGGTCATTCTGACCTAAACCCTGAGGAGTGAGCGCTGTGCTTGCCGTCCGTCCCGCCTCAGACGCCGCCACCGGCGCCGGTCTGCCAGAGCGCATCGAGCGGCTTCGACAGCAGCGCAGGGCGGTGATCCTGGCCCACAACTATCAGCTCCCCGAGGTCCAGGACATCGCCGACTTCGTTGGTGACTCGCTCGGACTGTCGCAGCAGGCAGCCAACACGGACGCCGAGGTGATCGTGTTCTGCGGCGTGCACTTCATGGCCGAGACCGCAGCGATCCTCTCGCCTGATCGCACAGTGCTCCTCCCCGACCTGGCGGCGGGGTGCTCGCTGGCCGACACCATCACCGCCGACCAGCTGCGTGCCTGGAAGGCGGACCACCCCGGCGCCCTCGTCGTCTCCTATGTGAACACCAGCGCGGAGGTGAAGGCGGAATCGGACTATTGCTGCACCTCCTCGAACGCAGCGGCGATCGTGAACAGCATCCCTCGCGACCGAGAGATCCTCTTCTGCCCTGACATGTTCCTCGGCGCCCACGTTGAACGCGTCACCGGTCGGACGATGCACGTCTGGATGGGGGAGTGCCACGTCCACGGTGGCATCGAGCCCGCTCACCTGGACGCGGTTCGGCGCCAACACCCTGGTGCCGAGCTGCTCATCCACCCTGAGTGCGGCTGCACCACATCCGCGCTCTACCGCTCCTCGTCCGGCGATCTTCCGGGACCGACGACAGTGGTGACGTCCACCGAGGGCATGGTGCGCCGGGCCGCTGAGTCACCTGCATCCACCTTCATCGTGGCCACCGAGGTGGGCATCCTCCACCGCATGGAGAAGGTGATCCCCGGCAAGCGCTTTCTTCCCGCCTCACGGGGCGCGGTGTGCCAGTACATGAAGATGATCACGCTCCCCAAAGTGGCGGCCTCACTAGAGACCCTGACGCCGCGCGTCACCGTCGCCCCCGAGATCGCCGCCCGCGCCCGGGTGGCCATCGAGAGGATGCTCGCCGTCCCGGTCTGAGCCGGCGACGCATGGGCACGCGATGACCGTCCCCCGGATCCTGGCGGTCGACCAGGGCACGTCGGGCACCACCTCCCTGGTGGTGGGTGCGGATGGTGTGGTCGCGGGCCGGGGCTACGCCGAGGTGCCCGTGCGCTACCCGCGCGACGGCTGGGTGGAACAGGACCCGGAGGACCTCTGGCGCTCGGTTCTGGTCGCCGCCCGCGCTGCTCTGGACGCCGCCGGAGATCCGGCTCCTGTCGCCGTCGGCATCACCAACCAGCGCGAGACGGCAGTGCTCTTCGAGAGGGATGGCCTTGCCCCGGTGGCCCCGGCCATCGTGTGGCAGTGCCGCCGCAGTGCGGCGCTCTGTGCGGCACACCGCGAGCGTGGTGAGGAGGACGCCGTGCGTGCACGCACGGGCCTTCTGCTCGACCCGTACTTCACCGCCACCAAGTTGGAGTGGTTGTTCGCGGAGCAGCCCGGGCTTCGCTACCGCGCCGAGCGAGGACGGCTGTGCGGGGGCACCGTCGACACCTGGCTGATCGCGCGCATGTCAGGGGGCTCAGCCCTGGTCACCGATGCCGGCAATGCCAGTCGCACCCTCCTCTACGACCTCGCCAGCGGAACGTTCGGCGATGATCTCTGCGAGACCTTCGGGGTGCCCGCAGCTCTGCTCGCCGAGATCAGGCCAAGCGCCGGCCGGGTGGCCTTCACCGAGCCTTCGGAGTTCCTCGGGCTGCGCCTGCCCATCAGTGGGATCGCCGGTGACCAGCAGGCGGCCCTGTTCGGGCAAGCCTGCCTGCAGCCCGGGATGAGCAAGAACACATACGGGACCGGCTCGTTCGTGGTCGTCAACGCCGGCACCAGCCTGCCGGGACCGGTGGACGGCCTGCTGCGCACGGTGGCCTGGCGGCTTGGAGGAGCTGACACCTTCGCCCTCGAGGGGAGCATCTTCGTCACCGGGGCCGGGATCACGTGGCTGCGTGACGGGCTGGGGCTGATCTCTGCCGCCGACGAGGCAGGTCCTCTCTTCGATTCGGTGCCTGACAGCAACGGCTGTCTCTTCATCCCCGCGCTGTCAGGCCTGGGGGCGCCGTATTGGGACCCAGCAGCTCGCGGAGCGCTGGTGGGTCTGAGCGCCGGCGTCAGCCGGGCCCACGTGGTCCGCGCGGTGGTAGAGGCGATGGCCTACCGCACGCGCGACGTGATCGAAGCCATCGAGGCGGGGAGTGACATCGATCTGCGCGAGCTCCGCGTTGATGGCGGAGCCAGCGTCATGGACGGCCTGTGTCAGTTCCAGGCAGACCTGCTGGCGCTGCCGGTGACCCGGGCCGCCTCCGTCGACAGCACAGCTGTCGGTGCCGCCATGCTCGCCGCCGTGGGAGAAGGCCTGGTGGAGGCTCCTGGCGGTGTCGCCGCGGCGTATCGGGCGGGACGCACCTTCGAGCCGGCCCAACCCGGCGAGCGGCCGCAGGCACCGTACGCGGCCTGGCTGCAGGCGGTCGCCAGGGTGCGCGGACAGCTGTGAGGACAAAAGAAAAGACCGGAGGGCGAACCCTCCGGCCTTTCAGGAAGGGAATGAGTTTCCTGTTTGGGGGCGACCGTCGTCGCCGGAAACCAATGTACTGGTTCCGGCCCCGGAAAGCTGTAAACGCCCAGTGAAGAACTGTAAAGGGCTGTAAACACGAGCCCCGCGTTCGCCCACGCACACGTGAGCGTCCGATTTGCCGGAGCCTTGCGTATGCTCGGCAGCCCGTGGCCACCGGTACCCGCCATCCGATCCTCTACGACGTCGAACGCTGGCGCCGCTATCGCACCTGGCTGCTCCTCCCCGCGACCGTGTTCGCTCTGACCGCCGTCTTCCTCACCGTGCTCCGGCCTGCCTCGGGCAGCGCCTTCGGCTACGCGGTGATCGCCGTGGCCCTCTTCTCAATAGCGGTCTCCCTGTGGACCAGGCAGCGGTTCACGTACCTGGCGCGCGAGGGCGACTGCCTGGTGATCCGCACCATGGCGGCGAGCCGACGGCTCGGGTCCGCGGACATCGACAGGGCCAGGGTAATCAGGCTGAGCGCAGTCTTCAGCCGTCCCGAGCGTCGCCGCCAGCTGCCCCGCCCCACCGAGCGGTGGCTGGGAGCGGAGGCCATCTCCATCCGGCTTCATGATGGTGTCGACCTCCGCGCCATCCGCCGCGTGGTTGGGGTGCGCTGTGTCGTCGACGACCTTCTGGTGGTGCCGGTTGCCGATGCTCCGAGGTTGCTCGCCGATCTCCTGGCCCACGTGTGTCCCCCGCGGGTCACCGTGGCGGGAGCAGCTCAGCGCCGCCGTGGGCGGCGCCGATGACTCGCTGGTCGGGGTCGCGGCCGTGGTCACGACGATCAGCTGATCCGCGGCCGCCCATTGGGCGCGGCGACGGGTCCGAACCGCTGGTGCGAGCGGGGCTGCGCGGCTTCCTGGCATTGCAGCGGCGCGACCTGGTGGTGGTGCTGGCGCTGTTCGCGGCTTCCATGTTCATCCGCTTCGCCAGTCCCATCTTCCCCAACTTCCTGAGCAACCCGCTGGGCGGCGCTCCGCTGGTGACGTGGGGCATCGGTCACCCGTACAACGGCGGCGAGTGCACAGCGTCGGGGAGCGGCGTTCCCATCGGGCCTCCATCGCGGGACGTGCTCAGTGGCCAGGTCGTCAACCACAGCGACGTGAAGCAGTGTGGGTTCGTGTTCGACGAGATCTACTTCCCAGTCGACGCCGCCAAGGACCTTCGGCAACCCGCCGAGTCCTACTTCGATCCCGAGCCGCCGCTGGCCAAGTTGCTGATGGCGCCGCCGATCGCAGCCATGGGCTTTCAGACCTGGTCGTGGCGGACCAGCACCGCCATCTTCGGCAGCCTGCTGGTGGGCCTGATGTACCTGATCGCCCTTCGCCTGCGCCGAGATCGCTGGTTCGCCACCGCGGCGGCGCTCTTCGTGTCTCTCGATGGGCTCGCCCTGGTGGAGTCGCGCACCGGCGTGATCGACATCATCGCCATCTTCTTCGTCGCCCTGTTCTATTACGTCTTCCTGTTGCACTGGCAGGCACGGACGCGTCGGCAGTGGCGGGCCACCCTCTACGTGATGGCGCTGGTGGCCGGCCTCGCCTTTGCCGCCAAGCTCACCGCGCTGGCACCCCTGGTCGTCGCCGCGGCCCTGATCGCCGCGCGTGGCGTCTCGCCGTGGATCGGCGGCCTGATCCCGGCTGTGCGCCGGATCGCGGGCAGGGGGCGCCACGAGGTGGTGCTGTGGCGTGAGGCCGCCGGTGGTTTCGCTGTGTTGCACTACGTCGGCGCGCTGCTCATCGTCGGAGCGATCTTCTGCGCCTCATTCTCACGCTACCTGACGGTCGTGCACCCCGACGTGTACAGGTTCACCGCCTGCAACCCAACCACCGTGGGCCTGACCGGCACCGCGGAGACACTTCAGGTTCCCACCGTCAAGGTGGGCTCACTCACCCTGCCGGACCCGGTCAAGGCGGTGGGCAACATCGCCGACATCTCCAGCGCCAGCCTGCAGTATCACGAGCAGGAATGTCACGGGCACCCGTACTCGTCGCGGTGGTACACGTGGCCGATCACGTTCCACCCGGTGCTCTTCTACTACGACCAGGTGAGCTCCGCGACGGCTGACAACCCCACCGTGTCATCAATCACCGACATGGGCAACCCGGCTGTGTGGTGGCTGTCCATCTTCGCCCTGCTGGCGTGCGTGTGGCGCGTCACCCGCGGGCCGCCGTGGTGGCGAGTGGTGAGCGCGTTGCTCGGCCTGTCGTCGCTGGCGGTCATGATCGTGACCTTCCACGCCGCCTCTCCACCTGACACGGCCGGCGGCCTGGTCAAGCCTGGTGCGCTCTTCATCGTGGCATTCGCGGGGGTGCTCATCTTCGCCGCGCTGGTGACAGTGAGCGCGGTGGTGTCACGACGGTTCGTTCCGGCGTTCATCGTTCTCGGCTACGTGGCCTCGTGGATGATGTGGGTGGTGGGCAATGAGCGCCGCGTGCTGTTCTTCTACCACGCGCTGGGCATGCTGCTCTTTGCTGCGCTGGCGCTGGCCTACGTTCTTGCCGGGCTGCGCAACACAGTCCTCCAGGTGGGCTCGCGACGCATTGCCGTCGCGCCCGTCGCCTGGGCGGGGGTGATCGCCGTGGTCGCGGGTTTCGTCTTCTTCTACCCGGTGTGGACTGCAGTTCCCATGCCCAGCACCGACCACCAGATGCGCCTCTGGGTCGACGCCTGGTGAACTCCGTCTGGCTGGGCATCGCAGCGTTGCTCCTGGTGGTGGGCACCGCGGCTGCGGGATCGCTGCCGCGCGTCGAACTGCGCGTGGAGGAACGTGTGCTGATCGGCGCGGTAGTGACCGTGCTGGTGGGCAGCGCGGTCACTTATGTGCTCGCGTTGCTGGCGGGGCTCAGCGTCGCCACCGTCCTGGGCGGTGAGGCGATCACCGTGCTCGCGGTCGGCGGAGTCACCTGGAGACATCGTGAGGCTGCGCTCGCGGACTGGCGCAACGGGTGGGACCACCTGCTCTCCCCAGAACAACGACGCCGGCGCGTGGGTCTCGCGGTCACCGCCTTCGTGACCACCGTTCTGTTCACTGTGTTGTTCAGCCACACCCTGAGCGTTGCTGCGGACGGCACCATCAACGCAGGCTTCGAGACGGTCTGGGCGGATTGGGCGCAGCACCTCACCACAGCGAGCAGCTTCGCGGTGGGCCACAACCTGCCTCCGCAAAATCCCCTGTTCAGCGGGCAGGACCTGCGCTACCCGTTCCTCCCCGACTTTCAATCGGCCACCCTGGTGGTCCTCGGGGCCTCGCCCGCGGTGGCGCTGGCCCTTCCGGGCGCTCTGCTCGCCATCTGCATCACCCTGCTGATCGTCACCCTCGCCGTCCGTCTCGGAGCTGGGCTCGGCGCGGGCATCATCGCGGCGGTCGTCTGCCTGGTGGGGGGCGGCCTCGGTTTCACCGGCATCCTCGCGGACTCCTGCGTGCACCATGGCTTCACCGCCGCGCAGTGCAGCTGGTCAGGCTTCTTCGCGCACCCTGTGGAGATCCCGTCCGTCATTGCCGGAACCCTGCACGACCTGCCCGGTATGGTCGCCGCCCAACCTCGCGCCTACGATGGCCTGCTGACCGCGGCGGCGCAGCAGCCGCTCCCCAACCAGCAGTGGTACACCCCGCTCTTCGCGTGGTGGCTGCCCCAGCGCAGCATCCTCTATGGGTTCGCCGGTGCGCTCGCTGTGTTGACCATGCTGGCAGCGGCCGCACGCGCACCACGTCGTGGTTACGAGACCTTCGCGCTCGCCGGGGTGCTGCTCGGCCTGATGCCGCTGATCCACATCCACACGTTGATCGCGATGGCGATCGTGCTCGGTTTGATCGCGCTGCAGTGGCGCCACCGGGGATGGTGGATCACGCTCGCGGTGACGGTTGTGGTGGCCATCCCTCGGCTGGCCAGCCTCGGCGGCGGTCCGCGCGGCTCGGTGCTGGCGGGCAACGCGTTCCCCACCATCGAGCCGGGCTGGATGTACCTCGGGGGCAGCGGCGACCGCTCACCACTGACCGCGGCAACCCTGGTTCAGGGGTTTGTCGGCTTTCTTCGTGCCCTGCTGTCTCCCCAGTACTGGGGATTCTGGATCGCCAACACCGGGGTCGCCGTGCCGCTGTGCGCGGTGGTCCTGTTGGCCGTTGCCGCCAGCCGCTTCCACGGGGCCATCGGCGCCGCGGCTCGCCGCCTGACCGCAGCATTCCCGACCGACCTGCTTCGCGTCGCCCTTCCCTTCGTCGCTGTCTTCGGGGTGGCCAACATCGTCGTCTTTCAATCGTGGGACTGGGACAACACCAAGCTGTTCACCTACTGGTACCTGGGGGTTGCACTCTTGCTGGGGGCGCTGATCGTCCGCTGGTGGCGGCGCTGGTGGCTCCGCGTGGCCGCGTTCTCGCTGGCGAGCACAGTGCTGCTCACCGGGACCCTGGTGCTGCTGCGGCTGCTGCCGTGGACGCCACCGGCCGAGGCCGTCGGGGGGCCTTACACGAGTGCGTCGGCTGACGACGTGCGCCTGGCGACGCGGGTGGCGGCATCGACGGCGCCGGATGCCATCTTTCTCACCGAGGGCCGCCCCAACGACCCGATCATCATGCTCGCAGGTCGCACCGCGGTGATGGGCTACTACGGCTGGTTGTGGAGCTACGGCACCGACTTCGGCTCGCGTTACAACGACGTGCGCAGCATGCTCGAGGGCTGCCCCGATCAGGTGCGGTCGCGCTGCTCGGTGTTCGGCATGCTGCACCAGTACCGCGTCGGCTATGTCGAGATCGACGACCGCTTGACAGCTCCGGGAGTGGTCGACATCCAGGTGGGCCTGAAGTGGTGGGCCGGCCAGGGCTTGCCGGTGGTGGCCAGCAGCGACCACGTGACCGTCTACGACGTCCGCGGAGCGTGAGCCCAGTGGCCACGGGAGGGGCTGCGCCTGACCGAGCCCGGATCGGATGATCGTCGACGCCCACGTCCACATCCTTCCCGACCGCGTTCGTGACAACCTCGGCCAGATCATGCCGGCCGAGCCGTGGTTCGCCGCCTGCCATTCGCGCGGCCAGCGAGTGGCGTCGGCGGAATCGCTGGTGGCTGCCATGGACGAGCAGAGGGTCGACCGGGCGGTGTGCTTCAGCTGGCCTTTCAACGATCCCACCCTCTGCAGCGAGGCCAACGACTACGTTGCTGCCGCCTGCCGCCGTTTCCCGCAGCGCCTGGTGGGCTTCGGGGTGATCCAGCCAGGCGACCCGCGCGCCGCCCTGGAGGTGACCCGCTGCGCCCGGCTCGGGCTGCGGGGAATCGGCGAGCTCAACGCCGACGCCCAGGGCTGGTCTGTGCACAGCCGGGAGATGGCGGCGGCGGTGAGTGAATCGGTGAGCGCGGGCTTCCCCTGGACCCTCCACTGCAGCGAGCCGCTGGGCCACGACTATCCGGGCAAGGGCACGATCACGCCCGAGCGGGTGATCGCCTTCGCGGAGCGTCACCCGGACCTGACAGTGATCTGCGCCCACCTCGGCGGCGGCCTGCCGTTGTACGCGCACATCCCCGAGGTGCGCACCGTCTGCGAGCGCCTCCACTTCGACACCGCGGCGCAGCCCTTCGTCTTCGCACCATCGGTGTACCGCGCGGTCATCGATGCCGTCGGCGCCGAGCGCATCCTGCTGGGCTCCGATCACCCTCTGCTGGCGGTGCCCCGCTACCTGCAGGCCTTCGATGAGGCGCGCTTGGACGATGCCGAGCGCGCCCTGGTCAGCGGCGCCAACGCAGCGCGACTGCTGAACCTCTGAACCTCGCACCAGCACACCCATCGCCCCCTGCGTGTGGCGGTGTCACCGTCTCGTGGCGGCTTGGTCGACCACTACGTTGATCCGGGCCGCGCAGACTTCGGGTCAAGCGGAGTGTCCGGCGCCCGCCAGCCGGGCGCTCCAGCCACCACCCGTGCGCAGGCCGCCAGGCCACGCTGCCAGCAGGCACACTCACAAGCCATGTTCACTCCTGACGCGCTCGAGATCGCCATGGTGTCCTTCGAGGGACCTGACCAGTACAGCCAGGCTGGCGGCCTCGGGGTGCGGGCCAAGGAGATGTGCCGCGCCTTCGCGGCGATGGGGTTCCGCACCACGCTGTACTTCGTCGGCGATCCCGACGCGCCTGCTCAGGAGACCGTCGAGGGCCTGCGCCTGGTGCGCGTCTGCCAGGCGGTCAGCCGCCGTCACCCGGGTGGGGTGTACGACGGAGAGGATCAGAAGATCGAGGAGATGCGGCGCGAGCTGCCGGCATTGATCCGCGACGGCTCAGTGCGACCGGCCGCGGCAGCGGGACGCCTGCTGGCGATCCTCTGCGAGGAGTGGCAGACCGCCGACTTGGTGGAGATCCTCGACCACGGGCTGCGCGAGATCGGCCAGCGCGATCGCTGCGTCCTCCTCTGGAACGCCAACAACCACTTCGGGTTCGACAGCATCATCTGGCGCTCCCTCGAGAGGGTCGCCACCGTGACCACCGTCAGCCGGTACATGAAGCATCTGATGTGGCCTCACGGTGTCAATCCCGTGGTCATCCCCAACGGCATCTCTGTCGAGGCGCTGCAGCCCGTCGACCCCGCAGCCGCCCGGCACATCCGCGAGGCCGCCGACAGCCCCTGCCTGGCTTTCAAGATCGGCCGGTTCAGCCCGGACAAGCGCTGGCACCAGAGCCTCGACGCGATCGCTGAGCTGCGCGCGGGCGGGCTGGCAGCGCGGCTGCTGATGCGCGGCGGGATCGAGCACTTCGGCCACGGCGTCCTGGCTCACGCGCGCCAGCTCGGGTTGGAGGTCGTCGACTGGACCGAGCCCGTCGAGGGTGCCGCCGGCGTCGCCCGGTCACTGACCGAGACGCGGGGGGCGGCGGTCGTCAACCTCCGCCGCTTCCTGCCCGAGTCGGTCCTGCCGGCCATCTCGATGGCCTCATGTGCGGTGCTGGCCAACTCCGGTCACGAGCCGTTCGGCCTGGTCGGCCTCGAGGCCATGGCCGCCGGCGGGGTCGCCGTCGTCGGCGCCACCGGGGAGGAATACGCCCGGCCCTACGGCAACGCCATCGTGGTGGAGACGGCCGAGGGCACCGAGCTCGCGAGCGCGCTCAGCGGTCTGGTCGAGCGCCCCGAGCTCTCCTCGCGTCTCCGTCAAGCCGCTCGCCGAGATGCTGCCGACTTCACCTGGCCGGAGATCATCGACGGCTTCCTGGAGCGAATGCGCTACATCGCCGCCCGTCAGCATGTGGTGGCACGCCGGCCTGCCCCGACCGGCTGAGGAGAGGGCGGGGATCGCCTCCCTGTCTGGCAGAGTGGCGCGCAATGGCGATGCCGAGGAAGCCCGTCGAGATCCGCGACGTCGACCTCGAGGCGACGCTCGACCTCCGCACCCGCGTGCTGCGCAGTCACATCCCCACCGTCGCCGCCTCCTCGCCCGAGGACCACCTGCCGCAGACCTGGCACCTGGGAGCGTTCCGTGACGGCCGGCTGGTGGGTGTCATCAGCGGATTCCCACAGGAGCAGGGGGCCAGGCCCGGGGCACCGGCGGAACGATTCCGCTTCATGGCCGTCGAGCTCGCCGAGCAGGGCAGAGGCGCGGGGCGGGCCCTGCTCGCCGAGGTGACCGCTCGCGCTCGCCACCGGGGGACGCGGCTGCTCTGGGCCAACGCGCGGGACAGCGCGCTCGACTTCTACCGCCGGCTTGGGTTCGAGGTTGTCGGCGAGGGCTTCAGCGATTCGGTGTCGGGCCTCCCGCACCACGTCGTCGTGCTGGAGCTGTGACCGGCGCTGGGCGAAGAGCTGCGGCTGACCCGCCAGCGGATAAGCTGCGGCGGTGGACGACCGCCGCCTCCAGTCGACAGCCAGCGAGCTCGGACTCACCGTCGAAGAGCTGGCCGCGGCGCGGGCCGAGATAACCGCCGGACTCGACGACGCCCTGGTGGGCGGTCTGATCCGCTTCGAGGACGCGCTCTTCGAGATGTCCCAGTGAGCCCGTCGCTGAGCGTGGCCGATCTGCAGTTCATCAACCGGGTGGCCTCGCGGCGGTTCACCGGCGGCGAGCCCGCCGCCATGGCGGACCCATCCGCGCTGGAAGCGGCGTTGGCGGCAAGCGCGCAGCCCAGCGGTTTGCAACGACCCGCGACGCTGGTGGCCAAGCTGCTGCGTGACGATGCCTTCGCCACCGCTCCGATGCAGACGGCGTTGCTGGCCCTGCACTGCTGGCTGGCGTCGGATGGGCTCAGCCTGCTGGCTCCCCAGGGGGTGCTGGTGGGCATGGTCAGGAGCCTGGCGGCGGGCGGCGATGTCACTGCCTTCCAGCACTGGCTCGAGGATCGAACGGTCCCCTCAGCGTCTGGCGACTGAGGCTGGCCTCGGCCGGCTGAGACGGGAGGCGCCTGGCTCGCCCCGCCCGGAGCGGCGCCTATGATTGATGTGGACATGATTGCGACTGCGCCGGCACCGGGTGGGGCTGTTGGTGCGGCGCGCTGCACTCGCGCATGAAGGCGGTGGTCATGGCCGGCGGCGAGGGCTCACGGCTGCGGCCGCTGACCAGCCAGTACCCCAAGCCGCTGGTCCCGGTGGCGGGCACGCCGGTGGTGGAGCACATCCTCCGCCTGCTCCGCGAGCACGGGATCACCCAGGTGATCCTCACCCTGCAGTACCTCGGCGCCGAGATCCGCAACCGGCTGGGCGACGGCTCCGAACTCGACATGGAGATCGACTACGTGGTCGAGGACCGGCCGCTGGGCACAGCGGGCAGCGTTCGCAACGCCGCCCACCTGCTCGATGACACCTTCCTGGTGATCAGCGGTGATGCCCTGACCGACATCGATCTGACCTGGATCATCGGGGAGCATCGCCGCCATCAGAGCCATGCCAGCATCGTGCTCAAGAGCGTGCCCAACCCGCTCGAGTACGGGGTGGTGGTCACGCAGGCGGACGGACGCGTGGAACGTTTCCTCGAGAAGCCGTCCTGGGGTGAGGTCTTTAGCGATCACGCCAACACCGGGATCTACGTGATCGAGCCCAGTGTCCTGGATCACATCGAGACGGAGATCGCCGTGGACTGGTCGCAGGACGTGTTCCCCGGCATGCTGCGCCGCAAGGAGCCGCTGTACGGCATTGTCGCCCAGGGCTACTGGTGTGACATCGGGTCCATCGCCTCGTACATGCAGGCCAATTGGGACGCGCTCGAGGGCAGTGTGCGCTGTCACGTCCCCGGCAGGCGCCAGGGCAATGTCTGGATCGGTGAGGGCGTGGAGTTCGGCATGGACGTGCAACTCGAGGGGCCGGCGTTCATCGGGGACGAGGTCAAGCTCAAGGCCGGTGCCTTCATCAATGGCCACGCCGTCATCGACAGGTACTCCATCGTCGATGACAACGCCAAGGTCTCGAACACGGTGGTCTGGCCTCACTCGTACATCGGTGAGAACTGCCGTCTCCGCCAGAGCATCGTCTGCCGCAATGTCACAATCAAGAACGGCAGCCTGCTCGAGGAGAACACAGTGATCGGTGACGACTGCGTCATCGGTCGCGGTTCGCGGGTGCGCTCGGGTGTCAAGATCTGGCCGCACAAGGAGATTGAGCCGGGCTCGACAGTCAACGAGTCGGTGATCTGGGCGGGCGAGTGGCGGCGAGGGCTGTTCGCGTCGTACGGCATGGGCGGGCTCATCAACGTCGAGCTCACCCCTGAATTCTGCGCCCGCCTGGGAGCGGCCTTCGCGGCAACCCTGCCGCGCGGCGCCTCGATCGCCATCTCGCGCGACCACGCACGAAGCTCCCGGATGATCAAGCGCGCGCTCGTCGCCGGACTGATCAGCGCCGGCGCCTGGGTGCGCGACCTCAACGAGATCCCAGTTCCGATGACCCAGTTCGCCACCCGCGGCCACTGTGACGCCGGGGTGCACGTGCTGGTGTCACCTCTCGACCAGCGCAGCGCCGACATCCGTTTCTTCGATGGCGCGGGCCTGCAGATCGACAAGCGCGCCGAGCGCAAGTTCGAGAACCTCTTCTTCCGGGAGGACTTCCGGCGTGCGGCGTTCTACGAGATGGGTGACATCGAGTACGTCGATCTCCAGGCCGAGTACCGCCAGCACCTCTTCGAGAGTGTCGACGCGGCGGCGATTCGCGCCGCCAACTTTCGCGTGCTCATCGACTACGACTACAGCCAGGCGTCGATGGTGCTGCCCGGGATCCTCAACGAGCTCGGTGTCACGGCCATCCCGCTCAACGCCGGCCTCAGCGATCGCTCCCACCAGCGCACGGTCTCAGAGGAGACCGCGCTGATCAGTCGCACCGTGCAGGCCGACGTGGGCTGCATGCTCAGCTCGACCGGCGAGAGGATCACCTTCATCGACGATGAGGGGACTGTGCTGTCGTCATACGAGAGCTTCGCCGTGCTGGCCAGCTGGTGGCTGCAGTCACATCCTGGCGTGGTGTTGGCTCCGGCCACCACCCCGCAGTGGATCACCACGCTGGTCGAGGACTCGGGTGGTTCCTTCACGTCCACCCCGGGAGAGGCGTCGGCTGTGTTGCGGGCCTCGGCGGGGCCCAACGTGTGCCTCGCCTGCGACGGCGACGGCGGCTTCATCTGGCCGTACTTCTTCCCTGCCTACGACGCCATGTACACCCTGGTGAAGCTTCTCGAGATGCGCGCTGTCTTCCAGACATCGCTCAGCGAGATGCGTGCGCGTCTGCCCACCTCCACCTACCTCACGGCCACGGAGTTCTGTCCGTGGGAGGCCAAGGGGAAGGTGATGCGGCGCCTGCTCGAGGAGCACCAGGGCAGCAACCTCGACCTCGTCGACGGCCTCAAGGTGTTCGTTCCGGGAGGCTTCGTGCTGGTCCGCCCCGACCCTGACGAGCCCGCCTACCACGTGGTGGCCAGCGTCGGTGACGAGGCGACCGGCCGGCGACTTCTCGCTGAGTACCTGGAGAAGGTGCGCGCCGCCCAGGCCAGCAATGGCCACCTCCCTCCCGCGATGGTGGTCGACACCACTCCGGCCCGCGGGTGATGGTCAGGTGGCGGGCGCATGGCGCTGCGGCTCAGCCGGACGGCCGCCCAACCAGCGTGGCGCCCACCAGTTGGCTCGACCAAGCAGGCGCATCAACGCAGGAACCACCAGGGCCCGAACCAAGGTGGCGTCGGCGAGCACAGCCACAGCCATGCCGATCCCGGTGGCCTTGATGGTCACCACCCGAGCCAGACCGAAGGCGATGAAGACGCTGATCATGATCGCGGCTGCGCCGGTGATCAGCCGGCCGCTGCGCTCCAGCCCATCGGCGACGGCGGTGCGGTTGTCGTGGGTCTGGCGCCAGGCCTCCTGCATGCGCGTCAACAGGAACACCTCGTAGTCCATGGACAGGCCGAAGACCACGCAGAACAGCAGCACCGGCAGGGTGGGGTCGATCGCCCCCTGGTGATGTTGAGCAGGCCGGAGAGATGACCGTCCTGGAAGATCCACACCATCGCCCCGAATGCGGCGCTGAGTGACAGCAGGTTCATCAGCACCGCCTTGATGGGCAGGATCAGCGAGCGCAGCAGCAGGAAGAGCACGAAGACGGTGGTCACCATGGCGAAGCCGACAGCGAGCGGCGTCTGGCCGCACGATGTAGCCGACGAAGTCGATGTCGAAGGCGGTGTCGCCGGTGACCATGACCCTGGCGCCGTCTGTCGGCGCCTGGGCGCGGATGGTCCGCACCAGGTCGTGGGCAGCCTGGCTGGCAGGGAGGAAGGGTGTGACGGCGTCGAGCACCGCGATGCTGTGGCCGGTGCTGTGGGTCACCTGGTCGCGCGCGGCTGGGGGGAGTGAGGCGCGCGAGCCCGCGTACAACGACTGATAGCCCGCAGACGACAGGCCTGGAGTGACGTCGACGTAGCTCCTGACCGAGGCCACGCCAGAGACGCGGTGCAGCCGCTGGCTCAGCGAGTGCGCCGCGTCCACGTTGGCAGCCGACAGAGGCGACTCATTGGAAAACTCAACAACCACCTGGATGATGTTGGCGCCCTGGCTCGGGAATGCTGTCGCCAGCAGCTCGGCTCCCTGCCGTGCCTCCGCGTCCGGGGGCAGCTGGGTCACATCGGTGTTGGCCAGCTGGATGTGCAGGAACGGTGAGCCGGCGGCCAGCAGCACCAGGATGGTCGGCAGCAGCACCACAACGGGCCTGCGCATCACCGCCACCGCAATGCGGTGCCAGCTGCCCTGGCCGTGCGGGCGCGGCCGCAGGATCGGCACGGCGAGGCGGTTGACCCGGCGACCGAGAATCGACAGCAGGGCAGGCAGGAAGGTGAGAGCCAGGAGCACCGACACCGCCACCACGATGGCCCCGCAGATGCCCATCGACACCAGGAACGTGCCACGGTAGAACAGCATCGCGGAGAGCCCGATCGCCACCGTGAGGCCGCTGAACAGGATCGCTCGCCCAGCCGTTCCCATGGCCACTGCGACGGCGTCATCGACGTTGGCGCCGTTGCCGAGCTCTTCGCGGAAGCGGCTGACGATGAACAGTGAATAGTCGATGGCGATGCCCAAGCCGATCAGGGTCACGATGTTGAGCGCGTACGTCGAGACGTCAGTCACATGGGCCAGCAGCAGCGCCGCACCCACCCCGCCGGTCACCGCGAGCAGGCCGACCGCCAGGCAGATGAGAGCGGCAACCCCCGTGCCGAAGACGATCACCAGGAGCACCAGCGCCACCAGCGACGAGCCGATCTCAGCCTTCTCGAGGTCGGCGGCGAGCAGGCTGTCGAACTCGTATGCCAGCGGCACGTCGCCGGTGGCCGCCACGCTGAGCTGCGGCGGAGGCTGAATCTGGTCGCGCATCCCGCCGAACTGCTGGCGAGCAGCCGTGAAATCGAGGTTGAGCGAGACCACTGCCAGGATCCTGTGGCCGTCGGCGGAGACCATCTGCGCAGCCAGGGCGAGCGGCGCGGTGTACGCGGTCTGAATGGCGTTGACGCGGTGGTCGGCGGCCAGAGGTGCCAGCGCCCGGCTCACCTCCTGACGAAACCGCTGATCGTCCGAGGCCAGCCCGGGGTCGCTGAGGATGAGCGTGAAGCTGATGGCATTGGCGGGCAGCTGACTGGACATGAGCGCGAAGCCGCGCCCGGATTCGAAGTCGAAGCTGTTGGCGTTCTTGGGCTCGCCTCCTCTGGCGATGGCAACGATCGACAGCATGAAAGCGACCAGCGAGAGCACCATCACCAAGCGGCGGCGCGCGTACACGAACCTGCCCCAGCGATGCCCCAGCGTGAGTATATCGGCGCTCTCCCGGCGCCAGCTCAGCGGGGCCGGCGACCGATCCGGGCGCGCTGGTCACAGCTATGATCGACGCACCGAATGGAAGGGCTCTCCGACCAGCCAACCGACTCACCGCTTCCCAGCGACCGAGAGATGATCGGCCGGCTCTGCCACGAACTTCGCCAACCGCTGGTGGTCGCCCTCGGCTACGTCTCGATGCTCGACGACGGTGCCTTCGGTGAGCTGCCGGTCGAGGCCAGGGCGATCCTGACCACTGTCTCCGAGCGGCTCGACGCCATGAACGCGATCATGGACCGCCTCACCAACCCTGGCTAATGGTTCAGGCAGTGGAGAGGGCGGCGCGGCGGCGGCCCGAGAGCCGCCGTACCGCGCCGCGGGAAGGGAGAGCAAATCTCACTTCCCAGCAGGCTACAGGCGCGACCTTGCCGGTCCATGACGACCTGTCGCCCCGGCCAGATCCGCTCAGACGGCGGCTGCCGCCAGCTCGCGCTCGACCACCTCGGCGAGGGCGGCGATGAACCGCGCGTCGGCGTTGGGCATGGCGATCCGGTGATAGCCGAGCCCCGCCGCTCGGGCCTGCTCGGCGGCTGCGACGTCCAGGTCGTAGAGGATCTCCAGGTGGTCGGCCACGAACTGTACGGGGACCACCAGCACGTCGCCGGCGCCTGATGCGCGCAACCCGGGCAGGACGTCGGTGAGATCCGGCGTCAACCACTCCTGCGGGGTGTGGCCGGCGCTCTGGAAGGCGAAGACCCAGGTGCCCGGTGCCAGGCCTGCACGCTCGGCCACCGCGGCGATGGTCTCGTCGATCTGGTTCAGGTACCCCGGGTCGCGGTCGACCACCGGGCGCGGCAGGCTGTGCGCTGTGAAGACGACACCCACCCTGGGGCGGGTCTCCGGCTCGAAGCGGCCGAGCGCCGCGCGGACGGCCTCGGACAGCGAGGATATCCACGACCCCGTCAGGTGCCAGGCGCCGGCGACGCTGACCGGCACACCCGGGGCCACGTCGGCCGCGCAGCTGTCGATGGCGCGCTGGTACCCGCCAAGCACCAGCGGCGAGTACTGAGGGGCCAGCACCACCACGACCACCCTGTCGACGCTCTCCTCCGTCACCGTCCGGAGGGCTTCGGCCACGCGGGGCGCGGAGTGGAGCATGCCGGCGGCGACGCGGAACGACTCCTGTCCGTGGCGCTCACCGAGCAGCCGCTCGAGAGCTGCTGCCTGGTCCAGGGTGATGTCGATCAGAGGCGAGCGGCCGATGATGTCGAAGCGCCGGCAGAACTCTGTGATCAGCGCCGCCGACGGCTCTCGGCCGCCCAGCACGCTGCGCAGGTATTCGGGCACGTCGGCCGAGGTCACGGCCGAACCGAAGGTGAGCAGGAGCACTCCAACTCGCCGGTGGCCCACCGACGCCGTGGTGGCAGTCACGCCACCCCGGTCTGCTGGTGGACGAGCTCGACGATCCGGCGCAGGGTGTCGCTGGGCGTGTCGGCCAGCACGCCGTGACCGAGGTTGAAGATGTGACCGGGGCGCCCTCCCGCCTCGGCGAGCACGCGCAGGGCCTCGCGTTCGACCACCGGCCATGGAGCCAGGCAGACGGTGGGATCGAGGTTGCCCTGGATGGCGCGGTCGCCGATCCGCGCCCAGGCCTGGTCGAGGCGCAGCCGCCAGTCGACGGACATGGCGTCGCACCCAGCGCCGGCCATCTGCTCGAGGAGGTGGGCGGTCGAGGTGCCGAAGTGAATCGTGGGGACTGTTCCGGAGACGCCGGCGAAGATCCGCCGCACGTACGGCAGCACGTACTCCGCGTACTCGGCCGCCCCCAGCGCGCCGACCCAGGAGTCGAACAGCTGCACAGCCTGGACGCCGGCTGCCACCTGGGCGCGCAGGTAACGGATGGTCACCTCCGTCAGCGTCTCCATCAGCTCATGCCATACGGCGGGCTGCCCGTACATCAGCGCCTTGCTGCGCGCAAAGTCCTTGGTGGGCCGTCCCTCGATCAGGTAGGAGGCGACGGTGAAGGGTGCTCCGGCGAACCCGAGCAGAGCGGTGCGGCCATCGAGCTCGCGCGCGAGCAGCCTGATGGCCTCGAAGAGTTCGGGTGTGCCCTCGTCCGCGTCGACGATGCGCAGGGCACGCACAGCAGCGGCGTCGCGAACGGGCTCGTGGATCACCGGCCCCAGCCCGGGGTCGATCGAGAAGGGCACGCCCATGCCGTACAGCGGCAGCATGATGTCCGCGTAGAGCACCGCGGCGTCGACCCCGAACTCCTCCACGGGCATCAGCGTGACCCGAGCGCAGAGCTCCGGCGTGCGCGTGATGGTGAGGATGTCGTAGCTCTGGCGCAGCTCGCGGTATGCGGCCAGGCAGCGTCCCGCCTGGCGCATGAACCACACAGGGGTGCGATCCACGGGCTGGCGCTGGGCGGCGGCGAGGAAGCGGGCGGCGCCGGTCATGGCTGCCGGCTGGGTTGATACGGCGGTCATGGATCGAGGGTACCCGACGGTGTGGCCGTGCCGGCCTGCCGGCCGCGGATCACTCGTGTGCTGTATCGCCGGCGAGCACCCGAAGCACGCCCTCCGAGTAGCGGGCCAGCTTGGCCGGGCCCACCCCGGGAACGCTCGCCAGCGCCCCCGAGCTGGTCGGGTTGCGTCGCGCCAGCTCACGCAGGGTGCGATCGTCGAACACCACATAGGCGGGGACCCCTGCGTCAAAAGACTCGGAGCGACGCCAGGCGCGAAGCCGCTCGAACCGCTCGCTTGCGAGCACGTCGAGCTCCGAGTCGATGGTGCCGCGGCCGCGCTCGCGCGCAGGCGGGGCGACGACCTCGATCTCGATGTCGGCGGTGTCGCGGCCGTCGAGGACGGCGTGGCCCCGGGCGGTCAGCGACAGCACCGGCCGCTCGCCGCTGCTGCGGCGCAGGCACGCCTCCTCGATGAGCACGGCGAAGAGCTCGCGCACTGACTCGGAGCTCCAGCTGCGCAGCGCGCCGAAGAAGGTGGCGGTGCGGACCCATTGGCGCTGCTGTGACCACGCGTCATCGGTGCCGCGAAGCAGAGAGCCGAGCCGCGATGCGCCGAGGTGACCGTCGAAGCGGAGCGTGACCGCGAGCGCGGCGCCGACGTCCGACGGGGCCACGGCCACCCGGCGTCGCGGCGGTGACAGGCACACGTCGCAGGAGCTGCAGACCCGCGCCGCCCCCGCCTCACCGAAGTAGTCGGCGATGCGGGCGTGGTGGCACTCAGCGCCGCGCGCGTAATCCATCACCTGGTTGAGGCGCGCATAGGCGTGCTCGCGAAGCACGGCCTGCGCCTCGAAGTCGACGGGCGCACCGCGGAGTGGGGACACACCCCCGCCATCGAGCAGGACGCCGGCCCGGCGCAGCAGGTCCACTGCGGCCCTGATCACGTGGGGCTCGCGTCCGGGCAGCCGCCGATCCCAGTCGTCGATCCCCCAGTGGCGCTCGCGGAGCAGCTCTCGGTACACATCACGCACCGCGTCTCGCTCCGGATAGGCCTGCTCGATGAAGAACGCCTGCAGGTCGCGGTCGGCGGGGCTGTACAGGAGCGTGCAGTCCGCCCGTTCTCCGTCACGGCCCGCCCGGCCCGCCTCCTGGTAGTACTGCTCGATGCTGCCGGGAAAGTCGAGGTGCACGACGCTGCGGATGTCGGGCAGGTCGATGCCCATGCCGAACGCCGAGGTGGCGACCACCACCGAGATCTCGCCGCGCACAAACCCGCCATGGGCGCGCATCCGCTCCTCGGCGTTGAGGTCGCCGTGGTAGGGCGCTGCGGTGAAGCCATGCTCACGCAGGAGCGCGGCGATCTCCTCGGTCGAACGCACCCTGCCGCAGTAGACGATGGCCCGTCCCGGCAGAGCGCGCAGGGCGCTCAACAGCGCAGCGCGCTTCTCCTGCTGGCCGCGGCAGCGGACGACCGACAGGCGCAGCTCGGGGCGCACGAACCCGGTGACGCGCACCTCCGGGTCGACCATGCCGAGCGAGCTGATGATGTCGTCCCGCACCAGCGGCGTCGCGGTGGCCGTGAAGGCGCCGATGGGCGGGCGGCCACAGAGCTCGGCCGCCTCGCGAAGGCGCCGGTAGTCAGGACGGAAGTCGTGGCCCCAGCTGGAGATGCAGTGGGCCTCGTCGATCGCCAGCCGGGTGACATGGAGGTCACCCAGCGCGGCGGTGAAGCCGGGCACCGCAAACCGCTCCGGAGTGACATAGAGGAACCGCAGGGAGCCGGCAGCGGCGGCGCGCAGGGCCGCCTCCTGCCCCTGCCGGTCGACCTGGGAGTGCAGCGCAGCGGTGGCAACCCCAAGGGATGCCAGGCGGCCCACCTGGTCGTTCATGAGCGCGATCAGCGGCGACACCACCAGCGTCAGGCCGCTGCTGGTGATACCGGGCACCCAGTAGCCGATGCTCTTGCCCGACCCGGTAGGTGCCACCAGGAGGAGGTCGCGCCCAGCCTCGGCCGCGGCGACGATCTCCGCCTGACCAGGCCGGAAGTCGCGCAGGCCGAAGACGTCGCGGAGGACCGCACCAGCGGCCTCGCTGGGAGCTGCGACCGCTGTCACGCGTGTCGTGCCGGGCGCGCATCCATCCGGTTCGAGGGTAGCAGGCGCAGGAGGACCGTCCACGGACGGCACCGACGGTCGGACAGGAGGCGTCGAACGCGGGCTCAGTCGACCCCGATGTCGAAGGCGGCCGCCTCATCGCCGCGGCCATAGGAGCGGATGGCCACGTGGGTGTTGGTCTTGGTGATGCCCGCCAGCGTGGTGATGCGCTCGGTGACCAGGGTGGCGAGCGCGTCGAGGTCGGGAACCCTGACCACGGCGACGAAGTCGGCGGACCCGGTGGTGGTGTAGACCTCAGAGATGCCGTCGGTGTCAGCCAGGCCCTGGGCCACGTCGTGGATGTGCCCGGGCTCACAGACGACCAGGAGGAAGGCGGTCACCACGAGTGCGAGCCTAGCAGGCACCCCAACCCGTCGCGGTGCGCCACCGGCGGTGACGTCGGCCGGCCACCGATTGCGCGAAAACCTGGGCTGGTCGAGAATGCCGTCTGCGCAATGTGAGACGACGGAATGGGAACACCCCAAGGAGCCCGGCGAATGAACAGCACCATGCAGTCCCACCAGCTGACGGTCACCTCGCTGATGACGCGCGGCGCCAGGGTGTTCGCACAGAGCGAGGTGATCACCTGGCAGGGGGAGGCCGCCCGGCACTCGACCTACGCGCAGGTGGCCGAGCGTGCCGCCCGCCTGGCCAACCTGCTGACGTCGATGGGTGTGGAGCCCGGCGACCGCGTTGCCACCCTGGCGTGGAACAACCAGGAACACCTCGAGGCCTACCTGGCGATCCCCTGCATGGGAGCCGTGCTGCACACCCTCAACCTGCGGCTCACCCCGCAACAATTGGTGCACATTGTCAACGACGCCCAGGACAGGGTGGTCATCGTCGACGCCTCGCTGGTGCCACTGCTGGCGGCGATTCGCGAGCACCTGCCCACCGTGGAGCATGTGATCGTGGTCGGCGAGGGAGACACCACCGCGCTCGGCGAGCACGTCGCCTATGACGACGCGATCAGCGGGCAGTCTTCCGAGTACGCCTGGCCGGAGATCGACGAGCTGTCCGCGGCGGCGATGTGCTACACGACGGGCACCACCGGCGATCCCAAAGGTGTGGTGTACAGCCACCGCGCCATCTGGCTGCACTGTTTCGGTGTGTGGGGTGCCTTCGGGCTCGACGAATCGGCGCGCCTGCTGATGATCGTCCCGATGTTCCATGTCAACGCCTGGGGCATCCCCTACGTGGCCTGGATGCTCGGCTGCACGCTGCTTCTCCCCGATCGTTTCCTCCAGCCCGAGCCACTGTGCGCATTCATCAAGGCGGAGCAACCCACTTTCACGGGAGGGGTTCCGACCATCTTCACCGGGATGCTGCAGCACGCGCAGGCGACGGGCGCTGACCTGTCGTCGATCAAGCGCGCCATCTGCGGTGGCTCGGCCGTGCCGCGGTCGTTGATCGAGGCCTTCCGCGACAAGCTCGGCATCGAGCTCATCCAAGCGTGGGGCATGACTGAGACCAGCCCGCTCGGCTGCATCGCGTTTCCGCCCGCGGGCATCGACCCCGACGAGGAGATGGCCTGGCGCAGCAAGACAGGACGGATGGTGCCCGGCGTCGACCTGCGCGTCGTCGCCGAGGACGGCACCGAGCTACCGTGGGATGGCCAATCGGTCGGCGAGCTTGAGGCGCGCGGACCGTGGATCACCGGGTCCTACTACGGGGTGGAGGCGCCGGAGCGCTTCCACGACGGCTGGCTGCGCACCGGGGACGTCGGGGTCATCGACGCTCGCGGCTACCTACAGATCACCGATCGCTCGAAGGATGTCATCAAGTCTGGAGGCGAGTGGATCTCGTCAGTGGAGCTGGAGAACATTCTGGCCGCGCACCCAGCGGTGGCCGAGGCGGCGGTGGTGGGCGTGGCGGACGCCAAGTGGGAGGAGCGGCCGCTGGCCGCGGTGGTCCTCAGGGCCGGCGCGGAGGCCAGCCCCGAGGACCTGCGCAGCTTCCTCGACGGCAAGGTGGCCAAGTGGTGGTTGCCGGAGCGCTGGACATTCGTGGATGAGCTTCCCAAGACCAGCGTCGGCAAGCAGGACAAGAAGCTGCTCCGCCAGCAGTACGCGGAGGGCAAGTTCGACGTGCGGGAGGCGGGCAAGGCGGCGCGCTAGAGTCCAGGGCTGATGCGGGAGTAACTCAACGGTAGAGTGCAACCTTCCCAAGGTTGAAGTTGCGGGTTCGAGCCCCGTCTCCCGCTGTCAGTCTTCCCTCACCTTGGAGCCCGAGGCTGGCTTCGGGTGAGGGCTTGACCCTGTCTCCCGCTGGCCGCGCGTGCCTTCTTGGAGGTCTGTCAGCCTCTCTCGAGAACAGAAGGCGCCGTCGGGAGTGGCGGCTTCCCGTGTGCACCGGCGCTCCGTTGCGTGACCACAGCTTCTCCATTCACCCGAATTTTACGCGGCCAGTGCGTCGCGCACTGAGGCCACCGTGAACAGAATGAGCGCGTAGCAGAAGAGCGGAACCGCCGTGCAGAGAGCCATCACCCATGAGGCACTGGCGTTGCTCGTCGCGACGTAGCGATCGCCCGTGACGAATGCAATGGCGATCGCAAGCAGCGCGAGGGACGCAATGCCAATTAGGACTCCCCTATGAAGCACAACTGCGCGGACTACTGCTGCGGTTGCGCTGACCAGAGGGAGTGCCCCCAATATGGCGTGCACGGACAACCCCACAGGGCCGTTGGAGATCGCCCGAAAGAACGCACTCAGAAACCCTGTTCCACCATCTGCCGACGGGATGGTGGCGAAAAGGTTCACCCACATTCCCAGGACAAGCTGGATCAACAACATGACCAGAGCGGCGAACGCGTTGGTACGCAATCCCGCAATGCGCCGTGCCAGCACGTGCTCACCGTTTTGCTCACTCATACCATCACCTTGCCATCGGAGACGTCGAGGGTTATGCCCGTGACCCATGAAGAAACATCGGACGCGAGATACAGTGCAGCAGCTGCGACATCGCGAGGTTACCGAATGCGTCGCAGCGGAAAGCTCTCGCCCAGCGCTTGACGTTGTTCGGCGCTCATCCAGGCGCGCATTTTGTCGTTCTCGACCGCCGAGGGAGCGATGCAGTTGACACGAATCCCGTTTGGACCGACCTCGGCGGCGAGATGGCGAGTGAATGCAATGACCCCCGCCTTGGCGGCGGCGTACGCAGCAGCGGAGCGCGCGGCCTGTCGCGCTGCCGCGGACGACATCGTGATGATTGCACCTCGGTTGCGCTGCACCATATCTGGCAGAAAAGCGTGGACGGTGAGAAACATTGAGGTGAGATCCGACTCGACTATCTCGCGCCAATGCGCTGCAGTTTCGTCGACGGTCGGCACTGGCATGCCGTTACCTCCCGCGAAGGCGGCGATGATGTCGACGGGTCCGAGTTCATCAGCGACACGGGTCGCGAGCCATCCGAGATCAGCCTCAACAGTACAGTCGGCGACAGCGCCGATCGCCCGGCCGCCGCTCTGCACGATGTCTCTGACGACCTGGTCGAGGACCTGGGTATCGCGACCGACAACCGCCACCAATGCGCCGGTCAAGGCCAACGAGGCGGCATGGCAGCGCCAATCCCCCGCCTACCGCCGGTGACGACTGCGATCTTGCCAGCCAGATCGGGATATCGCGCTTGCGTCGCCGTCATCGCGGCGGGATTGGTTTCGGTCACTTGATTGATCTCCGTCTAATTTGTAAGAGGGAACTGCTATCTGGGTGACGCGCGCCACCGTTTACGCCCAGTTCTCGACGCGTGACGATCTACGCGAGGCAGTCTTCGATCAGCTAGCGGAAAGCGGCGGCCTGATGCAAATCCCTCGCGCCTTCGTCGAGCCCGATCCGGTGGAAGGTCTTCGCATCCTGGTGGAGATCTTTTGCGGCTTCTACACCGCCCATCGTGCCACCCTGTGTTGGCGGCATTAGTTAGCGAGCACCGCGAGCGGGCGACAGGAGAACAGGAACGACCGCCGCCGCCAAGCAGTCACCGTCCTGGTCGGCAACATCGCGGCATCTTCCGCCTATCAAGGTCTCGATGTCGAGAAGACCGTCTCGACGATACAAGCGCTGACAAGCTTTGAGTTCTTCGATCAGATCGCTCATGGCCCCGACGATGTAGCGGTCCGTATCTCAGGCTTGGTGCATTCATGCCTGGAATCGTCTGGGATGAGGTGATGTACCCGGGACATCCAGACGCGCCGTCACTCAATACAGACACCAGTTCGCGAAGGCGCGTTTGCACTGTCTGGAAGTTCGACCTGGCCGGGCAGCGTCGGCGAGCGCTCGAACCCGCTGTGAGCGATCAGGTGCTCGAGGAACAGAGCCCCGCTCCCCGGCAGGTGGTTCTCATCCCTGGTGACGATGTGCCACTCCCTCTGGAGGGGGATGTCGGGCGCCGGGAGAAGAACCAGCCGTCCGCTCGACAGCTCTGCCTCCACCGCGTCCCGCGAGATCAGGGTGATACCCAGGCCGACCGCGGCGGCCTCGCGCACCGCGCCGTTGGATCCCAGCGTCAGGGTGGCGGGCTCGATCCCATGGGCGGCCAGGTACTCCTCGACGGTGGTGCGCGTCCCTGAGCCGGGCTCGCGCAGGAGCCAGGTGTGGGTGGCCAGGGCGGTCGAGGTCAGCGGGCCGCGAGCGACCCCCGGGGCGGCGACGATGACCAGCTGGTTGGGCCGCACCGCTCGGGAGTGGAGGCCGCGCAGCCCGGGGGGCCTGCCCGCGACGACCAGGTCCACCTCGTGCGCCTCCAACCTCTCCCACACGTGTCCGCGATTGGACACCTCGAGACTCACCTCGGCATCGGGATGGCGTTCGCGGAACCCGGCAATCGCCGCGGGAAGGAGATGCTCGCCCGCCGTCGTCACCGCCGCCAGGCGCACGCGCGCGGGAGCCGAGGCCCCGGTGGTTGCGGTCGCCGCCTCATCCAGGAGGCCCTGGATGCGGCGCGCGTAGCCGGCGAGCACGCGGCCCGAGTCGGTGAGGCGCAGCCCCCGGCCACTGCGAGTGACCAGGTCCACACCCAGCTCGCCCTGCAAAGAGGCGACCACGGCAGACACCGCCGGCTGGCTGACGAACAGGCGCTCGGCGGCGAGCTTCACCGAGCCGGCCCGGGCCAGCTCCAAGAATGTCGCCAGTTGCCGCAGAGTCATAACGCAATACTGATGAGTTGTCAGTAGAAAATCAATTGACACTAATGTGTCGCCCTGCCAAGGTGGTGGCATTGCAGGCGACGCCCTCCAGCGTCGCCGAAAGGAGACGAACCGCATGACAGTCCTCGAGTCCGACGTCGAGCAGGCCTCCCCACCAGCGAGCGACCGCTGGGCCTCGGGTGTGATCCCGTACAAGCAGATGGGCTATTGGGATGCCGACTATCAGCCCAAAGACACCGACATCCTGTGCGCATTCCGGATCACACCGCAGGCGGGCGTCGATCCCGAGGAGGCCGCCGCGGCCGTCGCGGGAGAGTCCTCCACGGCCACCTGGACTGTGGTGTGGACCGACCGCCTCACCGCCCACGAGCACTACCAGGCCAAGGCCTATCGCTGCGACGAGGTGCCTGGCACACCCGGGCAGTACATCGCGCTGATCGCCTATGACATCGATCTCTTCGAGGAGGGCTCGATCGCCAACCTGACTTCGTCGATCATCGGCAATGTGTTCGGGTTCAAGGCGCTGAAGGCGCTGCGTCTCGAGGACATGCGCATCCCGCCGCACTACGTCAAGACATTCCAGGGGCCGCCGCATGGCATCGTGATGGAGCGCGAGTACCTCAACAAGTACGGCCGCCCGCTGCTCGGCGCCACCACCAAGCCCAAGCTCGGCCTGTCGGCTCGCAACTACGGGCGCGTCGTCTATGAGGCGCTGCGCGGCGGGCTCGACTTCACCAAGGACGACGAGAACATCAACAGCCAGCCCTTCATGCGCTGGCGTGATCGTTACCTGTCCTCGATGGAGGCGGTGAACAAGGCCGAGGCCGCTACCGGTGAGGTCAAGGGGCATTACCTCAATGTCACCGCCGCCGACATGGAGAGCATGTACGAGCGGGCGGACTTCGCCAAGCAGCTCGGCAGCGTCATCATCATGATGGACCTCACCGTCGGCTATACGGCGATGACCTCGATGTCGAAGTGGGCCCGTCGCAACGGCCTCATCCTCCATCTGCATCGAGCGGGACACGGCACCTACACCCGCCAGAAGACGCACGGGGTCAGCTTCCGGGTCATCGCCAAGTGGGTCCGGTTGCTCGGCGTCGACCACGTCCACGCGGGGACCGTCGTCGGCAAGCTCGAGGGCGACCCCAACATGATCCGCGGCTACTACGACACCTGCCGTCAGGGCTTCACCGCGGCGGACCCCCAGAAGGGCCTGTACTTCGACCAGGACTGGGTGTCCATGCCGGGTGTGATGCCGGTGGCGTCAGGCGGCATCCACGCGGGGCAGATGCATCAGCTGCTGGACTACCTCGGCGAGGACACCGTCCTGCAGTTCGGCGGCGGCACCATCGGCCACCCCATGGGAATCGCTGCCGGAGCCACCGCCAACCGCGTTGCCCTCGAGGTCATGATCCAGGCCCGCAACGAGGGCCGTGACTACGTCAACGAAGGCCCGGACATCCTTCGCGCTGCCGCCAAGTGGAGCCCTGAGCTTCGCGCTGCGCTCGACGTCTGGGGCGACATCAGCTTCAACTACGAGTCGACGGACACCTCAGACGTGCTGTCGACACCCACGTCGGCCTGAGAGGAACAGAGCACATGCGCATCACCCAGGGGACCTTCTCCTACCTGCCCGACTTCACCGACGAGCAGATCACAGCCCAGCTGCAGTACTGCCTCGACAAGGGGTGGCCGCTGTCGGTGGAGTTCACCGATGACCCGCACCCGCGCAACTTCCTGTGGGACATGTGGGAGCTGCCCATGTTCGACATGGCGGATCCCTCGGCGATCCTGCTCGAGATCAATCGCTGCCGCAAGGTGCACCCCAACCACTACATCCGCCTCAACGCGTACGACCGCACCCTCGGCCGCCAGACGACAGCTCTCAGCTTCATCGTCAATCGGCCACCCGCCGAGCCGGGCTTCCGTCTCCAACGTGAGGAGGGACCCGACCGCCAGGTCCACTACACCATCCACGCGTACGCGACCGACAGGCCCGAGGGTGAGCGGTACCGCGATTGATGGCCACCGACGGACGACGACGCTTCGGGATGTCCCCGCAGCCGGCTGCGGGGAACGCCTCCGCCGGCGCGGACGCGTCCGAAGCTGACCACGCGTCCAGCGGTGAGGCACCCCAGCCCGCCTGGGAGGAGGGAGCCGAGGTCGATCTGGGAGCTCAGATGGCGGAGGCGCGCATCGCCGAGGTTCTCGAAAGCCTGGAGCGCGACCTGGTGGGGCTCGAACCCGTGAAGACGCGCATCCGAGAGATCGCGTCGCTGCTGGTGATCGATCGATTGCGCCACGGTTTTGGTCTGGAGTCGGAACGACCGACTCTGCACATGTGCTTCACCGGCAGCCCGGGGACGGGCAAGACGACTGTGGCCATGCGCATGGCAGCCATCCTCAACCGGCTTGGCTACCTCGCCAAGGGCCACCTGGTCACGGTCACGCGCGACGATCTGGTTGGTCAGTACATCGGCCACACCGCGCCCAAGACGCGTGAGGTCCTGAAGCGCGCCATGGGCGGAGTCCTCTTCATCGACGAGGCGTACTACCTGTACAAGAACGACAACGAGCGCGACTACGGCGCTGAGTCCATCGAGATCCTTCTCCAGGTGATGGAGAATCAACGCGACGACATCGTGGTGGTGCTGGCCGGGTACAAGGACCGCATGGACACCTTTTTCGAGAGCAACCCGGGCATGCAATCACGAATCGCCCATCACATCGACTTCCCCGACTACTCGGTCGAGGAGCTGATGGCCATCGCCGAGCTGATGCTCACGGATCAGCGCTACATGTTCTCCGACGCCGCCGCCCAGGCCTTTCGTGAGTTGCTCGACAGGCGGATGGCGATGCCGCGTTTCGCCAATGCCCGCAGCGTGCGCAACGCGTTGGAGCGCTGTCGGCTGCGTCAGGCGAACCGGCTGGTCGCCGCCGGAGGAACGGTCAGCCGCGACGACCTGATGCGCATCGACGTCGCCGACGTCCGCAAGAGCCGGCTGTTGGCCGGCGGGCCTGCGGGAGGCGACTCCGCCGAGTCAGCGCCCGAATGACCGATCGCGTGATGCCGGACAAGGCGATGTCCATGGAGCGAGCCGGATGGTCCAGCGAGGATCCAGTGCAGCGTCCGGTGATGCTCACCATCGCCGGAGACAGCGCCGCCGGCAAGACAACGCTCACCAAGGGGCTGGTCGAGGCTCTCGGTGAGGCGAATGTCACCGCGGTGTGCGCTGACGACTATCACCGGTACGACCGTGAAGAGCGCAAGACGCTCCCCTTCACACCGCTGAATCCGAAGTGCAACTACATCGAGATCATGGAGCAGCATCTCGAGCTGCTCGCCAACGGCCAGCCCATCCTCAAGCCGAAGTACGACCACAGCACCGGGACCTTCGGTCGCCCTGAGTTTGTCGAAGCACGTCGCTTCGTGATCGTCGAAGGCCTGCTGCCGATGTACACCAGGCTGGCCCAGGCGTGTGCCGACGTCACCGTGTATCTCGATCCACCGGAGGCGATCCGGCGTGCCTGGAAGATCGCCCGTGACTCCACCAAGCGCGGCTACACCAAAGAACAGGTCGTGGAAGAGCTGGAAAGACGCGAAGCGGAGTCGGCCGAGTTCATTCGCCCGCAACGCGCCAAGGCGGACATCGTGGTCAGCTTCGGTCCCCTCCAGCAGGCCGAAGACGGCCTCTGGCCGCACGCCCACGCCCACGAGGATTCGGGCGGGGAGACGCTGAGCGCGACCCTGCTTCTGCGGCCGACGGTGACCCATCCCGACCTCACCTCAGTGCTCACCGATGAGAACCGCCGCGCCATCCACCTCAAGCTGATCCGCGACGATGACGGCAAGCCCGTCGACGCGCTCCACGTGCACGGGCACGCCCCACCCGATCTGACCCATCAGGTGGAGGAGGCGCTCTGGCGCGGGCTCGAATTCGGCGAGGATGCCGACCTGCCCCAGGGGATCGGGGGCATCGAAGGCGTGCGCAACGAGCCCCTCGCGGTCACCCAGCTGATCCTCGTCTACCACCTTCTGCAGCTGGCGGCCGAACGACGCTGACCATGCGGCCCCCGGCGCCACGACCGAAACTCCTGACCAACCTCTGAGCTGGGTGCGTGCCAATGCCCGTCACTGATCCCGTGGCCGTGATCGAAGCGGCAACCGTCGAGGCGGTCGAGACCGGCCACGACCTTCGCGGCTTCACCCGGCGCACGGGATCGTTCGGCTACCGGTTCGAGGCGCGCTGCGTACGCTGTGACCTGAGAATTGCGGTGGCCCGCACCCAGGGCCAGTGGGCTTATCAACATCCGTTGGCTGAGTGCGCAGGAGAGGGAACATGAGCACGGACACGATCCAGCGGCCCATCGGTGAGATCGCCAGGACGATGGTCAGCGGGGGCCGCGGCATCCTCGCCGCAGACGAGAGCGTCAGCACCATGAACTCGCGGCTCGAGGGAGCTGGGGTTCCACCGACCGTTGAGCAGCGCCGAGCGTACCGGGCGATGCTGGTCACCACCCCCGGGCTGTCCGCGTGGATCAGCGGCATCATCCTCTCCGAGGACATCTTCACCGCCAGCACGGGTGATGGAAAGCCCTTCCCCGTCGCCTGCGTCGAGGCGGGGATGCTGGCCGGGATCAAGGTGGACACTGGCGCAAAGGCACTGGCCGGCGCCCCGGACGAGACAGTCACCGAGGGGCTGGACGGTCTGCGCGAGCGGCTCGAGTCCTACGCCGCTGCGGGAGCGTCGTTCACCAAGTGGCGAGCAGTGATCAAGATCGGCGACGGGTTGCCGACGCCTCGTGCGATTGCCGCCAATGCCCAGGCACTGGCTCGCTACGCGGCGCTGGTCCAGGAAGCCGGCCTGGTTCCCATCGTGGAGCCCGAGGTGCTGATGACCGGCGAGCACTCGCTCGACCGCTGCGCGGCGGTGACGGAGACCACCTTGAGGAGCATCTTCGACGAGCTCACTGCGCAGGGGGTGGCCCTCGAGGGGATGGTGCTCAAGCCGAACATGGTCGTACCCGGCGACAGGTGCGCAACCTCCAGCAGCCCCGCTGAGGTCGCGTCGGCCACCATCCGAACCCTGCGACGGACAGTTCCCGTGGCAGTGCCCGGCATCGCATTCCTCTCGGGCGGTCAGGGCGTCGAGATGGCCACCACGCATCTCGCGGAGATGAACGGGCTCGGTCCGCATCCGTGGGAGCTGAGCTTCTCCTTCGGCCGCGCGCTCGTCGACCTGGCGCTGAAGGCGTGGCGCGGGGAACCCGGGCTTGCCGGGGACGGCCAGCAGGCGCTCGCGGAACGAGCGCGTGCCAATGCACAGGCGCGAGCTGCCTGAGACATCGCCATGGACGACGACGCCGTGCTGGTCGAGGCCTCCGGACATGAGGTGCCCATCACCAGCCCGGGTAAGGTGTTCTTCCCAGAGCGGGGCGAGACCAAGCTCGACCTGGTGCGCTACTACCAGGCCATCGAGCAGCCGCTGCTCAGCGCCATGGGCGGCCGGCCGGTGCTGCTGCAGCGCTTTCCTCGCGGTGCCGGGGGCACGTCCTTCTTCCAGAAGCGTGTGCCCGAGGCACATCCCGAGTGGCTGCAGACCACCATCGTCAGCACCCCCAACGGGACCACCTCGCAGGCACTGGTCGCGGCCGATCTGGCGCACGTGCTCTGGGCGGTGAACCTGGCCTGCCTGGGCTTCCACGTGTGGCCCGCCAAGGCGTCAGATCCAGAGCACGCCGATGAGCTGCGCATCGACCTCGACCCGACACCGGGCGTCACGTTCGCGATGGTGCAGGAAGCGGCCCACGTTGTGCACACGCTGCTGCAGGAGGTGGGCGTGGCAGCGATGCCCAAGACCACAGGCAACCGCGGGATCCACGTTTACGTGCGGCTGCAGCCGCTGTGGACCTCGTACCAGGTGCGCGCCGCGGCCGTGGCGGTGGCGCGCGAGCTGGAGCGGCGCCGTCCCGACCTCATCACCGCCGCCTGGTGGAAGGAGGAGCGTGGGGTCCGCGTTTTTGTCGACTTCAACCAGAACGCTCCGCACAAGACCATCTTCGGCGCCTGGTCCGCCCGGGCCCGTCCGGGTGCCCAGGTGTCCACTCCGTTTGCGTGGGATGAGCTCGACACCGTGAACCCGGATGCGCTCACCATCGCCACCGTGCCGGGGAGGGTGGCTCGCGATGGAGATCCCTGGGCATCCATGGCTGATGCCCCCCAGTCGCTGGAACCGCTGTTGAACCTCCACGAACGTGACGCGGCGGCGGGACTGGCGGACGCGCCGTGGCCGCCGGTCTATCCCAAGATGCCGGGCGAACCGCCACGGGTGGCGCCGAGCCGCGCCCGCAAGCTGGTCGAGCCCGGATGACGACACGCAGCCTATTCGGGCCTTGGGTGGTGGCAGCGCGCCTATCATGGAAGTCGATGCTTCGATGTACCGCCACGGAGGTGCCTGACGGTGGCCGCCACTGACCAGCAGAGGGATGACCCCATCGCCGACGAGGTGAAGCGAGCTCGTGAGCACCCCGATCGCAGCTCGCTGCCGACCAACGACGGGCTGATTCCCAGCGCCGGCGAGAGACCCTCGGCGGAGGTGACGATCGGACACTCGGAGGGCGAGCAGGTCACCCCCGAGGCGACCAGCACACCGAGCCTGGGGGCACCCCCGCGGCAGACCGAGCGCCCGGACCACCGCTCGAGCCAGCTCGACGGGGCGCCCGATGAGGAGGAGGAGGCCTAAGCCTTGCTCTCGGTGTGATCCTCGGCGGCGGCGTCTGCTCCGACGCTCGCGGCCTTGGCGAATCGCAGCGCGGCGGAGTTGATGCAGTAGCGCTGGCCGGAGGGCTGAGGTCCATCGCCGAAGACGTGTCCGAGGTGGCCGCCGCAGCGTCCGCAGCGAACCTCGGTTCGCGGAACGATCATCTTGAAATCGCGGTGCTCCTCGATCAGCTCGGCATTCGCCGGAGCGGAGAAGCTGGGCCAGCCAGATCCGGAGTCGAACTTGGTGCTCGAGTCGAAGAGCTCGGCCCCACATCCGGCGCAGAGGTACTGTCCCGCCGCCTTGACGTGCACGTACTGCCCGGTCCCGGCACGCTCGGTGGCACCACGGCGCAGCACCGCGTACTGCTCGGGCGTCAGCTGATCACGCCACTCCTGGTCGGACTTCACAACTGTGTCGGTCATGGCTTCAAACGGTAGAGCATCGGCCGGCCGGATGGACTCCACCCGCCCGTGGCCGCCCGCTCACGGGCTGACGCCGGTTCCGGGGCCGGGCTGGGCTCCCCCCGGGCTGGAGAGGTTGCCGCCCGGCGACGCCTGCGGCGAGCCGCCGTTGGTGTTGCTGCCGGTGACCTTGGCGAGGACGAAGATCACCACCACGATCACCACCAGGACCGGGAGCAGGATCGCCAGCAGGCGCTGGACAGGAGGTCTCCCCGACGGCGTGGTCTCCACGTGCGCACCGTAGTGCAAACGCACCGGCGGCGGCGACTCCACATGGCGGTTGCCTCAGGCGCTCCCGTACCGCGCCGCCCCCTGGCGAAGCGTCGCAGCAACATGGTCGCGGAGCGACGGCGGTGCGATCACCTCGACCGAGCCGCCCCAGCCGAGCACCCAGGAACGCATCTCCACCTCGCTGGCCACCCGGATTCGGACGTCGATGGCACCGCCCACACCCTCGCTGATCTCCGCGGTGCGATGTCCGAGCGCCTCGCGGGCCCGCTCCGCGATGGCGCTGTCGAAACGGAGCAGGACCTCGTCCTGCCCGGGCGCCTGCCAGATGCCCCACGATCCGCTGACGACGGCGTCGATGTCGAAGTCGTCGGGGACGCTGAAGGGCTCGGTGAGCAGGCGCGCCTCGAGGACGCGGTCGATACGGAAGGGCCGCACCTCCTGGGACAGATCGTCGTGCGCGAAGATGTAGAGCGTGCGGCTCTCGGCGCGCGGCTCCAGGAAGTAGGGCCTGAGGACCCGCCGCGTCTCGCGCCCCTCGGCGTCGCGGTAGGTCACCTCCACAGATCGCCGCAACACGAAGCCGTCGACCACCGCGCGCTCCACCTGGTGACGTGCGCCACCGGCGGGGCGGCGCTCCGCAGCGGCGATCAGGCCCTGCAGGTAGCGGGTCACCACCGGCACGCTCAGGGCGCGCGCCAGTTGGGCGAGCGCGCCGATCAGCGCCGGCTCCTGCTCTGAGCGAATCTGCTGGATGGCACGCACCGCAAGCAGCAGCTCGGTCGCCTGATAGTGGTCGAGCTGCATGGCGGGAAGCCGGCTCAGCGAACCGATGCGAAAGCGCCCCTCGACCTCTTCGATGTCGATGCCGGCGCTGTCACGGAGGGTGCTCAGGTAGCGCTGCACGGTGCGCGTGGTCACCTCCAGCTCGTTGGCGAGCTGGCGCGTGGTCAGCCCCGTCTGCGTGTCGGAGAGCCGCTGGAACAGCTGGATGACCCGAAGGAACTTCTCACCGCTCTCGTAGCGCTGGCTCATGGTCAGCCGAGGATGTTGACAGCGCGTCCGGCGACCAGTGCGACGGTGAGCAGCGATGCGATCGCCTGCAAGCCCATCAACGACTTGGCCAGGCGTGTGAGCGGCATCGTGTCAGTGGGGCTGAAGGCGGTGGCGTTGGTGAGCGAGACGTAGAGGTAGTCGAGGAAGGTCGGGCGCCAGCCGGGAGGTGCCTTGTCGGGCTGGCTCATCTGCGGGTACATGAAGTCGGGATGACGGGCCGACCCCGCGAGGCGCTGCGCCGGGCCGCCGCTGTCGAGCTCCCAGTACCAGAGGCCGAAGATGATCACGTTGGTGAGGTAGATCTCGATCGCCGCGAACAACAGGGTGCGTCCAGTGATCGGTCCGTGGATGAGCAGTTGGTGGATGAGGAGGATCAGCGAGGCGACATTGCCGACGTTGGCGAGCGCGATCAGAACGATCGCCGCGATTCGACTGGCGCCGGCCTCCCCCGCGTGGCGGTGCGGACGGGCGATGGTCAGGGGCACGAGGATGGCGCCCTCGAGAACGGGAAGCACCCAGCTCGGCCCCAGCACGAGGTCGGCAGGAAGAGTCACGTAGAGGGCGATGGCGCCAAGAACAGCCAGCGTCGCCGGCCAGCGCGCCTCGACAAGAGCGCGGTTGGGCGGCGCGGATCGCGGGGCTGGGTTGGCCATCACGGCGACGATACGTGACCAGGAGCCAACGCGAATCATCGAGGCGGGTGGCGACAGGCTGTTGTCGTGGGCTCCGCGGATCATCATCGCCATGATCCGATCGACCGCAATTCAGATCGACCGGCCACCTCCCGGCCACTACCAGAGCAGGCTGGCGGCAATGACGCGTCAGCCCACGGAGATCGTGCACTCGCTCCCGTACGTTCCGAGTCGGCGGCGATCCCTGCGAGACGTGGCGCCTCGCCCGAGTCGCCGCTTCGGTCAGCTGGCCCTGCCGCTGGAATCGCCGTTCTGCCGGGCGCGGGTCAGGGCACCACGTTGAGGCGGGCGAGGACACGAGCTGCCAGCTCGGAGTCTCCGCCGACCTCGATCTCGCCTGCGTTGATCGCGTCGGCCCCCGCCCGGCGACCTGTGCCCACCCGGAGGAAGGCGGCGGGAGAGGCGCGAAGTTGCAGCGCCGCCTCACCCGCCGCCGATGGATCGACCAATGCTCCGCGGCCACCGTCGACGCCAGCTGCCACTGACCGTGGCACGGGCTCGGTGAGGTCCAGCCGGACAAACGTCCCGTCGGGCGCACCTGCTTTGGCGGCGGCGCGCGGGAGCAGAAGCAGCATCTCGTCGAGCACGCGGGTGGCCGCCGTGGTCGCCAGCGGCGGAGCCAGGCCGAGCGCGTCCGTGATGTCCATCTCGTGCACGAAGTAGTCCCAGACGCGAATCCCGAGGAAGTCGCGCAGCGGGACCATCCTGCCGCTGGGGGCGAGCACCTCATGGTCCAGAGCCACCTCGTCGAGAGCCCTCAGGTCGGCGAGCCGCCGCGCAGTGGTGTCGCGAAACTCGTCGAGCACCTGGGCACCCGACCAGCTGCGCCTGCGATCGACCAGTCCCTCGTTGAGAGCGCCGAGTGGATTGCGCACATGAGCGGTCGTGGCTGCCTGATGCGCAGGTTCTTCCCAGCCCAGCAGCATCGCCTCCAGCGAGCCCAGGTGCGCGACCACGTCCTGCACGTCCCATGCCGGAAGCGCTGTGGGCTGATGCCACCGCGCCTGGTCGAGCGGCGCGCACATCTGGTCGATCCGGTCGCGGCAACCGGCGATGGCGTCGAGGGTCGCTGCCGCGCTGTTGGTCATTGACTTCACCTCCACTCGCCGACGGTCGGGCCAGCCTACTGACTCCGGTGGGTGATCCGGCTGCGGGATCATCTCGGACGTGGATGCGCTGAGCCTCTTCTCACCTGCCGCTCGTGCCTGGTTCGCCGACGCCCTCGGCGAGCCCACCGAGGTGCAGACCCGCGGCTGGCCGGAGATCGCCGCGGGGGCCAACGCGTTGCTCTGCGCACCCACCGGCAGCGGCAAGACGCTGGCGGCATTCATGTGGTTCGTCGACAGGCTCGGCCGCGGCACGGTGCCACCGGAGGCGGAGCGCTGCCGCGTCCTCTACATCTCGCCCCTGAAGGCGCTCACGGTGGACGTGGAGCGCAACCTGCGCGCGCCTCTGCGCGGCATCGCCCTGGAGGCCGAACGGCGGGGTGACCCGTTTGCCCAAGCGCGCACCGCTGTTCGCAGCGGCGACACCACGGCCGCGGAGCGCGCGGACCTGGCCCGCCATCCCGCCGACATCCTCATCACCACCCCCGAGTCGCTCTTCCTGATGCTCACCAGCGCGGCGCGCGAGACACTGCGCAGCGTCCGGGCGGTCATCGTCGACGAGATCCATGCGCTCGCAGGGACCAAGCGCGGTGCCCACCTCGCCCTGAGCCTGGAGAGGCTCGCCGTCCTCACCGGTGCCGAGCCACAGCGGATCGGCTTGTCGGCGACGCAGCGCCCGCTCAGCGAGGTGGCGCGATTCCTCGGTGGCCGCGACCGCGAGGTGGTGGTCGTCGATGCCGGCGTCCGCAAGCCGATGGAGCTGCGCGTCGAGGTTCCTGTCGACGACATGGGTGACCTGGATCAGGGCGCAGATCGTGGCGGGGCCACGTCGGCCACGCGGGCTCCGCGACGAAGCATCTGGCCGGCGATCGCTCCACGTCTGCTCGAGCTGATCCGCAGCCACAGGTCGACGATCGTCTTCGTCAACTCTCGCCGCCTCGCCGAGCGGCTCAGCGGTCAGCTCAACGACCTCGCCGGCGACGAGTTGGTGAGAGCCCACCATGGATCGATCGCCCGCGAGCAACGCACAGTGGTCGAGGAGATGCTCAAGGAGGGTCGGCTGCCGGCGATCATCGCCACCTCGTCCCTGGAGCTGGGCATCGACATGGGGGCCGTCGACCTGGTGGTGCAGGTGGGCTCACCGCTGACAGTGGCCTCGGGACTGCAGCGCATCGGCCGCGCCGGGCACAACGTCGGCGACGTCTCACGCGGCACCATCTTTCCCACCCACCGGGGAGATCTCGTCGAGACCGCGGCCATCGCCGAGCGCATGCTCGTGGGTGCCATCGAGGAGACTCGCGTGCCGCGCAACCCGCTGGACGTGCTCGCCCAACAGATCGTGGCCATGGCAGCGCTCGACACCTGGGACGTCGCCGATCTCCGGCGCACGGTCATCAGGGCGTATCCCTTCGCGGACCTCGGCGAGCGCGCCTTCGAGGCCACGCTCGACATGCTCGACGGACGCTACCCCTCGGAGGAGTTCGCCGAGCTGCGCGCGCGCATCGTCTGGGATCGTGTGGCCGGCACCGTGCGCGGTCGCGCCGGCGCCCAGCGACTGGCGGTCACCAGCGGCGGCACCATCCCCGACCGCGGCCTCTACAGCGTCAACATCTTCGAGGACGGGCGGCGCGTCGGCGAGCTCGACGAGGAGATGGTGTACGAGCTCCGACCCGGCGAGACCTTCATCCTCGGCGCCACCACCTGGCGATGCGTCGACATCACCCCCCAGCAGGTGCTGGTGCTGCCGGCACCGGGCGAACCGGGAAAGATCGCCTTCTGGCACGGGGACGCGGTGGGCCGCCCGTTCGAGGTTGGAGTCGCGGTCGGAGCCATGGTGCGCGAGCTGCACGCTGCGCCGCGGCCGGAGGCCCTCGACCGGCTGCGCTCACGGGCGGGGCTCGACGAACGCGCCGCAAGCAACCTCCTCGACCACCTCACCGACCAGGCCCGCGCCACCGGAGCCGTTCCCGATGACCGAACCATCGTCGTCGAGCGCTTTCGCGACCAGCTCGGTGACTGGCGGCTCTGCGTGCTGACGCCGTTCGGGGCGCGGGTACACGCGCCCTGGTCGCTGGTGGCGGCACAGCGGCTGCGCGAGCGGATGGGGACTGACGTGCAGACCATCCACAGCGATGACGGGTTCGTGCTGCGCATCGCCGATGCCGACACGCTGCCTGACGCAGCCGAGCTGTTCCTGGATCCCGACGACGTCGTCGACGCCGTGACCGGGCAGCTCGAGGGCAGCTCTCTGTTTGCCTCGCGATTTCGCGAGAATGCGGCCCGCGCCCTGTTGCTGCCGCGCCGCAGGCCCGGCCAGCGCACGCCGCTGTGGCAGCAGCGCCAGCGCAGTGCCGGCCTCCTGAAGGTGGTGGCCCACCACCCCTCCTTCCCGATCCTGGTGGAGACGTACCGGGAGTGCCTGCGCGACGTCTTCGACCTCGAGGCGCTCGCCGGGATCATGAGGGCGGTGCGTGCCCGCCAGATGCGGGTGGTCGAGGTGGAAACTGCGCAGCCGTCGCCGGTGGCGTCATCCCTGCTCTTCGAGTACATCGCCCAGTACATGTACGACGGCGACGCGCCGCTCGCCGAACGGCGCGCGCAGGCGCTCAGCCTCGACCGCGAGCTCCTCGCCGAGCTGCTCGGCAGCGACGACCTGCGCGAGCTGCTCGACGGCGACGCCATCGATGCCACTGAGCTCGAGCTGCAGCGTCTCGATCCGGTGATGCATCCCAGGGACATCGACCAGGCGCTGGACGCCCTGCGCGTGATCGGCGATCTCACCGAGGCCGAGGCGGCCGCGCGCGGGATCGGGACGACCTGGCTGGCGGAGTTGGTGGCGGCCCGTCGCGCTGTGCGTGTGCGACTCGCCGGCGAGGTGCGCGTCATCGCCGCCGACGATGCCGGCCGTTACCGGGACGCTCTCGGGGTGGCGCTCCCGCCAGGTCTGGCCACCACCCACCTGGCCCCGGTCGAGAACGCGCGTGCCGCTCTCTTGCGCCGCTACGCGCGCACCCACGTGCCCTTCGTGGCCGGCGACATCGCGACGCGGTGGGCGCTCCCTGTCGGCGGGGTGGTCGACACTCTGGGCGCGCTGGTCAAAGACGGCGACGTGATCGCTGGGCATTTCCGTCCCGGCGGGGCGGACCGGGAGTACTGCCACCCCGACGTGCTGCAGAGGCTGCGCCGGCGTTCTCTGGCCGCGCTGCGCCGCGAGGTGGAGGCGGTCCCACCCGCCACGCTTGCGCGCTTCCTGTCCGCCTGGCAGGGCGTCGGCTCGCGCGGTCGCGGCCATGAACGCCTACTCGAGGTGCTCACCCAGCTGCAGGGGATGGCGGTGGCTCTGTCGGTGCTGGAGCGGGACATCCTGCCGGCGCGCATGTCGTACGACGGCCGTCTGCTCGACGAGCTGATCGGCGCCGGCGAGGTGGTCTGGCAGGGCAGGCGTGCGGTCGGGCGCGACGACGGCCGGATCGCGGTCTTCCTGCGCGGCGACGCCGGTGCACTCGTCGCCCCCCCGATCGACCCGCCACCGTCCCCCCTGCATGCCGCCATCAGAGATCGCCTCGGATCCCGGGGCCCCGCCTTCGCGCGCGAGCTTCTCGATGCATGTCCCGGCGTGCCCCTGGACGAGGTCGTGGACGCTGTCTACGACCTGGTGTGGGCGGGGGAGGTAACCAATGACAGCCTGCAGCCGCTCCGGTTCCTGGGACCCGTGCGGCGCCATCAGCGACGACCGCTGATGCGGCTGGTGCCTCCGCGTGCTCAGGGACGGTGGTCGCTGATCGCCGCCGGCGCGCCGGCGTCAGGCGGCACCGAGCGGGGGATCGCGCTCGCCGGCAGCCTGCTGCAGCGCCACGGTGTGCTCACCCGTGAGGCCGTCGCTGCTGAGGGCGTCGTCGGCGGGTTCGCGGGGCTGTACCCCGTGCTCCGCGCCATGGAGGAGGCGGGCCGGATCAGGCGTGGCTACTTCGTCGAGGGTTGCGGGGCGGCGCAGTTCGCGCTTCCGGGAGCAGTGGATGCACTGCGCTCACAACGCGGCGCAGCCTCCGCTGCGGTGCTGCTCGCCGCCGTCGATCCGGCCAGCCTCTTTGGCGCGGTGCTGCCGTGGCCGGCCCTCGCGGGTCGGGCAGCTCGCGCCGCCGGCGCCTACACGATCGTCAGCGGCGGCGAGCTGCGCTTCTTCATCGAGCGTGGCGGCCGGTCACTGCTCACCGCCGGCGAGCCCGACGACGTTGACATCGCGCTACTGGCAGAGGTGGCGAGCCGCCTGGGTCGGCTCGATCTGCAGACGATCGACGGGCACTCGGCGGCCGGCCATCCGCTGGCCACCCGGTTGCGCGCCGCCGGCTTCGTGCCGAGCACGCGTGGACTGGTGCTGTACCCGCCGCGTCCCCATGCGCCGCACCCCAGAGCAGATGCCCGAGGGTGACACGATCTGGCGCAGCGCCAGCGCTCTGCGCCAGGCGCTGGCAGGGCGGCGGGTCGTGGCCGCGCGGCCGGCCGCCCTGGGGCGTCTCGGCGGCCAGTTGCTGGTGGGCGTGCGGGCGCACGGCAAGCATCTGTACATGGAGTTCGAGAAAGGCCTGGTGCTGCACACGCACATGCGCATGACCGGCGCCTGGCACATCTACGGCCGCGGCCAGACGTGGCGACGGCAGGCCCACCGCGCCACCGCCGTGCTCGACTTCGGCGACACCCTGGCGGTGCTGTTCGCCGCACCTCTGTGCGAACTGACGGTCGCCGCGGCTGTGGCCCAGGGGCTGGGCCCGGACATCCTCGGCGAGGGCTTCGACGTCGCCGAGGTGGTGGCTCTGGCTCGGCGGTCGTCGAGCGCGACTGTCGCCGAGGTCCTGCTCGATCAGTCTGTTTGTGCTGGGATTGGCAACATCTACAGGTGCAACACGCTCTGGCACGAGCGGGTCGATCCGTTCACCCCGATCGGCGACGTCGACGACGCCACCATCGGGCGCCTCTTCAGCCGCGCCCGCGGGCTGCTGCGCCGCGGAGCCGTCAGCGACGGCTTTCGGCCGCGTGCCGGGGTGCATGGTCGTTGCGGTCGGCCCTGCACCACCTGCGCCACCCTGATCAGGATGCGCCCGCTGGGGCGACCGTCTCGGATCGTGTACTGGTGCCCCGCCTGCCAGGCCACTGGGTAGCCCGGCGCCGTGCGGAGGCCTCATCCCGCCGGCAGCACCCAGTGTTTGATGACCACCCATTGGAGAACGGCCGCCGCGATGACCAGTGAGTGGAAGATCTCGTGGAACCCGAAGGTCTGTGGCCACGGGTTGGGCCGCTTCTTGGCGTAGATCACAGCGCCGGCGATGTAGAGCGCGCCGCCAAGGGCGAGCAGCCCAACCCCCACCGGTCCGAGGTTGCCGAGCAAGTGGGGCATCAGCACCACGCCGAAGCCCCCCATCACGATGTAGGGGGCCACCTCGAGGGCGGCCGGCCCGTTCATCCAGAAGAGGTTGAGCAGGTTGCCGAGCACCACGCCTCCCCACACCACTGCCAGGGTGGTGATCCGGAGCCACCCGGTGAGGGCGATCACCGCGATCGGGGTGAAGGTGCCGGCGATCAACAGGAAGATGGTGGCGTGGTCGAGGCGCCGCAACCAGGCACGCACCCGCACCGACCAGTGGCCACGGTGGTACAGGGCGCTCACGCCCAGACAGGCGCTGAGCGTGGCCGCGTAGATGGCTGTCGCCACCCGAGGGGAGCCCGCCCTGGCGTCGAGGATTGCCCACACCCCAGCGAGGATCGAGACCGGGAAGGCGAACTCGTGGAGCACGCCGCGCAACCGTGGCCGGACGAAGGCCACCGCCGCCCGAGCCACGCCGCCGGCGTCGTCGACGGCGTCGGACACGGCATCAGAGACCGCCTCAGAGAAGGAGGGAGTGGTGCTCACCGCACCACCATAGCCGGGCGTGCCCGGCCGCATCGGTCCGGCGGCCGACACAAGCCAACTACGATCCGCCCTCGTGAGTGGGGTCGAGATCACCGGAGCTGCGCAGCGCCAGGCCTGGCGTGACGGCGTCCTGCCGGCGGTGGAGCAGGTGCGCCCCCGGCTGTGGTCGGTGCCTGTTCCCATCCCCAACAACCCCCTCCGCTACGTGCTCGTGCACCTTCTCGAGCTCGACGACGGCGTCGCCGCCGTCGACACCGGCTGGAACACGGAGGCCGCCTGGGGCGCCCTTGTCGAGGGGCTCGCGGTGGCCGGCTACGCGGTTGGCGATGTTCGCGCTGCGCTGATCACCCACATCCATCCGGACCACTACGGGCTGGCGGGCCGCTTGCGCGACGCCAGTGGTGCCTGGGTCGCACTCCACCCCGCCGACGCGGAGTTGCTGCCGGGGCGGTACGGCGAGGGAGTGAGCACAGTCGTCGCTCAGATGCGCGGGCTGCTCGCCGAGTGCGGTGTGCCCGTGGAGGTGATCGCGGAGCTCAGCGAGGCATCGATGGGGGTGCGCGAATTCGTCGGCCAGGCGCAGCCCGACGTGCTCCTGGAGCACCGCAAACAGTTGCCGCTCCGGGGTTGGGACCTGATCCCTCTGCACACACCAGGCCACTCACCGGGTCACGTCTGCTTCCTGGATCGGGATCGCCGGCTGCTGCTCAGCGGAGATCACGTGCTGCCGCGGATCAGCCCCAACATCTCCGTCCATGCGCAGCAGCCGGGCAACCCGCTGGCCGACTTCCTCGACTCGCTCCGCTCGGTCCGCGACCTGGATGTCGAGGAGGTCCTCCCCGCGCACGAGTGGCGATTCAGGCCGCTGAGAGCGCGCGTCGACGAGCTTCTCGAGCACCACGCTCACCGCCTCGATGTCGTCAGTGGCGACGTCGACGACCATCCTGGAACGAGCTGCTGGGAGACCACCCGGCGATTGCCCTGGTCGCGTTCGTGGGACCAGATCCGCGGTCACATGCAGCGCGCGGCGGTGGGGGAGACCCTGGCCCACCTGGTGCTTCTCGAGAGCCGCGGCACCGTTCGGCGGGACGGGCGCAGCCCATGGCGATGGTTCCCAAGCGAGCCGAGATGAGCCCTATGGGGAGACGGCGACCGCCACTGCGATGAGTGCGCCGGCGCTGATCAGCACGACGGCCGCGTAGATGGCGAGGTTCAGGCGCGGCGAGCGTTCCTTCAGCTTCTGCACAGCGGGCAACCAGCTCTGCTCGGGCAGGCGGTCACGGACGTCGTAGAGGATCGAGAACTGGCGGTCGCCAAACATCCGCAGCGGGATCTGCACAGAGCCCTTGGTGGCGTTGAAACCGCCGGGGAGGCGCATCGACGAGCGGCTCTGATGGGCTCCCTCGATGGCCAGGCAGAGCCCCGCGCCGCGGCGGTAGACGAGCCCTGTCACCTGTTCCCAGGCTGCGGTGAGATGATCCTTGCCGCGCTCGAAGGTGACCCCGTCATGGGTCAGGTTGAGGCTGCCCTTGAGAGCCACAGCCGGGATCAGGAGCAGCCCGAGCGCCACCACGGCGAAGGTGATGGCGGTCATCGACGTGGACGTCGACCTGCCCAGCCAGCTGACCACGACGGTGTTGTCGCCGAAGAACTCAGCGAAGGCCAGGCCGATGAATGCGAGAGTGATCAGGGGCAGGATTGCCCAGATCGCGAAAGGGTTGCGGGTCACCGCATAGCCGCGCGTCGGGTAGGCAAGGCGGAGCCGTCCGTTGACCGACCGGGTGACGGGCGCGGCAGCCGGTGTCTGCACAGGGGAGGCAAGGGCCATGGTGATCTCCTTCCCCCCAATGGCGATTGGTGAGCAAGTGATACCACAGATGAGCGATCTTGTGGAGCTAATGAGGGGAGCGACGCCCTTGAAGCGGCTTGACGTGATGTCGGGAACGGCCCACCATGACCGCAAGGAGAGACGGGTGATCTTTCGCCGCCGGCCAGCTGATTCCTCCGCCGAACCCCTCGCTCGCGGGGGCGCGTATCGGTGCTTCTCGGCGGGCTGCCGCCGCCGTGACGGCTCGGCGTGCAGCTACGTCGACAAGCGCTCGCGAAGCTGTCCCACCGCTTGGTGCCCTGGCCACGCGGTGCTGGTCGGTGGCCTTCCATTCTGCCGGCGGCACGCCTCCACCATGACAGCGCTCGACGGCGCGGAGCCGGTTGCCGGTCTGCCCGATCTCGACAATCGCGCACCGTCCTTGGTCGGCTGGATCGGCCGCGACCTCGACGCACCCATCCGAGAGCTGTTCCTGCGCATCGCCCCGACTGGAGGCGTGGTGGTGGCCGATCCCGTCCGGCTGCTGCTCACCCCTGGCGGGGGAACCCGGCGCTGGGCGAAGACGTGGAAGATCGTCGACGACACAGCGATCCTCAACCGAGTCGCCATCGAGGTGGACGAGAGCGACGACAGCTCCGTCTGCGCCCGGGTGGACACCGAGTTGATCGGCCAGGGGGTCCCGCCCTGGATCGAGCACCGTCGCGCCGGTGAGCAGGTCGACGCCGCCACCGACGCCAGCGAGAGACGGGCTTTCTCTGGTGCCATGGCGCGCTCGATCGAGCTGGTGGTGACTCGCCAGGAGGTCGTCCCCGGTCATTGAGCGAGGTCGCCATCGGGTGGAGCGAGGGCGTCGACGAACGTGAGGCGCGCGTCGACGTCATCCGTTCCGCGTGGCGGGCGGCGTACGCCCACATCTTCAGCCGGTCAGAGATCGACGGAATCTTCGATGGGGAGGTGGAAGGCCAGGGCAGCTGGGTGCCCGAGCGCCTGGCCCCGGCGGGGACGCTCGGGGCGCGCCACAACGGGCGATTGATCGGCCTCGCCTCGCTCGGCCTGTTGCGCAGTGGCGACGCCGAGCTCGCTGCCCTCTATGTGCGCCCGGAGAGCCAGGGCCGCGGGGTCGGCATCAGCCTGTGGTCGCGGTCGATCGAGGAGTTGCGAGAGCGCGGCTGCATCCGCATGGAGGTCTGGGCCCTCGGTCGGGCCGACGCCTGCCGGTTCTATGAGTCTCGCGGCTGCGTGGCCTTCGGCACCGGCAGCTTCAGCATCGGCCGCCACCAGGAGCCCGCCGTCGGCTACGCCCTGGACATCTCCGGGTCACCGTCGTTGCGCCGGGGATAATCGATGCCGCGCCGGTAGCCCACCTCCTGGGCCGGCTTGGAGGCCCCGGGATCCGAGAACGCGTAGCCGTCGAAGACCACTGACGAGATGTCACGCCGTCCGATCAGCCTGCGTTCCGCATGCGCGCGTTGGAACGAGTGGCGGACGTGGTCCAGCCGGAGAAGCACGATGGCAGCGATGGCGGCGACCATCGGCACCAGGGCCACCTTGAACCCGGCTGCAGCGTAGACCCCGGTGGCGGCGATGACCACGGCCTCGACGAGCAGCACCAGCCGACGACTGCCGCTGCGCAGTGTTCCCAGCCGGAGCACCATGGCGGCCTCGAACACCGAGCCCGCCAGCACCCAACCGGCGAGGGTGTTGAGCAGTGCGCCCCCAGGAAGCGTCACCGTGTGCCATCCGGGCAACGTCAACGAGCTCGAGGGCGCATTGATCCCGGCGGTCAGCACCAGCCCGGCGAAGGAGGTGATCCGCGTCACCAGGCAGACCTGGGCCAACCGGACCGCGGCCGGCGCGATGAAGCGGCGTCGCGGAGGCTGCACGCCGAGGGGACGGAAGGCAGTGGGGACCGGGCGAGTCACCGTCACAGCGTAGAGGGGCCGCCTCGGCCATCCGTGGCGTTGGCGTCACGACCGATTCACGGTACGCCGGCCCTCGACGCCGGCGTGACCTGGCCGTGATCGTATGCCCGACCCGGGGCGGCGGCTCGCACTCCGCTAGCCATTGCGCTTCAGCAGCCCGAGCCGCTTGGCTCGCCGTTCCGCGGAACCGAACGCGATCAGGCCGCCGGCCACCAACACCACCCCCATCGCCAGCAACAGACAGATGGTCGGCAGGAGGTCGATGATGCCGCGGTTGCTGATCAGCGCATCGCGAGTCCCCTGCAGGGTGTAGGTGAGGGGAGAGGCGCGCCCCACCACCTGGAAGGGCCCGGGGAGGACACTGAGCGGGTAGTACACGCCGGAGACCAGGAGGAGGATGCCCTGGACAGCGAAGGTCATCTGCTCGCCTTTCTCGGGCGAGAGCAGCGGCAGGATGGCGATGAAGATGCCGAGGCCTGTCAGTGGGACCGTCGACGCCGCCAGGACGAGCGTTGCCGCGCCGAGGTTGGCGTTGGAGAGGTCGACGTGGATGGCGAGAACCACCACCGCCACCAGCAGCGCGCTGCGCAGCAGCCCGTACACCAGCGAGAAGCAACTGATCCCGGCGAGGTGGGTGACGCGTCGCACCGGGGCCATGAAGGTGTACTCGATGGTTCCCTCCCAGCGCTCCCACGCGATCGCGAAGGAGGTCTCGTGGAACACCAGCGACATGAAGGTCCACAGGAGCGCCCCCACCAGCAGGTACAGCTGTGCCCTGTGCACCCCTGCCGCGCTCTCACCGGCGCCGATCACCCCCAGTCCGGTCGCCAGGTAGCCGACGCTGAGAACGGTGGCCACGCTGTACACGAACCAGACCACCTCCCACACCCAGTAGCGCGAGTAGAGATGGAGCTGGCGTTCGAAGAAGCCTCGGAAGGCGGTTGTCTCCCAGCGCAGGGCCCTCGTGCTCATCGCGCCACCTCGGTCTCCCGGCTCTCAACAGCGTCGCCGTTGCCGTCGCTCTCGCTGTCGCCGTCGCCCTCGCGGTCGCCGTCCCCGTCCCCGTCCTCGCGGTCGTCGCCGAAGCTGCGCCCGGTGAGGTGAAGGAAGACGTCCTCGAGGGTGGCGCCGGGGGTCTGCCCATGGCGAACCCGGAGCTCGGCTGGGCTGCCGTCAGCCACGATCCGCCCGCGGTCGAGCATCAGCACCCGGCCGCACAGCGCCTCCGCCTCGTCGAGGTCGTGGGTGCAGACCAGCACCGTGGCGCCCGTGTCGGCGTGGAGTGAACGAACGAACGACTGCACCTCGCGCTTGCTGCGCGGGTCCAGGCCGGTGGTGGGCTCATCCATCAGCAGCAGCGACGGAGCGGTCAGGAGGCTGCGCGCGATCGCCACCTTCTGCTGCTGGCCGCGCGAGAGTTGCTTCATCGGTTGGTCGACGGTGTCCCGTGGCAGGCCCAGTCGTGCCAGCGCGGCGAGGGCGCGCCGGCGACGGTCGGGCGCGTGGTCGCCGTACAGCCGTGAGGCGAAGCTGAGGTTCTCCCACGGGCTCATCTCCTTGGCGAATGCCGCGTCGACCGACACCCGGTTGATGTGGCGGCGCACCCAGGCTGCGTCATCGATGATGTCGCGGTCGAAGATCCGCACAGTCCCCGAGTCGGGAGTTGTGAGCGTGGCCAGCACTCGGATCAGAGTGGACTTGCCGCTGCCGTTGAGGCCGACGATGCCGACGATCTCCCCGCGCTCCACGCACATCCAGACGCGGTCCAGGGCGAGCTTGCGCACCTCGGCGCGCCCTCGCCACGCACTGCCCCGCCGCTTGCGGAATGACTTGCTCACACCGACGACATCGATCGCCGGTCCCAGGACTGCCAGGGTTTCCATCTCGTGCTCCAACTCACCGAATCAAGGTCCCGCCGGGGACAAGAAAAAGACCGTGCCTGCCGGTGCCGCACGGTCCGGGTGAGCGTCGCGTTGGCGAGCGGTGCTACCTAGGCTGCGGCCCCCGACGGCATCAGGGCTGCGCGCGATGCGCGCACCTTGGGACTGGGGTTGAGCATCGGGACATCCTCTGGGGTGACTCCGCGCTGGCTGACGTTGCGCGTGGCGCTGATCGTACGTGCGCGGCGGCGGGTGAGTCAAACGCACAGGCTGCGCGGATGCGGTACGGACACAACGCCGACTGCCAGTGAAGTGCGGCGGAAGTTGGTGACCCAGGCGCCGCATAGACCGCCGAGGTCAAGGAGGGCCGAGCACACCAGGGAGTGCATCGATCGATGCATGACCGAGCGCGCGCAGAAGCCGACGCCGAGATCGGCGAGGATAGGTGGATGAATGGGTCACCAACTTCCGCCGCACGCCACTAGGTTGAGCCGCGCGATGCACGAACCACTGCGCGCCGTCAACGGTGCCGGCTTCGCCGCCCCGGCAGGCCTCACCGCGCTTCCCGTTGTCTTCGCCCCGGTGGCAGGACGGTTGCATGTGCTCCTGGTGCGCCGTGAGGAGGAGCCGCATGCGGGGATGTGGTCCCTTCCCGGGGGCTTCATGAGCGGTGATGAGAGGCCCGAGGAGACCGCCCAGCGCAAGCTGACCGAGAAAACAGGCGTGGGGGCTGTGTACATGGAGCAGCTGCAGACCTACGGAGACCCAAAGCGCGATCCCCGCGGCTGGATTCCCTCGGTTGCCTATCTGGGGCTGATCGACGCCGCTGTGCTGCGCGAGCAGGAGTCGGCCGCCCGGTGGTTTCCCGTCGACGCTCTGGCACCACTGGCCTTCGACCACGACGCGGTCATCAGCGACGGCGTCGACCGCCTGCGTGGCAAGCTGTGGTGGTCCAACATCGCTGTCGGGCTGCTGCCCGAGAAGTTCACCATGCCGCAGGCGCGCCGGGTCTTCGAGGCCATCAGCGGGGTGGCGTACGAGCCCTCGAACTTCCGTCGAGGCATGGAGCAGTCCGGCCTGGTCCACGACACGGGAAGCATTGTCAAGAACCGACCAGGACGGCCTGCAGCTCTCTACGAGTTCGTCGATCGCCGACCGGCCTGGAGCACGCGGCGCTCGCGCGTACCGGCCACCGTCCGCCTTCGCCAGCCCCGCTGACCGAGCCGGGTCAGGCCCCGGGGCGCTCCGCCAGGGTGGCGTTCAAGGTGATCGTCTGGCCGCCGCGGCGAACCGTGCAGACGACCACGTCGCCCACCTTGTGCTCCTGGATCAGCCCGCCAAGGGTCTGACCGTTGTCGATCTCGACGCTGTTGATGGCCACCAGGATGTCGCCGGCGTGAAAGCCGCCCGTCGCTGCCGGGGTCCCTGCGTTGACGCTCTTGACAAAGACGCCGGGACCGGAGAACCCGGACCCGGCCTCGATGGCGTCGATGCTGCTGAGATACTTGATGCCCAGGAAGGGGTGCTGAACCTTCTGGTGCTTGATCAGGGTCCCGGCGACATATCGGGCCAGGTCCGCGGGGATGCTGTAGCCGATGCTGTTGGCATTGCCGGCGGTGGCGACATTGACTCCCACCACGTTGCCGGCGGTGTCGGCGAGCGGACCCCCGCTGTTGCCCGGGTTGATGGAAGCATCCGTCTGGAGCACGTCCTCGAGGGTCTCTGCAGACGACCCGGCCTCGCCGCCAGCCTGGATGGTGCGGTGAAGGGCGCTGATGACGCCGACTGTGACCGAGCCCTGATTGCCTAGCGGCGAGCCGATGGCGATCACTGATTGGCCCGCCGACAGACGCGCGGAGGTGCCGAACGTGGCCTGGGGCAGGCTGGTGCTGGGAACGCTGACCACGGCGATGTCGTCGAGGGCATCGGTCCCCACCAGGTGGGCGGTGAACTGCTGGCCATCCGGCATGACCACGTGGAGGTTGGTGGCGCCCTGCACCACATGATTGTTGGTGACCAGGTAGCTGGCCGACGAATCGTGAGCGATGACGAACCCGCTGCCCAGGCCGGTCGAGCTGGCCTGGGTGGCGACGATGGTGGCAACGGCAGGTGCCAGCCGCTTGGCGACATCCACCGCGACGGCAGCGCCCGCCTTCACAGGGGTGTCGTTGACCCGGATCTCGGTGACGCCGGAGCCGGCGTAGCGGGTCAGCCCGAAGCTGATCAGCCCACCCGCGGCCAGCCCCAGGAGGAGCATCGCCAGAGCGCCGCGCCAGCCTCTGCGCCGGGCGGTGGAGGGCAGGTCGGGAGGGGGTGGAGGCTCGTGGTTCGCGCCGGCGCCTGGCTCACGGACAGGCCAGCCGGTGCCCATGGGAGCGTGAGCGGGCTCGGACATGCCCTCAATCTTCTCGATGCCACCTATTGTGGCCTGCGCATGCTCGCCAGCGTCCTCCCTGACCGGCACCGGTGACCCGGCTCACCTGCGCTCTCGGGCCCGATGCGGCGGGCACGATGCTGCACCGGTTCCTGGCGTCGGCGACCACCCGTCTGGACGTGGGGGTGTATGAGGTGGGGCCGAGCTACGGGTGGGCCTTCCCGCGCGCCGTCGAGCGCGGAGTGCGCACCAGGCTGCTGCTGGACGGGCACGGAGGCGCCAACCAGGGCTGCATCCAGGAGCTCCGTGCTGCTGCCGCTCGCGGCGTCGAGGTGCCTTGCCGGGTGCGCCGCCACGACGGCCACCGGGAGGCACATTGGAAGCTGCTCATCGCGGATGCGGACAGGCTGGCGGTGGGCACAGGCAACCTGATCGGACGTGACGCCCCCGCTGACAGGCAGGGACGGCTGCCCCCGGAGTCGCCTCCCATGGCTGGGACGCGCGAGTGGTGGGCATTTGTTGACGGGGCGCCCACCCTTGCCGCCGCGGCGCGCTCTCGGCTGACGGCCGTCTGGCGGGAGTCGAGCCCCCCGCCGGCGCTCTGGGCGGTGGAGCGCGCGCTCGAGGTGCCGCCCGTGGGGTGCCCCCAGCCGGCCGTCGCCCCGCTCGAGCTGGAGATGGCTGCTCGCCACCTCCAGTTGGTCATCGAGGGCCGGGCGGTGAGGATGACCATCGAGGCCGCGCTGGAGAGGGCGGCGCGGCGATGCCTGCTGGCAGTGCCGTACGTCCACACCTGGGCGCACGAGGTGCGCCCGCTCCTGGACCGCCTGGCCGATCTGCGCAGCCAGGGGCTCGACGTCCGTGTTCTGCTCGGCATGGAGCCGGCCGGGGGCGATGCCGCCACCCTCCGAACCCGCGGCGTCCCGGCCCGGGTGATGGACCCGGCACGCTGCACCACCGGCCATGTCAAGGGCCTGGTTGCGGACTCCACAGTGCTGGTGATGTCGTCGAACTGGAGCGCGGCGGGACTCGGATCCTCGATCGAGAGCTGTCTGCGCATCGACAACGCCGCCGCCAGCGCGTACTTCGCAGATGCGTTCGAGCGCGACTGGGCGGTGGCTGAGCAGGCCACCGCCGAGACGGGTTGACGCGCGGGGTGCGGGGTATGCTCGAACAGATGCCCGTGGACGACCCCGCCCTTAACGCGCCTCCCGCTGACGCCGCACCCGAGCGTCTCCCGGTGGTGCCCCTGCGCGACAACGTGGTCTTTCCGCAGCAGCTTGCGCCGCTCGCCGCAGGACGTTCTCGCTCGGTGGCCGGGCTGCAGGTGGCGGCCAACGGCGACGCCCGGGTCATCCTCGCCGTTCAGAAGGATGCGCATCCCGACGATGTCGCCCTCGATGATCTCCACCCGATCGCGGTGGTGGCCACGGTCGGCGCGCTGCGGCTTCTCCCCGGCTCCGGCGCCCACGCCCTCGTCGAGGGGCAGCAACGCGTCCGTCTCCGGTCCTTCGAGCAGGACGGTGACCACTGGTCGGCCACCTCCGAGGCCGTCGCGGACGACGAGGCGTCGGACACCGAGTCCGATGCCCTCGCCGGCAGCGTCCGTCAGCTCTTCGCCGAGTACGTGACCGCCGGCGGACAGGTTGGCCCGGAGGTCGCCGCCGCGATGGCGCGCGCCATCGGTCCCGCGCGGGTGGCCGACATCGCATCCGCAGCTCCTGATCTCACGGTTGCCGAGCGGGTCGAGCTTCTGCAGACGCTCAATGTCGTCCAGAGGCTTCGCCGCCTGGCGCCGCTGCTCGGTCGCCAGGTCGAGGTGGCATCGATGCGCACCCGCATCCACGACGACGTCACTCGCACCATCAACAAGTCGCAGCGTGAGCACATCCTCCGCGAGCAGCTCAGGGCGGTGCGCAAGGAGCTGGCCGAGCTGGACGGCGAGAGCGACGACGCCGAGGACCTCACCGGGCGGATCGAGGCGTTGGGCATGCCGCCGGCGGTGAGGGTGCGCGCTCTCAAGGAGGTTGCCCGCCTCGAGCAGATCCCCAGCGCATCGCCTGAGCTGGGCATGGTGCGCAGCTGGGTGGACTGGTTGCTGGACCTTCCCTGGGGCGAGCCACCAGCAGCTGACATCGACATCGACCGCGCCGCCGCGATCCTCGACGAGGACCACTACGGCCTGGCCAAGGTGAAGGACCGCATCCTCGAGTGGATGGCTGTGCGTGACCGCGCTCAGCGTCGAGCCGCGGCCAGTGCCGCCGCAGCGGACGCCGCGTCCAGCGCCCCCGTCACAGCCGATGGCGCCGCCGAGATCATCCCCGCGGCAATCCCAGACCACGCGGTGCCGGGCGCCGACAGCGCAACCGACGAGCGGCGCGATCGCGGGGTCGATCTCACCACCAGACCGCCGCGGGTGCTGCAAACGCCGATCCTGTGCCTGGTGGGGCCGCCCGGTGTGGGCAAGACATCGCTGGGCAGGAGCATCGCGCGTGCCATGGACCGTCGTTTCGTGCGGCTCTCCCTGGGCGGGATTCGCGATGAAGCCGAGATCCGAGGCCACCGCCGCACCTACATCGGCGCGCTGCCCGGCCGGATCATCCAGTCGATGAAGCAGGCCGGGACCGTCAATCCCGTGATCATGCTCGATGAAATTGACAAGGTTGGCACCGACTTCCGCGGCGATCCGTCGGCAGCGCTGCTCGAGGTCCTCGACCCCGAGCAGAACCGCGAGTTCAGCGACCACTACCTGGAGGTCCCGTACGACCTCTCCAAGGTTCTCTTCATCACCACCGCCAACATGGTCGACACCATCAGCCCGGCTCTGCGCGACCGTATGGAGGTGATTCGCATCAGCGGCTACACCGAGGCGGAGAAGTTGGGCATCGCCGAGCGCCACCTGTTGCCCCGCCAGCTCGAGCAGCATGGGCTCGACAACGGCGAGCTGACCATCCCGCACGACACCCTGGTGTCCATCCTGCGCGGATACACCCGCGAGGCCGGCGTCCGTCAGCTCGATCGCACCATCGCCGAGATTGCCCGCAAGGTGCCCCGCCGACTGGCCGGGGGGGTGGCCAGCGTGGTCGTCCAGCCTGCCGAGCTGAGTGACTTCATCGGGCCGCAGCGGTTCGAGTACGGCGAGGCCCAGGAAGTTGACGAGGTGGGCGCCGTCACCGGCGTCGTGGTCAGCGAGGTGGGAGGTGACATCGTCACCGTCGAGGTGCTCGCCATCCAGGGCAGCCCCGACCTGTCGCTGACGGGTCAGCTCGGCGCTGTCATGGAGGAATCGGCGAAGGCGGCGCTCTCCTGGGCGCGAGTCCATGCGATCGAGTACGGAGCTCCCCGCGACTTCTTTGACACCCACGCTCTGCACGTTCACGTTCCCGCCGGGGCCATTCCCAAGGACGGGCCCTCAGCGGGCGTCACCATGGTGACCGCCATGGTGAGCGTCGCCTCGGGTCGCCCGGTTCGCCGCGACGTGGCCATGACCGGTGAGGTGACCTTGCGCGGCCGGGTCCTGCCCATCGGTGGGGTGAAGGACAAGCTGCTGGCCGCTCACCGGTCTGGGCTGACCACGTTCATCCTGCCGCGCAAGAACATGCGCGACCTCGACGAGATCCCTCAGGAGGTGCTCGACACCGTGGAGGTGGTGCCGGCGGACAACGTGCAGGAGGTGCTCGCCCGGGCGCTGGTCGACGCGCCCGCGCAGCGTCGCGAGCGGCGCACCGGCTTCATGCTGCCCCTGCGAGGCGACGATCCACCGCGGCCGACGATCACCGCCTGATGCCGGAGGGGCTGGGCGATCTCGTCGACCTTCACATCGTGGTCGACCCGACCTACGACCAGAACTGCTATGTGCTGCACAGGCGCGACAGCGACGCCGCCGTGGTCGTCGACCCTGGCCTGCAGAACGCCGCCGTCCTGGAGCTGCTGGAGGACCACGGGTGGCGCTGCGAGCGAGTGCTGCTGACCCACGGCCATGGCGACCACGTCAACGGGGTGCCGAGGGTGGTGGCAGCCCACCGCTGTCCGGTGGCGCTGCATCCTCATGATCGCGAGCAGCTGGTCACCATGCGCCTTCTCCCGGGAATCCCTGCGGACATCCCCGACGTGGTGGTCGACGAAGACCTGGTCGACGGCCAGGTCCTCGAATGGCAGGGGATCGGCATCGGCGTCGTCCACACCCCTGGCCACACCCGCGGCTCGGTCTGCTTCGTCGCCGGCACCGACCTGCTCAGCGGCGACACGCTGTTCCACCGGGGGGTGGGCCGTGCCGATCTTCCCGGCGGGGACTGGCAGCAACTGATGTTCAGCGTCGAGGAGAGGCTGTACACCCTGCCGGCCGAGACTGTGGTGTACCCCGGCCACGGAGCCCGCACCAGCATCGGCGATGAGATGCGGGACAACCCGTTCATCGTGCATCCTCGCTACCGTTGACCTGACACTTGGTCCGCCCCACTCGCCTGGGCGCGTATGCGGGTGAGGAGCTCGGCGACGATGGCCGCGGTCACGCCCCAGATGACAGTGCCCGCGACCTCGTAGAAGTGGACGTCGCGAGCCCGTCCCTCATCGCTCATCGTGCGCACTGTGTGAGGCGCATCCATGAGCGTGCACAGGTCGACACGGAAGAGACGCGCCACCTCGAAAGGGTCACGGCGCAGGTCGATCTCGCAGTCGTGCACGCCAATCACCGGGGTCAGCCAGTTGTCCGAGGTTGCAGTCAAGAACGGCGGTAACAGGCCGATCACCTCCACGAGCTGGCGCGGGATCCCCGCCTCCTCGGCAGCCTCACGCAGGGCGGTGTCGACGATGTCCACGTCGCTCGCCTCGCTGCCGCCACCAGGGAAACCGATCTGTCCGGCGTGGTGGCGGAGGTGGGCTGTACGTTCCAGGAAGAGCAGTGGCAGTCGCTCATCCCGGCTGTCGAACAGGAGCAGCACCCCGGCGGCGCGACGGCTGCGCGGGGGTGCGGCCTCGTGCTCGGCATCCAGGCCGTCCATGGCGCGGCGCAGCAGCTGCACGAGCTCTGCCATCCAGCCACTGTACGGGACCGCCAGTCACCAGATCAGGCTGCGGTCTGCCTCACGGAGTTGCGAAGGCTGGCCTCGAGTCGAAGCATGGCGTCCGCGTGACGCACGGCGTCCGCGAGGAACACGGCAAGACGCTGCCGGCGGATGTACCTGTCGGAGGCGTCGTTCTCGCTGGCGTCTACCTCGCGTTGCAGTTCTACAGCTGCCATGTCTTTGCTCCTGGGCTGGTTGGACCCGGTGGCACCGGGGCTGCTGGCAACGTACGCTTGCAGCCTGTGGCAACGGTCACGCGGCGACCAAGCATTGGTAAATCTGCGTGAAGGAGGTCTGAGGTCGTGCAACGAGGTGTTGCGTCGCGCCCCGGGCATCGCCCCCCGCCGCGGCTGTGCCCGCACTGCGGAGGCTGGCTCCGCAGCTCCCATCGCGAGTACGCCGGGGCCGGCACCAGCACGTCGGTGTTGAGCTGCGGGGCCTGCGGTCGCACCGTGACAGGAGTGACGCGGAGTGACGCCGGGCGCGTTGGTGCTGGTCGGTCACGGCGCCATCAGCCAATCGCCGAGGGACCACCGTCCAACCCGGTCATCGACCCCGAGCTGGCACGTCGCCTTCTCGAGGAGCTCGGCGGCTGAGCTCAGCGCCCGGCTGACGGTGTCAGCGGCGCGCTGGTGTGGCTGTCGAGCCAGTCGGTGACGGCGGCATTGATCGGCTCACTGTCGATGTCGACGCTCATCCCGTGGCCGCTGCGCGGAAAGACGATGCGGGCCACGTGGCTGCTGCAGACCAGGCGGCGCTCGATCTCCAGCGCGTTCTCCGGATCGATCGTGCGATCGCGGCCGCCGTGGAGCACCAGCACGGGGGCGCGGATCATCGCCAGCTCGTCGCGCACCTCACCGAGAAGCCGTGTGAACTCCCGGATCGAGCGCATCGGGCGTCGTCCGTGCGAGTACAGCTCCTCGATGGCCACCGGATCGTAGAGATCGACGTCGCTGCCGGCTGTGTGCCAGCGCACCACGTACTTGGCGATGGAGATCAGTCGCGTCGCCGCCGCCGAGAGCCACACCGGGGCGGCGAGCGTGGCCACAGCCGCGATCCGCAGATCGGTGGCGGCGAGGTGCAGAGCGATGGTGCCGCCCATCGACTGCCCCACCACCATGACCTGCTCGCACTCGCCGGCCAGGCGGTCGAGCTCGGCCTGCGCCGAGCGGGTCCAGTCGCGTCGATCGGTTGCCAGGAGCGCCTCCGGGGTGGTGGCGTGACCGGCCAGAGCGGGTCCGCGGCAGCGGTAGCCGCGCCCAGCGAGGTGGTTGCCGAGGCGGCGCAGCTCGGGGGGCGTGCCCGCGAAACCGTGCAGCAGGAGCACGCCCCTGGGCCCCTCTCCGATCGCCCAGGGACTCACCACCGCCGGGTCGAAGGGGATGGACGTCCGGGCTGCCATGGGGGCGCCGAGTATAGGCCGGCGCCGCGGATGCTACCGTCGCGCCCTGGTGACCGATGTGCTGATGCGCGTGGCGCTCGAGACGATCGTCCGCGGCGACTCGCTGGACGTCCCGACCGCGCGCGCAGTCATGGACTCGGTCATGGAGGGGACCGCGACGCCGGCCCAGATCGGTGCTCTGCTCGCCGCTCTGCGCACCAAGGGCGAGTCCGTCGACGAGCTCACCGGGATGGTGATGTCGATGCGTGACCACGCCACCCCGGTCCAGCTCGAACCCGGAGCGGTGGACACCTGTGGCACGGGCGGCGACGGCAGCAACACCTTCAACATCTCAACCGCCGCCGCCCTGGTGGCCGCGGGCGCGGGGTGCAGGGTCGCCAAGCATGGCAACCGGGCCGCCTCCTCGCGGTGTGGCAGTGCCGACGTGCTCGAGGAGCTGGGGGTGCGGGTCACCCTCGATGCCGCCGGTGTGCGTCGCTGCGTCGACGAGGCCGGAATCGGCTTCATCTTCGCGCCGGCCTTCCATCCCGCCATGCGCCACGCGGCAGCCCCCCGCCGCGAGCTCGGCATCCGCACAGTCTTCAACATCCTCGGTCCGCTGGCCAACCCGGCGCGGGTTCGCCACCAGGCGCTGGGAGTGGCCGGCAGTGCGCCGGCGGCGGTGATGGCGGGGGTGCTGCACCGGCTCGGTCACGTCCACGCGCTGGTGTTCATCGGCCCCGACGGGATGGACGAGCTCGGACTCGACGGCGTCGCCCACGGCCATGAGGTCACCGTGGGGGGTGTGCGCGACCTCGAGATCGACCCCCAGGCGCTGGGACTGCGCGCTGCTCCACGCGAGGCGATCAGCGGCGGGGACGCCGCCGTCAACGCCGCCGCCATCGTCGCGGTGCTGGATGGGTGCGAAGGACCCGCCCGTGACGTGGTGCTGCTCAACGCGGCCGCGGCGATCGTGGCGGCGGATGTTGCCGTCGACCTGGCCGACGGCATCGAGCGGTCGCGCGCCTCCATCGACTCGGGCGCTGCCCGCACCGCGCTGCACTGTCTGGTCGCGGTCTCGCAGGGGATTGAGTGAGCCGGGGCGGCGACCTCCTGCGCCTCCAGGAGATCGATGCACGCGTGGTGCATGACACAGCCCGCCTGCGCGACGCGGAGGCCGCCATCGCCGGGGATCCGGAGCTCGAGCGGCGGCGACGCCAGGCTCGCAAGGCGCACCGGGAACAGACAGCCGCCGAGGACAGCGTGGCCACCGCGGAGAAGCACGTGGAGGGCTTGAGGCAGCGTGCCCGGGAGCTGGACAGGCACCTCTACGGAGGCTCGGTTCGCAACCCTCAGGAGCTGCTCGGCATGCAGCACGAGCTGGAGGCCTTGAGGCAGCGGATCGACGTCGAGGATGACCGTCTCCTCGAGCTCATGCAGGCCGCCGAGTCGGCCGCGGCTCGAGAGCGCGACGCCAACGGGGCGACCGTCGAGCTGGAGCAGGTGCGGGCTGGTCGGGCCGGCGAGGTGCTGGAGCGGGCGGCGGCGTTGCGAGCGGCGATCGATCAGCACGAGCGGGAGCGGGCGGAGCTGGCGGCGACGCAGCAGGCCACGGACCTGGCGCTGTACGAAAGGCTCCGCCGTCGCGTGCAGCCGGCTGTGGTGCACCTGACCGCCGACAGCTGCGGGGGCTGTCACATCCCCTTCGCCAATTCGGAGGTGCGTCACATTCGCCTCGCCGGCGAGCCGGCGCAGTGCTCTGGGTGCGACCGGATCGTGGTCTCGTGACCGGCACGGTCGTCGTCTACACCGACGGCGCCTGCTCGGGAAACCCCGGGGCAGGCGCATGGGCGTTCCGGGTGGAATGGCCCGACGGCTCAGTGCAGGAAGCTGCGGGTGCGGAGCCGATGACCACCAACAATCGTGAGGAGCTCAAGGCGGTCCGCGAAGGTCTGCGCGCCGTCCGAGCGCGCGTCGGCGACGACAGCAGTTGGCGCATCGTGGTGCGCACCGACAGCCTGGGGGCGATCAACTGGCTGCAGCGCCGATGGAAGCGCAAGGCGAACCTCGACCTGTATCCAACCATCGACCCGCTGGTGGACTCGCGCGTGCAGTTCGAGCACGTTCGCGGCCACAGTGGCGAGCCGGGCAACGAGCGAGTCGACGCGCTGGCCGTGAGCGCGGTGGCGCGACAGCTGGCCACCGGCGCGCCACCATCGACCCGCCGAGCCGATCTGCCCCTGGAGTAGGAACGTCGGGGTGGGGAGCGTGCAAGCCGGCCTGTAAGCCGGGTTCTGTCCCCACCGCTTCGTTGACGACCCCGAGGTCGCCGCTCCCCGGCGGCGGGGGACGGCCATCCATCTACGACGCCGATTGCCCGGCGCCTCCAGCGGCCCGACCCGGGACACGGGGCGAGCAGCCCCTGAGCGGCGAGCCGCTCGTCCCTGTTCGGCCTTGCTCCGGACGGGGTTTACCTGGCCGGCCGGTCACCCGGCCGCCGGTGGGCTCTTACCCCACCATTTCACCGTTGCCGCGGCTCTCACCGCGGCTGTGTCATTTCTGTGGCACTCTCCTTCGGGTCACCCCGACTGGGTATTGCCCAGCGCCCTGCTCTGTGGAGCCCGGACTTTCCTCGGACGACGAGCGCCCGCGGCCGTCCGGCCGGCTTGCCAGCCAATTCTATCTCGGCGCCGCCACGGCCGCCGAGCGAGGCGACACGACAGGTACATCTGTTCGCATTGACGCGTTGAGGCCAGACTGCTACCTTTCGCGGCACTGGTGGGGCAAAGTGGTGGAAAGTGGTGAAAGGGCAAGGAATGTGCAGAGGCCGTGGGCACGACGTGATGGCGAGGGCTGAGCCGTGTTCTACGGCAGCTTCCGCCATTCCGTCGATCCCAAGGGCCGGGTGGCGCTTCCGGCTCAGTTCCGCCGCGACCTGGCCGGCGCCGTGGTTGCTCCGGGCGCGGAGAACCGGCTCGTGATCCGGCCGGCGCAGGAGTGGCAGGAGTACGAGCAGAACTTCCGCCTGACGGCCGAGAGCTCAGCTGACAAGCGCCTCTTCATGCGCCACCTCCATGCCGGCGCCCGGCCGGTCGACATCGACGCGCAGGGCCGGATCTTGCTCACCCCCGAGCACCGCAGCTTTGCGCAGATCCAGGATCGAGCTGTCTTTGTCGGGGTCTCCAACGTCGTGGAGATCGTTGGCGAGCAGGTCTGGGACGCCGAGGTACTGGCCCTCAATCCTGAGATCTTCACCGAGCTCGGCGATCGCATCGGCACCCGATCGCGCGCGGCTGCCGATCGTCAGTGACCGAGCTCACCCCAACAACCACTTCGCCAGAGGCTCGACATGTCGATCGTGGCCGGCATGGACGACGAGATCACTGCCACGCCCGGTGGTCCGACGCCTGAGGCGACGGGTCACCGGCCGGTCCTTTTACACCCCCTCATAGAGAGCCTGCAGCCCCGGCCGGGGCAGACGTACATCGACGGCACCCTGGGCGCCGGAGGCTACGTCGCCGCGTTCCTCGAGCGCGTTCATCCCGGTGGGCGCATCCTTGCCATCGATCGCGACCGGACGGCCGTGGACCTGTCCAGGAGGCGCTTCACAACCACCGCGGTGACCGCCGTCCAGGGCGATTTCGCCGACCTGGAGTCGATCGCGGAGGCCCACCGCCTCGGCCGTGTCGACGGCGTCGTGCTCGACCTCGGCCTCTCGTCGCTGCAATTGGACGACCCTGTGCGCGGATTCAGCTTCCGCTTCGATGGTCCGCTGGACATGCGCATGGATCGCCGCGATGACATCACTGCCGCCGACATCGTCAACGGCTGGCCGGAGGCCGACCTGACCGCCCTGATCCGCACCTACGGGGAGGAGCGCTTCGCTCGCGCCATCGCCGCCAGCCTCGTGCGCAGTCGGACCGAGCGGCAGCTCACCACCACCACCCAGTTGCGCGAGGTGGTCGAACGGGCCATCCCGCGGCGCTTCTGGCCGAAGCGGATCCACCCGGCCACACGCACATTCCAGGCACTCCGCATCGAGGTGAACCACGAGCTGGAGAGCCTGAACGCGGGACTGCAGGCAGCCATCCGAATCATTCGGCCCGGTGGGCGTCTTGGGGTTGTCTCCTTCCACTCCCTCGAGGACACCATTGTCAAGAACGCACTCCACGTCGCAGCACAGAACTGTCTATGTCCGCCCCAACAGACCCACTGCACCTGCGCTCACCGGGCCTCTCTTCTCCTCCTCAGCCGCAAGGCGATCAAGCCCGACGCCGCCGAGCTCGCGACCAATCCGCGAGCTCGATCCGCCCGGCTCCGTGTCGCCGAGAGGCTCGACGACGCGCGCTGACCACGCCGTCGCCGTCCGTCACCCACCCAACGTCTCACCCATACGGAGATCCGGGCTGTGCCCAGAAAGCCACACCTTCAGCTTCCCGCCGACGACCTCGACAGGCACGTCAACGACCACCCGCCCGCCCGCCGCACCCGCCTGCGTCGTGGCGGTCCGCGCACCCCGCTGCCCTTGCTGCCGCTCATCGCAGCGCTCGCGGGAGTGGGAGTGGCGTACGTGAGCCAGAGCGCGCACTCCACACAGGCCACCTACCAGGCGGGCAACCTGGCAGAGCAGAACCAGCAGCTGCGCGGCCAGAACTCCCAGCTCGCGGGCGATCTCGCGCGCCTCGAGAGCGCTGAGCGCATCGTGGCGGCGGCGCAGACGCTAGGCATGCGGCCGGCGGGGCACTGGTCGTATGTCGACGTACCTCTCAAGCCGGTGGTGAACATGCCGGCGCCCCTGGTGGCGAGCGCGCCCGCAGGGGGTGATCCGCTCCAGCGGTTCGTGGCGACCGTCGGCGGTGCCCTGGGCGTGCATCAGCCTCGCGGGGTGTCCCCATGAGCCGGCGGCGCAACCCTGTCCCATCCCCCCGGCTGCGCGGATGGTTCGTCGCCGACGCCCCGGATTTCAGGCACCGCAGCAGGTGGCTCGCCCTTGCGTTCCTGGCGATGGCGATCACCCTGACCGCACGCCTTCTCGACGTGCAGGTGCGCCAGCACTCCGCGCTGGCGACGGCGGCAGCGGCCCTGCACCAGAAGTCCGTGGTCATCCCGGCGACGCGCGGGCGCATCCTGGACAGCACAGGACGTGTGCTGGTCAGCAATCGCACCATCTACGACGTGTACGCGGACCCGGGATTGATCCAGGTCGCCACCAGAGGGGACGTTGCCCGACGCCTGGCTCCGGCGCTGTCGATGGACACGACAAGCATCGACTCGCTGATCTCCAAGCCGACTCGCTTCGTGTACCTGTCCAAGGGGGTCTCGCAGGATGTCAGCGATCGCCTGACAGCCCTCCAGCTCCCGGGCATCGTTGTGGTACCCGCCGAGCAGCGCGTGTACGAGCCCTCCCCGGTGGGCGGTTCGTCCTTTGCCGCCAACCTCCTCGGTTACGTCAACAACGACGGTCACGGTCAGTACGGTCTCGAGTCGTACTACGAATCGGTGCTCCACGGCAGCGACGGCCGCCAATCCACCGTTCGCGACGTGGCGGGTAACTCGATCACCCTGAGCAACGATCCACAGGCAGATGCTCGCAACGGCAACGATCTGCAGCTGGGGTTGGACTCGCAGGTTCAGTACTGGGCCGAGCAGGCACTCGCGCAGGGCGTGGCCTCCGCCCAGGCCTCCTCAGGAACGCTGATCATGATGGACACCAAGTCGGGGACCATCAAGGCGTGGGCGCAGGCGCCGACCTACGATGCCAACAGCTACTGGGCCTCGCCAATCGCCAGTCTCCGTGACCTGGCCGTCGCCAACGTGTACGAGCCCGGATCCGTGGAAAAGGTGGTGACCTTCGCCGGCGGCCTCAACGCCCATGCGATCACTCCCGGCTACACCTTCAACGAAGGCCCTACCACCATCAACGGCGCCACCATCCACGACTGGGACAATCGTGCCCACGGCACCATCAACATGCAGTACGTGCTCGACCTGTCGCTGAACAACGGCGCCATCAAGATCGGCCAGTTGATGGGACCCGACGCCTTCTACAGCAACCAGCTGGCCTTCGGTATCGGCGCTCCCACCGGCGTCGATCTCGCCGGTGAGCAGAACGTGCCGCTGCCCGCGCAACCCTCCCAGAGCCCGCTCGACCTCGCCGAGGATGCCTTCGGACAGCACGTGCAGGTGACCCCGGTCGAGGTTCTCGCTGCCATCAACGCCGTCGCCAACGGCGGCGTGTGGGTGCAACCGCATGCGGTGCAGGCGGTGATCGACCCCTCGACTGGCCGGTCGACGCCGGTGGTGCCGACCACCCGACGTGTGATCTCAGCGGAAGCGGCCGCCACGCTCTCCCAGATGATGACCGGTGTGGTCGAGGACAAGGGGGGTGAGGGCTCGTTGGCCCGCATCCCCGCCTTCAAGGGCCAGGTGGCCGGCAAGACGGGAACCGCCAGCGTCGCCCAGAACGGACGCTACGGAGACAACCTGGTGGTGTCCTTCGCCGGGTTCCTGCCCGCCAAGAATCCACAGTTCACCATGCTGGTGGTTCTCAACTATCCCCATGAGGGTTTCGTCCAGCGCTTCGGCGCCACCCTGGCGGCCCCGGTGTGGAAGCAGGTCGCCCAGGTGACCATCGACCAGTGGAGGATCCTTCCCTGAGACACGCTGCACTGGTGCTGGTGCTTGCGGTGGCGGCTGGGGTGGTGTTGTATCCGGCGCTGATCACGCAGCTGGCGCGGCATGGGGCTGGTCAGCGGGTCCAGTCGTACAACCCCGCGACCCACCTGCTCAAGCAGGGCACGCCGACCATGGGTGGAGCACTCTTCTGTGCGATCGTGGTCGCAGCGTGGCTGGGGTTCGACCGTAGCCGGGCGGGGTTCGTCCTGGTCTTCGCTCTGGGCGCGGGTGCTCTGCTCGGGCTGCTCGACGACCGCGCCAACATCAGTGGGCGTGGCGCTTTCGGGCTGGGGGCCCGGGAGAAGCTGGTGTTCCAGGCCTTCATCGGTCTGCTCGTCGGCATCGGCCTCGACGTCGTCGGCGCCACCCGCCAGTTCTTTCCAGGGCTCGGCGCCCCCGACCTGCGAGGCGGAGGCATCATCGTGGTGAGCATGCTCGCGGTGGCCGCGGTCAGCAACGCCGTCAATCTCACCGACGGTGTCGACGGCCTTGCAGCCAGCTGCAGCGCCATCGTCTTTGCCGGTCTCCTCGCGGTGGCGTTGCACCAGCACGCGCTGCCGGCGGTGGTTGCCAGCGCCGCCCTGGTGGGCGGGCTCGCAGCCTTCCTGCTGTTCAACTGGTACCCGGCGCGCATCTTCATGGGTGACACCGGCTCGCTGGCGATCGGGTGCGCACTTGTCGCCGTCGCTGCCGAGCTGCACCTGCTCTGGTTGTTGCCGCTGACCGGCATCGTGTTCGTGGTCGAGACTCTCAGCGTTCTGGTCAATGTCACCGCCATCAAGCGATTTCACCGCAGAGTCTTGCGGGCCAGCCCGCTGCACCACCATTTCGAGGAGCTCGGCATCCGTGAGCAGCGGCTGGTGGCCTGTTTCAGCCTGGCCGCGGCGCTCGGCACCCTTCTCACGGTTCTGTACGCACGTTCGCGCGGAGCCGTGGCGTGAACGATCGCGCGGTGATCATCGGCTTGGGTCGCAGCGGCGCCGCGTGCGCGCGGGTCCTCGCCGGCGAAGGATTCGAGGTGCTGGTGGTCGACCGCGGCGATGACGCACGCCTGCGCGACCTGGCGGCCACCCTGCCCCCGCGCGTGCGCACCCAGCTGGGGGGATACGAACCGGACGTGGTTCGAGGGGCTGCCGTCGTCTGCCCGTCGCCCGGGGTGCCCTGGGTCGCCCCGGAGCTGGCTCTCGCCCGGAGTCTCGCCATACCTGTTCGCAGCGAGATCGCCCTGGTCTTCGAGCGCTGCCGCGGGCGCATCGTCGGCATCACCGGTACCAATGGAAAGACCACCACCACAAGCCTGTGCGCCGCCGTGATCGGCCGCGACGGACGAACTGTGCACCTGGGCGGAAACATCGGCGCGACCATGCTCGATCGGCTCGACCTCGTCCGCAGCGACGACTGGGTGGTGCTGGAGCTGTCGTCGTTTCAGCTGGAGTCGGTCGAGGCTCCGCGCTGCGAGATCGCAGTGGTGCTCAACGTCAGCCCCGATCACCTCGACCGGCACGGTACGCTCGCGGCGTACACAGCAACCAAGCAGCGCGTCGTGGAACACGCGGCTTCCTTCGCGGTGCTCGGCTGGGACGACCCGGTGACGCGCGCAATGGCCGCGGCGGCGCCGCCCGCGGCGCAGGTCCGTTACTTCGGAGCTCACCTGCGCGGTGTGGACGGGGCCACGGTCGACGGTACCGATGTGGTGATCGTCGATTCCGGTGGCGCAGGCATGGTCATGCCTGTGGCCGACATCCCACTGTTCGGCGCGCACAACGTCCTGAATGTTCTTGCCGCGACGGCGGTGGGTCATGCGGCGGGCGTCGACGCGGACCACATCGCGGCCGCGGTGCGTGACTTCACAGCGGTGCCCCATCGATTGGAGGTGGTCGCCGATCGGGACGGGGTCGTGTGGGTCAACGACAGCAAGGCCACCAACGTCGACGCCGCCACCCGCGCCCTGGAGGCGTTCGACAGGCCGATCGTGTGGATCGGCGGGGGCTACAGCAAGGGCGTGCCTGCCGGCGAGCTGGCGGCAGCCGTGGTCGGCCACGCCCGTGCCGCCATCGTCAACGGCGACACGGCAGGCGAGCTCGAAGCAGAGTTGGGAGCTCGCGGCTTCCACTCTCTGGTGCGGGTTGCCGACCAGGCTGCCGCGGTGCACGCCGCCGCCGACCTCGCCCGGCCGGGTGACGTCGTTCTGCTCGCTCCAGGGTATGCGAGCTTCGACCAGTTCAAGAACTTCGAGGAGCGGGGGACCGCTTTCGCGGCGTCGGTGCGCGCGTTGCCGGCGACGGACGGGGAGCGCTGATGGCCACCCGCGCCCGACCACTGGCGATGCCCGCCCTGCGCCTGCGGGAAGTGCTCACCGGCGGCCGCACCCTCAGCCTCGGTGGCGCCGACGGCTGGCTGCTCACCGACATCGCCGCGCTGTGCGCGCTCGGCTTGGTGATGGTGTACAGCGCCAGCGAGGCGCTCGGCTACCTCTGGTTCGAGAACCCCAACTACTTCTTCCTGCGGCAGTTGCTCGGCATGGGGCTCGGCGTGTGCGCGCTGGTGATCCTGGCACGGACGGACTATCACCGTTTCCACCGACTGACCCCCGCAGTGGGGCTCTGCACGGTGGCTCTGCTCATCCTGGTGCTGCTGCCACACCTCGGCACCGAGGCGAACGGTGCACGCCGGTGGTTCACCATCGGGCCGATGTCGGTCCAGCCCTCGGCGATCGCCATCCTGGTCTCGGTCCTCTTCTTCGCTCGATGGCTCGCCGAGCGCGCCCCGGCGATTCGCACTGCGCGCGGGGTGCGTGACTACGGCCTGTTGGTGGGGATCCTCCTGGGGCTGGTTCTGCTCGAGCGCGATCTCGGCAGCAGCATCATCATCGCGGGCACCGCGCTGGCACTGCTGGCACTTGGCGGGGTGCGCAAGCACCATCTCCTGGTACTGCTCGGCCTGGTGATGGCCGGTGGTTACATGGCGATCATGTTGGTCTCCTACCGGTCGAGCCGGGTCACCAACTTCACGCACCCCTGCGACGACCCGTTGAAGACAGGATTTCAAGCCTGCCAGGCCCTCTACGCGCTCGGCAGTGGCGGGTTCGCGGGCGTGGGGCTCGGCAACTCAGTGCAGAAGTACCAGTGGCTCCCCGAAGCTCACACCGACTTCATCTTCGCAATCATCGGTGAGGAGCTGGGCCTGCTCGGAACCGTTTCGGTCGTCCTGGCGTTCACACTGCTGCTGTGGCGCGGAGTCCGCGCGTCCCTGCGCGCCCCCGACGCCTACGGGGCCCTGCTCGCCGGAGGTATCACCGCGTGGATCGGCATTCAGGCGTTCGTCAACATCGGTGCTGTCACCGGCGTCATTCCCACCACCGGGATCCCGCTGCCGTTCATCAGCTACGGGGGCACCTCGCTGGCGGTGACGCTGGCCGGAGTGGGGATCCTCTGCAACGTGTCTGCGCAGGGACGCAGACAGGGGGTGGCGCTTCGTGCGCACGTTGATCGCCGGAGGCGGGACGGGCGGTCACCTGACGCCGGTGCTGGCAGTCGCCCAGGAGCTGCGTCGAGCTGACCCAGACGGCGAGGTGCTGATCGTGGGACGCCGCGGCGGGGTCGCGGAGCGCCTGGTGACATCGGCAGGCTTCGCTTTGGAGACGCTGCGCGTGTCCGGCCTCGACATGCGCAGTGCGACCAGCGTGGCGCGGTTCGCCGCCCAGCTTCCAGCCGCGATCGCGGCGGCAGCACGCATCATCCGGAGCTTCCGCGCGGATGTTGTGGTGGGCGGCGCCGGTTACGTGAGCGTCCCGGTTGTCCTCGCTGCTCGCCGGTTGCGGATCCCTGTCGTCCTGCTCGAACAGAACGCGCTTCCCGGACGCGCGACCCGCCTGCTGGCGCGACGTTCGCGGCTGGTGGCGTCTGCGTTCGAGCAGACGGCGGCGCTGCTCCCGGGGGTGCGGGTTGTCCACACCGGCAACCCAATTCGCACCGAGGTGCTGGCGGTCCCCGTCCGGCCGCTCGATGGTCACTGCGACCACGTCCTGGTGATGGGCGGCTCGCAGGGGGCGCGGCGCATCAACCGTGCCGTCGCCGGATGCGTGCGGTCACTGCTGCAGAGGTATCCGCTGCTCCACATCACACACCAGACGGGCAGCCTCGACGATGCGGAGATGCAGACGGCTCGCGCCGCCCTGCCCGACGCGCTGCGCGCGCGGTGGAGGGCGTTTCCCTTCATCGACGACGTCGGTGCGGCCATCTCGGCCGCCGATGCGGTTCTGATGCGCGCCGGCGGGTCGTCACTCGCCGAGTGCTCCGCCATGGGACGCCCGATGATCCTGGTGCCATACCCGCATGCGGGCGACCACCAGCGCTTCAACGCACGGCCGTACGCCGACGCGGGTGCCGCCCGCGTCATCCCCGATGCGGAATGCTCGCCTCAGCGGGTGGCCGACGAGCTGATGGCGCTGATCGACGACCCGACCACCTGGCGACGGATGGCGGCGGCGAGCTCGACCCTCGGCCGTCGTGACGCTGCCGCGCGCGTGGTGGATCTGCTGGGCGCGTTGGCGGGTGCTCCGGCGAGAATTCCGGCGTGACCGGCCATGTGCACTTCCTGGGGATCTGCGGCTATGCCGTGAGCGGTGCCGCGCTGGTGGCGCGGGAACAGGGCTGGCGGGTGTCGGGATCCGATGACCAGGCCTACCCGCCGACGACCGACATCCTCAGCGCTGCCGGCGTCGACTGGGTCGACGGCAGCGATGCCGCCAACCTAGATCGCTGGGGCGTCCCCGAGCTGGTGGTCGTCGGCAACCAGACCCGGGTCACCAATCCGGAGTGGATCGCAGCCCGCGATCGTGGGTTGCCGCTCTGCAGCGAGATCGAGTTCTACCTCCGCCTCACCGCGGATCGGCGCCGCATCGCCGTGTGCGGTACCCACGGCAAGACCACGACGTCGTCGCTGCTGGCCCACATGCTGTCGACCGCTGGGTTGGATCCCGGCTATCGCCTCGGCTCGACGTCGCTGGACCTCGGTGGCAGCGCCCGGCTGGGAACTGGGCCCTTCGTGTTAGAGGGCGACGAGTACACCACGGCGCCCTGGGACGCCCGGCCGAAGTTCCTGCACATCAACCCCCAGGCAGCCTGCGTCATCCGGCTGGAGCTCGACCATCCCGACGTGTACCCAACCCTGGACGCCTATCGAGCACCCTTCGTGGAGCTGGCGCGGACGATGCCGGCGGACGGTCTGCTGGCGCTCTGCGCTGACGACACCGAGTGCACCGCCCTGGCCGCGGATGCTGCCTGCCGCGTCGTCACCTACGGCTCCAGCATCGCGGCCGACTGGCGCGTGCGGCCCGACAATGACCACGATGGTCTGCAGCACTTCACGGTCAGTCACGACGACGTCAGCTCGCCGGTGGCTCTGACCTTCCCCGGCCGGCACAGCGCGCTCAACGCCACCGCAGCGCTGATCCTCGCCGAGGATGCGGGCGCCTCGTGGCAAGCGTGTGTCGACGCCTGTGCCACCTTTGCCGGGCCCAGCCGCCGCTTCCAGGTGGTGGGCGAGGTCGGTGGCGCAACCATCATCGACGACTACGCACACCATCCCACCGAGGTGGAGGTCACCATCGCAGCGGCGAGGTCACGGTATCCCGGACGGCGACTGATCGCCATCCATACGCCGCACACCTACTCGCGGACCCTGACCCTGCTCGACGATTACGCGCACAGCTTCACCGGCGCTGACGTGGTGATCCTCGGGCCCATCGAGGCCGCCCGCGAGCGGGGCATGACGGCCTTGGTCAGCAGCCATGATGTGGCAGCCCGAGCCGGGGACCACGCACCGGTTCACGTGGTCGGGTCCGCTGATGAGGCGATCGAGCTGGTGGAACGCCTGGCCCGCAGTGGTGACGTGATCCTGGTTCTGTCCCTGGGCGGATTCGACAAGATTGCCACGCGCCTGGTCAGCGCCCTGGAGCCATCGCGTGTCCTCTGAATGGCTGGCGGGCTGGCCCGGTGTTCGCCACCATGAACCGCTGGCGCGGCACAGCCAGTACGGTGTCGGCGGCCCTGCTGACGCCTTCTTGCGAGTCGACGACCTGGCCGTGCTGCCCGAGCTGGTGGCACGATGCACCGCGACGGGGACGGCGCTCACCATTCTCGGCGCGGGCAGCAACGCTCTGATCCTCGATGGTGGGATCCGCGGCCTCGCCGTCCGCTCGGCGAGCAAGGAGACCCAGGTCGCGGACGGCCAGGCGACGCTCGCCGCCGGAACGATGATGCCGCGAGCGGCGCTCGACCTGGCCCATCAGGGCGTCGCCGGCATGGAGTGGGGCATCGGTGTGCCCGGCAGCTGCGGTGCCTCGATATGGGGCAATGCCGGTGCCTTCGGAGGCGATGTCGCCGGCACGCTGACAGCCTGTGAGGTGATCGCGCCTGACGGCACCACTCGGTGGATCGAGAGCTCGCAGTGCGCCTTCGCATATCGGGACTCCGCCTTCAAGCACGACCTGGCAGGGCACGTCGTGATGCGCGGCGCCTTCGCCGTCTCGCACCAGGACCCTGCAGCGGTGCGGGCTCGCACCGACGCTGTGCAGGCGGAGCGCAAGCGGACTCAGCCGTACGGGGTACGCAGCCTGGGGAGCACCTTCAAGAATCCGGACGGAGACTTCGCGGGCCGGCTGATCGAGGAGGCCGGCCTGAAGGGACGACGACAGGGTGGCGCGCAGATCTCCCCCAAGCACGCCAACTTCATCCTCAACATCGACCACGCCAGCGCGGTTGACGTGCTGACCCTCGTCGACATCGTTCGCGATGAGGTGGCATCCCGTTTCGGCGTGGTTCTCGAACGCGAGATCGTGCTGCTGGGCGAGGAGCTGGCCGAGCCCGCGGCTGCAGGGAGAGTCCGGTGAGCACTGTCGCGTGCATCTTCGGCAGCCGCTCCGTGGAGCACGAGGTGTCGGTGATCACAGCGCACCAGGCGATGGCCGCCCTGGGCCCGCACCACCGCGCCGTGGCCGTGTACATCGCCAAGGACGGATGCTGGTACACCGGGGACGTGCTGCGCGACCTGCGTCGCTTCGCTGACGTCCACGAGCTGCTCGCCGATTGCACGGCGGTCACCCCCGTTGTCGACGCCTCCAACCCCGGGTTTCGCCTCCTGCCGATGGCTTCCCCCAAGCGCGGGTTGTTCGGGCGTGGCAGCGCCGAGGCGATGGATGTCGATGTGGTCATGCCTCTGCTGCACGGAAACCTCGGCGAGGACGGCACCCTGCAGGGCCTGCTCGAGATGGCCGGAGTGCCCTACACAGGCAGCGACGTGGCCGGGTCAGCGGTGGCGATGGACAAGCGGCTCGCCAAGACCGTGCTGCGCGCCGCAGGGTTGCCGGTGCTCGACGACGTCTGCGTGGACCGCGAGCGCTGGCGCAGCGACCCATCCGCAGCTGTTCGGTTCGCGGAATCCCTGGCGCCGTACCCCCTGTACGTCAAGCCGATGAGCCTGGGCTCGAGCATCGGCGTTTCGCGTGCCGCCGACAGCGCCGAGTTGAGCACCGCGATCGAGACCGCCCTGGCCTTCGACCGACGGTGCATCGTCGAGGCCGCCCAGGAGGGGATCATCGAGATCAACTGCGCTGTGCTCGGTGACCAGACGGGGGCACGCCCCTCTCTGCTCGAGCAGCCGACCAAGCGAGGGCTGCTCAGCTACGACGACAAGTACCGATCCAAGGGCGGCAAGTCGGCGCCGACGTCAGCGGGAATGAAGAGTGCCCAGCGGCTGATCCCAGCGCCGCTGGAAGCCGGGCTGGCCGAACGACTCACCCAGGCCGCGCTGGACTCCTTCAGCGCTGTCGGGGCCTCCGGCGTGGCCCGCGTCGACCTGCTCGTCGACAGCGGAGCTGGCAGCTTTGTCGTCAACGAGATCAACCCGATCCCCGGCTCACTGTCCTTCTATCTCTTCGAGCCCGCCGGCACCTCCTTCACAGCGCTGCTCGACGAGCTGATCGACATCGCCCTGCGACGCCATGCGCGCAACGCGGACAGCATCGCCGTGTTCGACCGCTGGATGCTGGGTGGCGGCGGGGCCAAGTCGACGGCGTGACCGTGGCGACCCAGACCGAGGAACCAACAGCGGCGCTCATCGACATCGGAAGCGGGCCGCCGGTGGTCCTGCTACACGGTTGGGGTGCGACCAAGGAGCTGATGGCACCCATCGCCGACCGGCTGTCCGGTCATCGTGTGATCGTGCCCGACCTTCCCGGCTTCGGTGCAACGGGCGCGCCGCCGGCGGCCTGGGGGATCGATGAGTACGCCGGGTGGGTGATCACGTTGCTCGACCGGCTCGGTGTCGATCGGACGCACCTCGTCGGCCACTCCAACGGTGGCCGCATCGCCATCGCGCTGGCCGCCGCACGACCCGAGCGCGTCGACCGGTTGGTGCTCACCGACAGCGCCGGCATTCGCCCACACCATGGGCTCACCCATCACTGGCGGGTTCGCACCTTCAAGATGCTGCAGGCGGCAGCACGAGCGCGGTGGTTGCCGTCCGGCTTGCGCGCCGCTGCAGCTCGGCGTGCTGGGCGGCGCGGGAGCGCTGACTATCGAGCCGCGGCCGGCAGCCTGCGCGGCAGCATGGTCCGCCTGGTGAACGCCGACCTTCGTCCGCACCTGTCCCGCCTGCGCGTGCCCACGCTGCTGATCTGGGGGGATCGCGACCAGGAGACACCGGTCGCCGATGCGCGCACCATGGAGCGGCTGATCCCTGACTCGGGGTTGGTGCTGTTCGAGGGCAGCGGCCACTTCGCCTACGCGGAGCAGCCCGACAGGTTCAGCCACATCGTCCGCGTCTTCCTGCGGGGCAGTGAGGGGTGATGGCAGCGCTGCAATCGGGGCTGGTGGCGCTTGGCGGCGCCGGCTGGTTGCTCCTGGTGGTTCGCGTGCTGTTGGTGGCGGCGCGCATGTACCAGATCGAGGAGTACGAAGGCAGCCGACTCTTCGCCTGGGGCCGCATCCGCGCATGGTGGCTGCATCGCAGCGCGTTGCTGGCCGCTGCCGTGCCCGCCGTGGTCACAGTTGTCTGCGCCGCCCTCGCCGTCACCGGCTCACTGCGCGCCATCGTTGCCGCCGCGTGGCTGGCCGGGACCGCTGTCGCGCAACGCACGTGGACATGGTTGCCGCCCAAGAAGGAGCTGGTGTACACCCCGAGGCTTCGCCGCCTGCTCGCCGGTGCAGCAGTTCTGGCGGTGGTGGTGGGGGCGGCCATCTGCGCAGTGCTCCAGCTCGCCCCGATGTGGTTGGCGGCTGCTGTGGTCACCCTGTCCGGTGCCGCGGTGACCTCGCTGAGCCTGCTGTTGCTGGTGACGGCGAACGGGATCAACGCACCCGTCGAGGCCCGGATCCGGCGCGGCTTCCTGCGCGCCGCCCGGCGCCGAATCGAGCGCTTCGACCCGCTGGTGATCGCGGTGGCGGGGAGCTACGGGAAGACGTCCACCAAACACATCCTCGCCCACCTCCTCGACAGGTACGGACCGACCCTGGCCACCCCGAAGAGCTTCAACACCCTGATGGGGGTGTCGCGCACCGTCAACGATGTCCTCGAGGAGACCCATCGCACATTCGTGGTCGAGATGGACGCCTACGCTCCCGGCGAGATCGCCTCCATCTGCGCGCTGGTTCGGCCCACTCACGCGCTGATCACATCAGTGGGCCCGCAGCACCTGGAACGTTTCGGCACCCTCGACAGGATCGCGGCGGCGCTGTACGAGACGGTCGACGCCCTGCCCGCCCGGGGTTTCGCGGTTGTGTACGGCGGTGACGCGGCCACCGCCGCGCTGGCAGCGCGTGCGCGGGAGCAGGGCAGAGAGGTGGTCACTTACGGCTCCGACGAGGATGGCCCCGGCCTGGACGTGGTGGCCGGCGACGTCGTGGTCACTGGCAGCGGGTCCCGGTTCACCTGGAGCTGGGCTGCGGTGGAGGCTCATGCCGAGGTGGTCCTGCCGCTGCTCGGTCGCCACCAGGTGCTCAACCTCACCGCCGCGCTGGCCACCGTCCAACGGCTCGGCCTTCCGCTGCAGCCGGCGCTGGACGCCGTGGCCTCGCTGCAGCCCGTCGATCACCGTCTCCAGCCGATCGCCACCGGGAACGCCATCACCGTCATCGACGACTCGTACAACGCCAACCCGGTTGGGGTGCACAACGGTCTCGAGGTCCTGGCCGAGCTCGAGGCCACGCACCGCATCCTGGTCACGCCCGGATTGGTGGAGCTGGGCGCTGTCGAGGACGTGGAGAACCGGCGCTACGGTGAGCACGCGGCGCGCGTCTGCGACCACGTCATCGTCATGGACGCGCGGCCGGCCCGCGCGCTCCGCGACGGGCTGCGCTCAGGCGGGATGGCCGACGACCATGTTCACGTGGTCAGATCGCTCTCGGAGGCGACGGCGTTGATCGGCCGCATCGCTCGGCCGGGCGACGCCGTGCTGTTCGCCAACGACCTTCCCGACACGTACCTGGGCGCCGCCTGATCGGACACCGCCGGGGCGGGCCAAAGCCGTTCCCAAGCGCCATTCCGCCGCATAATGGCGCAACCGGCGCACAGGGCCGAACGTCCTCGCTCACGTCACCCTCATCGATGCCCCAGCACCTCCACGAGCCCCCCCGGGGCGCGCCCCCGCCACCCGGCGACGTCGTCGCACGTCGCGCGCACCTTCGTGCCATCGCCGCCGGTCTGGTCGATGGCCCGCGCATGGGCCGCCGTTTTCACATTCCTGCCGGGGTCGCGCTGCAGGCGTCCCCCCGCCACCGCAAACACGCCGGCCGTCCCCGGTCGGCGCCGGCTGAGCCCAAACGGGGCCCGATGCTGCGTCGCATCGTGGGCGCGGGACTGCTGCTCGCGCAGGTGGCGCTGCTGTGCGCCCTGCTGGTGGCCCCGGCGTTCAAGGTCCACGCCGTCGACGTCAGGGGCGAGCGCCTGCTGAGCCGCAGCGCGGTCCTCGGAGCCGCGCGCATCCCGGAGTCCAGCCTCTTCACCCTCGACGACGAGGCGATTCGATCTCGCATCGCCGCCCTGCCATGGGTGCGCAGCGCCACCGTCACCACCCAGCTGCCCTCGACGGTGAACATCGCCGTCACCGAATGGCAGCCGGCTGTGCTCCTCCGCCATGGCTCTGACGCCACCTACATCGCCGCTAACGAGGCGGTTCTGCCCTTCACCCAAGCGACAGAGAGCGCGCGCAGGGGGACACCGCTGCTGCTCGACTACCGGGCGGGTCCACAGCAGCCGCTTCCCAGCGGCTTCGCCGAACTGCTGGGGGGGGCAGCGCAGCGATGGAGCGCCACTTTCGGTTGCACCCTGGACGCCTTTGTGATCAACAACAGCAACATCTTCTCCGCCTGGTGCCACAGCGGGTGGCAGGCTGTCTTCGGTGCGCTCGACAGCAGCCAGGCGGCGGCCGCGATCCCCGGCCAGCTCGCGGTCCTTGCCGCCCTCAGGGGTCGGCTGGACTTCGCCAGCCCAGCCTTCGGCTACGTCGACCTCGAGAACCCGGGCGCGCCGGCGGCTGGCGGCAAGCCAGGGGAGCCGCCGGCGCTGACCAGCGATATCTCCGGCAGCATCCTGCCCAGTTCACCGGCGCCGCCACGCGTCCCTGCTCCAGCCAGCCGCGCCGCCCCGACCGCTGCGGCCGGGCCCGCGGCGGCGCCCACTCCCACGCCGGCACCCACCCCACGACCCACACCGACGCCGCTTGTGTTCACCCTGGCGTCGCCGTCGCCGACGCCGCGGCACTGAGGGTCAGGCAATCGCCCAGGGGCGGGCGATGCGTAGGGCGCTGAGAATCGCCCGCGTCGCCGGCGACCGGTTCAGGGTGATGAAGTGCACCCCCGGGGCACCCGCCCTCAGCAGCTCCGAGCATTGCAGCGTCGCCCAGGCCACCCCCAGCTCGCGCACCGCGGCCGGATCATCGGCGCGGGACTCCAGCGCAGCGCGGAGCGCCGCCGGGATGGTGGCGCCGATCTTCGCGGTGAAGCGATAGAGCTGGTCCACGTTGGTGATCGGCATGATCCCGGGGACGATGGGCACGTCGATCCCCGCCACCCGCGCGCGTTCCATGAACCTCAGGTACACCGCGTTGTCGAAGATCAGCTGGGTGATCAGGAAGCGTGCGCCGGCCCGGACCTTGTTGACAGCAGCGAGGACATCGTCCTCGATGCCGGCGGACTCGACGTGCTTCTCCGGCGAACAGGCCGCGCCCACGCAGATGTCGGCGTTGTCGCTGAGAAGCTGCACCAGCTCACTTCCGTAACGGAGCCCGCCCTGGTGGGGGATGAACGTTCCCTCGCCGTTGGGCGGGTCGCCGCGAATCGCCAGGACGTTGTCGATGCCCACCTCTCGGTACAGCCGGATCTCCTCGAGGAGGTCGGCGACTGTCGAGTCACGGCAGGTCAGGTGGGCCATGGGCAGCAGGCTGGTCTCGGCGCGCAGGCGCTGCACCAGTCGCAGCGTGCGGTCGTCGCGACTGCTGCCTCCCGCACCGTGGGTCACCGAGACGAAAGCGGGATCGAGGTCACGCAGCGCAGCGATGGTCGCGAAGAGCTTCTCGGCACCCTCGTCGTCCTTGGGTGGAAAGAACTCGAACGAGAAGAGTGGCTCCTGGCCGGTGAACAGGCTGTCGATGCGCATGGTGATGATGGTGACGCAGGCCGTCGTCGTGTCGCCACCCCGCTGCTACCGTTGCCCTCGTGCTTGCAGTCCGTGCGGTCCGCTACGGCGGCGACGACCCACTCGCCAACCTCGAGGTGAGCGAGATTGCAGATCCGACCCCGCGCGCCGGCGAGGTGCTCCTCGCCGTCGACGCCGCCTCACTGAACCATCACGACCTCTGGACGCTGCGGGGAGTCGGCTCGCGGCCGCTGTCCGAGCCCCAGGTGCTCGGGTGCGACGCTGCCGGCACGGTGCTCGCGTACGGCGATGGGGACGTGGCCGAGGGCTGCCCTGCCATCGGTGCTCGGGTGGTCGTTCACAGCGTTCTGAGCTGTGGGCACTGCACAGCCTGCCGGTGCGGTGACGAGCTCCACTGTCCACGGGTTGGCCTGCTCAGCGAGCCACCCTACCCGGGCACGCTGGCCGAGCTGCTCGTCGTCCCCTCGCGCAACCTGATCCCGTTGCCCGACGGCCTCGACATGATCACTGCGGCGTGCCTGCCCACCGCATACCTCACCGCCTACAGGATGCTCGTCGTCCGCGGCGGGCTGCGCGCGGGGATGCGCGTGCTTGTTCACGGCGCCACCGGGGGTGTCGCCAGCGCCGCGATCCTGATCGGCAGGGCGGCGGGGCTCACCGTGTACGCCACGTCGCGGGACGAGGCCAAGCGTGCGGCCGCCGTCGAGCTCGGCGCCACCGCCGCGTTCGCGACCGACCGGGACGCGGTCAAGCAGGTGATCGCGGCCACCGGCGGAGGTGTCGACGTGGTGCTCGACACGGTGGGGGAGGCCACCTGGGACTTCTCGCTGCGAGTGCTTCGTGCCGGTGGGACAGTGGTCGTCTCGGGCGCCACCACCGGGCCCAACCCTCCAGCGCAGCTGAACCGAATCTTCTGGCGGCAGCTCACCATCGCCGGCAGCAGCATGGGCACGCGCGACGAGCTGGCTCGGCTCGTGGAGCTCTGCGCTGCCGGCCGGCTGCAGCCGTGGGTGGACTCGGTGCGCCCGCTTGGCAAGGCGGCTGATGCGATGCGAGCACTGATCGCCGGCGACCGCCGCGGCAAGCTGGTGTTGACTCCGGCCGCCTGAACGCCCGGCCATTTCCGGGCGCCCAGGGGTCAGGGGGCTCGCCGTCAAACTGCACCTGTTGAGCGAGCTCCCGCCTCGCAGCCCCCGTCTGGGCCGCGGCGCCGGTCATGATCCCACCCCTGGCCACCCCTGTCCAGCGCAGGGCAGTGCGGACCGACTGAGGTGTTCGGCAGGCTTGACAGCTTAGGCTCTGACAGGCCACATCTTGTGGCATACTCCAGCTGCAGACTCAGCATCTTGCGGTTTTGCCCTCGCAGACCCCTTTCTTAAGGGCAGGGGCCCGGTTATACTCTGAGGCCAAGTTGACCCGTTCTCGCCGCGTCTTTGCACTCGATCTCGGAACGACGAAGGTCTGCTGCGCCATCGCTGAGCTGGACAGCACCGGACTGCGCGTCATCGGGGTGGGCGAGGCCGCCTCTCGAGGGGTCCGCAAGGGGTCGATCATCGAGATCGATCGTGCAGCCGAGGCCGTGGCCGAAGCTGTGGACCTGGCTGAACAGATGAGCGGGGTGCCCGTCGACTCCGCGGTGGTGGGACTGGCCGGAACCAGCATCACCTCCCAGAACTCCCGCGGCGTGGTCGCCGTGTCCGCCGGGCATCGCGAGGTGCGTGACGCCGATGTGAGCCGGGCCGTCGAGGCTGCTCGCGCCGTCAGCGTGCCCTCGGATCGGAAGATCGTCCACGTCCTCCCCCAGCAGTTCACCATCGATGGACAGGAGGGGGTGCGCGATGCCCTCGGGATGGCGGGGACCCGGCTCGAGGTCGACGCGCACATCATCACCGGCACCAACACCGCCATCCAGAACATGATCAAGGTGGTCCACAAGGCGGGCCTTGACGTCGACGATCTGGTGCTCCAGGTGCTCGCCTCGGCCGAGGCGGTGGTTGGTGAGGATGAGCTCGACCGCGGTGTTGTGGTTGCCGATATTGGCGGTGGCACAACTGATGTGGCTGTTTTTGCCAAAGGCAGCATCATCCACACAGCGGTCATCCCAGTCGGCGGCAACCATGTCAGCGGGGACATGGCGGTGGGGTTGCGATGCGATCTCGAGACCGCCGAAGCCACCAAGCGCGCCTACGGTCACTGCCTGCAGCTCACCCTTCCGGCGGACGCGGAGGTGAAGTTGCTGCCGATGGGCTACGACGAGCCGGTCAATGTGCCACAGAGATTTCTCGCCGAGATCATCGGGCCGCGGGCGCGCGAGATGGCCCAGCTGATCGCCGCTCAGGTGGAGAAGGCGGGCCCTCCGAGCAGCTTCCCGGGAGGCATCGTGCTCACCGGCGGGGGCGCCCTGCTGCGCGGCTTCGCAGAGGTCATCCAGCAGGTGACCGACCTGCCCGCGCGGGTGGCGGCTCCGCACGGGGTGACCGGGATGAACGATGAGATCAGCGGCCCCAACCACGCCACAGTCGTCGGCCTGCTGCGCTGGGGCGCCCGTGGCCGTCTCGGTCGCGGGGTGCAGCTGACGGGGAGGGCCCAGAGCGGGAGCGCAGACCACGTTGGCGATCGATTTGGACGGTGGATACGTGAACTTTTCTGAACGGATGAAGCTGTACGGGCTCGACGACGGCGAGCAGCCGCCGGCGACGCGAGTCGATGGTGGCAACGATGATGAAACGACGCGTGCGGGGGAGTTTTCGCTGCGTCCGAGGAACAGGCAGCGTGAGGAGATGCCCATGAACGATCTCGACCGGACGCTGGAAGGCAATGCCCGCATCAAGGTTGTGGGTGTTGGCGGCGGCGGCAGCAACGCCGTCAACAGGATGATCCAGAGCCGCCTCAAGGGGGTCGAGTTCATCGCCGTGAACACCGACCACCAGGCGCTGCAGTTGAGCAACGCCCACAAGAAGATGCGCATCGGTTCCAAGCTGACCCGGGGTCTGGGAGCCGGCGGTGACCCGCAGCGTGGGGCTGAGGCCGCTGAGGAGTCGCGAGAGGAGTTGAGCAAGCTGCTCGAGGACTGCGACATGGTGTTCGTCACCGCGGGCATGGGCGGCGGTACCGGAACCGGGGCAGCCCCCGCGGTCGCCGAGATGGCCCGCGAGCAGGGCGCACTGACCATCGGTGTGGTCACCAAGCCCTTCAAGTTCGAGGGCCTCAAGCGCCAACGGGCTGCGGACGACGGCATCGCCAACCTCCAGGGCCGGGTCGACACGCTGATCACCATCCCCAACGAGCGCCTGATGCAGGTGGTCGACAAGAAGACGCCGATCACCGAGGCCTTCAAGCTCGCCGATGACGTCCTGCGCCAGGGTGTGCAGGGCATCAGCGACCTGATCGTCTTCCCGGGCTTGATCAACCTGGACTTCGCCGATGTGAAGGCGATCATGTCCGGCCAGGGAGCAGCGCTGATGGGCATCGGTTTCGGCAACGGCGACACGCGTGCCGCTGATGCAGCGCGTGACGCGGTGGCCAGCCCGCTGCTGGAGACCACCATCGCAGGCGCCAAGGGGATCCTCCTCAACGTCACCGGCGGCCCGGATCTGACCCTGTATGAGGTCAACGAGGCCGCCCAGCTGGTCAGCGAATCGGCCGACCCGGACGCGCAGATCATCTTCGGCACGGTCATCGACGAGCAAATGAAGGGCGAGGTGAAGATCACCGTCATCGCCACCGGCTTCACCGGTCACATCGACGTGCTCGGCACCCTGGCCTACGAGCCGGCGGCCCGTTCGACGATGGCGCCCTCTCCGGCGTTCACCATCGGCGGCCGGTCGTCGTTGCCACCCAACGCCGATGACCTCGACATCCCGGCGTTCCTGCGCGATCGCCGCTAGGGACACACCCCCACGCCAGGAGCCCCCCGCCGTGCGGGGGGCCGCCTGTTTGTGACATGAAGTGCCCATACTGCTCGCAGCCTGAATCCAAGGTTGTCGACTCACGCGATTCCGAGACCGGCGAGGCGATCCGCCGGCGACGCGAATGCCTGAGCTGCCACAAGCGATTCACCACCTATGAGCGGGTGGAGGCGGTACCGCTGTGGGTTGTCAAGAAGGATGGGCGCCGCGAGGAGTTCAACCGCCGCAAGCTCATGGGCGGCCTGGTCAACGCCTCCACCAAACGGGACATCGCCTCCGCGCAGCTGGAGGTGTTGATCGACGACATCGAGAATGCGCTGCGGTCGCGCAATGTCACCGAGGTGCGCAGCCGCGAGATCGGCGAGATCGTGATGCAGAGGCTCCGAGCGCTCGACGAGATCGCCTACGTTCGATTCGCGTCGGTGTACCGCTCGTTCCAGGACGTGGCCCAGATGCGGGCGACGATCGAGGAGGTGCTCGCCAACCCGCCCGGAACCCGGCCGCCCGACGCCCCGCGGCGACGCCGCAAGCGCGCTGACGAGCGCAGTGAGCCCGCCCTCGACATCGGCAAGTGAGCTGCGACCGTCTCAACCCACTGTCGCGGCCGAGATCCTGGTGAACGACCCCGGTGTGATCCGCGAACGCCTTCAGTCGGTGCGCGAGCGGATCAGGGATGCGGCGGCGCGGGCGGGGCGCGACCCGGCCGGCGTGCACCTTGTCGCGGTCACCAAGGGACACCCTCGGGCCGCTGTGGAGGCCGCCCTGTCCCTGGGGCTGCACGACATCGGCGAGAGCCGGGTGCAGGAGGCGCAGGCCAAGCAGGCGGGGCTTGCCGGAGGCGATGCGCGCTGGCACATGCTCGGCCACCTGCAACGCAACAAGGCACGATCGGCGGCAAGCCTCTTCGACGTCATCCACTCGTTGGACAGCGCGGCACTGGCTTCCGCACTCGAGCGTCATCGTCTGGAGCGCCATCGTGTCGGCGGCGCTGAGCCGTTGCCGGTGCTGATCGAGGTGGAGCTGACGGGAATCGCCAGCCGCAGCGGGGTGAACGCCGCCGCCGCCGCCGACCTGCTCAGCGGACTGCGCGGGCTGCCGCACCTGTCACCCGTCGGTCTGATGACCGTGGCGCCCCCTGGGCCATCCGCCGCGGTCCGGGCCTGCTTCGCTCGCCTCCGCGACCTTCGCGACCGCTTGCGCCAGAGCCACGGCCTCTCCCTGCCGGAGCTCAGCATGGGCATGAGCGGCGACTTCGAGATCGCCGTCGAGGAGGGCGCCACGACCATCCGGCTGGGCACCGTGCTCTTCGGCGATCTCTCCGCAGCGGGGCCTTGAGACCACTCGCAGCTATCCTGAGGCGCAATGCACGAACCCGCCAGATCCGGTGCCCAGTCCCCGGCCGTCCCCTTGGTTGACACGATGGCCGTCCCCGGCCGGGGACGTCAGCTGACAGTGCTGCTGACCACCGCGCTGGTGATCTTCGGGCTCGACCACCTCACCAAGTGGTTGGTGACCGATCACATAGCGCTCGGCGACCAGGTGCCGGCCAGCGGCCCGGTGACCATTCATCACATCCACAACCGCGGCGCTGCGTTCGGCCTGTTCCCTCAGATGCACTTCATCTTCCTGGCCGTGGCTGCCGTCGTCGCCCTCTACATCCTGGTGGCGGGGCGGCGCTTCGGTCCCGGAGTCTTCCCTCAGGCGCTCCTGGGCATGGTGCTCGGCGGAGCGGTCGCCAACGCCGTCGACAGGGTCGCGCAAGGTTACGTTGTCGACTTCATCGACCTTCAGCGCTGGCCGGTGTTCAACGTCGCCGACATGGCGATAGTGGTCGGCATCATCGTCGGCGCGCTCACGCTGCGGAGCGCGCCGGGGGTGAGAGGCCAGGGCGACGGCAGCGCGTGACCGGTGCGGTCGAGCATGGCGAGAGATCCATCAGGCTGGACATGCGCGTGGTCGAGCAGGCGGGAGTGAGCCGGAGCGCCGCCCAGGCACTGATCGCCGGCGGCCATGTACGGGTCAACAACCGCCCGGCCAAGTCCGGTCAGCGGGTGGGCGGTGCCGACGAGGTGGTGGTGGTGGTGCCGCCTGCCGCGGTGGCCCAACAGCTCCCTGACGGCCCGCCAGTACCTCTGACCATCGTGTACGAGGATGGCGATCTGGCGGTGGTCGACAAGCCCGCCGGGATGGTGGTCCACCCTGCGCCCGGCCATCCGGTCGGGACCCTGGCCGACGGCCTGCGCCAGCGCGGCGTCACCTGGTCGCAGCTGGGGGGTGAGCAGCGGCCGGGAATCGTTCACCGCCTGGATCGCGACACCAGCGGGCTGCTGGTCGTCGCCAAGACAGAGGCCGCACATCATTCCCTGTCGCAGCAGCTGCAGCGACGCACCCTGGGCAGGGTGTACTGGGCGCTGGTGCACGGCACCTTCAGGGAGTCGACAGGACGCGTCGACGCCCCGGTCGGTCGAGATCCGGGGCACCGGCAGCGCATGGCCGTGGTCGACGCCGGCCGGCCGGCGATCACCGACTTCGCTGTCGTCGAACGGCTGCGACGGTTCACCCGCCTGGAGGTGCGGCTGCTCAGCGGCCGCACCCACCAGATCCGGGTCCACCTGGCCTCGATCGGTCATCCGATCGCGGGCGATCCCGTGTACGGCCGCCGCGGCGACGTCGTCGCCCCGCGCCCGGCCCTCCACGCTCAGAGGCTGAGCTTCCTCCACCCCGACGACGGGCGTCTCTGCGAGTTCGAGTCGCCCCTTCCTGCCGACCTCAGCACGGCGATGCTGGTTGCGGCCGAGGTGTCCTGATGGCGCGCGCCCCGCGGGTCACCACCCAGCCAGGACGGCTGATCGTGCTCTCGGGGCCGAGCGGCGTTGGCAAGGACACGGTTCTGCACGAGTTGCGCACGCTGGAGCCGGGGATGCGGTACAGCGTCTCGTACACCACCCGGGCGCCGCGGGACGGTGAGGTGGACGGGGTCTCGTACTCCTTCATCGACGAATCGCGCTTCCGGACGATGGCCGAGCGAGGAGAATTCCTGGAGTGGGCCGAGGTTCACGGCCACCTCTACGGCACCGCCGAGGCGAGGGTCGTCGAGGCGTTGGCGCGCGGTGAGGACATCGTGCTCAAGATCGATGTTCAGGGCGCTGCCTGGATTCGCCCGCGGGTGGCCGGCGCCGTCTTCATCTTCCTGATGCCCCCGTCCGAGGACGAGTTGCGCCGCCGCCTGCTGGCTCGCGACACCGAGGACGCAGCCTCTCTGGACCTACGCGTGCGTAACGCGGTCGCGGAGATCGCCGAGGGTGCGGCGTACGATCACCGGGTGGTGAACGACGATGTCCGGCGGGCCGCCCGTGAGATCCTCGACATCGTGCGCCACCGGCGGTCGGAGGGCGTCTGATCCCGGTCACCGTTGACGGCTCGAAGCACGTCGCCGTGCACGTCTCCGGCAGCGTGGCGGCATTCAAGGCGTGCGAGCTGATCACCGCGCTGCGCAAGAACGGCTGCGAGGTGCGCGTGGCCATGACCGCGGGCGCGAAACGGTTCATCACCGCCGCCACCCTGCGGAGCCTCAGCGGCCATCCCGTGCTCGACGACATGTGGGCGAACGGAACCGAGGCTCATGGCATGGGTCACATCGACCTGGGGTCGTGGGCCGGCGTGCATGTGGCGGTTGCCGCGTCAGCCAGCCTGATCGCCAGGCTGGCTCACGGATTCGCCGATGACGCGGTGACCACCTCACTGCTGGCCACCCGGGCGCCGCTTCTGGTGGCACCGGCGATGGAGACGGCGATGTGGGAGCACCCTGCCACCCGGGCCAACGTGGAGGCATTGCGCTCGAGGGGGGCGCACCTCCTCGGGCCGGTCAGCGGCCGGCTGGCCAGCGGCGCCGAGGGCGATGGCCGAATGGTGGAGGTGGCGGCGGTGGTCGAGGCTGTGCTGGCGCTGGTCAGGGAGAGCACAGGCTGACGGCACCGGCGTGGCAGAGTACGGCCGCCGTGGACGCACAAGACGCGCCGCTCGCCGACCGCCGCCTGATCGTGACAGCGGGCGGGACTCGTGAGCCCATCGACCCTGTCCGGTATCTGGGCAACCGCAGCAGCGGCCGGATGGCCAACGCGATCGCGGTAGCGGCGATCCTTCGCGGCGCCAGCGTCACCCTGATCACCACCGTCGCTGCACCCCCCGACCCGCGCATCGAGGTGATCAGGGTCGACACCGCCGAGGAGATGGACAGCGCGGTGAGGAGCGCATTGCCGGGGGCCGCCGTCCTGATGATGGTGGCGGCCGTCGCCGACTACCGCGCCGCAGCGATCGCACCGCGCAAGCTGAAGAAGGGCCACGCGCTGAGACTCGATCTCGTGCCCACCGTCGACATCCTCCGCGGCCTCGCCGGCGACCCGATCCGCGATGGGGTGGTGGTGGTCGGGTTCGCCGCCGAGACCGACGACGCCGGCGCCAACGCGCGCCGAAAGTTGAGGGAGAAGCATCTCGACCTCATCGTCCTCAACGACGTCTCACGGGCGGAGATCGGCATGGGAAGCGAGGACAATGAGGTCAGCGTCTTCGACTCGACCGGCCTGGTGATGCACATCAGCCGGCGGTCCAAGGCGCTTGTCGCCGCCGGGCTCCTCGACCTCGTCACCGCCCGTCTTCCTGCTGTCCGGGTCTCGCCCCCCCGGTAGCCGCGCCCAGTGCCGGGCGCGCGCCTGCCAGACTCGGACGGTGTCGGTGCAGCTCACTGAACCATCCGCAGCGCGCCACGTCGTCGACGGCACCGTCACCTACGTGGCTGTCGTCCCCGACACGGGTGCGATCCTGCCTGTCGACCACTTCACCTACGCGGTGCCGGACGACCTGGTGGTGACGGCCGTGCCCGGGGCCCGCGTCGAGGTGCCGTTCGGCCGCCGCCAGGTGATCGGCTACATCGTGGCCGCAGATCGGCAGCTGGCCGGCGGCGAGGTGAGATCTCTCACTGCGGTGCTCGATGAGGCACCGATCCTCGAGGCCGCCTCCCTGGCGCTGGCGCGCTGGATCGCCACGCGGTACTGCGCCCCGCTCGGCGAGGTGATCAGGGCGATGATCCCCAAGGGGGTTCGCAGCGCCCGGCCGGGTGGCCGCAAGCGGGGGCCGCGCACCACCTCGGCTGCGGTGGAGGCGGCGAGGGCTGGCGGCGCTGACCTCGCGGAGACACCGCCGGCGCTGACCGACCCCCAGCGCGCCGCCGCGGCACCCCTGCTCGAGGCGGTCGCCGCCGGCGTCCACCGCCGCGTCCTGCTCCACGGCGTCACCGGGGCCGGCAAGACCGAGGTGTACCTGGCAGCCATCGCCGCCGCGCTGGAGGCGGGCCGCCAGGCGATCGTCATGGTCCCCGAGATCGCCCTGACGCCTCAGACGATCCGACGCTTTGCGGCTCGCTTCCCGGGGCGGGTTGCGGTGCTCCACTCGGGCCTGACCGAGTCCGAACGTGCCCGCGAGTGGCGGCGCATTCGCGCTGGCGAGCTCGACGTCGTGGTTGGCTCACGCAGCGCGGTCTTCGCGCCGCTGCCGCGGCCGGGCATCATCGTCGTCGACGAGGAGGACTCAGGGGCATACAAGCAGGACAGGATCCCCCGCTACCACGCCGTCGATGTCGCCCTCGAGCGGGGTCGACTCCAAGACATTCCAGTGGTGCTCGGCAGCGCCACCCCACGCGTGCAGACGTACTACGCTGCGCACACCGGTGGGTTCGAGCTGGTGACCCTCGAGCAGCGCATCAGCGGTCGCCTGCTCCCCCCCATCGAGGTGGTCGACCTGCGCGATGAGCTTCGCGCCGGCAACCGCAGCCCGTTGTCGCTGGAGCTGGTGCGTGCCCTGCGCGATTGCCACGCCGGGGGCGGCCAGTCGATCCTCTTTCTCAACCGGCGAGGCACGGCCACCGTGGTGGTGTGTCGCACCTGCGGGGAGGCCGTCTGCTGCGCCAGCTGCAGCGTCTCGCTGGTGTATCACGCCCAGCGGCGCCGCTGCGATTGCCACTACTGCGGCGCCTCACGGCCGCTGCCGGAGCTCTGTCCGAGCTGTGGCTCGCCCGCGATCCGCGGCCTGGGCATGGGCACCGAGCGGCTCGAGGTCGAGGTGCACGAGCGCTTTCCCGAGCTGCGGCTGATCCGGATGGACCGCGACACCACAGCCACCCGTGACGCCTACTTCACCATCTACGACCGGTTCGCGCGCCACCAGGCCGACTGTCTGATCGGCACCCAGATGGTCGCCAAGGGATGGGACCTGGGCAACGTGCGCCTGGTCGGGATCGTCAATGCCGACGTGTCGCTGCACTTTCCCGACTACCGCAGCGGCGAGCTGACGTTCTCGCTGCTCACCCAGGTCGCCGGCCGCGCCGGACGTGGTGACGAGCCCGCCCGGGTCATCCTGCAGACGTACAGCCCGCAGCACTACGCGGTGCGTCACGCCACCACCCACGATTACCTGTCCTTCGCGCGCGAGGAGATCCGGGTCCGCAAGGCGCTGCGCTTCCCGCCGTACACGCGAATGGTGGTGTGCACGATCAGCGATCGCGAGGACGCACGCGCCGAGCTCGCCGCTCGCCGGGCGCTCGCCGAGGTGTCTGATAAACTCGGCGCGGAGTCGGGCTTGGACGTCCTCGGGCCCACTCCTGCCTTCCTGCATCGGCTGCGCGGCGAATACCGCTGGCAGATCACGGTCCGGGGCGAGGTGATCGAGAGGGCGTTTCCCCACCTGCCGCGCGGCCGCGGTTGGAGCATCGATGTCGACCCCGGACCGTGAGGTGAATCGTGGCAGTCCTCCCCATCGTCCTCACCACTGACAAGGATCCCGTCCTCACCACCAGGGCGACGCGGGTGCCCCGTGTGGACGACACAGTCCGCAAGCTCATGGACGACATGGTCGAGACCATGATCGAGGCCCATGGAGCCGGGCTGGCGGCGCCCCAGGTGGGGGTGTCACAGCGTGTCATCGTGCTCAGGGTCGACAACCAGGTGTACCAGCTCGCCAACCCCGAGACGGTGCGTTGCGAGGGTGAGCAGACTGGTTTCGAAGGCTGCCTCTCGGTGCCCGGGCTGATCGGCGAGGTGACCCGCTGCGAGCGGGTGGTCGCAAGGGGCCTGAATCGCCACGGCAAGGAGATCCGCGTCAAGGGCGACGGGCTGCTGGCGCGCGCCATCCAGCACGAGATCGATCACCTCGACGGCATCCTGTTCACCACCAAGGTCATCGAGGGGACGCTCCGGCCCTGGGAGCTGGCTCACGAGCAGGAGGCCGAGGCGGTCGAGGGCGAGCTGGTCGGCTGAGGGCCGACGCCCTCGCCCACACCGACTGTGATGCGCATCGTCTTCTGTGGCACGGCGGATTTCGCGGTGCCGTCATTGCACGCGCTGGTTGGTGCCCATGAGGTGCTCGCCGTGGTCACGCAGCCGGACCGCGCCGGCTCGCGCGGGCGACCGGCTGCTCGCCCGGTGAGCGCCGCGGCCTCACTGCTGGGCCTCCGGGTTCTCCGGCCCGAGCGGGTCAGGGCAGCCGAGACCGTCGCCGAGATCCTCGACCTCAGTCCGGACGTGCTGGTTGTTGCCGCCTATGGCCAGATCATCCCCGCCTCCCTGCTGGAGGGTCCGCGGCTGGGAGGGGTCAATGTGCATGGCTCGCTGCTGCCGCGCTGGCGAGGTGCGGCGCCGGTGGCGGCGTCGATCCTGGCCGGCGACCAGGCAACCGGGGTGTCGATCATGCGCATGGAGGTCGGCCTGGACACCGGGCCTGTGTATGCGGCCAGGGAGATCGCCATCACCTCGAGAGACACCACCCCCTTGCTCACTGACCGGCTGGCGGCGCACGGCGCGAGCCTGCTGCTCGACGTCCTGGACGGGGTCGGCGCAGGCGCTCTCGACGCCGTGCCCCAGGACGAGTCGATGGCCACCTATGCGCCGCGGCTCGCTCGAGAGGACGGATCCGTCGACTGGGCGACGGTGACAGCGGTGGAGGTCGGCCGGCTGGTGCGGGCGCTACAGCCGTGGCCGGGAACCAGCGCGCCGCTCGGCGGCCAGACGGTTCGGCTGCTGGCCGGCGAGGTGGGCGAGAGCGGGCAGGCGCCCGGAGCGCCCGGCCAGGTGGTGGCGACGGTGGGGGAGGGGGTCGACGTCGCCACCACCGCCGGGACGTACCGCGTGGGCTTCGTGCAACCGCCCGGGGGCCGGCCGATGAGCGCCGCCGCCTACCTTCGCGGGCGCCGGACGGAGGCGTAGGTCATGGCCAAGGCCACCGCCAAAGCAGGGTCCGATCCAACCCTGGCGCGGAATCGTCAGGCGTCGCATGAATACGCCATCCTCGAGACCTTCGAGGCCGGGATCGAGCTCGCCGGCACCGAGGTCAAGGCGCTTCGCGACGGTCGCACCCAGCTGCGCGAGGGCTATGTGCGTATCGAGAACGGTGAGGCTTGGCTGCTCGGGGTCAACATCGCCGAGTACACCCAGGGCCACCGCCGCAATCACGAGCCGCAGCGACGGCGACGTCTGCTGCTGCACCGGCGCGAGATTCAGTACCTCGGCGCCAAGGTTGCTCAGCAAGGGCTCACATTGGTCCCGCTGCGCATCTACCTCAAGCGCAACCGCATCAAGCTGGAGTTCGGGCTGGCTCGCGGCAAGAAGCTGTGGGACAAGCGTCAGGCCATCGCCGAGCGTGACGCGCGCAGAGACGTCGAGAGGATCACAGCACGCGCACAGCGCCTGGGATGACGGCGCGGCCGGGGTCGCGAAGGCTGCGAGCGGTGGTGGCGAGCAGCCCCGCGGCCAGCAACGCCGGCAGCGAGCAGGCTTGGAGGAATGCCCACCAGAGGGGGCCGTGGGAGATGTCGACGATGCTTGCCATGGTGATCACTGCGATCACCATGGCGCCGATCACGCCGATGCCGATCAGCGCCGCCGCGCTCCAGCCCTGCAGCGCCCGGCGGTGGAGGCCGCGCTCGTGCGCCAGGCCGAGGGCGGCGGCAACCGCGATCAGCAGGTGAACGTACACCGGATACCACGCGATCGACCCCACCAGCAACATGGCGAGCACGCCGCAGGCGAACTCCGCCCCCCGCTCCGCGCGCGAGCGATCACCGCGCCTCACCGCCACCAGCAGCACCGCGACCGTGCCCACCGACAGTGCTGTTGCCACCAGGTGCAGCCACAGTGAGGGGCTGCCGGACGTCAGCACGGCGTGCTCAGCCAGCCTGCTGATCACCCCGTTCCACGTCTGGTTGTAGATCCACCCGTTGTCGCGGTTCAGGACGGGTAGGACTGAGGTGAGGTACTGATGGGTGACCGGCCATCCCAGGGCCGCGACTGCGACAAGGAGTGTGGCGACACCGGTTGCCGCTGCCGCCGCCACGCCCCGCCACCAGCCTCGTCGAGCCAGCACGATCACCAGCACGACCGGAGCCAGCTTGATGCCCGCCGCGAATCCCAGGACAACCCCGCACCGGGTGCGATGCCCGCAGACGTAGTCGGAGAGGGCCACGGCCAGCAGGAGAAAGATCACCGGGTTGATCTGGCCGTGCCAGAGGTTGTATGTCGCCGGGGCGAAGATCAGTGCGGCGAGGATGCCGATCCGGGCGCGGGGCCAGACGGCGGGTAGCAGGGTCCGCGCCACGATCACGGCTCCCCCGACAAGCGCGGCCAGCGACAGCCACAACCACGTGATCTCCTGCCACCGTGAGGAGAGCAGGTCCAGCGGCCGCAGCACCAGCGCCGCGAAGGGTGGATAGTCGAAGCCCGACATCACCACGGTGCCGCCGTCGAAGTTGGCGTATGGGGTGGTCCCGGCGGCGACGGCGTGGGCCGCCTGCGAGTACGCCGCGAAATCCTCGAACGGCCCGGTGAACGCACCTGCCAGTGGGAGGACGACGAAGTTGTAGACAGCGCCGACGCCGGCGGCGATGGCGGCCGCGCTCAGCACCAGCGACAGCAGCGGCCGCCAAGCCCGAGCCGAACCGCCGGTGCCCCTGGCCGGGCGCCGTCTCGCCATCACTGACACGCCGCACAGTGTCGCGGCTCGACGGCTCGCCGGCTCCTCGGCGCGCGCGACCGTTACCCAGGCGCGACCCCCGCCGCTGAGGCCGCGCAGCTCAGGATGCGGCGCGCGTGACCCCAGCGTCCACCCCTCGTATTCCCTCAACGAGAATCTGACTTTGGGCCCATCGTTCGGTCACGAAGGAAT
>JAEKNN010000041.1 GCA_016464795.1 Candidatus Amunia macphersoniae | reverse complement strand
CTCGGGAAGTAGCTCAGCCAGGTTAGAGTGCACGGTTCGGGACCGTGAGGTCGGGAGTTCGAATCTCCCCTTCCCGACCAGCTCGTCGGGTCTCTGCCGAGTCCTCACAGCGGTTCAGGTGGGTTGGCGCGACTCGACGACCGTCGTGTGGCAGCGTTTGCGGGAGCTTCTACGCCCAACGCGCTCATCCGTCCCTGCCAGCGCTGATCGTCACCATGGAGGTTTGAGATGCAGGACAAGTTGCGTCTGGAAGGGCTCACGCTCACCGTTGCCAGCGTGGCGAAGTCGGTGGAGTTCTACGGCGGGATCCTGGGGCTCGAGGTGGCGTACCACTCAGAGCCGGCGTTCGCCCTGATCAAGGTTGGCGGTCAGCTCGGCGGCACCATCGGTTTGCTGGCCGTGGAGGAGGCGGGCAAGGAAAGCCTCGAGGAGATGACGTCGACCCAGAAGCGGGCGATCCACGTGGAGTTCACGACCGATGACCTCGACGCCGTGTACGAGGAGCTCACGGCCCGGGGCATGGCCTTCCACGAGCCGCCCCACGATGAACCGTGGGAACGAGTGATGACGGGATTCGACCCGGACGGGTACTCGATCGAGATCGCCCAGGGTCGCAGAGGCCGGGACGGCGAGATTTGGAAGGCTGACGCCTAGCTTGCTCACGCGGCAGGTCGCTTCGAAGCGCCCGCTCCCGGCGACCGTGAGGATGGGGCCGAGCACCGTACCGACATAATCCGACGTCTCGATGAGCAATTGCGCCCCACGCCGGGTACGCCTCCCGTGCCACTGACGGTCGGTATCGCCAACGAGGCCGACGACAACGAGCGTCGTGTCGCGGCCAGCCCTGCGAGCACACGCGCCCTGGTCGCGGGCGAGCACACAGTGATCGTGCAGAGCAACGCCGGGTCAGCCGCCGGCTGGAGTGACGACGAGTACAGCGCCGCCGGGGCAGCCGTCGCCGGCTCGGCCGCCGAGGTTCTCGAGAAGGCGTCGGTTCTGCTCTGCGTCCGCGGCAGCGGGCCGGGGGCGGCCACCTGGGCGCAGGCGGGCAGCTCGCACACTCTCGCCGGGATGTTCGATCCCCTCGGAGACCCCGCCGCGATCAAGGAGCTTGCGGAGCGCGGCGTCACCGTCTTCGCGCTCGACCTCCTGCCCCGCGTCACCCGCGCCCAGCCGATGGACGTGCTCTCCTCACAGGCGACAGTGGCCGGCTACAAGGCGGTCATCGTGGCGGCGTCGCTGGCCCCCCGGCTGTTCCCGATGCTGACCTATGCGGCGGGCACCATCCCTCCGGCCAAGGTGCTCGTTCTCGGCGCCGGCGTCGCCGGTCTGCAGGCGATCGCCACCGCTCGCCGGCTGGGCGCCAACGTGAGCGCGTATGACGTGCGCGCGGCGGTGCGCGAGCAGATCGAGAGCCTGGGCGCGCGGTTCGTCGACCTCGCCGACGTCGCGGCCGGCGCCGAGGACGCGTCGGGCTACGCACAGGGCGCGGACGAGGCCGAGCAAGCGCGCCAGCAGGAGGCCCTCGCCGCGGAGATCGCCTCGAGCGACGTGGTTGTGACCACCGCGCTGGTTCCGGGCCAGCGCTCACCGATCCTGGTCACCGCCGCGGCGATCGAGGCGATGAAGCGCGGCTCGGTGATCGTCGACCTGGCCGCTGAGCGCGGCGGCAACTGCGAGGGAACCGTGGCGGGCAGGACCGTGGAGATCGGCGGGGTCGTGCTGGTCGGGGCCGAGAACCTGGCCGCGACAGTGCCCCAGGACGCCAGCCAGATGCTGGGACGGAACCTCGCCAACTTCGTGCTCCACATCGCCAAGGACGGCGACATCGACCTCGATAGTGACGACGCCATCGTCCAGGGGACGCTGGTGGCGCGCGGCGGCGCGGTGGTCCACGAGCGAGTGGCGTCGCTCACAGGTGCCGCAGCCGCGGCTCCAGGAGCGGCATGAACATCGAGACCGGCCTCTACGTCTTCCTGCTGGCGTCGTTCATCGGGTTCGAGCTGATCCGTCGGGTCCCGCAATTGCTCCACACGCCGCTGATGTCACTGACCAACGCCATCTCCGGGATAGCCCTGGTTGGGTCGATTGTGATCGTGGGCAGCTCACAGTCAGTGACCACCACGGTGCTGGGCACCATCGCCATCGCCGCCTCGTCCTCCAACGTGATCGGTGGCTTCCTGCTGACCGACAGGATGCTGCGCATGTTCAGGAAGCGCAGCTGATGCGCGAGAACATCGTCGAGTACCTCTACATCGCCGCCGGGCTGTCCTTCGTCTTCGCGATCAAGTGGATGACCGCGCCGACGACCTCGCGGCGCGGCGTCCTCGCCGGAGAGATCGGCATGGTGCTGGCGGTCATCGGCACCTTCGTGCGTCCGGAGGTGACCCAGTTCACCTGGATCGTGGTCGGGCTGATGGCGGGGGCAGCCATCGGTGTGCCGCTCGCCGCCTTCGTGCCGATGACGGCGATGCCGCAGCGGACCGCGCTCTCGCACGCTTTCGGCGCCGCCGCGGCAACCCTGGTGGGAGTCGCCGAGTACATCATTCGGGAGCCGCACCTGGACCGCTTCACCATGGTGGTGCTCGGCGTCGAGGTGCTGCTGGGTGGCCTCACGGTGACCGGCAGCCTGATGGCATTCGCCAAGCTGCAGGAGCTGATCCAGGGACGGCCGGTCGTCTACCGCGGCCAGAACGTGGTCAACCTGGCAGTGCTCGCGATCGCGGTCGTCGGCATCGTCTGGCTGGTCATCGATCCCACCGCCACCGTTGTGTTCGCGGCGGTGGTCGTCGCCGCTGTCGCCTTTGGCGTGCTGCTGATCATCCCCATCGGCGGCGCGGACATGCCGACGGTGATCGCCCTGCTCAACTCGTACGCCGGCCTCTCCGCAGTGGCCATGGGCTTCGCTCTCGACAACAAGGTGCTCGAGATCGCCGGAGCGCTGGACGGGTCATCCGGTTTCATCCTGGCGGTGGTGATGTCCCGGGCGATGAACCGGAACTTCCGCAATATCCTCTTCGGCGCCTTCGGCCAGGTGACCATGTCGGCCCGGGACGCGGAGGCGGACGACCGGCCGGTGCGCAGCGGCAACAGCGTTGACGGCGCCGCCATCCTCGACGGCGCCCGGCTGGTGGTGGTGGTGCCCGGCTATGGCATGGCGGTGGCCCAGGCGCAGCACAAGGTGCGCGAGCTGGCCGACGCTCTCGAGCGCAACGGCAGCGAGGTGCGCTTCGCCATCCATCCCGTCGCCGGGCGCATGCCCGGCCACATGAACGTGCTCCTCGCCGAGGCGGACGTGCCCTACGACCGCATGGTGGAGCTCGAGGAGGCGAACGAGCTGCTGGCCCGCGCGGACGTCGCCATCGTGATCGGAGCCAACGATGTCACCAACCCGGCAGCGCGCACCGAGCCGGGCAGCCCCGTGTACGGGATGCCGATCCTCGACGTCGACCGCGCCGGCAGCGTGCTGGTGATCAAGCGCAGCATGGCTCCCGGATTCGCGGGAATCGGCAACGAGCTGTACTACCTGGGCAACACCACCATGCTGTTCGGCGACGCCAAGACGGTGGTGGGCTCGCTGGTCTCCGACCTGGCCGACGGCGGCTAGGCGCCGGCTCCGCAGCGGCCACCTCGGCCAGGACTGTTGGACCGCCGCTGCAGGGTGGTATTTCGGGTCCCGAGCGCCTATGGTGGCGTGGTCCCAAACGGTCGACGGTGCACCGGCCCGGTCCGGTCTCGCGGCGGCCGTGCCAACACAGGAGGCTCGCGATGGCCGATACCGACGAAACCGCTTCCAGCAACGCGCACCTGGATGATCCGGGCGACAAGGACGAGGACCCAGGGGACATGGAGGGCGGCGGCGTCCGCCCGGCGGGCGGTGACAAGGCTGCCCATTCCGGTGCCGTCGGGCAGCATCCCGACAAGATGCGCGAGCAGGGCACTGTCGACCCCGACAAGCCCGACCCCTCCGGCGGCCCTCCCGGCTGAGCAGCCACGGTGACGCGGTGGGGCATCGGCCCCCCGCGCCGCCGTCGGGCGCCCCCACCGTGGGGCTTGGCTGACCCAAGGTACTGTCGGGCGACGAACGGAGGTCAGTCCGGTCGGAGGCGCCCAGCCGAGCGCCGTTGGCGCCATGCGGCCTCCGCGACGGATAGTGCCAGCAGGCTGAGCACGCCCAGAGGGGGCAGCCACCAGAGAGCGACGCCCACGTGGGCCAGGCCCGCGGTGAGTCCGAGCAGCAGCACGACTCCCAGCGCCAGCCTGTAGTCGTCTCCGACTATGAAGTCCCACCAGAACAGCGCGAAAGCGCGAACCCGGTTCACGCCGCGTCCGGCTGGATCAGCGCAGAGCTCAAGGAGGATCGTCGCAGCAGGGCGACCAGCGCCACGCCGACGATCAGCGTCAACGGAATCAGGACCGCCAGCGCCAGGTCGGCGCCGGGCCATTCGATGCCCGCACCCTCGGCGCCCCAGAAGATGCCAAACGAGGTCAGCAGGGTCCCCACGCCAAACTTCATGGTGTTCTCCGGCACCCGCGCGAGCGGGCCTCGGACCACCACGACAGCGGCGAGCACGATCACCGCTGCAGAAGCGGCTCCGAGGGCGGCCAGGCCGATCCTGCCCTGGTTGCTGCCGAAGGTCACCACGATGAAGGCCACCTCCAGGCCTTCCAGCAGCACGCCTTTGAAGCTGACGGTGAAACCGTAGGTGTCGAGCCCCCCGGCGGCCACTGCGGCCTGGCGTGCCCGGTCCCGCTCCGTGCGGAAGGTGGCGCTCTCGTCGTGCAGCGCCTTCAGACCGCCCGCGCGAAGGATCGCCTTGCGCAACCAGCCAAGACCGAAGACCAGGAGCAGACCGCCCACCACCAGGCGCAGCGCGCTGAGCGGAATCGCCGTCAGCGCCGGGCCAAGGATGGCCACAACCACACCCAGCGCGAGCAGTCCAGCGCCGACGCCGAGCATCGCCGCACGCCAACCGCGGGTCACGCCGACGGCGAGCACGATCGTCGCCGCCTCGACCATCTCCACGGCACTGGCCAGGAAGACGGCGACCACGAGAAGGACGGCGCTGGCGGTCATCGCAGAGCGTGGCGTGTGGTCATGACTCACCGCAATCCTGCCAGAGTCGGCCGATCTCTTCCGCACCCGGCGCCTGCCCGTGGGAGAGTGCAGCCCGGCTCCGGCCATGCGCCCCCGTAGCTCAGCGGATAGAGCAGAGGTTTCCTAAACCTTGTGCCCAGGTTCGATTCCTGGCGGGGGTACACCGCACAGCTCGCCAGGCCCACGCAGGCTCGCCCGCCGGCGGATTACCCGAACCGCGACCCCAGGAGCGTCCGTGGATCGGTCACGACCCCGCCGATCCGCACCTCGAAGTGAAGGTGTGGCCCCGTCGAGTTTCCGCTGGAGCCCTCGAGGCCGATGGGGTCGCCCGCGTGGACGGTCTGTCCCGGATGAACCAGCAGCTGTTCCAGATGGCCGTACAGGGTGATCACGTTGCCGCCATGGGCGATCACAACGTAATTTCCAAAGCCGACGAGATGACCCTGTCCGTCGGTTTCGGCGGCCGCCAGCGCCACGGTGCCGTCGGCCGCTGCGCGCGTGGGCGTGCCCAGCGCGGAGGCGATGTCGAGGCCTGTGTGGAAATGCGGGTAGGTGACGCCGGCCAACTTCACAGACGGCTCGATCGACAGAGGGCTCGGTCCAAAGCCCTGGGTGATGGGTCCGTTCAACGGCCAGGCCAGGGTTGACGTGGTCCCCGGCGGCAGGCCGCCCGGGATGGTCACGGTGACGGGGACACTCACCACGTTGCTCTGGGAGGCCTGGGTGATGGCGGCCTGTTGGGCCTGCTCCAACTGCACGGCTTGCACGTCGTACGAGACGACATCCCTCACCGTCGCCGACTGAGTGTCCGAGGTCTGCATCAGAGCCGCGGCCTGGTGAGGATCGCGGGCCGTCTGTGCAAAGAAGTCGTACTCCTGCTGGAGGGTGCCCTCGAGCGAGACGGCCAGGCGATGCTCCTGGCGCAGCAGCCCGGCGCCCTGGGCGTTCGACGGCGACTGAAGCTGCGCCTCCCCGTTGGCGATCTGGGTCTCGAAGACCACCAGTCGGTTGAACAGAGCCGAGCCTGCCGACAGTGCGTCACGGCTGGTGGTCGTCGAATGACTGCCGGCGGTGGCAGCAGTGATCGTTGGGGCTGTGGCCCGCACCGGGGAGCCGGCTCCTGCGGTCCGGAACGCAGCCACTGTGGCCACCCCCGCCAGCACGATGAGCGGGATCGTCGCGATCGCTCCCAGCCGGCCCAGCCTGGTTCGACGGCGACGCGCGCTTGCCGCCGCCAGCCCAGCCAGGAGAAGGCCGACGCTCAGCCCCGCGAGAAGTGGCGAGAACCTCCCCGGGCCGGCCCCGGAGCCCAGCTGTCCGGGCGTGACCTTGCCGCCGGCCAGCGACGCCTGGATGCCGAAATGCTTCAACGATGGGCGCTCCACGCCGACGTTGGCCGGGGTGTTCAGCAGCGAAAGCAGGGCGTTGAGCACTGAGATCTGCACCGCCTGCGGTGGCCCCGCCGACCCATCGGCGGCGATGGTGCTGCCATCTGCTGGAAGCGAGACTGAACCCGGCGGCTGGGACAGTGGCAGTGGCAGGGGCAGCGTCGGCGGTGAAACGGGCGCGCGCGGCGGCGCAGGGACCACCGCGGATGGGCGAGGCAGCGCCGGAGCCGGGATAGGGAGTGACGGCGTGGTGATGGGCAGGGGCGGGATCGAGATCGACGGCGTGGGGATGGGCAGGGGCGGGATCGCGATCGAGGGGGTTGCGACGGGTAGGTTTGGCGGCCCATTGGCACTCGCGGTCCAGCCCGAGACGAGCAGCGTCAGGCTGGTCCCGAGCATCGCGGTGGCGGTGGCCGCCCGGCGAGTGCCCGTCGACAAGCCGCGCATTCCCAGCACCCTGTCCCCACCCCCAATGTCACAGGAGACCCCTGTGGACCGTCGTCACCTGTGACTCTCCTCGATCGCGCCGCAGATTGTGCACCAACTGCGCCGAAGCTTGCAGGCCACACGACCTGGCCGCGCACGCGCATGGGCTGGCGCGGGCTCAGCGAGGCCGGCAGGCGCCGTATAGTCCGGCGCGATGGGGCAGGCAGTAACGGGAGTCCGCGACGATGACAGGTGAGAATCTCAAGGAACAGATCACCGGATGGTGCAATGCCACGACCGGCCTGCAGCTGGTGGAGGATCGCTCCGAACCCAGCGGCGGCTTCGTGCTGGGCCTCCGCTCGGCCGCACAGGGTTCGGGGACAGTCCCGGTCGACGTTGTGCTCGAGCACGATTCCGACAGGGTCACCATTCGGTCGACATCCAATGCGTCAGCGGGATCCGAGGATCTCGAGGCGGTGCTGGCGTCGCGTCCCGCCCTGGTGCGCGGCCAGACGACAGGGAGTGACACAGTGCTCACCGCCCACGTGTATGTGGACGGGTTCACCAAGCAAGCCTTCATGGCAGCCGTGGATGAGATCGCCAAGACTCGCGGCCTGCTCGATGGGCTCGGTGACGGCAACGTCGGCACCGACAGCGTGACCCAGCAAGGTCCGACGCCGGCCGGCGCCGGCGCGGGCACCACCGGGCCGTTCTACGCGGCGACGTCGGCCCAGCCCGAGCCATCCTCACCAGCCCCGACGCAACCCGAGCCGGCCAGCTTGCCGGCACCGTGGTCCCAGGCGCCCATGCCGGCGCAGCAGCCGGCGGCGTCACAGCTCCCGGCCCCGAGCTTCGGCAGCCCCAGCCCTTCGCAAGGTGGCTATGCGCCCTTGAGCGGGCAGCCCGCGCCACAGGCACAACCGGCGGCTGCATTCGCGCCCACCCACACGGTTCCGCCTCAGGGAATGCAGGCCTGGGCCGCACCCGACCCGACGGGAGCCGTGGTTGCCACCCTTGGCGGAGGGCTTCCCATCCAGATCACCGAGGTGCGCGGCGCCTGGGCGAACATCCTCTGCTCCAACGGCTGGCGCGGCTGGGTCGACGGCCGAATCATCGGCGTGGCGCGGTAGCCACAGCGCGCGGGGGCCGCGAAGCATGGACCTGATCGACGTCCTCTACGAGGCGGACGCCGACGGGGTTGCCACGATCACGCTCAACCGCCCGGAGCGCCGCAACCCGCTCGGGCCGCAGATGCTCCGCGACCTGACCAGCGCGTTGCTGGCCGCTCGCGAGGACCAGGGGGTGCGGGCGGTGGTGCTGACCGGTGCCGGTGACAAGGCCTTCTGCGCCGGTGCCGACCTCGCGAGCTTCGCCGCGGAGGCCGGTGAGGTCGATCGACACGCCGGCCGCGGGCTCTTCGTCGAGCTCTTCCTCACCTGCGAGAAGCTGGGCAAGCCGTTGATCGGCTGCATCAATGGCCACGCGCTCGCCGGCGGCTTCGGCCTGGCCCTCTCCTGCGACCTGCTGGTGGCGTCAGAGCAGGCCACCTTCGGCACGCCGGAGATCAAGGTTGGCGTTTGGCCGATGATGATCATGTCGATCGTTGCCCGCAACCTCGGTCGCAAGCGCGCGCTCGAGCTGTTCATGACAGGACGACCAATCAGCGCGGCCACCGCTCATCAGTGGGGTGTGGTCAACCGCCTGGCGCCGCCCGCCCAGGTGCGTGAGCAGGCGCACGCGCTGGCCGCGGAGATCGCCACCTGGAGCCCACTGATCATGCGCCTGGGCCGCGACGCCTTCTACGCCACCGACTCGCTCGACTCGGAGTCGGCACTCCGCTACCTGCAGGCACAGCTCACAGTGGTCTCGATGAGCGAGGACTTTCGCGAAGGTGTGACCGCGTTCCTCGAGAAGCGCCCGCCGAGCTTCCGCGGCCGCTGATGGCCGGGGAGAGGAGCCTCGACGACCTCGCCGCCGACCTCGAGGTGCGACGCACGCGCGCCCGCGCCATGGGCGGAGAGGAGGCGATCGCCAAGCAGCACGGCCGCAACAAGCTCACCGCGCGCGAGCGAATCGACCTTCTCTTCGACCCCGGCACCTTCGTCGAGTCGGGAGCCCTCGCGCACCAGCATTCACTGCACGTGACTAAGACCGACCCCGATCGCACGCCGGCGGACGGAGTCGTCACCGGCGATGGCCTGATCGAGGGGCGGCGCGTGTACTGCGCGGCCTACGACTTCACTGTGATGGCCGGCTCGATGGGCATGATCGGAGAGCAGAAGGTGGCGCGGCTGCGCGCCAAGGCGCTGCTCAATCGCCTACCCATGGTCTGGTTGCTGGACTCGGCGGGCGCGCGCATCCAGGAAGCGGCGGGCAGCACCTTCGCCGGCAGCGGCGCGCTGTTCTATGAACAGGTGCAGATGAGCGGCGTGGTTCCCATGGTCGCGGCCATGCTGGGACCATGCGCCGCCGGCACGGCGTACATCCCTGGTCTGGCGGATTTCGTGCCGATGGTCGCCGACACCAGCAGCATGTCCCTCGGCGGAGCACGTTTGGTCAGGGCGGCAACCGGCGAGGAGACCACCGACCACGACATGGGCGGCAGCCAGGTGCACTGCTACGTCAGCGGTGTCGGTGACGTGGAGGTCGCCGACGACGCCGCCTGCATCGCCACGGTGCGCGAGTTCCTCGGCTTCCTCCCGAGCCACAATCGCGAGCCTGCACCGCGCCGGCCGAGCGAGGACTCGCGCGATCGACGCATCGACGACTTCGGCAAGCTCGTTCCCACCTCGGCACGTGCCGCCTACGACATGCGCAAGGTGATTCGACGGCTCACAGACGATGGCCAGGTGTTCGAGATCAAGCCCACGTTCGCGAAGAACATCATCACCGCGCTGGTCCGTTTCGACGGTCGCAGCTGTGGCGTCGTCGCCAGCCAACCGATGAACAAGGGCGGCGCGCTCGACAACGACGCCGCCGACAAGGCTGCGCGTTTCATCACCCTGTGCGACGCTTTCAACATCCCGCTGTTGTTCCTGCAGGACGTTCCCGGTTTCATCGTCGGCACCGAGGTTGAGAAGCAGGGGATCATCCGCCACGGAGCCAAGATGCTCTACGCGGTCAGCGAGGCCACGGTGGCCAAGATCACGGTGGTGCTGCGCAAGGCATACGGGGCCGGGTACTACGTGATGTGCGGCCGCGGCTACCAACCGGACACCATCGTGGCGTGGCCGGGCGCGGAGATCTCGGTGATGGGCCCCGAGGGCGCTGTCGACATCATCTTCACCAAGCAGATGGCAGCCGCCGACGATCCTGTCGCGGAGCGCGCCAAGCTCGTGGAGACCGTGCGCCAGACCATCGACCCCTACGTCGCTGCCAGCTGGGCCATGGTCGACGACATCATCGACCCCGCCGACACTCGACGGGTGATCTGCGACGCCCTCGACGCGGCCGACACCAAGCACCAGGAACGCCCCTGGCGCAAACACGGCATCCCCCCCGTCTAGCACTCTCCCCCAACGAGCAGAGACGAGACTCTCGCGATCGATGAGTGACATCCGAGAGGCGCGGGAGGGGGACATCTCCGCCGCGCAAGTTCTGCAGCGTCCCTCAACGAGCAGGAGACGAGCCTCTCGTGATCGATGAGTGCACGGCGAGAGGCGTCGGGCGGGGGACGTCTCCGCTGGCGCAAGTTCTGCAGCCGCCGAAGGAGGGAAGTGCTCGCCAGTGGCGAGCACGCATCGACGCTACCGGCGGCGAAGCCTGTTCGAAGCGCCAGCGGAGACGTCCTCCGCCCTGCGCCGGCTCACCAGCGACTCACTCCACCACCGCGACAGTCTGTCCCTCCTGGACGACGTCGCCTTCGGCCACACGAATCTCGGTGATGGTGCCATTGATCGGTGAGGTGATCGGGATCTCCATCTTCATGGACTCGAGGATCATGATGGTGTCGTCCTCCTCGACCCGCTGGCCAACCTCGGTGACGATCTTCCAGAGGTTGCCGACAAGCTCCGCCTTCACCTCGGCCATACCTGCCTCCTGACGCCGCCGGACCGTGACCGGCGCATGGTAGCCGCGGCGATGCGCCGGCGTGGCGGCGCCGGTCGCGCCCCTGTGCCACGATGAGCCCGTGAGTGGAAGCCACCAGGATGTGCTCAGGGTCAGCACCTCCGACAACGTCGGGATCGGCTACGACGTCGCCGGGCTGGGCAGCCGCATCATCGCCCAGCTGCTCGATACGCTGATCGCGGGGGCGATCATGTTCGCGGTGAGCGTCGGGGTCTTCGCCGCGATCGGGCCGGCCGATGGCCAGAGCAGCGTGGCTGTCAGGCTGGCGGTCGGGGGCGTCAACCTGTTCGTGTACATCGGCTATTTCACAGTGTGCGAGATGGCCACCGGTGGACGGACCATCGGCAAGTCCGCCGGTCAGCTGCGCGTTCTCGACCTCTCGGGCGCTGCGCCCACTGCCGCGCAGCTGTTCATCCGCAACGTCGCCAGGCTCGTCGACATGATCGGCGGCGTGGGTGCGTTGCTGATGTTCTTCAGCCGTCATTCGAGGCGCGTTGGTGACTTCGTGGCCGGCACGGTGGTGGTGCGGATCCGTCCCACCACCTCGTTTGCTCGAGCGGTGGTCCCCGTTCCGGTGCTCCTGCGCACCCCCGATGCGGGGCCGGTGATCGAGGGGGTCGATCGCCTCGGCGATCGCGAGATGACAGCGATCCGCACGTTCCTCACCCGACCGGGCCTGGAGCAGCCCCTGCGAACCCGGCTGGCGGGCGAGATGACCAATCGACTGCTCGACCGAATGCAGATGCCCCCAAGCGCACCGGAACGTCAGTGGCCGCCAGAGCTGTTCTTGGAGCGCCTCTACCTTCAGTTGCAGGGACGCGTGCCGCGATGACGCTCGAGGCATTCGTCGCGCCACGCCGTGACCGCTGGGCCGCGCTGGAGGCTCTGCTGGGTCGCAGCCACCGCGGCCGCCTCAGGGACATTCCCGCAGCCGAGCTCGAGCGCTTCGGCACTCTGTATCGCGAGGCTGCCAGTGACCTCGCCATCGCGCGGCGTGACTTCCCCGATGACGACATCACCGTCTTTCTGAACAATCTGTGCGCACGCGCGCACCCGGTGCTCTTTCGCTCATCGCCTGTCCGGGCCAGGGAATTGCTGCGTCGGTTCGCGGTGGGGGTGCCGCGCTCGTTCAGGGAGCGCCGGGCGTACATCCTGCTCAGCCTCGGGCTGCTGCTGGCCGGGGTGGTCGCCGGCTGGCTCGCCGTCGAGCTGCGGCCCGATCTGCGCGCCTCGCTGATCCCACCATCGGGATTCGACCAGCTCGCCCGCGGCCAGGTGAGCTCGCTGCCCAGTGCGCCCACGCTCGGCACCGTCATCATCACCAACAACATCAAGGTTGCGGCCATCTGCTTCCTCGGCGGAGCGCTGGCAGGCGTGCCCACCGCCCTCATCCTCGCCGCCAACGGCTGGATGCTCGGCACCATCGCCGCGGCCGTCCACCAGGGGGGCTACGATCTCGCCTTCTGGTCGCTCATCCTGCCGCACGGCGTCCTCGAGCTGAGCATCATCGTCATCGCCGGCGCCACCGGCCTGTACGTTGGCGATGCCATCCTCCGCCCTGGCCTGCTGCGTCGCAGCGAGGCTTTCAGCCGCGCCGCCCTCACCTCGTTGGCGCTGGCCGCCGGGGCCACCTCTCTGCTGATCGTGGCCGGACTGCTGGAGGCGTACGTGTCGCCGTCAGGGCTCCCGGCAGCTGCCAAGCTGCTGGTCGGGGCCGTGGTCGGGGTGGCGCTGTACAGCTGGCTCCTGCTCACCGGCAGGTCCCGGCGCCGGCCAGCACCAGTCAGGCTCGACAGCGTCGCCACCGGACCCTCGCGCCAGCCCGGGTAGACTGGACGGCGAGATGGAAGTCGTGCGCATCACTCCGCGTGGGTACTGCCACGGCGTGGTCGAGGCCATCCGCATCGCCAAGCGCGTCGGCAGCGAGCGCGCCGCCGGTGAACAGGTGACCATGCTCGGTTACCTGGTCCACAACGAGCACGTCACCCGCGACCTCGAGGAGCACGGGGTGGCCCTTGTCGACGCGCCCGACCGGATGAAGGGGCTGGACCAGATCCAGTCGGGGACTGTGGTCTTCACCGCCCACGGCATCTCCCCGCAGGTGGTGGCTGAGGCGCAGCGGCGCGGTCTCCAGGTGGTCGACGCGACCTGCAGTGACGTGACACGCACCCACGACCTGGTTCGGCAGCTCACCGCGCAGGGGTACCACGTGGTGTACATCGGCAAGCGCGGCCATCCGGAGCCGGCCGGCGCGCTCGGGGTCGCCCCCGACCAGACCACGTTGGTCGAGCGCATCGAGGAGGTCGATGACCTGACCTTCCCGGTGGGGACGCGACTCGCCGTCACCTGTCAAACCACGCTGTCGATGTGGGACACCAAGGCGATCATCGACAGGCTGGTCGAGCGCTTCCCCGACATCGCGGTTCACAACGAGATCTGTCTGGCCACCCAGCAACGCCAGGAGGCGGCGGTTCTTGCGGCCACCGACGTGGACTGCGTGGTGGTGGTGGGCAGCAGGCGCAGCAGCAACAGCCTCCGCCTCGTCCAGGTCGTCGAGGAGCGGGCCGGCAAGCCGGCCTTCCTGGTCGACACGGCGGCGGAGTTGAAGCCCGAATGGTTCGCCGGCATGAACCGCGTAGGTGTGACGGCCGGCGCGAGCACCCCCACCCAGCTCACCCGCGAGGTGATCGCCACCATCGAGGCCCTCCCGGTCGCCACCATGGAGACCGCACCCGTTCCGCTCGTCTGACAAACCGGTCTCGGATCGTTGGCGTCGCATGGGCGGGCGTAGGATCGGGTGATGCCCTTCAGCTTCGCCGGCCCAACGCTGCCGATGACAGTGCGCGCGTGCCGCTCGCTGGTGTGGACGCAGGCAGCCTTCGTGATCCTTGCCGGGATCTTCGTGGTGATGGCGTCGACAGTCTTCGGCAGCAGCAACTCCATCCCTTTCGGCAGCGGCACCCTCAGCGGGGGGAGCGCTGCCGGCCTGGGAATTGCGTACGTCCTCGCCGGCATGACCCTGGCCTACCTCGGCGTCGAGCTAGGCCGTCTGGCCCCGTGGTCGCGCACCGTGCTGGTGGGCGTGCAGGCGTTCCTCACCCTCCTGCTCCTGGTCCGCTCATTCGACGTCTCGGTGTCGACAGTCATCAACCTGCTGCTCTGCGGAGCGATCATCGCCCTGCTCTTCGCCCCCGACACGCGTCGTGCGCTGGCAGGTGCGACCGGTCCTGCCACGGTTGCCCAACCCACCGACGGGCGCGCCGGCTCGGAGGTGGCGAGCCCCGGCGCCATCCCGGGGAGCTGAGCCGCCGCCGCCTCACTCTCTCCTACACTGCTGCCGCCGTCGCCGGCGGTCACCACCGAGAACCAGGAGAGCACCAGGTGCAAGGCAGCAGCCTGCCGCAAACGCTGAGGACGGCTCGCGTGATCACCTACGTGCAGGGCGGTCTCGGCCTCCTCAACGGCGCCTTTCTGGTCTTCGGCGGCGTTGCCTACGCCAAGGCGCTCAACCTCACCACCAGCGGCGGTGCCGCCCTGATCCAGGCCATCGGCGTGGTCGTCGTGATCGTCTCCGCTCTGCTGATCTGGGCTGGGACCCTGCTCGGCAGGGTGTCGCGGCGGGCACGAGCCGGCATCCTCGTGTACGAGTACGTGTCGGTCGCACTCGGCCTGCTCTCGCTCCAGGCCGATCCCCTGCAGGCCGGGCTGCGCGTGGTGCTGGCGGCGGTGGTCATCTACTACCTCCAATTCGCGCGCGAGACCAAGGCCCTGTTCGCCTCCCAGCGTCCCGATGCCGTCACCGAGGACACGTCGCCGCGGTGACGTTGCCGCCGTATTCAGCCGGCCCCACGTACGCAGCAGGGGCCGTGACCGGCCGTCGCCCGGGGCCCGCTCCGGGCCTGCAGTACGCGGGCTTCTGGATTCGCCTGGTGGCGAGCCTGGTCGACATCATCCCGATCGCTGTGCTCGGGACGGTCAGCCGCCTCGTCGGGGTGACCTCGGCGTGCACCACGGCCGGCAGCGTGACCAGCTGCAGCTACCAGGTGAACGGCGTCAGCCTCCTGAGCGTGGGCGCGATCCTCGCCCTCTACTGGATCGTCAGCTGGAGCCTGCTGGGCGCTTCCCTTGGTCAGAAGCTGTGCGGGCTGCACGTGGTCAATGCCGCCAACGGGCAGACCATCGGAATCGGCAGGGCGGTGCTCAGGTACGTCGGGTTCGTGCTCTCGACGATCCCCTGTGACATCGGCCTCATCTGGGCGGCCTTCGACTCCCAGAAGCAGGGTTGGCACGACAAGATCGCGGGGACCTTCGTGGTGCGCAGAGGCTGAGCGGCCGGCCTCAGAGCGCGGCCCGCCGCTTCAACTCGAGGTAGCGGTTGACCAGCCGCGGTGAGAGGGTGCGTGCGTCGGCGTCGATGATGTCGATACCGGCGGCACGGAGCAGCCGGAGCGCGTCACTCCGGTCGGCGGCGATGCCGCCCGCGATCGCGCGCGCATACACCTCCTCGGGGGTGGCTGGTCGAGCCCTGACCATGTCCTCCACCGCGGGGTCACGCACTGAGATGACCAGGGTGAGGTGGCGCCGCCGCAGCAGCGTGCACTGCGCGATCAACGCGGCTGCCTGGTCGCGATCGACAACGTCGGTGAAGATGGCGATCAGGGCGCGGCGCCGTTGCCGAGTGCGCACCGCGGTGAGCGCCGCTGTGTAATCGGACTCGATCTCTCCCGGCTGCAGCGGCCCGATGGCGTCGAGCAGACGGCGCAGATGCGCTGAACCGGCGCGCGGCTCGACAGTGGCGGTGACGCCGTCCGCGAAGGCCACCAACCCGGCGCGGTCACCTGTGCGAAGCGCCACGTGCAGCAGTAGCAGTGCCGCATTGAGCGCGTGGTCGAGCTTGGTCAACGGGCCGGCCCCCACGCCCATCAACCGACCGTGGTCGATGCAGGCGATCACCGGCTGGTCCCGCTCAGGGGCGAGCTCGGTTGCCATCAGGCGGCCGGTGCGGGCGGTTGCCCGCCAGTTGATGAAGCGCAAAGGATCGTCGGGCACCGCCTCGCGGACGCGTTCGAACTCGGTGCCGTCCCCGTGACGTCGGAGCGTGCGAACTCCGAGCTCCTCGAGCTGTCCGCGCCGGGCCAGCGCCTCGTACACGCGCACCGCGGAGATGTCGGCATCGACCCGAACCGTCTGGGGCCGTGCCGCCTCGAAATCACGAGTGCCCAGCCCCCATGGACCTCGAGAACGGACGTGCACGCGGCCGAAGTCGGCGTCACCGCGCGCCCTGGGCGTCAGGCTGTAGCCGGTCTCCCCAGCTCCGTGCATGGTGTGCAGCTGGGCTGACGCGAGCATCGTCACTGGAGCGTCGTCGCGGAGGGTCAAGGATGCGCCGCGCGGGGCGCGAACCACAAGGCTCACAGGGTTGGCCGCTCCCACCGAGAAGAGCCGGTCGACGTGCCTCTCCACCTCGACCCGGCTGGGCCCGGGTGCGCTGCGCGAGTCGATGACAACCAGCAGCACCGCCACCGTGAAGAGCACCAGGCCAGGCACCAGGAGCGCGCCCCAGGCGGCAGCGAGCGCCACCACCAGCAGGGGGGCGAGCAGCAGTGTCAGGGCGCGGCCTGTCACCGCGGGACGGGCACCCGCGAAAGCGCTCGTTGCACCGCGGTCACCTCATCGACCCCCTGCAGCTCGGCCTCGGGACGGCGTACCAACCGATGGCGCAAGGCTGGGAGGCAGATGTCCTTGACGTCCTCGGGGATGATGTAGTCGCGGCCCTGGATGGCCGCCATCGCCTTGCCACCGCGCAGCAGGGCGATGGCTCCGCGGGGGCTGGCGCCGAGGCTCAGGTCCGGCGACGACCTGGTGGCGGCGACGATGGCGGTGATGTAGCCGATCACCTCCTCACTCACCCGCACAGCGAGCACCTCAGCACGCGCCGATGCCAGCGCGGCGGCGTCGATGACGGCGACGATGCCGGCCGCGACAAGGTCATGGGCGTCGAAGCCGGCGTCGATGCGGCGCAGCATCGCGGCCTCGGTGGGTTGGTCGGGAGTGTCGACGGCGATCTTGAAGAAGAATCGGTCGAGCTGCGCTTCGGGAAGCGGGTACGTGCCCTCGTACTCGATCGGGTTCTGGGTGGCGACGACCATGAAGCGATCCCCGAGCGGGCGGCTCTCACCGTCGGAGGTGACCTGCCGTTCCTCCATCGCCTCGAGCAGGGCCGCCTGGGTCTTGGCGGGCGCGCGGTTGATCTCGTCAGCCAGGAGTGTGTCGGTGAAGATCGGTCCGGTGCGGAACTCGAACCGGGCCTGGTCGGCGCGCCACACGCTGGTTCCGATGATGTCCGATGGCAGCAGGTCTGGCGTGAACTGGAGGCGGGTGAACCGAGCGTCGAGCGCTGCGGCCGCGCAGCGGGCCATCAGCGTCTTGGCGGTGCCCGGCACCCCTTCGATGAGCACATGACCACCCACCAGCACGGTCAGCAGAAGGCCATCGAGTGCCTGCCGCTGACCGACCACTGCGCGACCAACCGCGGAATGGAAGGCCGCGCGCAGTTCAGCGGTGGTGGTCACGCACGCCATTGTGCCGGGGTGAACGATGCCGGCTCCGCCCAGCGACGTTCGAGGTCGTCGACGTCGCGTGCCAGTGCCAGCAGGGCAGCGGCATCAGGGGACGACGTGGCGAGCGCCCGCGCTCGTTCCAGCACCAGCTCGACATCGGCGGCGAGGTCGGGGCGAATCGCGCCGACGGCCGCCACGAACGAGCCGTCGTCAGCAGGGTCGGCCGCCCCCCCGAGGGCGAGGCGCTGCTTCACCTCGTTCGCATATCGCGACGCCACCGCGCCGCGGTCGCGACTGCGTGAGTACAGGCCGGCCATGGCCTGAACGTAGGTGGCTGTGGTGGGCACCAGCGACGCGTCCCCCACCGGCAGCGGATGCCCCAACCTGCGCCCACTGAGGGCAAGGAAGGCGATCACCGCGGCGACCGCGAGAACCATGGCCAAGCCGAGGGGGCTGTTGAAGATCGCCGCGGCCCCATCGGCGGTGACCGCCATCTCCCCGTGGTGATATTCGTCAAACCCGACCGACCCACCGCGGGCACGCTCCAGCATCGCCAGCACCATCGCCGAGGAGTCCCCGCCACGTAGGCCGTCGTTGCTGAGCGGAAAGGGGGACGCCAGCACGTACGCGCGGCCCCCATTGGCCACCTGCTCGGCCACCGCGGTGACCATCCCCGACTGCCCGAGCAGAGGCGTCAGGTAGGGCGCCGGCTCGATGGCGGCGCCTGCCGCCATGGGCACGTGATGAACGCGGTCGGCGGCATCGAACGGCTGCACCGGCGTCGAGTCCCCGGCCGTCGGGCGCAGGGTGTCCATGGTGATGCGCAGCCGGTTGAGCAACGGCGCAGCGTCGATGGCGTGGTCCGTTGACACGGCGAGCACCACGTCGGCCCCGTGGGCCAGCGATTCCATCACCGCCTCGGCGTCCGGGTCGCTGATGGGCGCGCGCGGATCCACGATGAGGAGGACGTCGCTGGCCGACGCCTTGAATTGACCGCTGACACGATGGACGTTGAAACCGAGGTTGCCGAGCCAGTTGTACAGGGCGAGCGTCCCCGCCTTGCCGGCGGCGCGAGATGAGGGGTCGTCGTTCTGGCTTGGCGGCGCCGTGCTCAGCACCACGAAGACCAGCGCGATCGCCAGGGCGATGAGAGCCACCGCGTAGGTGCCGAAGCCCCGTGCCCTCATCCCGGCGCCACCCCGACCTGGCGTGCCATCCGGCGCACGCCGGCGCAGCGCTCCGACGCCGTCTGCCAATCCGCCGCGGTCACCGCTCGGCCCGAGTACCAGGCGCGTTCGAACAATGCCGCGGCTGCTGCCAGCGCCACCAGCACGTCGCCGTCGGCGTGGACGCGGCCGAGCAGCTCGCGGGTGGTCCAGGCGGCGTCGATGTGCACCCGTCCCCGGAGCGCGACGTCGAGCAGCGCAGCGCGAAAGGCTCGTCGCACCGCCTCGCGGTGCTCGCCGGCCAGCGCGGCGCGCTCCGCAGCCTGCCACTCAGCATCGGGGTCGTCACCTCCCGCGGCCGGCTCCATCAGCCGCGGGCTGTGCTGCGCTGCGGAGCCGTGCCAGCGGCGCCACGCCACCAGCGCCAGGAGTGCCAGCACGGTGAGTGAGAGGAGCAGGCCGCCCGTGGGTCCGAGCGCGCCTGCAGCCCGGCTGAAGATGCTGGCGATCGCCTTGAGGAGAGTGTCCAGGAGGCCGGGCTGGGTGCTGTCATCGAGCTGCCTGAACGCCGGCGATGCGTAGACGTCGTGGAGCGCGCTGCGGGCGGCGCCGCCGTCGACGTTGCACGTCGAGTGCGCAGGGTAGGCCAGGGCGGCGCTCATCGAGGAGAGCCGCGTCTGGGCGTCCTCGATGTCAGGCGGAGCGGTCGCCAGATCGTCGAGGACGGGTTGCAGCGCTGGACCACGCGAGCCGTCCGCCTGCAGCAGAGTGGTGATCTCGGCCTGTGCTGCTGGCACATCGGGAGGCGTGGCCAGCAAGGCATGGGTGGCGCTGACCAGCGTCGCCTGGTAATCGATCGATGCGCAGCCGGCGGCAGCGGCGGAGGTGGCCGACACCAGCATCGACAACACCGCCACGGTGGCGGCGACGCAGGTGCGCGGCCGCCCCATCAGAGGGTGGCCGCAAGCATCTCGATGTCGAACGCTTCGCGACGGATGCGCATGTCGTAGTACAGCAACACCACCACGATGAAGCTGATCGGCTGGATGAGCACCTGGACGAGCAAGCTCGCCAGCTGGGTCAGCACCAGGCGCAGGTTGTCATCACCGAACTGGGTGGCGACGGTGAGCAGAGCGCCGACAATGGCGCTGAGGATGCCCGTGATCACTCCGACCAGGAGGGTGATGCCGAACACCCGCGGTGTCGATCCCTTGATCAGCTGCCAGCTCCGCCGGAGAGCGGCGAGCGGTCCAGTGCGCTCCAGGATCACGATGGGAGCCGCAAAGAGCCAGCGCGTGTACAGCACCACGACCATAAACAGCACGCCGATGACGAGCAGCACGGCGAGAACCACACCGAAGGCTCCGAGGACAGCTCCGGCGGCAATGCTGATGCCAAGAGCCAGCGCGAAGATGGCCATGCCCACCAGGAACAGGAGCACGGACACGCCCACCACGGCGCCGATCCGGCGGGCCACAGCGCGGTAGGCAGACCCCACCGCCGCGGGCTTGTCGAGGTACACGTCGCCGACGGCCCTGGTCATCGCCGCGGTGGCCAGAGGCTGCACCACCAGAGCCTGAACCAGGAGCACCGCAAAGCCAACGATGACGATGGTCAGGAGCGGCCCGCGCAGGTCCGCCAGTTGCTGCTGGGTGACGATGCCGCTGCGGCTCACCTGCTGCACGCGCGCGCTGGCACCGGCATACCCGGTCAGCTGATAGGCGATGTAGCTGAAGATCGACAGGGGCACCTGAACCGCGGCGGTGATGGCGAGGATCAGCCAGAAGTTGCGCCGGTACAGGGTGAACGCGGAGTCGAGGAGCTCGCCGACCGCCTGAGCGCGGAACCGGCCGGAACCGGGCAGCACCGGCTGCGGCGCCCAACCCCAACCGGGCTGCGCGCCCGGCGCCAGTGGAGCTCCCCACCCGGTCCCGGGGGTCCATCCAGGCGGCGGCCCCCATTGTGGGGCTCCCCACCCGGCCGGCGGCGGCCAGCCCGCGGGCGGCGGTGGTGGCGGGGGCGGGCTGGCGCTCATCGCGGCTATTCTGCCGCCCCGATCGGTGCGCGGCGGTATCTTTCGCCCTCATGACCGCCGACGCAGCAGTTCCGCGACCCGAGCAGGTGCCGATGCGAGCCCTGGTGCTCGGCGCGGCCTCGTCGGTGCGGCGCGGTGGCGGGCCACCGCGGGTGAGCCTTCAGGAGATCCCGCGCCCCCGGCCGCCCGCCCCAGGCTGGGTGGTTGTGCGACCGTCGCTGACGGGGATCGCCTCGGCGGACCTGGCCTTGCTGCGCGCCGACGAAGCCGCAGCCCCGGTGGGACCGCGGCAGCCCCTGCCGATGGTTCCCGGCAGCGAGGTGGTGGGCGTCGTCGAGATGGCGCGGGGCACCCGTTGGGCGAGCGAGGGCCAACGGGTGCTGGTCGAGCCCAACGCGGGCTGTGTGATCAGGGGCTTCTCGCCCTGTTCTCGATGCGCCGCCGGTGAGACCGAGCTGTGCGAGAACCGGGATCGCCTCAGCTCGCTGGGGACCGCCGCCGACGGCGGCCTGGCCAGCGGCGGTGGATGGTCGGAGGCGATGCTGGTCCATGAGGAGATGCTCCTCCCCGCCGACGGAATCTCGGATCAGCGCGGGGTGCTGGGCGTGGCCCTTGCGACAGCCATCCATGCGGTGCTGCGCTGGAACCGTCGCGGAGACCGGGTCGCGGTAATCGGCTCAGGCACCACCACACGTCTCCTGGTGGCCGCGCTGCGGCGGCTGCACCCAGACGTCGACATCACCGTCATCGTCGACGCTCGCGGCCCGCAGCGTTCGGGGCGGCGCCGGCGCAAGCTGCCGAACCGCCTCGCCGTCGATGAGCGCGGCGTGGCCGGCGCCCTGGTGGAGCTGGGCGCGGCGCGGGTCTGGCGGGGAAGCCCCGAGCAGATCGTCGATCACGCCGCAGAGCTGGTCAGCGCTCGCAGGCTCCGCCAGGGGATGCCGCTGCCGGTGCTCGACCGCGGCCTCGACGCGGTGTTCGACTGCCGGGGCACCGCCGCCAGCGTGACCCTCGGCCTGGCTCTCCTGCGGTCGGCCGGGACCCTGGTGGTGTCGGGCCGGGCGGCACGGCTCGAGCTCGACTGGTCGGCCCTGTGGGCGCGGGAGCTGACCATCGCGGGCAGCGGTGGCTTCGGACGAGAGCCTGCCGGATGGCGAACCTTCGCCGCGGTGCGCGAGTGGCTCACCGACGCCACCTTCCCAGCCGACAGCCTGGTGACACACCGTTATCCGCTGGACGCGTTCGAGACAGCCCTGGCCACCGCCGCGGCGGGTGAGGCCGCCGGCGCGATCAAGGTGGTCTTCGAGGATCCGAGCTCACCATTGCGCCGGCGGCGCCTGGCCGAGGAGCCCGAGGAGCCGGCCGGCGACGACGGCGACACCCCGCTGCTCCTGGCCAGCACCGCCGCGCGGGTGCGACGCGATGACGAGGCGCAGAGCTGATCAGTCCGGGTGAGTGGCGTCTTGCTCAGGAGACCCCGCCTGGGCGACGCGTCGCTGCGCCAGGGCAAGAGCGGTGCGCTTGACGCCGGCGTTGTCGACCACCATCGCCGTGGATCGCTTGCGGTCACGAGTGCGCAGACGAGCCCGCTGACTGGGCGTCAGCTCCTCGGGGGCGTCGGACTGGTTGCGAGGCACGGCACCGCCAACGCTATCAGGCGGCGATCGGCCGCGCCCCACCGCGTCGGCCGTGCAGCACCGCCCAACCGATCGCCGCTGCCCCGATCGTCAACGCGGCCGCCGCCCCACCGACGATCGCCGGACGGGGGCGGTCGAGATCCAGAGCCCGTCGCCAGCCGCGACGCTGGCTGTGCACCGCGTCCTCGAGCATCGCCAGCGAGCGGGCGTAGATGCGGTCCTGCTCGGCACGGGTCAGTCGTGCCGAGGCCAGCGCCTCGGTGACCTCAGTGGCAACCGCGAGCAGGGCATGGACGGACGCCGGCGTTGTGTCGTCCGACAGATCATTACGCTGCAGTGCTCGGTCGAGGATGTCCATCGGGTTCAACGTCGTCCCTCCATGGTTCGCTCTGCCGGCAATGGGGCCCCGAGCTGCCTGCGCAGCGTGGTCATGGCCCGGAACGTCAACAGTTTCACCGCCCCCTCGCTTCGCCCCATGATCTCCGCGATCTCGCGATTGCGGAGATCACCACCGAAGCGGAGCAGCACAGCCTGGCGCTGGTCGTCGGGCAGCAACCCGACTGCGGCGCGCACCTCGGTATCGCGCTCTCGCTGCTCGAGAATGTATTCGGGTGATGCGTCGCCGGCCGACTCCCTGCCGTCGAGCTCGAGCCAGGGTGGGCGGCGAGCCTGGCGTGCCACCAGGTTGGCCGCGACCCGATACAGCCACGCGGAGTAGGGGACACCGCGCCA
>JAEKNN010000033.1 GCA_016464795.1 Candidatus Amunia macphersoniae | reverse complement strand
CGTCGGCGATCTGCAGGAAGGCGCCGTACTTCTTGGTCTTGGTGACCTCGCCGGTCACCGCCTTGCCGGCCGGGAATCGATCCTCGATGGTGTCCCAGGGGTCGTCGCTCATCTGGCGGAGTGACAGGCTGATGCGCGAGAGCTCGGGATCGAGCTTGATCACCTTGACCCGCACCTCGTCACCGACGTTGAGCATGTCGCTGACGTTGTTGATGCGGTCCCACGACAGCTCGCTGATGTGGATCAACCCGTCGGCGCCGCCAAGGTTGACGAATGCGCCGTACGAGGTGAGGCCGCTGACCTTGCCGGTGACCACATCACCGATCTGGAGCTTCTCGAAGAGCTCCTCGCGCTGGCGGGCACGATCCTCGTCCTGGGCCGCACGCTGGGAGACGATCAGCCGGTTGCGCTTGCGGTTGACCTCGAGGATCTTGACCGGGATCTTGGTGCCGACCAGCTCCATCAGGTTGCCGCTGAACTGGCGGGCGACCTGGCTGCTGGGGAGGAAGCCACGCAGGCCCATGATGTTGACGATCAGGCCGCCCTTGTTCTGCTCACGCACCTCGGCGTCGAGGATCTCGCCCTCCGACTCCTTCTGGGCCACTGCCTGCCAGATGCCCTCGGCGCGCGCCTTGCGCAAAGAGAGGACCACGTTGCCGTCCTCGTTCTCGGGCTGGACGACGTAGACCTTGACCTGCTCGCCGGGCGCGAGCACCACGGTGGCCTCACCGCGCGCGCTGAGCTCGCGGTTGGAGATGACTCCCTCGGACTTGGCGCCGATGTCGACGAGCACCTCATCGGGGTCGACCCGAACGACGGTGCCGTCGACGATGTCCCCGTGGGCCAGGGCACGAATGATGTTCTGCTCCTCGGCGAGGAGCTGCTCCATGGTGATCTCTTCGTCAGGAACCAGAACCGCGGTCACGCTTCTCCTTATGACTCTCCCGATGCACCGCGGCGGTCGGCACGCACGCGCCGGCGGGTCACCTGGTCACCGGCCGTCCGGCGGCCTCGGGAACCTGCGGGCGGGGCCCGCGAACGACCGCGCTGTGGCTCAAACGGGCGCGAGCGTCCGTGCCGGATGCGATCAAGGGGAGTGTAGCGGACAGGTGACTGGCAGCCGTGATGGCGGGGTGGGAGCGACCCCCTGTCCTGCGCTTCGAACAAGGCTTCGCAGGTGTTGGCGTCACTGCGTGCTCGCACTGGCGAGCACTCCGTTCCTTCACCTGCTGCAGAAGCTTGCGCAGGACAGGGGGTCGCTCCCACCCCTCCGTCCGTCCCTCACCAGCTACCGGTAAGGTAAGGCGTCCGGCCTCGGCGATCCATGGCCCGTGGAGAGAAGGATGTCGGCGTTCTGTTGCGGGGCGGTGTCCGGCTGGCGACGGCTGGACGGGTGGTCCGTCGCGCTGGGGATGCGAACCTGCGGGAGCTATGCGAGTGACCATCACCTGTGAAGACTGCGGCGAACGCCACCGGCTCGAGCGACGTGTCAACGAGCCTGGGCCAATCTGGATCGTGTGCCATTCCTGCGAGCTTCCGCTCCAAGCGGTTCTCGATGGCCCAGCACCGACACCGAGCAACACCCACGGCATCTGGGCCGACATCGTCGACCTCGGGACCGGAGTGCACCAGGGAGCCTGACGAGGGCCAGGGCCCGCGTCGAGGGGGAGGTGGCGCGGCCCATCCGGCTCGATGCTTTCGAATCGCTAGGCTGTGATCATGACCAGCCGGCGCGTGGCGCTCGTCGTCGATAGCGGCGCTGCGCTCGCCGAGCAAATCGACGCCGGTCTGGCTGTGGTGCCGTACCACATCGTGGTCGGTGGGGTCACTCTCGACAACCTTCCGGACGGCGAGCTCTACACCCGACTCCGTCGCGGCGAGCGCGCCACCACCTCGACACCGAGCCCCGGTGACTACTTGAGGGCTTTCCGCGCTCTTGCGACACACAGCGAATCGATCATCTGCTTGACCATCCCAGCGCGGTGGAGTGGCACCCACGACAGTGCCCTGATCGCTGCCCGGCTGTTCGCAGCTGAGCACCACCAGCTGGCCGCTGAGGTGGTCGAGACCCCAACTGCCGCTGCCGGCTATGGCCTGGTTGCCCGGATCGCGGACGTGATGTGTGACCGGGGGGCGCCGTGTGAGGATGTGATGACGCGGATCCGGGTGGCCTGCGACCAGGTGCGCATGTACGGGGCGCTTGCCAGCCTCGAGCACGTCGCCCGCAGCGGACGCGTGCCCGCTCTGGTCGCTGGAGTGTCGGACGCACTCCACGTGCGGGCTGTCTTCGAGATGCACGGAGGAGGAACCAGCCGAGTGGCCCTGGCGCGCACCGACGGGGGAGTGCTGCGTGCCCTCGAGCGGGCGGCCCGGGAGCGGCTCGACCCGGCGGTGAGGCATCGGCTGACGTTCTTCCACGCCGACGCGGCCGAGGCGGCCGACCGTCTGCGCGAGCGACTGCTGGCGGCCTGCCAGGTCGACCACCACGAGACTGTCGCGCTGGCACCCGTGGTCGGTATCCACATCGGCCCCGGGGCTGTGGGCTTCGCCGCCCTCCCTCTGCGCGACGACGACCCACCCGCGAAGGCGGCGTGAAGCCCCCGGCGATCGCTGTCGTGATCGCCCTGCTGGTGGGCGCCTACCTGGTCGGGTCGGTCCCGGTGGCCTGGCTGCTCGGACGCTGGCGACGTGGCGTCGACCTCCGGGAGGTGGGCTCGGGCAATCCCGGCACCAGCAATCTCTTTCGCAACGCCGGCATGGGGCTGGCTGTGCTGTCGGGGCCCGTCCAGTTCGCCCAAGGGGTCGTGCCCGTTCTGATCGCCCGCGGCCTCGGCGCCGACGACACAGTGCTCGAGCTCGCTGCCGTCTGCGCCGTGGGCGGCAACGGCTGGCCCGTTTGGTTCGGCTTTCACGGCCAGCGCTGCATCGCCGTGGCGACGGGGGCAGCCGCAGCCATCCATCCGGCGCTGCTGTTGGTCCTGCTGGTGTGCTTCGCGGCGGGCGCGCTCGCGCACGCGATCGCGCTGGGAGTGCTCGGTGGCTTCTGTCTGCTGCCGATCGCGGCTGCCTGGATCGGCGGCCGGGGGCTGGCGATCACCTGCTGTGCGCTCCTGGCCGCTGTGATCCTGCGTCGTCTCGAGGGCCTCAGCGCCGACCTCCGGGGAGCCTCCTCGCGAAGCGAGCGGCAGGTGCTCCTGCGTCGGTTGTTCCTGGACGAACGGCCCGGCCAGATTCTGGTGGGCCCACGCGACGAGGCGGGAACGCGGTAGGAGAAGGTGGAGCACAGCCTTCCTGACAGCGATGGCAGGCCGATGTTGGACAGCAGCCAGGTCGTAGGAGTCCGGTGCCTCAGGTCGTCACGCTCAGACGGGCTGGATCAGTGTGCTGAACCTCGAGCACGCGCTGCGGTTGATGGGAAATGACAATCACGCGCGCCAACCTCATCGACACGCTCCACACCAAGGTGCACGGTTGGAACACGCAATTCGGCCAGTGGAGTACTACTCCCCTCAGGTGCACAACCAGGTGCACAACGGACCTCTGGAGAACGCGCTGATGGCCGTACAGGGCGCCGGCAGCGCCAACTGGCGGCTGGTCACCGTGCACGACGCCAGCAACGGATAGGCGTTCCGCCGTTCCTCCGGCTCGGCTGCGACCCCAATACACTGCGCGCGTGGATTGCCGATGACGGTTGCGGAAAGGCCGTTGAGGGTCGCCTTCTTCGGCCACGCCGAGGGCCGTCGGGGCGACGGACTGTCGACCTACAGCCGGGAACTGGTCCACGCGCTGCGGGACGAGGGGGTGGACTTGCGCTTCTTCGCGCACCGCGCGGACGGGGAGCTGGTGCCCGTCGAGTCGCGTGATGCGCTGCTCTTGCGGGCCTGGCACCTCAGGACAGTGACCATCCCGCGTCCGGGTTCGGTGCGGAGCATTCGCACGGCGCTCGCCGACTTCGCCCCGGATGTCGTGCACATCTCGTGGAGCTTCTCGCTGCACGACGGGGTGATCGCGCGACTGGGGCACCAGGTTGGCGCGGTGACCGTTGCCACCTTTCATCTCCCGCACGGACCTGCGGGCACAGCCCGCGGCCGGGTGCTGAACGGGCTGTACCGCTACCACCGCCTGCAGATGCGCAACGTCGATCGCTGCATCGCGTTGAGCTGGGGCCAGCGCGCCCTGTTGGTGAGAGCCGGCTATGAGGCGCGGCGGATCACCGTCATCGCCAACGGGGTCGACACCACCGCGATCAGCCCCGGTCCGTCGAGGCTTCACCACGAGCTGGGAGCGCGGCTAGTCGTTCTGTACATCGGCCGGCTCGACCCGGAGAAGCGGGTGCCAGCCCTGGTCGAGAGCTTCCTCTCGCTGCGGCTTCCCAGCGACCACGTGCTCTGCATCGCCGGCGACGGGGTGCAGAGGGACCGCCTGCGCCGGCTGGCGGCGGGGCGCGCCAATGTCCGCCTGCTCGGCCTGGTGGGCGCCGATCGGGTGCTCGAGCTGCTGCGCGGCTGCGACGTATTCGTGCTGCCATCGACCACCGAGGGGCTCGCCCTCTCTTTGCTCGAGGCGATGGCTGCCGGCTGCGCGATCGTCGCCACCGACGCCGGTGAGGATGGCACCGCCCTGGACCAAGCGGGGCTGGTGATCTCGACGCATCCGCTGCGACCTGCGCTCGACACCGCGGTGGCACGGTTGCTGTTCGATGAGCCGCTGCGGCGGAGGCTGGGTGAGGCGGCGCGAGATCGCGCCACCACTGAGTACTCGATGTCGCGCAGCGCCCAGCGTGTGCTTGCGGTCTACGCGGCCGCCTCCAGCAGGGTGGCGACCGCGCCCACCACGCCGACGCCGGTCGCGCTACCCTAGCCGGGTGGCCACCGCGACCCCGGTCCCAGTCGAAGCGCCCACCCGCGAGGAGCGGGTGGTTCGTGAACCGGGGTGGAACGTGATCGTCTGGAATGACCCGATCACCCTGATGAGCTACGTGGTGCTGGTGTTCAGGAAGCTGTTCGGACACGATCATGCCACCGCCACCAAGCTGATGCTGCAGGTGCACGAGGAGGGCAAGGCGATCGTCGCCACCCAGCCTCGCGAGCAAGCGGAGGTCTCGGTGGCGCGGCTGCACGCGTTCGGTCTTCAGGCCACCCTGGCCAGGCTCTAGGAACCGCGCAGAGTGGCGTCCGTCCTCAAGCGGCGCGGACGCATCCAGCTCCGGCTCGACAGCCAGGAACGGAGCGCGCTGCTCGACATTCTGGGCAGGTTGGAGACGCACATCAGCCGCGCCTTGGCCACCACCCCCCGCGCCTACGACGACCATGTGATGCAGGGTGAGTACGACCGCTGGGTGCGCCCGGAGATCGAGCGAGGCTACGAGGCCGACCTCGGGGTGATCCGCGGCGCGCTCGGCGCCGGTGACGAGCTGCTGGTGCTCACCGAGGGCCAGGCGTACGCGTGGTTGCGGGGATTCAACCAACTGCGACTCGCCGCCGGTTCGTTGCTCGGCATCAGCGACGACGGCTGGGAGGCCGCAGCAAGCAATCAGCTGCGCGCCCGGCCGGAGTTCGGCATGTTGATGGCGCTGGGGTGGCTCCAGGAAGAGCTGGTCGCCGCCCTGGAGAGCTAGTGGAGCACTAGTACCGCGTCACCTTCATGGAGAAGTCCAGGGCGGTCGCTGAATGGGTGAGGGCACCGACGGAGATGTAGTCGGCGCCGGCCAACGCGTAGGCACGCGCATTGCCCACCTGCACCCCACCGCTGATCTCCACCTCGGCCCGGCCGCGGATGATCTGCATCGCATCACGCACCTGCCCGGGGGCGAAGTTGTCGAGGAGGATGCGCGGGGCCTTGTCGGCGAGCGCCTGCTCGAGCTCCTGGATGTTGCTCACCTCGACATTGATGGCGCCATCGGGATACGCCTTGCGCATGGCGCGCAGCGAGGGGGTGATGCCGCCCACGAGAGCGAGGTGTGTGTCCTTGATGAGCACGGCGTCGTACAGTCCCATGCGGTGATTGACGGCGCCCCCGATGCGGGTGGCGTACTTCTCGAGACCGCGCAGACCCGGGGTGGTCTTGCGGGTGTCGAGGATCTTTGTCTTGGTACCGTCGACTGCCTTGACGTAACGCGCTGTGATGGTGGCGACACCGCTGAGGTGTTGCAGGAAGTTGAGGGCGACGCGCTCCGCGGTCAGCATGCCCCGCGCGGGCCCGGAGATCCGGGCGACGATCTGTTCCTCCTGAACCTTCTCGCCATCCTTGGTCTTGGCGTCGAAGTTGATTCGCTCGTCGACGATCGCGAAGACCCGCGCTGCCACGCTCAGCCCAGCGATGACGCCGTTCTCCTTGCAGACGATCTTGCCGCGACACGTCATCTCGGCCGGGATCACCGCGTCGGTGGTGACGTCGCCGGCGCCGATGTCCTCCGCGAGCGTCGACCGGATCAGTGAGTCGAGCGTCGCCGGGGTCAGCGCCTCGGTGATGGGGTCAAGCGTTACTGTCAAATCGGTGTCCTCTCTCCTTCTGCATGACCAGGACGCCATGCCAGCTGTCACGGGTAGATGGGAAGTCGGCGCGAGTGTGGGAACCTCGGCTCTCCTCACGGAGGAGCGCCGACCTGCACACCAGCGCGGCGGTGGTCGCGCACTGGTGCAGGCGCGCGGCGTCGAGCGAGGTGGGCGCGGGGATTGTCGCCACGATGTGCTCGGCGGTGTCAAGCGCCCGCCTCAGACCGTCGGCGTCGCGAACCAGGCCGCAGCCTTGCCACATGGCGTCGCGTAGCCGCTCGGCCGCAGCAGCGACGTCCGCAGCGGGGTTCGGCGCAGCCTCTGCGGGCTCACCTCCATCCGCGGGCCTGGCGATTGGCCGTTCGGCGAGCTCACCGAGCGCTCGCAGGGCGGCCCGGTGACCGAAGACGGCGCCCTCGAGGAGGCTGTTGCTGGCGAGTCGGTTGGCGCCGTGCACGCCGCTGCCCGCGACCTCACCGCAGGCGAAGAGGCCGGACAGGCTGGTGGCGCCGTCGACATCGGTGCGCACCCCGCCGATCAGGTAGTGCGCAGCCGGGGCGATCGGGATTGGCTGGGTGGTGACGTCGATGCCGTGCTCACCGCAGACCGCGGTGATGGTCGGAAAGCGCTCGCGGACCAGGGCGCCCAGCGGGCGGCAGTCGAGGAAGACATGGTCAGCGCCGTCGTCTGCCAGGCGCTCCCAGATGGCACGGGAGACGACGTCGCGCCCGGCCAGCTCGCCCCGGGGGTCGGCCTCGAATAGAAAGCGCTCACCCTTGCCATCGATGACCTGGGCGCCCTCTCCCCGCATGGCTTCGCTGATCAGAAAGGGCTCGGCTCCGGCAACGGCGAGGGCGGTGGGATGGAACTGCATGAACTCCATGCTCACCACCTCGGCACCGGCATCCCAGGCGAGCGCGACGCCGTCTCCGGTGGCGGAGGCCGGGTTGGTGGTGTGGCGCCACAGGCGGCCGGCGCCGCCGCTGGCGAGGATGACAGCACCTGCTCCGAGAAGGCGACGGCCGCCACCGTCGCGATCGCGCATCTCGATGCCCGAGCAGCGGCCGTGCTGGTCGCTGAGCAGCCCGGTGACGTGGGCATTCTCGATGACGGTGACCCCGGAATGACGAAGGCGGCGAACCAGGGCCGCTTCGAGCTCGCGTCCAGTCGCATCGCCCCCGGCGTGGACGATCCGGTTGCGGCTGTGAGCTGCCTCACGACCGAGCAGCAGAGCGCCGCCGGCGCTGTCGAAGCTCGCGCCCCAGGCCAGCAGCTCGCGCACCCGCGCCGGACCATCGGTGACAAGCACCCGCACCGCCGCCTCGTCGCACAGGCCGCGACCGGCGGCAACGGTGTCCTCGAAGTGGAGCTGCTCGCTGTCGCCCTCACCGATGGCGGCAGCGATTCCGCCCTGCGCCCAGCGCGTGGCTCCATCGTCGATGGCGCCCTTGCTCACCAGCGCGACCCGAGCACGCCCGGAGGCAGTCAGCGCAGCCGACAGCCCGGCGATGCCGCCACCGACGACCACGCAGTCGTATGGCCCCTCTGCTGCAACGGAGGCATCTTTCAGGAGACGGTGACCTCATCGCGGACCCGGTTGGCCGTGTCGACCAGCACCACGCGCGGTCGATGGCTCGCGAGATCGGCCTCCGTGACCATCGCATAGGCAATGATGATCACGATGTCGTCGCGTCCACCGATGTGGGCCATGGCCCCGTTGAGACCGATCTGACCAGGCTGGCCTGCGATCGCATACGTGACCGCGCGCGAGCCGTTGCTGACGTTGACGATGTGGATCTGCTCGCCATCCACGATGTCGGCCGCGCGCATCAGCTCCGGGTCGATGGAGCACGAACCTTCGTAGTCGAGGTCGGCGCTGGTGACGGTGGCCCGGTGGATCTTGGCTCGGAGCACGACGCGCTGCATCTAGTCTCTCCCCTGCAAGCCATCCGCCCCCGGGATCTGCGATCGATCGGGGCCGACGCCTTTCAGAGGAGCTGCGTCGAAACCCAATCGAATCACGTCGATCAACCTGGTGGAGCCGATTCTACCAGCGATAAGAATCTGGCATCCCGGGCGGGTCTCGTCCACAGGCCGGAGGCTGTTCGGGTCCACCGCCTCGACGTAATCGATGGCGGCACCGGCGCGCTCCATCGGCTCACGTGCCAGGGCGCAGAGGGCGGCAGCGTGGCGCTCGCCTCCGCCGAAGGCGGTGACGGCTGCCGAGAGACCGGCTGGCAAGCTCAGGGCTCGACTGCGCTCCTCAGAGCTCAGGTGGACGTTGCGGCTGCTCAACGCCAGGCCGTCACGGTCACGGATCACCGGGCAGACCACGATCTCCACGCCGGTGTCGAGATCGGCGGCCAGCCGGCGCACCACGGCGCACTGCTGGGTGTCCTTCTGGCCGAAGTAGGCGCGATGCGGGCGACAGGCGACCAACAGCTTGGTGACCACCAGCGCCACCCCGTCGAAGTGGCCCGGACGGTGGAGGCCTTCGAGGACGCCGGTGAGGTTGGGGTCCACGAGCACCTTGGTGAGCGGCCCCCTGCTGCCGAACATGGCCTCGACGCTGGGCATGAACACGGCGTCGACGCGTTCCGCGGTGAGCGCGGCGAGGTCCTCGTCGGGCGTCCGCGGGTAGCTGTCGAGGTCCTCCGGAGCCCCGAACTGGCACGGGTTGACGAAGATGCTGGCCACCACCCGGTCGCAGTCGGTGCGGGCGCGTCGCAGCAGGCTGGCGTGGCCGGCGTGGAGCGCGCCCATGGTGGGCACCAGTCCAACCGACAGTCCGGCCGCACGGCAACGTTCTGACCAGCGCCGCAGCTCGTCGGGAGTGGTCAGCCGGCGCGGTGGTTCCGCGGGCCGGCTCTCAGCGGTAGCTGTGGGCATCGTCGGGGAAGACGCCGGCGGCGACGTCATCGCTGAAGGCCCGCGTGGCCGCGACGATCGAGTCACCGATGTCGGCGTAGGCGCGCGCGAACTTGGGCATCGAACCCCTGGTGATCCCGAGCAGGTCGTAGACGACGAGGACCTGGCCGTCACAGCCCGGCCCCGCTCCGATGCCGATGGTCGGGATGGCCACAGCCGCGGTCACCGCGGCCGCGAGTTCGCTTGGAATCCCCTCGAGGACGATGCTGAACGCACCAGCGGACTCCAGTGCCCGTGCATCGGCGAGGATCCGTTCGCGGGCTTGGGAGCTGCGGCCCTGGACCCGAAAGCCCCCGAAGGCGTTGACGAACTGCGGGGTCAGGCCGAGATGCCCCATCACCGGGATCCCGCACTCGACGAGGCGCTCGGTGACGCCCGCCACCCAGCCGCCGCCTTCGAGCTTGACGCCGTGCAGTCCGGCCTTGAGGAATGCGCTGGCGCTGGCCACCGCCTGCGCGGCTGACTGGTGGTACGACCCAAAGGGCATGTCCGCGATCAGCAGCTGCCCGGGCGCGCCTCGGACCACCGCCCGCCCATGGTGGAGCATCTCCCCCATCGTCACCGGCAGCGTTGTCGAGTAGCCCAGATGGTTGTTGCCGACACTGTCACCAACCAGCAGAGCCGGCACCCCGGCCTCGGCAAGCAGGCGCGCGATGGCGGTGTCGTATGCGGTGACCATGACGAATCGTTCTCCCCGCTCCTTGTGGGCGCGGAGGTCATGGATGGTGATCGGCACGTCGTCTCAGGCGACCCGCGGGTGGGCGACCATCGACGGACCCACTCGGTGAGGGCGGCCGGGGACCACAGCCGCGAGCGTGTCAGCAACCTGCTCCCTCCCGTCGAGGCCTGCCAGGGCAACAACCTCGAGGCCGAGACGGCGATACAGCTCGCGCGTGCCGGGGTCGGCCGCGAGGACGTCGAGGTGGCGGGCGACGGTGGCCGCGTCGCCGCGCATCACCGGCCCTGTGAGCGCCGCCGTCGGCCCCGCCTCCAGCGCATTGCTGGCGGCACCGGCGAGCAGGGCGACCAGACCGCGGTGGGCCTGCGCCGGCTCGACGCCCGCGTCCTCCAGGAGGGTGGTCGCCCGCGCCAGCAGAACCAGTGGCGCATTGCCGGCGAGAACCGCGGCGGCGTGGTACAGCCCTCGGCTCCCTGGCGGGACGTGGAGCACATGACCACCGAGGTCGGATGCCAGCGCGTGCAGGCTGGCGACGAGGGGCTCGGCGGCCTCGATGGTGAAGGTGGTGCCGCGGAGCAGGCGTGCACTCTGGGGCCCGGCGAGCGCCTGCAGCGGGTGGAACGCGCCCAGTGACGCCCCCGTGATCCTGGCTGCCGCCAGTACCTCGGGTCCGCTGCTGGCACTGCAGTGCACCAGCGCTCGACCTCGCAGGGGCATCCCGCTGGCTGCGATGGTGGCCGCCACCGCCACGATCTGGGAGTCTGGGACGGTCGCGAAGGTGATCGCGGCCTGGCGAGCGGCTTGCGCCGCGGTCGGCGCGACCACAGCCCCTGTCGCCTCCGCGAGCCGAGCCGCGTGACGCGGGGTGTGGCTGTGGACGGCCACGATTCGATGGCCGGCACTGTGCAGCCCCAGCGCCAGGGCCGAGCCGGCGCGCCCGGCGCCGACGAATGCGAGGGTGGGGCGCGCGCTCCCGTCGGTTGCGTCCACCGTCTCGGTCACCTCGTGATCCAAGCGTCTGTTTCGGAGCGGTCCCGATGCCGGTCACGATGCCTCGCGGCGCTCGAGCGTCCACGGGCTGACAGGCGCACATTGCCGCCGCCGGCAGTGTAGCGCGGCGCACCCCGGGGCACGCCTGCCGGGCGGCTCCCAGCTACCTGGTGGGTGCGTGCGGCTCCGCGACCGCCGGGGACTGGCCGAGCAACGGAGTTCCCGCCACGGGCACGGTGCCGATGGCGAGGGGCGGCGTCAGGTGCCGGTGGCGAGCGGCGGCGCCATCAGGCGCCGGCGGCCGCCTCGGGGGGTGGGCCGGCGACCGCGGGGGGCGCGGGAGGAGCGTTGCCGTCCATCTTGGCGATGATCTGCTTCATCTCGGTCGCCTCCATGGTCTCCACCTCGATGAGCCGGGTGGCCAGCGCGCGAAGGATGTGCTCTCTTGGTCGGAGCACCTCCTTGGCCTTCTGGAACGCGGTCTCGACCAGGTGGTGCACCTCCTGATCGATCTCGCTGGCGATGTCCTCGGAGTAGTTGCGTTGCTCGCCGAGGTCGCGACCGAGGAACACCAGCTCCTCCTTGGTGCCGAAGGTGAGTGGGCCGAGCTTGTCGCTCATGCCCCATTCGGTGACCATGCGCCGGGCCAGCTGGGTCGCCTTGCGGATGTCGTCGGAGGCACCGGTGGTGATGTTGCTCTCGCCCAGGATCAACTCTTCGGCGCAACGGCCGCCGAGGATCTGGGCGAGCTGGTCCTCCAGCTCCGCCTTGCTCACCAGGTACTTGTCCTCGCTGGGCAGGCTCAGCGTCCAGCCCAGAGCCATGCCGCGACTGACCACCGAGATCTTGTGGACCGGATCGGTGTGCTCGAGGAGCATGCCCACCATGGCGTGGCCCATCTCGTGGAAAGCGATGGTGCGCTTCTCGTTCTCGAGGATGACCCGGCTCTTGCGCTCGGGCCCGGCGATGACGCGGGCGATCGCCTCCTCGAGGTCGGCCATGACGATCACCTTGCGGTTGTTCCGCGCGGCCAGGATGGCCCCCTCGTTGATGAGGTTGGCCAGGTCGGCGCCAGAGAATCCCGGGGTCTGCTTGGCGAGAACCTCGAGGTCCACCGAAGGGTCGAGAGGCTTGTTGCGCGCATGCACCTCGAGGATCGCCCGGCGGCCACGAATGTCGGCGCGGTCGAGCATCACATGACGGTCGAAGCGACCGGGACGGAGCAGGGCCGGGTCGAGCACATCGGGCCGGTTGGTGGCCGCGATCACGATCACATGGGTTGCCGTCTCGAAGCCGTCCATCTCGACGAGCAGCTGGTTGAGGGTCTGCTCACGCTCGTCGTGGCCGCCGCCCAGCCCGGCGCCGCGCTGGCGGCCGACCGCGTCGATCTCGTCGACGAACACGATGCAGGGCGCGTTCTTCTTGGCCTGGTCGAAGAGGTCGCGCACGCGGCTGGCGCCGACGCCGACGAACATCTCGACGAACTCCGAGCCGCTGATGCTGAAGAAGGGCACGCCCGCCTCCCCGGCCACCGCCTTGCTGAGCAGGGTCTTGCCGGTTCCGGGAGGACCGACGAGCAGCACCCCCTTGGGGATGCGCGCGCCGACGGCTGTGAACTTGTCGGGGTACTTGAGAAACTCGACGATCTCCGAGAGCTCGGTCTTGGCCTCCTCGACACCGGCGACGTCCGCGAATGTGATCGCCGGCTTGTCTCCGGTGAGCAGCCGGGCACGGCTTCTCCCGAACGACATCGCCTGGTTGTTGCCGCTCTGCGTCTGCCGGAAGATCCAGACCAGGAAGAGCGCCATCAGGCCGAAGATGACCAGGTTGGGCAAGAGCTGCAAGATCAGGTTGCTCCCACTGCTGGACTCGTTGCGGAAGTTCGTGTAGCCATTATCTTGGAAGATCTTGAGCGCCTCCGCGCTCGAGCCGACGGTGGTCTGGTACTGGCCGCCGTTCCCGTCATACCAGATGACCGCGGTGCCGTCGCCGTTGATGACCGCCTTCTGGCCTCCGTCGGAGCTCAGGGTGCTGGGCTTGTCGTTGCTGTGGTTCTTGTAGTTGATCGCCGCCTGGAGCAGCGCCCCGGATTCCCTGTTCTGGGCAGAGCTGCCCTGGACGCCTCGAAGAAGTGCCAGGAGGACCAGAACGATGAGGACGGCGAGCACGGCATAGGTGACGCCGCGCCGGGGGGTGCGCATTGGCCGCAGTCTACCAGAGGGTCTCGTTCGTACCCCCGCGCGCACAGGGCCTCGACACCCCGTTGCCGGGTGCGCACACGCGCCTGCCGTGACCGCCGCGGCGACGGCTTCAGGAGTCGATCAGCTGCCGTTGCCGGTCGGCGAGAATGCAGAGCCGGCGACGCGCCGCCGGGAAGACGGCCTCCAATGCGGGGAGAAGCTCGTGGCGGACGCGGCTGCGCAGGAAGCGTGGATCGCGGTTGCTGGGATCGTCGAGCACATCGAGCCCAAGCGCTGCGCAGTAGGCGCTGACGTCGCTCCGCCACACGCGCAACAGAGGACGGGCCAGGTGGCCTCGTCGCTCAGTCATCGCCGCCAAGCCTCGTGGTGTGGCCCCGGCCAGGGCGCGCATCAGCACAGTCTCGGCCTGATCGTCGGCGGTGTGGGCCAGCGCGATCGCGGATGCCTGCACCTGCTCCGCGAGAGCGGTGAGTGCGGCATGACGAGCGTCTCTGGCCCGGTCCTGCAAGGACGAACCCGCGGGTCGAACGTCGGCCACCAGCGCATGAAAGGGCAGCCGTCGCGCCAGCGCCGCGGCGCGGACCACCTCCGCCTCCGCGGCGGAGCCCGGGCGGAGGCCGTGGTCGACGTGGGCGACATGCAGGCACAGCCGGCGTGGCGGTGCCAGCCGTGCGAGGGCGTCGAGCATCGCCGTCGAATCAGGTCCGCCGCTGCACGCGATAACCACCGTCTCGCCGGGTTGCAGGACGGCGCGCCGGTCCAGGGCAGCAGCTACGGCGCGACGCAGACGGCCGACCGCAGCGGTGCGCTGCTGCGGCTCGAGCGATGACCCGTGCATGCTCATCACACACCTGTGGATGCGCGTTGGTGGCGGCACCTGGATTCGAACCAGGGACATACCGGGTATGAGCCGGGCGCTCTACCAACTGAGCTATGCCGCCGTTCGGAGCCCGGACTGTACGGACTGAACTGCGGCAGCCCCGGATCCCGTGAGAGGGGTGGTTGCGGCGGCCGGACTCGAACCGGCGACCTTCGGGTTATGAGCCCGACGAGCTGCCACTGCTCCACGCCGCCCGGACAGTTTAGCGCATCGTGGCGCAGCATTCGGCGTGCGCCGATTCAGATCCGGGCGACGCCGACACGGGCGACACCACCCTCCACCGATGTCTCGTGAATGCTGAGCGTTGGTGGCACCGCACCCAACGACAGGTGGACGCCCAGTGTCTCCGCGGTTATGTACTCGCGATGCCGCTCCGCCGCCGCAGCGTATGTGGGAGGCAGGTCCAGCGCGAGTCGGATGCGGTCGCCGAGATGCAGTCCGGCGTCGCGCCGCGCCGACTGCACCAGCCTGACGATGTCGCGTGCCAGGCCCTCGCGCTCGAGCTCCGGGGTCACTGTCAGGTCCACGGTCACGGCAGCGGTGCCGCTCTCGAGCACACGGGTGGTCGCGTCGTCGCGGGGACGGATCGCCAGGGTGTACTCCTCGGGGCCAAGGCGCTGTCCAGCGATCTCGAGCCCCTCCTCGGACCGCCGCCAGTCGCCCGCCCGTGCCGCCGCGAAGACCGCCGGAGCGGCGCGGCCGAGGCGGGGCCCCACCATCGCCGCATTCACTGCCAGAACCCGTCGCACGATCCCGTCGAGGTCACGGGTGAGACGCACCGCCTTGACATTGACCTCGTCAGCGATCAGCGCGCAATACGGTTCCAGCGCCTCAGGGGAGGTGGTGGCCACGGTGATCTCGGCGAGCGGAAGCCGGACTCGCAGCCCCGCCGCGAGGCGGACCGAGAGCACCGCGGAGCAGACCTCGCGCACGGTGTCCATGGCGGCGACCAGGTCGCCGTCCCCTGCCGGCCCTTCCGCTTCCGGGAAGTCGGTGAGATGAACGCTGCGTTGGCCGGTGAGGCCGCGGTACACCGTCTCCGTGATCATCGGCAGCAGCGGAGCAGCCACCCGGCACAGGGTAGACAGGGTTGTGAACAGGGTGTCGTAGAGGTCGCGCTTGTCCTCGCTCATCTCGCCCGTCCACACCCGCTTGCGGCTGCGCCGGATGTACCAGTTGTTGAGCACGTCGTTGATGAACGAGGTGATGGCCCGGCAGGAACCGTACAGGTCGTAGGCGTCCATGCGCTCGGCGACGACGCTCGCCAGGTCGCTCGTCTTGGCGACGATGTACCGGTCGAGAACGCCGGTGGCATCGGTGCGGAGGGTGGCCCGGTAGCCATCGATGTTGGCGTACTCGCTGAAGAACTTGTACGCGTTCCACATCGGGATGACCACCTGCTTGAGCCCGTCGCTGATGGCCTCCTCCGTGACCACCAGATCCTGTCCGCGCAGCACCGGCGAGTTGAGCAATGACCAGCGCACCGCGTCGGCTCCGTGCTTGTTGAACATCTCCTCGGGGTCCGGATAGTTGCGCAATCGCTTGCTCATCTTCTGCCCGTCGTTGCCGAGGATGACTCCGTGCACCACGCAGGTGCTGTAGGCCGGCTTGTCGAACAGCGCAGTGGACAGAGCGTGCAGGTTGTAGAACCAGGCACGCGTCTGGCCGATGTACTCGACGATGAAGTCGGCGGGCAGGTGCGAGGGAAACCACTCGCCGTTCTCGAAGGGATAGTGCCCCTGCGCGTATGGCATGGAACCTGACTCGAACCAGCAATCGAGCACCTCCTCGACACGGCGCATCGTGGAACGGCCGGTGGGGTCGTCAGGATTGGGACGGGTCAGCTCGTCGACGCCGGGCCGATGCAGGTCGTCGGGACGAACCCCGAAGTCACGCTCGATCTGGTCCAGCGAGCCGTAGACGTCGATGCGCGGATGGCCGGGGTCGTCACTCTTCCACACCGGGATCGGCGAGCCCCAGAACCGGTTGCGGCTGATCGACCAGTCACGAGCGCCGGACAGCCACTTGCCGAAGGCCCCGTCGCGGACGTGCGGGGGCACCCAGTTGATCGCCTTGTTGAGCTCGACGGCGCGGTCCCTGAACTTGGTGACCTCGACGAACCAGGAGCTCACCGCTCTGTAGATGAGCGGCGTGTCGGTGCGCCAGCAGTGCGGGTAGCTGTGCACATAGCTGTCGAGGCGGACCAGCGCGCCCATCTCGCGCAGCCGGCGCACGATCAGTGGATTGGCCTCGAACACCTGCAGCCCCTGCCAATCGGGCACCTCACCGGTGAACCGGCCGCTCTGGTCGACCGGCACCACGACACGGATGCCGTTGGCTTCGCAGATGCGCTGGTCGTCCTCACCGAAGCCGGGAGCCATGTGCACCGCCCCGGTGCCCTCGACCTCGCTGATGAAATCGGCGGAGAGCAGGCGAAAGCTGTTCGCCTCGTTGACGAAGAAGTCGAAGAGTGGCGCGTAGGTGCGGCCCACCAGGTCGGCACCCGACACCATGCCCACCTGGACGGCTGCCGCCAGTTGCTTCTCGTAGTTCTCCGCGGCGCGGGCACCGATGAGGTAGCGCTGGCCGTCCTCCTCGAAGAGCGCGTACTCGATGGTGGGATCGACTGCGATCGCCAGGTTGGACGGCAACGTCCAGGGTGTCGTGGTCCACACCAGCAGGTCCGTCGGCGCGGCCTCCCCCGGCACCGGGTCGAGCCTGAAGCGCACGGTCACCGCTGGGTCCTGCCGGTCGCGGTAGGCGTCGTCGAGGCGTGTCTCGAAGTTGCTCAGCGGCGTCTCGCATTCCCAGCAGTACGGGAGCACGCGGTACCCCTCGTAGATGAGGCCCTTCTCCCACAGCTGTTTGAACGCCCACATGACGCTCTCCATGTAGGCAACGTCCATGGTCCTGTACTCGGTGTCGAAGTCGACCCAGCGCGCCTGGCGGGTGACGTAGTTGCGCCACTCCCCGGTGTACTCGAGAACCGAGCTGCGACAAAAGTCGTTGAACCGCTTGATCCCGAACTGCTGGACAGCCACGTGACCATGGATGTTCAGCTGTCGCTCCGCCTCCATCTCCGCGGGCAGGCCGTGACAGTCCCAGCCAAAGCGGCGCGGCACCCGGTAGCCACGCATCGTCTTGTAGCGGGGCACGGCGTCCTTGACGAACCCGGTCAGCAGGTGCCCGTAGTGGGGCAGGCCGTTGGCGAAAGGGGGCCCGTCGTAGAAGACGAATTCCCGCTGCGCACTGCGCTGCTCGAGCGACGCAAGGAAGGTGCCGTCGCGTTCCCAGTAGGCGAGCACCGCCTCCTCGAGAGCGGGAAAGTGCGGGCGCGGGTCGACGTTTGGATATGGCTTGTCGCTGTCCGGCACCGCCATAGGGTATCGAAAGCCCGGAGCGGCGCCCGCTGCGGCCGCTCTCAGCGCGGCGTCGGCGTGGGCAGCACGAAGGTCATCGGCGTTGGTGTCGGTCGCGGCGTCGGCGACCCCGAGGGTGAGGGGGAGGCCACCGCGGTGGGGATCGCAGATGGCGACGCAGCGTACGTCGGCAGCGGAGCGTTGAGGCCCCCGGCCGCCGGCCGGCCGGCGCCTGGGGTGGTGATGATGAACACCGTCTCGCCGGGGAAGACCAAGCCCAGGCGCCGCGCCTGCTCCTCGAGCCAGGCGGTGTCATTGGCCTCGCTGATCTGGTGCTGGCGCTCGACGATCTGCTGCTGCAGGGCAGCGTTCTGGAGGGTCAGCGCGTGCACTCGCGCGTCGAGAGCGTTGCCCTGGGCGGCCTCGCTGAACACCGCGTACGCGGCCAGACCGGACAGCGCGGCCAGGCCGGCGATGACCACGCGGCGGAGCGGGCTGGCGTCGGAGGCGACGACGTGGCGAAGAATGGGTCAGGCCCTCGAGGACGTGTGCGGAAACTGGCCGTGCGACCATCCATAGGATGGACGCAATCCATCATTTTGACAAGGTCGTCCGATTCACCGCAGGCGGCGACGCCGTTTGCGCCCACCGTTGCTGCCACTGCTCGGCATCGATGTCGTGGAGGTCGACTCCCTCGCTGTGGCAACGCTGCTCGAGGCCGCGGAAGCGCTCGGCGAAACGGTTGGAGCGGGTGCGCAGCGCCTCCTCCGGGTTGACGCGCAGGCGTCGGGCGAGCGCCACCGCGACGAACAGCAGTTCGCCCACGGCGTCGTCCAGAGGCGCGGCCTCGGCCCAATCCTGGCCCTGTGCCGGTTGCGCGGGGGACATCGGCACCGCTGAGGCCAGGGCCTCGACGGCAGCACGCAGCGCGATCACGGCCTCCGCGGTGGTCGGGGTCTCGTCGAAGCCCAGACGTGCTGGCCGCTTCTGGACACCCTGCGCGAGGGCGAGCGCGGGCAGCGCGCGCGGGATCCCATCCAGCACCGACAGCCGCTCGTTCTTCTCGGCGCGCTTGAGCCGCTCCCAGTTGACGACCACCTCCGCTGCCCCGTCCACGGCGGCCTCCCCGAACACGTGCGGGTGGCGGTGGATCATCTTCGCCCGGGTCACCTCGGCGACATCGCCGATGTCGAAGCCGTCCGGGCGCTCCGCCGCGATCGCCGAGTGCATCAGCACCTGGAGGAGCACATCGCCGAGCTCCTCCTTGAGAGCGCTCTCACCGTTGCCGTCGATCGCCTCCAGCACCTCATAGGTTTCCTCGAGGAGGTACGGCCTGAGGCTGGCGTGGGTCTGTTCACGGTCCCATGGACACCCACCGGGAGCGCGCAACCGTTCGACCACCTCGTTGAGGCTGCGCAGGGAGGCGGACGCGTCGTCTCTCATCACCACAGCGTACGACTACGCGGGAGCTCGGCTGCGCACCCTCTGCAGCCTGCCCAGCTCGCGCAACACCCCGGTCAGCACGTCACGCCATTCCCCGGCGCGCCTGACGGGTTCAGTGCTGATCACCACCCGTGTGGCCGTGGCGCTGGCCTGAAGGCGCCACTGCTCGACCACCGCGGCCAGGTCGAGCCCGTGAGCGATCACCAGCTGGACGCGCACCCCGTCCCCCCCGGACTCCACGGCCGTCACCCCGGCAGCCGCCGCCAGCAATCGGACGCGCAGCGAGTAGATGAGCAGCTCCGCGGGGTCGGGCAACGGGCCGAATCGGTCCACCAGGCCGCGGGCAGCACGGTCGAGGTCAGCCTCGCTGGCGCAGGCGGCGAGCTCCTGGTAGCAGCGCAATCGCAGCCGCTCATCGGTGACATAGCTCACCGGCAGGAAGGCTTTGACGGGCAGTGACACGCTCACCTGGGCGGGTGACTCGACGATCGGTTTGCCCTGTAGCCCGCTCACCGCCTGGCGCAGAAGGGTGTTGTACAGCTCCAGGCCGACGGCGGCAATCTCGCCGTGCTGCTCCTCACCGAGGAGGTTGCCGGCGCCGCGAATCTCCAGGTCGTGCATGGCCAGCTTGAACCCGGCGCCGAGATCCTGGAGCTCGCCGATGACGTCGAGCCTCTTGTCGGCCTTCTCGGTCAGTGACCGATCGGCTGGGTAGAGGAGGTAGGCGTAGGCGCGCTGCCCGGCGCGCCCGACACGCCCGCGCAGCTGGTAGAGCTGGGCGAGACCGAGACGATGAGCGTCGTTGATGACGATGGTGTTGGCGTTGGGGATGTCGAGCCCCGACTCGATGATGGTGGTGCACACCAGGACGTCGAGGTTGCCGTCGCCGAACTGCCGCATCACCTCGGCCAGGGTGTGCTCGGGCATCTGCCCGTGGCCGACAGCGATCCGTGCCTCGGGGACCAGCCTGCGCAACTCTTCGGCATGCTTCTCGATCGTCTGCACCCGATTGTCCAGGAAGAACACCTGGCCCGCTCGGGCAAGCTCGCGGGTGATCACCTCACGCACCAGGGAGTCTTCCCGGGCGGTCACGTACGTCTTGATCGGCTGCCGTTCCTCCGGCGGCGTCTGGATCACCGACAGGTCGCGGATGCCGGCCAGTGACATGTGCAGGGTGCGCGGAATCGGCGTCGCCGACAGTGAGAGAACGTCGACCGCGACACGCATCGACTTGAACCGCTCCTTCTGCAGCACCCCGAACCGCTGTTCCTCGTCGATCACCACCAGGCCCAGGTTGCGGAACTCGACGTCGCGCTGCAGCAGCCGGTGGGTGCCAACGACGATGTCGACAGCCCCACTGCGCAGACCGACCAGGGTGGCGGCGATGTCGGCGTCACTGCAGAAGCGGGACAGCTGGCGCACCGTGACGGGAAAGGGAGCCAGCCGCTCGGTGAAGGTGAGGAAGTGCTGCTGCGCGAGCACGGTGGTCGGCACCAGCACGGCCACCTGGCGCCCCTCGCTGGCGGCCTTGAACGCGGCCCGCAGAGCCAGCTCTGTCTTGCCGAAGCCGACGTCTCCGCACACCACCCGGTCCATGGGCCGCGACGCCTCCATGTCGCGCTTGATCTCGTCGAGCACCATCTCCTGGTCGGGGGTCTCCTGATACGGGAACGAGGCCTCGAGCTCGCGCTGCCAGCTGCCGTCCGGCCCGAAGGCGTGGCCGTCGGCCATCTCCCGCCGTGAGTAGAGGGCAAGCAGCTCACGGGCCACCTCCTCGGTGCGCTCCTTGACCCGCCGCTTGACGCGCTCCCATTCGCCGCTGCCGAGCCGCGACAGATGCGGGTGTGCCTCTGCCCCCCCGACGTACCGGTCGACCCTGTCGAGATGGTCGACGGGGACGAACAGCTTGTCGCCGTCGGCGTACTCGATGCTCATGTACTCGTGCTCACCAAGCGCATCGCTGACCGTGCGCATCTCGAGGAACCGACCGATCCCATGGTCGCGATGGACCACCACATCTCCAGGCGCGAACTGCATCACGAAGGCTGCGTTGGCGGCCGCTCCTGACGCGGAGCGACGGGCACCCCGGGCCGAGGTCGACTCAGCCCGGCGCGCCCCTCGTGCCAGCGGCGATCCGCGTCGCTTGACGGCACCGAACAGCTCATGGTCGCTGTAGACGTCAAGACCACCCCCGTCGCCGGCGGAGAAGCCCTGTGACAGGTCACCACCGGTCACCGCCAGCGCCCCGGGGGGCAACTCCGTGCTGCCGGCGTCGAAGTCCTCGAGGTCGACGGGATCGAGCCCATCGTCACGGACCAGCTCCTCGACGCGGTGCTGTTGGCGACTGACCGCGAGCACTGTGGCACCCCCGGCGGTGCGCGCCCGAACCGCCGCGCTGAAGGCGCTGATGCGACCGGCGAACCCATCGACGCCACGCCAGTCGAGGACCAGGTCGCCGTCGGGCTCGCGCACCAGCTCCAGGCAGCAATGGCGATCGAGCACCGCCAGCAGGGCCTCGGGGCTGAGCAGGCCCGTCCGCGCCCCGAAGGGGAGCTCACCACGGTCCTCCTCCTGCTGGCGGAGCTTCTCGATCTCCTCCGCGTGCCGTTGCGCGCTTCGCAGCAGCGCCTCCCGCCCACCCGCGAGGAGGACCGTGACGTCCTCGGGGGCGTGGTCTAGGAGGGTGGTCGGGTCCTCCCCCACCAGGTACGGGTAGAAGAGATCGACGCCCTCGTCGTAGCCTCCGTCGCCGAGTTGCCGGCGATCCCGCTCCCATGCCTCGCGGACCTCCGGACGGCACCTGGAGATGTCCAGGGTGTCGACGGCGGCGATGGCGCGTGCCACGGTGGCTGCACGGAGATCGAGCTCGCGGGCCGGCCAGACGGCAACCTCGCTGAGCTTGGCCACCGACGTCTGGGTCTCGACGTCGAAGGCCCGCAACTCCTCCACCTCGTCGCCGAACCACTCGGCCCGCCAGGGACGAGCGCGGTCCAGCCCGAACACGTCGACGATGCCGCCGCGGACGGCGATCTCCCCGGCCACCGACACCGCGCTGACCCGGCGGTAGCCGAGGTCCACCGCGCGCCGGATGAAGGCGTCGCGGGGGTGACGCTCGCCAGCGCGCAGGCGCACTGTCGCGCCCCGAACCAGCTCGACGGGGAGGGCCGGCCGGAGCAGGCCAGCGGGGGAGGCGACGATGAGCGGGGCCGCGCCGCCCGCGAGCAGCGCCAGGGAGGCCAGGCGCCGGCGGGTGACCTCTTCGGATGGCGGCACCCTGTCGAAGGGAGGAGTGTCGGCGGCGGGGAACAGACCGAGCGCTCCGATGCCCCCCCACAGCGCGGCATCGGAGCTGAGGGACTCGACGTTGTTGCCGACCAGCACCACCGCGCCCTCGTTCACCTCGCGCAGCCACCAGGCGATCAGCGCGATGGCGCCGGCGGGCACGCCGCCGACCCTGCCGCGCGCGAGATCGCGAAGCGAGCGCAGCGCGCTAACGCCTGCAAGCCGCGCGCTCAGTGTGGCCAGGTCAGTTGTCAGGGGCACGGTTGTACTCGGTCATCGCACTCTCCAAACCGTCGCGCACCAGCGCCATCACGGCATCGGCCGCACGGGGCAGGATGGCGGCCAGCCGCTCGCGCTCCTCGGGCGTGAATCGGTCGAGCACGTAATCGATCATCTGATCCCGGTCCGGCGGTCTCGACACACCGATGCGCACCCGCATGAAGTCCTGGGTGCGCAGCGAGTCGGCGATCGAAAGCACCCCCTTCTGACCGGCGGCTCCGCCGCCGCGCTTCAACCTGATCCGACCGAGCGGAAGGTCGACCTCGTCGTGCACGACGATGAGGTCCTCGGCGGGGAGTCCGTACTTGCGCAGCAGGTGAACCGCAGCCCGCCCAGAGACATTCATGTAGGTCTGCGGCCGCGCGGTGACCACCTCATAGCCGTCGACGGCCCCCTCTCGCACCTTGGCCGGCCCCTCCCGGCGCTCGCGCCCGAATCGCCCGCGCGACTCCAGTTGGTCGAGCGCCAACCAGCCGGCGTTGTGGCGGGTGCCGCGATATTCGCCGCCGGGATTGCCCAGGCCGATGACCAGCGCTGACACTCAGCCGTTCGCCGGAACCAGCGCGGCAACTGTCTGGTGGGGCAGGAGCCGTCGTGTCGCGGCGGTCATGGCTGCGGCCTCAGCGGCTCCGGCGTGGTCGTGGCCCAGACAGTGGAGCAGCCCATGAACCACCAGGAGGCGAAGCTCGGCGGGGCCGTCGCCATTGCCCTGGGCCAGGGCGCGCTCGACGCTGATGGCAATGTCGCCAACGCGGTCGCGTTCGTCCGATGGGAAGGCGAGCACGTCAGTGGGGGCGGCGACGCCGAGGAAGCGCGCACTGAGCTCCGTGAGCTCTGTGTCATCGGTGAGCCTGACCGCGAGGTTGGCTCGCGAGCCAACCCGCAGCGCATCGCCGCAGCGTCGCAGCAAGGGGCCGAGACGGGCACAACGAATCGCCTCGCGCTGCGCCGCGAGGGTCACACTGTCGGCGCGACCGATGGTCACTCTCATGCGATGGGCTGAACGAGCTGGCCAGAGCGCAGCACGGCTCCACGCACATGCGCGTGAAGCCGTGGACGACAGTGAATCAGCCCGCCTTGGCGCGGCGCTTCTTGGCGGCAACAAGCTTGCGCTTGCGACGGACCGAGGGCTTTTCGTAGTGCTCGCGTCTGCGGACCTCGGAGAGGACGCCGTTCTGCTTGATCTTCTTGTTGAAGCGTCGCAGAGCGCTCTCAAAGGTCTCGCCCTCGCGGACTTTGACCTCCGACAC
>JAEKNN010000001.1 GCA_016464795.1 Candidatus Amunia macphersoniae | reverse complement strand
TGGCACAGGAGCGGGCCCCAGCCAGGCTGCCCGGCGCCGGGCAGCGTCACCGTCGGGAACGAAGGGACCCGGATGCTCGGGCCAAGGCTCAAGGACATCCTCTTTCACGGCGAAACCACTCTGGGACACCGGCAAGCACTACCCGTTACGCAGTCGAACGAGAGCTGTGACTGCGACTGGGAGATCGTCGACGTAGCCGCGGAGCAGCGCAGCGTCCTCCCGACTCTTCGGTGGCCAGATGATCATCTGTCGGAGGGCATAGCTGAGTTGATACAGCCATTGCCGCTCGGTAAAGCGAGGGTGCGAGAACAGTTCCGGGTAGCTCTCGAAAATCCACGACGGCATCTGGCGAACACCCGCCGGCCATCGACGCCGATGCGGCCGCTGGATGACCGTCGGGCAACGACCCCATCAAAACGCTGACGTCGGTCGTTCAATGCGAACCGCCGCCCGCTATACGTGCACGCCTATCCACCAATTCGGGCCACAACAATGTCCTTTACATCACACACCTTCACCTTGATACAATACGTATAACGAGTTGATGGCAACAACGATCACTCAGGTTGATGCGAGACCGTCGGAAACCGACAGCTCGTACACCACGCGATGGGACTCGACCTCGCGTACGAGCCCAAAGAACGATGCTGCAAGGCGGAGAGATGTCGGCGGAGGCCGACTGGCGAGGTTCTCTGAGGGTCAGCCACTGCAGACAACGTGAACCTCGATGCCCCAGCTCGAGGTGTAGAGCTTGGTCGCGTTGCCTGCTGCGACCCAGCCGGTCGGGCGGGCGCTCTCATCAGGGTCAGGTCGGCTTTGCGTTATGGCCAGGGGCACCGTGCCTCCCGGCTCACCGGGAAAGTGCAGATGGGCGCCCCCTCCAAGTGCGAAGCGACCCTTTGGACAGCTGACCGTGACCTGTTTGCTCGGTGAGGTATCGCGCGGGGAGTCCTTCGAGAGCGCGACGAGCTTGGACGCCACGGAAGTAGCGCCGCAGCTGCTAAGAGCAAGGGCCAATGTCCCGGTGGCGATGACGAGCGCCGGCACCGATCGCTTGCGAGTCATGCGCAATCTCCAGTCCGAGTACTATTACTATTAGTATTAGTAGATAGATGATTGAGGGCTGCGGGCGCAGGATACGCCGCCCGTAGCCCTAGCGAAAACAGTGCGAGTCTAATCGTGGAGGTTACGTTCCGCAGGTCGTGTGATCGCTTCGGCCGTATTTCCGGGCTGGTCTTCGATGTTCATGGGTGCCTTGGGGACGGCAGCCGGGGGGTGGCCCAGCCGACGGTAAAGACTCGGCGGGCACCGAAGAGATCGGAGAGCCGTCCGCCCAAGAGAAGCAGTCCGCTGAAGGCGACAACATACGCGTTGAACACCCAAGACAGGTTGGCCTGGGAGAAGCCGAGGTCGATCTGTATCTTGGGGAGTGCGACACCGATGATGGAGGTGTCCATGATGACCATGAACTGGGCGAGAGGGATCACCGCCAGCGCCAACCACCGCTCCCGGCTGGTTCTGGTGTCGAGCATGACGACCTCCCTGATAGATGCCTAACCCCCGTGGGGTATTATCGGGCGACCCTACGCTCCGCGCATGACTTGCACAAGTACCTAAGGGGGGTATAGTAAGAACATCGCCGGGGTCGGCGGGATGGAGGAGGCTTCAGTGAACGGCTACAGCGCCAACAAGGACGACTACCTCAAGCGGCTGCGCCGGATCGAAGGCCAGATCCGGGGTTTGCAGAAGATGATCGACGAGGACAAGTACTGCATCGACATCCTCACCCAAGTTTCTGCGGCGACCAAAGCGTTGCAGTCCGTGGCGCTCGGCCTTCTCGAGGAGCACATGAGCCACTGTGTGGCCGAGGCCGCCGCTGTCGGCGGCCGGGAGGCCGACATCAAGATCCGCGAGGCGTCCGATGCCATCGCCCGCCTCGTGCGGTCCTGAACTATTCCAACGGCTAGCACGACGGGTCGTGAGAACCGCCCTGCGCCCGGCGACGCAACGACAGTACGAACCGACCGAGGAGGTCGTCGATGATAACCAGCACCTACAGAGTTGTGGGCATGACATGTGGGCATTGCGTCGATGCGGTGTCGACGGAGATGGCCAAGCTGGCCGGTGTCACCGGCGTCGAGGTCGATTTGAACAGCGGGGCGGTGAAGGTGACCAGCACCGGACCGCTCGCTGCCGCCGATGTGGTGGCGGCGGTCGACGAGGCCGGCTACGAGCTGGCGGCCGGCGGGACCGGCGCACCGTGATGTCGACTCCCACTGGAAGAGTGGCGCCGTCCGGAGCTGAGGTCGAGTTGGTCATCGGGGGGATGACCTGCGCTTCGTGCGCGGCGCGGGTCGAGAAGCGCTTGAACCGTCTCGAGGGGGTGGCGGCCACGGTCAATTTCGCCACCGAGCACGCCAAGATCACCTATCCCGACACCGTCACCCAAGAGGACCTGATGGCGCAGGTGGAGGCTGTCGGCTACACGGCCACGCTCCCCGACCCCCCAACTGAGCAGGGAGACAACGCGGCGAGTTCACCCGACGGCATCGACGATGACCCCAGCGGTCCGCTGCGCCAACGCCTCCTGGTTTCGTTGGCTTTGGCTGTGCCGGTGGTGGTCATGGCGATGATCCCCGGGGCGCAGTTCCGCAACTGGCAGTGGGCGTCGTTGATGCTCGCTGCCCCGGTGGTCGTGTGGGGGGCGTGGCCGTTCCACCGTGCTGCGTGGGCCAACCTTCGCCATCGGGCTGCCACCATGGACACGTTGGTGTCGATGGGAGTGTTGGCCGCCTTCGGGTGGTCGCTGTATGCCCTCTTCGTCGGCGACGCCGGCGTGGCGGGCATGCACATGGCCTTCACGTTCACTTGGGGGCAGGGGGCCGTCCATGACGAGATCTACCTCGAGGCCGCCGCCGGGGTGACGGTGTTCCTCCTCGCCGGCCGCTACTTCGAAGCCCGGGCCAAGAGCCGCTCGGGTGCGGCGCTCAAAGCGCTGTTGTCATTGGGGGCCAAAGACGTCGCCGTGCTGCGCGACGGCATCGAGGTGCGACTCCCGACCGGCCAGCTGGCGGTCGGAGACCGTTTCGTGGTCCGCCCCGGCGAGAAGATCGCCACCGACGGGACCATCGAGGAAGGGACCTCGGCTATAGACGCCTCGCTGCTGACCGGCGAGCCGGTACCGGTCGAGGTGGTCCCTGGCGATCCGGTCACCGGTGCGACGGTCAATGTCGGCGGCCGCCTTGTCATAGCCGCCACCCGGATCGGGGCGGACACCCAGCTGGCCCAGATGGCCCGTCTGCTCACCGCCGCCCAAAACGGCAAAGCCCCCGTCCAACGCCTGGCCGACCGCGTCGCCGCGATCTTCGTTCCCGTTGTTATCGTCATCGCGGTCGCCACCCTGGGAGTGTGGCTGGCTGCGGGCGGCTCGGCGACCGGGGCGTTCACCGCCGCGGTGGCGGTGCTGATCATCGCCTGCCCGTGCGCCCTCGGGCTGGCAACCCCGACCGCGCTGCTGGTCGGCACCGGCCGAGGCGCGCAGCTCGGCGTCGTGATAAAGGGACCTCAGGTGCTCGAGTCGACCCGGCGGGTCGACACGGTTGTGTTGGACAAGACCGGCACCGTCACCACGGGCCGGATGAGTCTCGTCGATGTGATACCCGCCGACGGTGAGGATCTCGCCGAGGTGTTCCGTCTCGCCGGTGCCCTCGAACAGGCCTCGGAGCATCCCATCGGCGCCGCCATCGCCGCCGCTGCCGCCGAGACTGTCGGCGAGCTCCCCCCGGTGACCGACTTCTTCAACCGTCAAGGTCTCGGGGTGACCGGGATCGTCGCCGGCCACGCGGTGGCCGCCGGGCGCAGTGCTCTGCTCGACGACTGGGCGATGCGTCTCCCTCCCGGGCTGGCACAAGTCAAAGACCAGGCCGAGGCGTCGGGACGGACGGCGATCGTGGCCGGCTGGGACGGCAAGGCCAGGGCGGTGTTCGTGGTCGCCGACACGATCAAACCCACGTCGGCTGCTGCCGTCGCCGGTCTGCGGGACCTGGGAATGCGGCCGGTGCTCCTCACCGGAGACAACCGTCGAGCCGCCCACGCTATCGCCGCCGAGGTCGGCATCGACCCGGCCGACGTGATCGCCGAGGTCCTCCCCGCCGACAAGGTCGACGTCGTCCGCCGCCTGCAGGCCGAGGGTGCGGTGGTGGCCATGGTCGGCGACGGTGTCAACGACGCAGCCGCCCTGGCCCAAGCCGACCTCGGCCTGGCCATGGGCACCGGCACCGACGTTGCCATCGAAGCCTCCGACCTCACCTTGGTCCGCGGTGACCTCCAAGCGGCGGTCGACGCCGTCCGGCTGTCCCGACGGACCCTGGCAGTCATCAAAGGCAACCTGTTCTGGGCGTTCGCGTACAACATCGCCGCCATCCCCCTCGCCGCCGCCGGGTACCTCAACCCCATGATCGCCGGCGCCGCCATGGCCTTCTCGTCAGTGTTCGTCGTCTCCAACAGCCTCCGTCTCCGCCGGTTCCAGCCCGCCGTCGCCGCCGGCCACCCAGACACGTCCCCCGCTGAGGCGCAACCACAAGCCCGGTCGACACCCCAGGCGGCCTGATGAGCGTATCGAGGTGGCCAACCGGAACCGACAGGTGCCCGATGGTGGCCGCCACGGAGAGCTGCTCATGACCGTCCTGCGGCCTATAGGCCACGCCCTTGCCGTTGGCGGAGGGATGGCCTGGCAGATCACCTGGTCACTGATCCTGGGCTTCACGCTCTCCGGCGTGGTCCAAGCGCTCGTCAAGAAAGCCACCATCACCCGCCTCCTCGGCGACCACCGCCCCAAAACGCTGGCCACCGCATCCGGTCTCGGTATCGCCAGCAGCTCCTGCTCCTATGCAGCCGTCGCCTTGGCCCGCTCCCTGTTCCGCAAAGGCGCCGACTTCACCGCCGTCATGGCCTTCGAGATCGCCTCCAC
>JAEKNN010000031.1 GCA_016464795.1 Candidatus Amunia macphersoniae | reverse complement strand
AAGATGGACACGCTGATGATCAACAGCTCGTCGTGTGCCGCCGCCTTCACCCAGCTGGCCGCCATCGAGGCGTTCGAGTCAGCGGAGTCGGACGCCGCAGTCGACGCCATGGTGGGCGAGTTCCGGCGCCGGCGCGACCTGGTGGTGGATGGCCTCAATCGCATCCCCGGCATTCGCTGCCGCCGTCCCGCCGGTGCTTTCTATGTCTTCCCCGACATCACCGAGACCGGCTGGACCGACCGCCAGCTGCAGGGCGCCCTGCTCGACGAGGTGGGCGTCGCAACCCTCGCCGGGAGCAGCTTCGGGCCTCACGGCGCCGGCCACATCCGGCTCAGCTACGCCAACTCGATGGCCAACCTCGCGAGCGCCCTTGATCGTGTGGCCCTTCATCTCGGCGCCGGCGCGGTCACGTCGGCGTAGACCTGCGCGCCACCGTCGCCGCGACCTGTCCATGAGCCGTCCCCCGTTACGCCCCGACCCAGCCACCGCGCAAGCGCTCCTCGAACTCCACGACGTGGTGCCTCTGGTGATGGAGCTCGAGGCTGAGGAAGAGACGCCGGTCACTCTCATGCAGAGGCTGGGCGTGGACGGTCACTGCTTCCTTCTCGAATCGGCGACGGCCCCGGGCGGCATTCACGGCTTCTCCTTCCTGGGCCACGATCCGGTGGAGCTCGCCCCGGTCGACGGCGATGACCCACTGGGGCCACTCGAGGCGGTCCTGGCCGAGCGGGTGGCCCCGGTGCCGGGCCTCGAAGCGCCGTTCGTCGGCGGATGGGTGGGGTATCTGGCATATGAGGCAGCCGCTTGCTACGAGCGCCTGCCGCGGCCGGGAAGTGTGCTGGCGAACCAGCCCATCAGTGGCTTCGCGCTGTACCGGACCCTGACCGTGTTCGACCACGCGCGGTCACGGGTGCTGCTGATCACTCAAATCCGCCGTGAGGACGGCGGTGTGGAGGGTGCCTACCCGCGGGCTGCGGCGCGGCTGGACGGGCTGCGCGCACGCGTCACCGGACCGCGACCTGCTGAGGGCGCTGTCGACAACCGGCGAGGTGTCGCCCTGGCCCCGCTCGAGGGTCCGGTCCCCCTGCGGCACCCGATACTCAGCGATGACGCCTCGACCTTCCCGCGCGCGGCGTTTCTCGAGGCAGTCGCCCGCTCCCTCGACCACATCGTCGCGGGAGACATCTTCCAGGTGCAGATCTCGAGACGGTTCGGCCTCGATCTGTCGGCTCACCCGTTCACGCTGTACACCGCCCTGCGCGGCTCCAGCCCCACCCCGTACCTGTTCTATGTGAGCAGTCCAGACTCAGTCCTGGTCGGGGCGTCGCCCGAGATGCTGGTACGCGTGCGCGGCGACCAGGTCGACTACCGGCCGATCGCCGGAACCCGCCGGCGCGGCTTCACGGCGGCTGAGGATCTGGCCATGGAGGCCGAGCTGCGCAGCAGCGAGAAGGAGCAGGCCGAGCATCTCATGCTCGTCGACCTCGGCCGCAACGACGTCGGTCGCGTGGCGCGGCCCGGCAGCGTCGACGTCCATGAGCTCAGCGTCGTCGAGCGCTACTCGAACGTCATGCACCTGGTCAGTGGCATCCGCGCCCTGCTGGCACCGGGACGGTCGGCGCTGGACGCGCTGCGCGCCTGCTTCCCCGCCGGGACGGTGACCGGCGCTCCCAAGATCCGCGCCATGGAGATCATCGCCGCCCTGGAGCCGCATGGCCGGGGCGCCTACGCCGGAGCGGTCGGCTACATTGGCAGCGGAGGCGTCCTCGACACCGCCATCGCGCTGCGCACCGTGGTGGTCGCCGGCGGCCGGGCGTATCTCCAGGCGGCGGCTGGCATCGTCGCCGACTCAATCCCGGCAGAGGAGGCCCGCGAGATCGACAACAAGCTGCTCGCAGCGCTGCTCGCCGTGCTCCGGGTCAACGCGCTGTGAGCTCGCTCGGCGCCGGTGAGATGGACGGACGCGTGCTGGTCGTCGACAACTACGACTCGTTCACCTACAACCTGGTGCAGTACCTCGGCGAGCTCGGTGCCACCACCGTGGTGGTCCGCAACGACGCAGTCGATGTCGGCGATGTGATCGCCTCGCGACCGGCGGCGGTGGTGCTGTCGCCGGGTCCGGGGAGGCCGGAGGATGCCGGCATCTGCGTCGATGTCGTCCTCGCCGCTGCGCAGGCGGCCATCCCCCTGCTCGGAGTGTGTCTCGGCCACCAGGCGATCGCTGTGGCGTTCGGCGGTCGGGTGGTCCCGGCGGCGGTGCTGATGCACGGCAAGTGCAGCGACATCGAGCACCGGGGCAGTGGGGTGTTCTCAGGCCTGCCCTCGCCGATTCGGGCGACCCGCTACCACTCCCTCGTCGCCGCCCGCACCTCGCTGCCGGCGTCCCTGGAGGTCACCGCCTGGACCGCGGACGGCACGGTCATGGGCATGCGCCACCGCGAGCATCCGATCGAAGGCGTGCAGTTCCACCCCGAGTCCATCGGCACCCATCACGGGCGGGCCATGCTCGCCACCATGCTGACCGCCGCTGAGGTGTTGCAGCCGGCGCCGGTGCCGGTGCCGTCATGACGGCGCTCGGCGTCCTGGCGCCCATCATCGAGCGCAAGCGTGCTGAGGCGGCGGCCATCCACTGCGGGCGGGCGGCGATGTTCGCGCATGCGGCCAACCTCGAGCACGCCCCGGCGATCGAGAGGGTGCTCGCCGGCGGCAGCGTGCTGGCCGAGATCAAGCGCCGCTCCCCGAGCGGTGGCGTGCTTCGCGCCGACCTCGACCCCGCAGACCTCGGCAGTGCCTACGAGGGGGCCGGGGCGGCCGCCATCTCCGTGCTCACTGACGGCCCCGACTTCGGGGGCTCGCTGGAGGATCTCGTCGCGGTGCGGGCTGCGGTGGAGATCCCGGTGCTGCGCAAGGACTTCGTCGTCGCCGCGGTCCAGGTGGCCGAGGCCCGCGTCGCCGGTGCCGACTGGGTCCTGCTGATCGCGGCAGTCCTCGACGGCGGTTCGCTCGAGGAGGCCCTCGAGGCGGCGCGTCGTTGCGGTGCCGGTGCGCTCGTCGAGGTGCACACCGATGAGGATCTGGACCGTGCGCTGGGGTCTGGGGCCCGCTGTGTGGGGGTCAACAACCGCGACCTGACCACGCTGGCCACCGACCTGGGCACCTTTGCGCGCTTGCGGAATCGAGTTCCATCGGGCGTGGTGACCGTTGCGGAATCCGGTGTCCGCGGTGTCGCCGACGTCACCAGGCTGGTGGATGAGGGGGCCGATGCGGTGCTGGTGGGGGAGGCATTGATGCGCCATGCCACCCCGGCAGCTCTGCTCGCCGAGATGGTGGCCGCGGCCGAGGCGGCGTGGGCGGCGACCCGCACAGCCCGGTGATCGTCAAGGTGTGCGGGGTACGTACCCCTGAGATCGCGGAGGTGGCGCTCGAGGCGGGCGCGAGCTGGCTGGGCCTGGTGCTGGTGGCGGACAGCCCTCGGTACGTCGACGACGCTGCCGCTCGGGCGCTCGTCGCCGTCGTCCGCGGCCGCGCCGACCTGGTGGGGGTGATGGTTGCTCCCAGCGCGGCCCAGTGTGACCAGGCGGCTGATCGCTACCGGCTCGCAGCGGTGCAGGTGCATGGCACAGTCGCCCCCTGGCTGGCGTGGGAGGCCGCGGTTCCGGTGATTCGTGCCATCAACGTCGGTGAGGCCACCGCGGCGTATCGAGAGGTCTGGTGGCCGGACTGCACCCTGCTGGTCGACGCCGCACCGTCGGCCCACGAGGCTCTTCCCGGTGGCACTGGGATTCGCGTCGACGAGGTCGCCGCTGCGGCGCTGGCCCGCCACCGCCGGGTGATCCTGGCTGGAGGGCTGACCCCCGGCAACGTCGCTGAGGCGATCGCGCGGGTGCGGCCGGACGGGGTGGACGCATCCAGCGGCCTGGAGACAGCGCCCGGAACCAAGGACCCGGCGCGGGTGGCCGCGTTCGTTGGCGCCGCGCGAGAGGCCTTTGCCTCTCTGTCCGCATTCGGGGTCCCTGCAGCTGCTGGGCTGGCGCCGTGACCGCGGTGTCCGGGCGGTTCGGCCCGTACGGCGGAGCCTACGTCCCGGAGACCGTGATGCCCGCGCTCGACCAGCTCATCGAGGCGATGGAGGAGGCTGCCGCCGACGCCGGCTTCCAGGCACAGCTGCAAACCCTTCTCCACGACTATGCCGGCCGCCCCACCCCGATGACCCTGGCGCCCCGCCTCGCCGCCGCCTGCGGGGGAGCTCAGATCTGGCTGAAGCGCGAGGACCTGCTGCACACCGGGGCCCACAAGATCAACAACGCGCTCGGGCAGGTCCTGCTCGCCGAGCGCATGGGCAAGCGCCGCATCATCGCCGAGACCGGCGCCGGCCAGCATGGGGTGGCCACAGCCACGGCGTGCGCGCGGGCCGGACTCCAGTGCACTGTGTACATGGGGCGCGAGGACATGCGCCGCCAGGCGCTCAACGTGTACCGGATGAAGCTGTTGGGAACCACGGTGGTTCCCGTCGACAGCGGTGCCGGCACCCTGAAGGATGCCACCAACGAGGCCATCCGCGATTGGGTCAGCAACGTGCGTGACACCCACTACGTGATCGGCAGCAGCGTGGGGCCGCATCCCTACCCCTCGCTGGTGCGCAGCCTGCAGCGAGTCATCGGAGACGAGACGCGCGCCGAGTGCCTGTCGCGCCTTCACCGGTTGCCGCATTCGGTGGTTGCCTGCGTGGGTGGGGGCAGCAACGCCATCGGCATGTTCGCTGCCTTCCTCGAGGATCGCGAGGTGCGTCTGGTCGGGGTGGAGGCGGCGGGTCATGGGCTCGACAGCGGTGAGCACGCGGCGCCGCTCACGCGCGGCCGCCCAGGGGTGTTGCACGGGTCGCATAGCTACCTGATGCAGGATGAGCACGGCCAGGTGCTGACCGCGCACTCGATCAGCGCCGGGCTCGACTATCCCGGGGTGGGCCCCGAACACAGCGCGTTGCGCGACAGCGGGCGGGTGGGCTACGTCTGTGCCAGCGACGAGCAGGCGGTGCGCGCATTCCACCGCCTCTGCCGTCTCGAGGGGATCATCCCGGCGCTGGAGTCGAGCCACGCGCTCCACGCAGCCGAACAAATCGCCTCCGAGCTGCCAGCAGGCGCCACCGTGGTGGTCTGTCTGTCAGGCCGCGGTGACAAAGACATCGGCACCGTCCGTGCACATGACGGGGACAACGACGATGCCGCCGGGTGAGCGGCTCCGCGCCGCCCTCGAGGTGACGCGTGAGGGCGGTCTCCCTGCGCTGATCCCGTATGTCACCGCCGGTTTCCCCCATCTCGGTGACACCGTCGGTGTCCTGCGCGCGGCCGAGGAGGCCGGCTGCGCCGCCGCCGAGATCGGCATCCCATTCAGCGACCCTCTGGCGGATGGGCCCACCATCCAGCGCGCCGGCTGGCAGGCGTTGCACAACGGCATGACCGCCACGCTGGCCGTGGAGCAGGCGGCGGCGGCGCGCGCCGCCGGGCTGACCCTGCCGCTGGTCCTGATGACGTACATCAACCCGGTGCTCAGCAGAGGGCTGGACCGCTTCTGCGCCGAGGCGGCCGCGGCCGGAGTGGACGGCCTGATCGTGCCCGACCTCCCCGACGACGAGGCGGACGATGCGCATGCGGCGACCGCCGCTCACGGGCTCGCGCTGATCCCGCTGGTGGCGCCGACGACGCCCGACGAGCGAATCGACAGGGCATGCCGCAGAGCCTCGGGCTTCGTCTACTGCGTCAGCGTCACCGGCACCACCGGTGCTCGCCAGAGCATCGACGCTGAGGCCTTCGAGCTGCTGGAGCGGGTGCGCACCCACAGCCCGTTGCCCCGGGCCATGGGTTTTGGCCTGGCTCGGCATGAACACATGCTCGCGTTGCGCGGACGCTGTGAGGCCGCGGTGGTGGGTTCGGCGCTGATCGATGCCATCTCCGGGCAGCCTGAGGACGGCGCCGGAGCCGCCGCGGCCTTCCTGCGCGGCATGCTGCACGCGGCGTGACCCGACCGGCGCCCGGCGCACGGAGATGAGCTCCAGGCACGTCGCCGGCGCGACCGTGGTCGACGGCAGCATCACCGTTCCGGGTGACAAGTCGATCAGTCACCGAGCGCTGATCCTCGGCGCACTGATCCGCGGCCGAAGCTACGTGGGCAACCTGTCTCCTGCGGCCGATGTCGCCGCCACCGCCGCCGTTTTACGCGCCTGCGGTGGGGCTGTGCGCCCTTTCGACGACGGTCGGGTGTCGCTCGACGGCGCCGGCCCAGGCCGGAGCCTCCGCTCCCCGGACGGTACGCTCGACTGCGCCAACTCGGGGACCACGATGCGGCTGATGGCAGGGGTCCTCTCCGGGCACGACCTGAAGGCCACCCTGGACGGGGACGCTTCACTCCGACGCCGTCCGATGGAGCGGGTCGCGGCGCCACTGCGGGCCATGGGAGCCGGGGTCTCCACCCAGGACGGCTGCGCCCCGGTGCGCATCGCCGGGACCGCCCAGCTGCGCGGCGTCGAGCATCGGCTCGAGGTGGCCAGCGCCCAGGTCAAGTCGGCGATCCTGCTGGCCGGGCTGAGCGCGGATGGTCCCACCGTGGTGCACGAGCCGCTGCCCACCCGCGACCACACCGAGCGACTGCTGCGCGCCTGTGGCGCGGACCTCGCCGCAGACGGAGCGTCGATCACCCTGCGTCCCGGCCCGCTCGACCCTTTCGGACTGGCAGTGCCCGGCGACATCAGCTCGGCCGCATTCTTCCTGGCGCTGGCCGCGGCCCGGCCCGGATGGCGGGTGCGTTGCCACGGCGTGGGGCTCAACGCGGGTCGGACCGGGATCCTCGACGTCCTGATCGCGATGGGGGCGGAGGTCGAGGTCGAGGACGGGCCGATGGCCGCCGAGGTCGAGCCCCAGGGGAATCTGACAGTCACCGGTGCCCCGCTGCACGGCGTCACGGTGGATCCCTCCCTGGTGCCCCGCTGTGTCGACGAGCTGCCTGCCATCGCCGTTGTCGCCACCCAGGCGGAGGGGCGCACCGAGATCCGCGGGGCGGCCGAGCTGCGCCACAAGGAGTCAGATCGCATCGGCGCCCTGGTGACCGGTCTGCGCGACCTCGGCGCCACCGTCGACGAGCTGCCGGACGGGCTGGTCATTGACGGCCCCGTCCGCCTGCGCCCGGCTCGGCTGGATGCCGCGGGCGACCACCGCCTGGCCATGGCCTGGACGGTCGCGGCCGCCCTGGTGGCACCCGATGACGGGGAGTCGGTGATCGAGGGTGCCGACAGCGTGGCCGTCTCCTACCCCGGATTCTTCGACGACCTCGCCCGCCTGCTCAGCGGACCGCGCTGAGCACCAGGCCGGCGCCCAGGGACAGGCCGGTGAGCAGGTGGATCTGCACGCACTCGATCAGCCGCATCGTCCAGCCCATCGCGTCGAGGTGGCGGTGCGCCCGCGTTGCGCTGCGCACCGCCAGCGCCGCCGGGATCACCGCGAGCAGGCACCACCAGGGCAGGCCCCTGGTGAGCAACCCGGCAGCAAGCACCAATGGCACGCCCGCCATCAGCAGCCGGAACTCCAGCACCACCGAATCGTCCGACAGTCGGGTTGCCAGCGTCCGCTTGCCGACGGCGAGGTCGTGGACGCGGTCGCGCGCGTTGTTGGCGTGGAGGATGGCCGCTGTCAGCAATGCCAGGGCAGCCCCGGCCCACCACACGGCGTTGGGAACCGTCGATGTCTGCGCGGCCGCGGTTCCCCACACGATCCCGAGCCCCATGGGCAGGCCCGAAGCGGCTTCGCCCAGCGGCCGGTAGGCCAGCCGAAACGGGGGTGCCGTGTACGCCCAGCCAACCACGATGGCCACAAGTCCGAGCAGGAGCAGCCCCGGGCGGTGGGCGCCAAGCGCGATGGTCACGCCGAGCACCGCGGCGGCGGCGAACAGGACGGCGGCGATCATCCGCGCCTGCGCGGGGCTGATCCAGCTCTGGCGCATCGACAGCGAGGCCCCGGACCCGGCGTAGTCGTCGGCACCGGTGAGCGCGTCCTCCGCGTCGTTGAGCACATTGGTGCCCGCCTGGAGGAGCAGAGAGAGAAGCAGGCAGCCGGCTGCGATCAGTGGCTGCACCGCACGTCCGGGCACCAGGGCCGCGGTGCCCACGACCGAGCTGACCGCGGCGACGGTGAGGGATCGCAGCCGCAGGCTCGCCAACAGGACCGCCAGGGTGCCGGGCCGTGCCGGGGCGTGCAGCGCCATCAGCTGAAGTCCAGCCGAAGCGGCGGGCTGCCCGGAGCCTGCACCACCTTGAGCTCGCGCACTGTGACGATCACCGGATGGACCGTCAGCGTGTCGACGAACTGCTTGGCGCCCGGAGCATGGGCGATCAGCCGCCGGAAGATCTCCAGGCGGCCGGCGTCGTCGACCTCCGGGCGGACCGCCGACCCCCACCCCTGGATCCACCGTGAGGGGTTGCCCGGAGAGCACAAGAACGCCACCCGGCCATCCGCAGCGATGTCCTCGGCTTTGCGCGATCCGTCGAGCACGGCAACCAGCAGGCGGATGCGCTGGTCCACGATCTCCGGGGCGAAGAACACGCCGGCGACGTGGGGCCCGGCAGCGCTGACGGTGGCGAGCGCGGCGGTGTCGTACGCGCGCAGCCCCCAGAGCGCGCGCTCCACATCGCCGGCGGCGGCTACGCTCACCGTCGGCGACCCGGCCGGCGCGGGACAGCCCATCGAGCCACAGCGTGAGGGTACGAAAACATGAGTCCGAAGAGCTTCCTGCTCAGCGACGCGATCCATCGCTACATCCTCGACCACTCGATGCCGATCGATGAGGTGCAGCGCTCACTGATCGAGCGGACGCGCGCCCTGGGCGATGTCAGCGGCATGCAGATCGCCCCCGAACAGGGTGCGTTCCTCACCATCCTCACCGCTTCGCTCGGCGCGCGACGCGCTGTCGAGGTGGGCACCTTCACCGGCTATTCGGCGCTGTGCATCGCCCGCGGGCTGGGAGACGGGGGGAGGCTGCTCTGCTGTGACGTCAGCGAGGAGTGGACGTCCATCGCACAGGCCCACTGGGAGCAAGCGGGGGTTGCTGAGCGGATCGACCTGCGCCTCGGTCCGGCGACGGAGACGCTGCGAGCTCTCGACGACTCGGCGACCATCGACTTGGCGTTCATCGATGCCGACAAGCGCGGATATCAGGACTATGCCGAGCAGTTGATCCCCCGACTGCGCCCCGGTGGCGTGCTGCTCGTCGACAACGTGCTCTGGCACGGCGCTGTGATCGAGGGTGACGGCGAGAGCGACGGCGACCTGGCCCACATCCGCGCGTTCAACGATTGGCTGGCGGCCAACGATGCTGTCGACTCGGTCATGCTCCCGATCGCCGACGGCCTCACCCTGGCCCGGCGGCGATAGCGGGCGAGGCGACGGCCCGGGGCGCCCCGCGCGGCCCCGCCGCGTGGGGCGCCTGCTAGCGCAGCAGCCGGCTGAGGCGGCGGTCGGCGAGCACGCGCCCCCCCGTCTGGCAGGTGGGGCAGTACTGGAAGGAGCGCGTCGACAGCGACACCTCGCGAATCGTGTCGGCGCACACCGGGCATGGCTGCGCGGTCCGTCCGTGAACGCGCAGATGCTGCTTCTTCTCAGGCTTGAGGTCAGCGATGGGTGTGGCGCGGGCGCGTGCGACAGCCTCGTCCATGACTGCGTGCAGTGCCTCGTGCAACCGTCGTCCCTCATCATCGGTCAGCGCGGCCGCTTGGCGGAACGGTGACAGTCGCGCCCCGTGAAGGACCTCGTCGGAGTACGCGTTGCCCACCCCGGCGATCACCGACTGGTCGGCGAGCACCGTCTTCAACTGGCCCCGCCGGGTCCTCAGCAGCTCGGTGAGCCGGGAGGGGCTCAGGGCGACGTCGAGGACGTCCACGCCCAGCCGGGCCACCCCAGGGACGTCGACGAGGGGGCTGCGCACCACGTAGAGCGCCAGCCGCTTCTCGGTGCCCTGCTCGGTGACGTCGATGCCGCCACCGCCGTCGAGCTCGACCTGCAACGCGAGGGGTCCGCGAAGGCTGGCCCGGGCCTCGCTGAGCTGTTGGCGCCAGCGGATCCAGCCGGCGCGAGCCAGGTGCACCACCAGGTGGAGGTCGCCTGAGCTCATGTCGAGGAACTTGCCGTGGCGGGTCCACGCCTCCACCGTGGTGCCGACCAGGGCCGTGAGCGGCGGGTCGTAGGTCTTGAGCGCGCCGATGGAGCGCAGCCGGACAGCGGTGATGGTGCGGCCGTGCATCAGCTCGGTGAGGCCGGCGGCAAGGGCCGTGACCTCGGGCAGCTCAGGCATGGGTGCATGGTGGCGCAGGCCGTCCCGGCGCGGCAGCGCGCCCACGTAGAATTCCACAACCTTGAGGTCCACGGGCGGTGCACACGCGGCCAGCAGGAGTGCCACGCCCGGTCGCCACCGAGCCACCTCGCAGTCCGACGAGGACGTCCTGTGCGTGCCACGAACCACAATCTTCCCTGACGGGGCTTGGCATGGCCTGGTGACGGTGGGGCTGGAGCGCGTGCTGCGCACCATCCGCGCGGCCTCCGAGTACCGACCACGACAGCTCGTCGAGGACGACCCCTCGATGCAGCAGATCATCCCCTACTGCGTGGTCCACCATCCCCATGACGGCACCTATCTGCTGACCCGGAGGCTGCGCCGGTCCACCGAGCAACGCCTGCATCACCTCTACTCACTCGGAGTCGGAGGCCACATCAATCCTGTCGACGGCGTCGCCGGGGACCCGCTGGTGGGTGGGCTCGAGCGCGAGTGGGCAGAAGAGGTGGTCTGCTCCTCACCGGCGACTGCCCGCCTGGTCGCAATGCTCAACGACGACACCACGCCGGTGTCGCGGGTGCACCTCGGGCTGGTCTTCCTGGTCGAGCCGACCGTGTCGACAACGTCGGTCCGCGAAACCGACAAGCTCGAGGGTGAGAGCCTGCAGCTGAGCGAGATGCGCCGCCACTACCTGAGCATGGAGTCGTGGTCCCAGCTGGTTTACGACGACCTTGTCGCGGGTGCAGCAAAACGTGCCGAGCGGAGCCCGCTGACCGTGCAGTTGCGTCCGGCTCGCTGAAGCGCCGCGGGGGGGCCCGGCGACCCACCGGTATACTCGGGCGATGGCAATTCGCATTCGCGTTCCCGGTCCGCTCCGCCGCCTCACCGGCGGTGACGCCGAGGTCACCGTCGACGGCGAGACCGTGTCCGCGGCTCTCGGTGATCTCGAGCAGCGCTATCCCGGCTTTCATGATCGCCTCTATGACACCGACGGCAAGCTGCGCCAGTTCATCAACATCTACGTCAACGATGCCGACATCCGCTTCAGCCAGGGCCTCGAGACCCCCGTCGGTGAGCGAGACGAGATGTCCATCGTGCCCGCCGTCGCCGGCGGCTGAATCGGCCATGGCCGTGGCGGGCGGGCCGGCCGCGGTCAGCGGCGCAGCGGCGCTCCTCCCAGACGATCAGCTCGATCTGGTGCCGGCCGACGCCACTGTGGCGGTGGCGATGTCGGGCGGCGTCGACTCCTCCGTGGCGGCCGCGAGATGTGTTGCCCGCGGTCTGCGCACCATCGGCATCACACTGGCGATGTGGCCTCGTGACCACGTGCGCGACCGGGACCGCGGCTGCTGCTCCATCGACGCCGTCGAGGATGCCCGCCGGGTCGCCGCCTCACTCGGCATCCCCCACTACAGCTGGAACCTGGAGCCCGAGTTTCAGGAGCGGGTGGTGGCAGTCTACGCCGACGACTACGCAGCCGGCCGAACCCCCAACCCGTGCGTGGGCTGCAACCAGGTCATCAAGTTCGGTGTGCTGCTCGAGCGCGCGCTGCAGGCGGGCGCCAGCCACGTCGCCACCGGACACTACGCGCGCCTCGGCAGGCGCGGTGACGTGGTCACCCTGCATCGCGCTGTCGCGGCCGCCAAGGACCAGGCATACACGCTCCATCGCCTCGACCAGACCCAGCTGGGCCATGCGGTCTTCCCGCTGGGGGCGATCGTCTCCAAGGATGAGGTGCGCGGCATCGCCGCCGAGCTGGGCCTGGCCACTGCCGCCAAGCCGGACTCGCAGGAGCTGTGCTTCGTCAGCGACACCATCCGCGCCGACCTCGAACAGCGCCTCGCCGGTCGCTTCCTGCCGGGGGCGCTGCTCGATCTCGACGGGCGCATCGTCGGCGAGCATCGCGGCATCCCGTTCTACACGGTCGGACAGAGGTCGGGGATCGGCGTGGCTCCGGCCCGGCCCGACGCAGCTCCGCTATACGTCGTGGCGGTCAACGCCCAGGAGAACACGGTCACCGTGGGGCCACGAGGCGCGCTGGACCGCACAGTGGTGCGGCTCCGTGACGTGCACTGGATCGGTCCGATTCCCCCGACCGACACCGCTCTCACCCTGCAGCTGCGCGCCCACGCCGCCCCGGCGCCGGTGACGATCACCGAGGCGTCAGCCAAGGCCGCCACAATCCGCTGTGAGCCGCCCGTGAACCAGGTCGCGCCGGGGCAGTCAGGGGTCCTTTACGACGCTGACGAGGTGGTCGGCGGGGGCGTGGTGGTGGCAGCATGATGCTGGCAGCCGCACTCCCACCCACGCCGGGTGAGGTCATCCTTGGGATCCTCGGCGTGCTCGTCGGCGCCCTGGTCGCAACCACGTCGACGCTGATCGCCAGGCGGACCCACAACTGGCTTCACCATCTCGGCACCGCCGGGGGGCTCTTGATCGTGGCGGGCGTCGTCGGCCAGAGGACGCCGGCACCGGGGGCGACATTGGGTCCGTGGACGGCCGGAATCGCGGTCCCCGGGGTGGGGGTGCATCTCGATCCGGTCACCACCATCGGCATCATCCTGGCCCTGCTCGGCCTGATCCTCACCCTGCTCTTCGAACGCGTTCCCGAGGCAGGTGTGCGGTCGCGCCCACTCGTGCACCGTCCCATGGAGGACGACGACACCGTCTGAGCAGATCAGGCGGTCGGCCGCCCGCTGCCGCGACGTCTACAATGCCGCCGATGTTCGGCGCCGGCAGCCGTCTCCCCAGGGAGGCGCCGTCCCCGCATGCGTTCCACCGCGCCGCCACAGCCCCGCAGCCGATGGCGGGGTGAGCGCCGCGGTGTTCTACGTTCTTGCCGCCCTCATCGTGCTCGCCGCTCTGGCCTCGGTCCTGGCGCCGTCCGCGCGTCTGGTGCTCGTCGCGGTGATGGCCTGCGAGGTGCTGGTAGGAGTCCTCCTCATCGCCGCCGGTGCTTACCTCCTCGGGGCGATCGCCACGGTGGTACCGGCGCTCAGCCTGCTGGGCGTGACCGCGCTGCTCCGCCGAGCCGGGTACGCACCACTGCTCGCTGACGCACCGGGGCTGGCCACGGGGTGGCCACTGCCGGTCGGTGCCGCCGGCGCCATTGGCGTGCTGCTGGTGTGGGTCACCGCCACCCGGGTCGATGACGTCGCCACATCCACGTCGGGACCCAATCTGATCACGCTTGTCCATTACCGGACGCCGGTGAGCGTCGGAGTGGCAGTCGTCCTGGCCGTCGTCGCCATCGCCGGCGGCCTGATGATCGGGCGGACCGGCGACGACGAGCGCGTCGTCGACCGCGCCGCAGAGAGTCGCCGCCTCCGCGAGCAGCGCAGCCGGCTCCGGCGCGAGCATCGGGCGGCGGCTCGGTCTCAGCGCGACGTCGGGGGCGGCTCGCAGTGAACGTGGGGCCGGCGCACTACGCAGTGTTGAGCGCGATCCTGTTTGTGATCGGATTGGTCGGAGTCAGTGCCCGGCGCAATGTGCTCGCCGCGCTGGCCTCGCTGAGCGTTCTCTTCAGCGCTCCGGTGGTCGCCGCGGTGGGCTATGCGGAGAGCGGTGGCGGCTCGATCCCGCGGCTTGGGGATGCCCTTGCGCTCTTCACCCTGGCCGCGCTCTGCGCCGAGCTGTTGGTGGGCGGGGCCGTTGCCGCCCTCCTCTGGCGTCGCGCTGAGACCGCCGACCTCGACGAGCTGGCCGAGCTGGACGCATGAGATGACAGTCATCCTCAACCTCACCTGGGCGATCGTGCTGCTCCCGCTGGTGGGTGTGGGCGCCTCGTTCCTGGCCGAGTCGGCGCGTCGCGCCGCTCAGACCGAGATCGGCTTCACCGCGGTGGCATTCGCGGCGGCACTGATCGTGCTCGTCTTCCGGCTCACCCACGTGATCCCCACGTACGAGAACAGCCAGACCTTTTGGAACCTTCAGCCCACCTCGGCCTCGGCGGCCGACACCCGCCTCTTCTCAAACAACTTCCTCGCCCTCTACGGCATCCGTGTGGACCCTCTCAGCCTCGCGTTCATGGCGTCGACCCTCTTCCTCTCGCTGATCACCCAGGTTCATGCGCTGGCCTCGCTGCGGGGTGATCCGCAGTTCCGACGGTTCTTCTGGGTGGCGGGCGCCCTGACCTTCGGCATCCTGGCCACGATCAGCAGCCCCAACCTGTTCCAACTCCTGCTGGGCTGGGAGGTGGCAGGCGTGGCCGGGTGGATGCTGGCCGCGCACCATTGGGACCGGCCCGGCGTGGGCGCGCGGTCGACGCGGACATTCGTCCTGCTGCGCGTCAGCGACCTGGCCCTGATCCTGGCACTGGCAATGACCTTCGCTAAGTTCGGCATCGCCGTGCAGCAGCGGGTCTCAACCGCCGGTCAGCTGCCCACCGACCCCTTCTCCTTCTCGGTGCTCAGCCCGCTGTGGCACCTCGGTCATGTTGGGTTGGTCGCCGGGGTGGGCGCGCGCAGCCTTGTCGTGCTGGCCGTGCTGTTCGTCGTCGCCGCCGTGATCCGAGCCACGGTTGGTCCCCTCCACCTCTGGTTCAGCGGCGCGCTCCAGGCGCCGGTGGCGGGTCTGGCCCTGCTGGCGGTGTCGGCACTGATGCCGGCCACGGTGGTGCTGGCGCGTGTGTATCCGCTGCTCCTCGAGGCCCCGCGCATGCTCACTGTGCTGGCGCTGATCGGCGCGGCGGGCGCGGTGGCCGGTGCGCTGCTCGCGACAGCCCAGCGCGATCTGTTCCGGATCGGAATGTTTGCGGTCAGCAGCCAGGCGAGCCTGATCATGGTCGCTCTCGGAATGGGTGGGTACAGCCCGGCCCTCTTCATGCTCTTCACCGGGTCGTGCCTGTGTGTCGTGTACTTCCTGACTGCCGGGAACCTCAGCCGGAGCTATCGCACGCGCGATGTCGCCGACTGCGGCGGCGGCTGGCGACGAATGCCGCGAACCATGCTGGCGCTTACCGGATGGGCAATCGGCATTAGCGGCGTGAGCCTCAACACCTACAGCGTTCTCTCGGCCACCCTGCGCAATGCGCGACCGGGCGGCGGCACCGCCGCCGGAGTGGCGACGGCGGTGGTCGCTGCGGCTGTGCTCCTGGCCATGGCACTGACTGCGGTCTACGCCTTCCGGGTGGTGTTCCTGGTCGGCAGCGGTGACCCGTTGCGGCGGCGAGGATTCGACATCGCCCGGCTGCGCGAGGTGGACCCGCTGCAGCGTCGCACCGCGCTCCTGGCCCTGGCCGGAGCGGTTGTGGCGACGGTGGTGGGGATACCGGGCATCAACGCCTTCACCGTCGGCGCACGGCGCCTGCCCGGTTTTACCTTCAGCCACTTCATCTTCTACGGCGGGTCACGCCAGCAGCTGGCCCTGGACGTCGTCGCGCTGGCCATCGCCGCCGTCCTCGGCGCCGGCGGAGCCGCGGTGGCGTGGTGGCTGTTCTCGGCGGCGCCGAGAACCACCGTCCGAGAGGTTCGCGTCCGCCTCGCTCGTGTCGGCACCGTGCTCGCCGGGCCCACGCCCGGCGAGAGGGCGGCGCTGCGTCTGCCGACGGTACTGGTCCGTGCCGGGCAGGTTCTCGAGAGGGTCGACGGCCAGTTTCTCTCACCGATTGCCGACGCCACTGGAGAGAGCGTCAACCTGGCCAGCCAGTGGCTGACGCGCCTGCGGACTCCGCGATTCGCGTTCTCGACGGCCGCTGCATTCGCTGTGATCGCGGTTCTGCTGGCCGCGTCGGTTCTGGCGGTGACCGGCCACTTCCCGGTGAGAACGCAATGAGCACCCTGGCCGCTCTGTGGTCGACAGTGGACGTGCTCGCGGCGACAGCGCCCGCGGTCCCGGCGCGTCCGCTCCCCACTGGCGCATCGTCGACTCCGACCACGCCCGCAGCCGCCACCGGGCTGGACCTGCCGTCCGTCCTCCTGAGCACGGTGGTGTGGGCGACCACCGTGGCCGCGCTGCTGATCGTCCTCCTTCCCGAGCGCACGCCCGAGCAGCGCAGCCGGGTTCGCTCGATAGCCCTCGTCGGCGCCTCGACCGCGCTGGCGCTGACGCTGATCACCTTGGCCTCGGCCATCTCCCTGGGGGTCGCCGCCACCCCCGACCAGTTGCACGAGGAGAACGCGTCGTGGATCACTCACTTCGCGTTCAGCATCCATTACCACCTCAGCGCCGACGGCGTCACCCTGTGCCTGCTGACGCTGAGCACCGTGGTCTTCGCTTGCGTGTTCGTCGCCGCCTGGAAGCGCCAGGACAGGGTGCGCCTGTACTGCGGCCTCCTGTTGCTCGCCGAGACCGCGGTGAACGGGGCTCTGTGCGCCAGTGACCTCATGCTCTTCGTCCTGTTCTTCGCAATGGTCGCGCTGCCCCTGTACCTCCTGGTGCGCTGCTTTGGCGGGGCCGGCCGCGAGCGCGCCGCCCTTCGCGCCGGGGTCACGTGGGTGATCAGCAGCACGCTGCTGCTGGTCGCGTTCCTGCTGGTGATCGTCCACAGCGGGGCGAACAGCTCCGATCTCAACGACCTGCTCACCACCACCGGTCCGCTCGGCGACAAGGTGGCGATCGCGGCCTTCTGGCTGGTGTTCACGGCTTTCGGGCTGGGCTTCGTCATCGTCCCTCTGCACACGCCGGTGGTCGACGCCACCGCTGCCGCGAGCTCCGGCGTGGCCGCGATCGTCTCCGGAGTGCTGGTACGGCTCTGCGGATACGGCATGCTGCGCTTCGCCCTCGGTCTGTTCCCGGTGCAGACCCAGCGCTACGGCAGCGCGCTGATGATCATGGCCGTGCTCAGCGCGGTGTGGGGAGTGCTGGTGACAGTGGCCCAGCGCAGCTTGCGACGCCTGGTGGCCGCGGTCAGCATTGGCCAGATGTCCTTGGTGCTGCTGGCGATTGCCGCACCGAACACGATCTCGCTCGACGGGGCCGTGCTGCAACTTGTCGCGGGGGGCCTGAGCAGCGCACTGCTGCTGCTGCTCTGCGGGGTCATCGAGGGTCGCACCCGGAATGCGTCACTGGCCCGGCTCGGCGGCCTGGCCACAAACGCTCCACGGCTGAGTGCGTTCTGGATCTTCGCCTGCCTGGCCGCGTTGGGGGCCCCGCTGCTGGCCGGCTTCAGCGCGGAGGTGATGCTGTTCACTGGGGCCTTTCCAGTGCACCCCTACGCAACCGCGTTCATCATGGCCGCCACCGCGGTGACCACGGGCACGCTGATCTGGTCCGCGCAGCAGGTCTTCATGGGACCCGTCAGGGAGGAGCTCACCCGAGTCCGTGACACGACGGCGCTGGAGCTGACCTACCTCTGGCCGCTGGTGGTGTTCCTGGTGGCCTTCGGGCTCCTGGCCGGACGCGTCGTCCCGGTGATCGGCACCGGCCTGACCAGGATCGCCGCCTCGCTGGGGGCGGGCTCGTGAATCCAGGCCTGGCCATCCTCCTCGGCCTGCTCCCGGCGGTGATGCTGACAGGAGGGGCGGTGCTGTGCTTCGCCGTGGCCCTGCTGCGCCGCGGCACGCGCCCGTCCCTGTATCGCTGGCTGACGCTGCTTGCCACTGTTGCCGCCTTCACCGCGTCGATGTTCGAGCTGAGGGGCATGAGCAGCCAGCGCAGCGGTGTGGGCCTGGTCGCCTACGGCGGCGGTTTGATGGTCGACCGCTTCCACGTGTTCGGCAGCGCGCTGGTCTGCGCAGTGGTGGCTCTGACGGTGCTCGGCTCGCAGGGGTACATGCGCCGAGTGCCCTCCCGCGCCGGCGCCTACTGCTGCCTCATCCAGCTGAGCGCTGCAGCCTCGGTGATGCTGCTGGCGCAGCGGGAGATGTCGGCGTTCACCATCTCGTTCGCCCTGCTGATCGCGTGCCTGGTGCTGTTGACCGCGATGACCAAGACCTCGGCGGTGACGGCCGAGGCCGCGTTCCGGCAGGTGCTCAGCGGTGGCATCGCATTGGCCACCACCATCTACGGGCTGGTGCTGATCTACGTCGCCACCGGCACCACCGACCTGTCGCGCCTGGCCACCGGGTTCCGTGTGGACGGGACCCGAATCGACGGCGTCCTGTCCGTGGTGGGGATCGCGTTGGTGGTCATCGGCCTGCTGCTTGCCGTGGGCGCTCCGCCGCTTCAGGCCTGGGCCCGGCACATGCAGGAAGCGGCCCCAGGTTCGACCGCGGGGTTCTCCTCCGCGATCGGGGTCGTCACCGGAGCTGCTGTGCTGGCTCGATACGCCGTCGAGGCATTCGGGGCAGGAAGTTCACGTTGGGCGCTGCTCGTCGACGCGCTCGGCGCCGCCGCCATGCTTTCGGGAGCGATCCTGGCGGTCCGGGCGGGCACTATCCGGCGACTGATCGCTGATCTGTCGATTGTTCAGGCCGGTTTCCTCCTGATCGCGGTGGCCTCGAGCGGTCCCGGGATGTCGGGCTCGAACGCTGCCGGTGTCACCGCGCTGTTGTACGCCCTGATGGCATCGGCAGCAGCGCTGGTGGCCACGCTGCTGCTCGCCGGGATCTTCGATGCCGCCGGCCTTGCGACCAGCATCGCCGCGTACCGTGGCGCGGGTCGGCGCGCCCCCGCCACCGCGGCACTGCTGTCACTCTCGCTCTTTGCGCTCGCCGGGGTGCCTCCTCTGGCCGGGTTCATCGCGCGTCTCCTGATCGCGGAGACGGCGCTGGACGCGGGCGCGGGCTGGGCCGTCGCGATCGCGGGCGTGGCGGTGACCCTGGCGGCGGTGGCGGTGCTCCGCTGGCTGACAGCGATGTACGCCGACGACAACAATGAGGCGCCGTTCGCCGTCACCACAACTCCGCTGGCCTCGCGCATCACCGCTGCCACCGCGGCGGTGCTGGGGCTGCTGCTGGCTGGGTTCGCCGGGCCGCTGCTCTCGCTCGCCGGCGGGGGCGCGACGGCACTGCACTGATGCCCGACGGCAGCCACGACCGCCGTCGCCTGGCGACCCCCGGCTATCTCGGGATCAACAGGCGCCCGACGCGCCGAGAATGGTTGCGCGCGTTGGTGCTCTTCCTCGTCGGCATGGTGGGCCTGACGCTGATGTTCCTGTTCATCCACCCTCGGGCGAGCCTCCTCGCGGTTGGCAGCTCTGCTCCCAGGGTGACGCTGTCCGCTGCAGGGGGCGAGCAGGTCGACGTGACGGCCGCGGCGGCGGGGCGACCGTATGTGCTCGATTTCTTCGAAGCAGGCTGTTCGCACTGTCAGCAGGTGGCGGCACAGGTCTGCGACGAGAACCTCCCGGTCTTCGCTGTGGACGCGGCCAAGGATTCGCCTCAGATGATCGTTCAGTTCCAACGCCAGTTCGCGCCCCGGTGTGGCAAGCCGATGCTCGTCGATCCCGCCCTCCATGCCACATCTGCGTACGCGGTCAGCGCAGTGCCCACGGTCTACGTGGTCAAGGGCGGCAAGATTGCCTTCGCCGGGGCGGGGCCGGAGGGTGTCGCCGCCCTCCACGGGGCTGTCCAGAAGGCGCTCGGTGGCTGACCACGCCCTCCGTGGAACGCCGGGTCCGGTGCTGACGCGGGCTTTTGAGATCACGGCGGCGACCCTGCGCGCCCTGGGCAGCAGGCGGCGACTCATCGGCGACGGCGTGGGCGCGCTCGCCTACGCTCTCCAGCCGCCCCGCCGGCGACGGCTGAGCGCACACCTGCACAGCCGCGCCGCCGGTGGCCTGCCGCCTGCGGAGGCGCGTCGTCGTGCCCGGGCCAGCTACCGGTCGTACGCGCGCATGGTGGTCGACAGCCTCTGGGTCCACGCCGTCCCCGTGGACGAGATGTTCCACCACGGACGCATCGAGGGCGTCGAGCGGCTGGACGATGCCCGCGACGCCGGCCGCGGCGCGATCATCGCGCTCGTTCATTTCGGCAGCTGGGACATTGCTGCCAGCCTGGCACTGGCGGCAGGACACCCGGTCACCAGCGTGATGGCGCCGGTGGGCGCACGCTGGGTCACCGAGCTCCTGGCCTGGTCACGCAGGGTCAAGGACATGGAGCTCTTCAGCCCGGCGGCGGCAGCGCGGGGCCTGCTCCGCGCCCTGCGGCGCGGACGCTTGGTCGCCCTGCTCATCGACATCCCCGAGGGCGGCCCCACCACCACCGTGCGGTACTGCAACGGCCCTGTGCAGTTCAGCACCGGCCCGGCGGTGTTGGCCCGCCTCAGCGGGGCACCGCTCATTCCCGCCGAGTGCTGGCGCACCGAGACCGGATACGTGGTTCACCTCCACCCGCCGTACACGCCGGCCATCGACGACGACCACCAGGCGATCATGCAGCGGCTGGCGACCATCCTCGAGGCCAAGGTGCACCGGCTCCCGGAGCAGTGGTACCCGTTCAACCAGATCTACCAGGATGAGATGTGAGCGGGTCGCTCTCGCTGGAGCTGCTGTGCCGCCCCTGCGCGACCCGTAGACTGCGCGCCTCATGAGTGGCCTTGTCACCGACGCAACCGCGGCCGCGGCCGGCTACGCCGTCGGCTCCATCCCGGTCGGCCTTGTCCTCGGCCGCGTCACCAGGGGGCTCGATGTGCGCGACATCGGCAGCGGCAGCACGGGCACCACCAACGTGCTCCGCGCCATCGGCCCTGGCGCGGCGGCGGCGACCTTCGCGCTCGATGTGGCCAAGGGCGCGGTGGCGGTGAGCTGCGCTCGGGCGCTGGGCCCGGGTCGGGACGGTGAGGTGGTGGCGGCTCTCGCCGCGATGGTGGGGCACTCCTGGCCGGTGTTCGCGGGCTTCCGCGGGGGGAAGAGTGTCGCCACCGCCTTCGGGGGCCTGCTCATGATGTCGCCCGAGGCGTCTGCATGGGCGGTGGCGGGAGGCGTCTCCGCGCTGCTGGCAACCCGAACCGTATCCGTGGGCTCACTGGCCGCAGCCGGTGCCGGGACCGTTGGAGCCGGGCTGGCGGCGCTCCGCGGCGGGTCAGCGACTCCGCTGGTGTTCACCGGCCTCGCCAGCGCTCTGATCGTGGTCCGGCATGCCGACAACGTGCGACGGCTGGCCAGAGGGCTTGAACCGCGGGTCAGCCTGAGGCGCCCAACTCCGCTTGTCGCCGGTTTGTGACAGAGCCACGAGAGGGGCAGCTCGGGGTGGGGGTATGATCGAGCCCATGCGCCGGCCACATCGGCATCGTCTCACCAGATCGGGGCCGCGCCTGGTCGCGGTGACCGCGTTCGCCGTTCTCACGGGCGGGTGCATTGTGACCACCGCGTCGGCGTCCGGGCTTGGTGTCACCGTCTCCCTGACGGCCGCCGCCGGAGCGCTCGGTCCAAGCCGACCGCTCCTGCAGGGCTTGACACCGCTAACCGACGGCGTGGTCGGCTGCGGCGTGCTCAGCACCTGCCCTCCAGCGTTGTCGCCTGCCACCACACCGCCAACCACGCCGCCACCGCTGCCCCCGCTGGGCACCCCGACCGCCCTGCCGATCTCGGGGATCTGTTTGCCCTGCCCGCCGGGCAACGCGGGCCCCGTCACTCTGGTGCCTGGATCGAACGCCGGCAACCATGCCTCCACCCCTGGTCCCGGTCCGACCAATCCGGGGGTCACGGCGGTGTCCACACCAGACGCGCTCGGCCGGAGTGGTGGAACCTCGCCGGGCGGCTCCGGCTCCGGCACCGGCACTGCCAGCGGCACCGCCACCGCCACCGCCACCGCTGCGCCCGGTGGCCCGTCCAGCGGTTCGGGCGCCGGCACGACACAACCAGCCGGGCTCAACCTGCCCCAGCCGGCGCCGGTCGAGCAGCTGACCCCGCTGGCCGGCATCTCCTTTGGCCAGGCTCCCTACCTGTGGCCCCTGTTCTTGCTGCTCGACGTGATCGGTGCCGTCGCTGTCGCCGTGGTGGTGAGAAGGACCTGGTCGACGGCCGGCGCCGACTGAGCTGCGCTGCCGACCCGTCGTGATGCGGCAACTGCGACGATCGTTCGCGCTGAAGCTCATCGCCGGTGGCTGCCTGCTGGCGCTGGTGGTCGTCACCGGTGTCTCCGGCTATCTGATCTTCAGCCGTGCCGCCCAGACCCGCGCGGCGGCACAGAGCAACGCTGACAACCGCGTGGGTGTGATGGGCCAGGTTCTCGGCCGGTTCACCGAGGCGGAGTCGCTCAACGCGGCGTCGAGCGTTGCCAACCAACAACCTCTGCAGACGGCATTGAGCTCTGCCGACCCCGGCGGCGCCGTCAGCACCCTCTTCGCCACCGCCACATCGGCTGACCTCTCCGGCCAGGTGCTGCTGATCAGCGATGCGTCTGGGCATCTGCTGTACCAGCACACCTCCACAAGCGTGGCATCGAGAGCCGCCATCTCGACCCCCCCGGAGGCGGTGCGCACTGCGCTGACCGGTGGGCAGTGCACCCGCAGCGCTGGCGGGCCCACGCCGGGCGGATGCGGGGTGGAATTGCTCGACGGTAACGATCCAGCATATGTGGTGGCTCTTCCCGTCGTCGGGGGCGGTCAGGTGTTGGGGTCGGTGGCGTATGCCGCTCCCCTCGCATACCAGCTCGAGCGGTTTCAGGCACTCTTCGGTTTCCCCACCGCCTTCGTCCCCGCACAGCACACCGATCGCGAGGTTCGCCCTGCTGGGGACGCTTCGTCCACGGACGCAACCTTGCGCAGCGCGCTCAGCCAGAGTGCGCCGACATCTCACGCCATCTACAACGCACCGCTGGCGAAAGGTGGGGTCGGCACGGTGGCGGGCAGCTTCGTGCCGGTTCGAGGAGCCGCCGGCGAGGTGAGCGGCTACATCGGGGTCGAGGTTCCGTTGTCCCAGTTCGTCGGTGACGAGCACACCGACATCGTGGTGCTGGCACTGATCTCGATCTTTCTTCTGCTGCTGGTGGCAGTGACTGTCATCCTCTTCGTCGCGCGGTTCGTCAAGAGACCCGTGGCGAGATTGGAGCGTGGTGTTGCTCGCATCGCGGGAGGCGACTACACGACCGACATCCAGGTCCGGTCGGAGGATGAGTTGGGTCGGCTGGCCGCCAACGTCAATCGTATGCGCAGCTCGATCGCCGGCTACGTGCGCCAGATCGAGGAGGCGCGTGCCCGTCTCGACAGCGCGTTGGAGCGGGTCAGCGGGGTCTCGCGCGCATTGACGACCACCACCGCCGGCGTGGGGGCGCTCCAGCAGGCCGTGGTGCGAACCGCGGCAGCGATCGGAGGTGATCCGGCGTCCTCGGTGCTGGCGCTGCGTGAGGAGGACTCTCTGGTGGCAGCCGCGACCGCCGGCAGCCCTCCGGCTCTGGCGGAGTGGTCGGGCTTGGAGGCGGTGCTGAGCGGGGAGACGGTGCGGCTGGAGCATCCCGGTCATGGCGTGATGGCCGCGGTGCCGATGTTCTATCAGGACAACGTGGTGGGCGCCCTGGCTGTGATCACTCCCGCCCAGGTCGAGGGGCCGCGCAGAGACATCGACGTGGGCGTTCTTGCCGTGCTTGCCAACAACGCGGCGATCGCGATGGAGAACACCCGTCTCTTCGAACAGGAGAGGCAGACTGTCCAGCGACTCCTCGAGCTCGACTCGTTGAAGACCGACTTCCTGTCGACGGTGCAACACGAGTTGCGCACCCCGTTGACCGCGATCCTGGGCCTCGCCGAGCTCCTCGACATGTGCTGGGGGATGTGGGAGGAAGAGCCCAAGCTCGAGGCGGTGAGGGACATCCAGGTCGCCGCCAGGAATCTCTACGACATCGTCGAGACCATCATCGACTACTCTGCGATGGAGGACGCCCAGGTCGGCCTCAACCCCACCGCCGTGCCGTTGCGGATGACGTTCGAAGCGGTCCTCGAGCTGGTGGGCGAGCGGTACAAGGGCGGCCTGCCGGTGCCGGCTGACATCCTCAGCGACGAGGACATCAGCGTGTACGCCGACCCTGCCCGGCTCACCCAGGTACTTCGAGCCGTGGTCGACAACGCCATGAAGTTCAGTGACGGGCGGGGGCGGGTGCGGGTCAGCTTTGCAGCCGTCGATCGCGGCCGGCGAGTGCGCATCGAGATTGCCGACCAGGGGATCGGCATTCCCGCCGACGAGATGCCGCGGATCTTCGACAGGTTCTATCAGGTGGACAACACGGCCACGCGCAAGCACGGCGGCACCGGCATGGGGCTGGCCTTGGTGAAGCGGATGGTCCAGGCGCATGGCGCATCCGTCGAGATCATCAGCCGGGTGGGGGAGGGGACCAGAGTGGTTCTGATCTGGCCGACGTCGCCGCAGAGTGCCTCCACTGTGGCGACGCCGCACCCCGAGGAACGTGGTGACAAGCCGCGAAGTCGTTCGTCTGGTCGGCGCGCCGTGCCGGTACAATGACCTCGGTCGCGCTAGATGGGGCGTTAGCGGTGCCCTGTACCCGCAATCCGCTACAGCGGGGTCGAATTCCCCACCGAGGGGGCGTGGCGTTGGGTCTGCTCCGAGCGCGCTGGCGCTGACGATCGGGTCCTACGCAGCCCGGGTCTGTGAATCCCGTCAGGTCCGGAAGGAAGCAGCGGTAAACGGTCCCCCGGGGGTGCCGTAGCC
>JAEKNN010000017.1 GCA_016464795.1 Candidatus Amunia macphersoniae | reverse complement strand
GTGGGCTCGTCGAAGACGTAGGTGACGTCGGTGAGCGAGGAGCCGAGGTGGCGGAGCATCTTGGTGCGCTGTGCCTCGCCGCCCGACAGCGTGCCCGACTGCCGGTCGAGCGAGAGGTAGCCCAGCCCGATCTCAACGAACGAGTCGAGGGCTTGGTGCAGCGCCGCCAGCAGCGGCGCCACCGACGGCTCGTCCAGACGTCGTACCCACTCGGCGAGGTCGCTGATCTGCATCGCGCGACATTGAAGGAGTACGCGTTGGGCGAGCCGATGTGCGGCTTCCCGAGCCGGCTGAAGAGGATACGCAGCATCGCGTTGGCGTCGATGGCGGTGCCGACGGTGGAGCGGGAATTCGCGCCCATCCGCTCCTGGTCGAGGATGATCGCCGTTGTCAGCCCCTCGAGCACGTCGACCTCGGGCCGCGCCAGCGTCGGCATGAAGCCCTGCACGAAGGCGCTGTAGGTCTCGTTGATCAGCCGCTGCGAATCCGCGGCGATCGTGTCGAACACCAGGGAGCTCTTGCCCGAGCCGGAGACGCCGGTGAACACCGTCAGCCGGCGCTTGGGGATCTCGATGCTGACGTTCTTGAGGTTGTTCTCGCGCGCGCCGTGCACGCGGATCAGATCATGGCTGTCGGCAACATGCAGGGCAGGCGACTGCGGGTCCGTCCTGGCGGCCATGCTCATCGGGACTGCACTAAGCTCGGGCAGCCTCGGCGCAAGTTATGCCGGAGCCCCAGCGGTTTGCAGCAAGCGAAACTCATTGCCCGACGGGTCGCGAAACGCCGCGTCGACACCGTATGGCCGTTTGCCCGCGGGACGCGTGAATTCAACTCCCTTCGCCTTCAAGTCCTCATGGGTTGCGAAGCAGTCATCTGTTGAGAAGACGATCCCGCTCAACATGCCCTTGGCAACGGCAGACTTGACGTGCGCGGCTGTCTCGTCGTCCATTGGATACCCGGGAACAGCCAAGACGATGGCAAGATCCGGCTGACTCGACGAAGCCACCGCGAGCCAGCGGTAGTCGCCGTTCCTGACGTCTTCACGCACTCCAAAGCCCAGCTTCTCAAAGAATGTGAGCGCCTCATCCTGATCCCGGACCCAGAGCGTGGCATGACTTGTTTGTACAGACATTGTGTTCACCCCTTGGTATCGGCCATCTTGCGTGGCTCAGCCACGAGCTCATCCTAGCCAGTCTCGCGGTCTCAGTCTTCTCGATTCCTGCTCGATCGCGGGCGGCTCACCGCCTCGTAGATGCATGTCGGGATCATCGCTTGTGCAAAGGGTGATGGGAAGCGTTCGCGATAGTGCGTTGGGCTCGCCCCAAAGGTGCGGCGAAACGCCGTGGTGAACGAGCCAACACTCGACAACCCGACGGAGACGCAGACCTGGGCAACGTTGTAGTCGGTGTTGCGCAGCAACGCCGCGGCTCGCTCCATCCGTCGCGTCAGCAGATACTGGTGCGGCGTTTCTCCAAATGCGTTACGGAACTGACGCGTGAAGTGGGCGGGGGATTGATACGCGGCTCGCGTAACGATTGAAACGTTGATCGGGTCACGGTAATGCGCATCAATAAAATCCCGCGCGCGAAGCAAATGCCGTTCCGTTTGCGTCTCCAACACGGCCATCACCGTCAGTATCGCAAGTCGCAATGGCTTGCCCGTGGGGCAAGCGATGCAGGGTCGTGCGCGGGCTCACACTCATAGTCCACGGGCCGAGGGGAACGAAGAACGGCCGGGATCTCTCCCGGCCGTTCTGGGTTCACAGGTCTGGGATGTCGACCTAGTACTCCGGCATCGGCGGCGCGGCCGCACCCTTCTTCTCCGGAATATCGGTGATCAGTGCCTCGGTGGTCAGCAGCAGCGCGGCGATCGAGGCTGCATTCTGCAATGCCGACCGGGTCACCTTGGTGGGGTCGATGATCCCCGCCGCGACCATGTCGACGTACTCGCCGGTGGCGGCGTTGTAGCCCTGGCCCTTGGGCAGGCCCTTGACCTTCTCGACCACCACCGAGCCCTCCTCGCCGGCGTTGAAGGCGATCTGGCGCAGAGGCTCCTCGAGCGCGCGTCGAAGGATGTTGACGCCGGTCTTGGTGTCGCCCTCCGCCTTCACCTTGTCGAGCGCGAAGACGCAGTTGACCAGAACCACACCGCCACCGGGCACGATGCCCTCCTCGACGGCGGCGCGGGTGGCGGACACGGCGTCCTCCATACGGTGCTTCTTCTCCTTGAGCTCGGTCTCGGTGGCAGCGCCAACCTTGATGACCGCCACCCCGCCGGCCAGCTTGGCAAGGCGCTCCTGGAGCTTCTCCTTGTCCCAGTCGGAGGTGCTCTTCTCGATCTCGGCCTTGATCTGCTCGATGCGACCCTTGATCGCGTCCTGCGAGCCGGCACCCTCGACGACGGTGGTGTCGTCCTTGGTGACGGTGATGCGGCGGGCGCGTCCCAGGGATGTCAGCTGCGCGGAGTCGAGCTTGAGGCCCACCTCCTCGCTGATCACCTGGGCACCGGTGAGGATGCCGATGTCCTGGAGCATGGCCTTGCGGCGGTCACCGAAGCCGGGAGCCTTGACAGCCACCGCGTTGAAGGTGCCGCGAAGCTTGTTGACGATCAGGGTGGCCAGGGCCTCGCCCTCGATGTCCTCGGCGATGATCAGCAGCGGCTTGCCGCTCTGCACCACCTTCTCGAGGATGGGGAGAAGGTCGGCGATCGCCGAGATCTTGCGGTCGGTGATGAGGATGAAGGGGTCCTCCATGACCGCCTCCATGCGCTGCGCGTTGGTGACCATGTAGGGGGAGATGTAGCCCTTGTCGAACTGCATGCCCTCGACCAGCTCGAGCTCGGTCTCGAGGCCCTTGCTCTCCTCGACGGTGATGACCCCGTCCTTGCCGACCTTCTCCATGGCGTCGGCGACGATCTCGCCGATGGCGGGGTCGGCTGCCGAGATGGCGGCCACCTGGGCGATCTTCTCGCGGTCGCCGATGGGCACGGACTGCTCTTTGATGGCCTTGACGACGGCCTCGACGGCCAGCTCGATGCCCTTCTTGAGCTGAATCGGGTTGGCTCCGGCGGCCACGTTCTGGAGGCCGGCGTTGATCAGCGCCTGGGCGAGGACTGTGGCGGTGGTGGTGCCGTCACCGGCGATGTCGTTGGTCTTGGAGGCCACCTCCTTGACCAGCTGGGCGCCCATGTTCTGGAAGGGCTCCTCCAGCTCGATCTCCTTGGCGATGGTGACGCCATCGTTGGTGATCGTCGGGGAGCCGAACTTCTTGTCGAGAACCACGTTGCGGCCTTTGGGGCCGATGGTGATCTTGACTGCGTTGGCAACCCTGTCAACGCCCTTGCGCATCTCGTCGCGGGCATCCGCGTCGAAGAGCAGTTGCTTGGCCATAAAACCCTCCTCCCGCCTCTACTTGGGCGGGTTCAAAGCACCTGAAAACCTGTTCGGTCTATGGCTCGATCTTAGCACTCTCGGTTGGGGAGTGCTAGCAGCCGCCCTCGACGAGCGCCAGACCGGGCAACGCGGGGTGGCCCGTCCATCGTCCACAACCTAGCGCCTGGACGGCGTTCGAGCGGTCACAGCGACTGCGACCAAGCGACAGCCACCCCCCACACGACACTCCACAGGACCAGCACCGCGATCCACCGCGACCCCGAGGCGCGCGGCGCTCGCCCGCGGCCGCGCGAGCGCGCGAACCACGCGGCGGTGTCGCTGTGCAGCAGTCGCCACACCAGCCACGGCCCGTAGGTCACCTCGACGAGTGTCGAGAACACCAGGCCGGCCGAGCCGTGCCCGGTGATCAGCACCGCCGCCGAGGCGACGCCGAGCACGGTGACCAGCGCCATCAGGGCCACCTGCACGAGGCGAAGCGCCACGATCCCTCGGCGCAGGCCGTCACCGAGCGCCAGGAGCACAGCAGCCGCCAGCAGTCTGCCGGCGATGGCGAGCGGATCACGTCCCAGGCCGAGGTGACCGGTGGCCGCAGTAAGCGCCTGGGTGTCCAACTGCGCCGTGAGTGCCCAATCGAAGACCACGGCGACGCCCAGACCGTGAGGAGCGGGCTCCCGCTGCTCGGACCGGCGGACTCGCTCTGTCATGAGCCGCAGTGTCAGCGAACCCAGTTGCACCGGGCATCGGTGCCCTGCGCGCAAAGCAATAAGCTCCACGGCCGTGAGCACAGGGGGGCCACTCCAGGGTCGCGTCGCCGTCGTCACCGGCTCGTCCCGTGGCATCGGCCGGGTGATGGCGCTGCGGCTGGCTGCCGAGGGAGCTGCGGTGGTGGTCACCGGCAAGTCGGAGCAGTCGACCGACACCCTGCCCGGCAGCATCCACTCCGTCGCCGAGGAGATCACCGCAGCCGGAGGCCGTGCCCTGCCGGTCCGTCTGGACGTGCGCCAGGAGGAGGAGGTGGCCGCGATGGTGCAGCGCACCGTCGACGAGCTCGGCAGCCTCGACATCCTGGTCAACAACGCCGGGGCGCTGTGGTGGAAGCCGATCCTGGAGACCCCTCTGAAGCGCTACGACCTGATGTGGGACGTCAACGTCCGCGGCTCCTTCGCGTGTGCACAGCACGCCCTGCCCCACATGATCAGGAACGGTTTCGGTCACATCGTGATGTGCTCACCGCCCATCGGCACGCAGCCCAACCCCGGCTACGTTGCCTACATGACCACCAAGATGGGCATGACCCGGCTGGCCATCGGCATCGCCGCCGAGCACGAGAGCGACAACGTGGCCTGCAACTCACTGTGGCCGGTCACCCTCATCGAGAGCCTGGCGACCATCAACTACGGAGTTGGCGACCGGAGCATGTGGCGCTCGCCCGAGATCCTCAGCGACGCCCTGCTCGAGATCGTCACCAGCGCGCCGGCGACGCTCACCGGTCGCCAGCTCCTCGATGAGCCATTTCTTCGGGAGCGCGGCTGGAGCCAAGAGCGCTTGGACGGCTATTGGCTGGACGGACCACCGGCTCACCCGGTGTACATCGACGGGCGCGCGGGGTCGTCGATGTGAAGAGCGCCCCTATCATCGGTTGATGCCCCGGCTGCCCACGCCCACGCTCCGCCGCACGCTGGCGGCAGGCGCATTCGGCGCCGGCGCGGTGGTCTCGGCACGCGCCTTCCTGCGACCTCACACCAAGCAGGAGCCGCGGTTGCTCGATTGGGAGGCGGTGCGCCACACTGCCCAGCAGCGCGCGGGGGCCTCCGAATCCGCCGACCCGGCAACGGCGGCCGGTGTTGCCGCACGCTGCGACGCCATCGCGGCGGAACTGGCACCGCTGATGGTAGAAGTGGTGGAGCAGCCTCTGGAGCACTTCCCGCGCTTCGAGGTGATCGACAGGCGCCAGTTCGTCGACGTCAACATCCAGATCGCGCGCCGCCTGCTGGTCCCGGTCGAGGAGCTGCGCGCGACGCTCGGTGACTCGCGCGCCACGGCGATGAGCCGGGGAGTGATGAACCGCTACATCGGACTGCTCTTCGGGATCATGTCGCAGCGCGTGCTCGGCCAGTACGACCCGGTGATGAGCCTCGGTCCACCCCGCCAAGGTGAGACGCCGGCGCTGTACCTGGTCGAGCCCAACCTGGAGAGCTTCGCGCAGGTCGCTGGTGCCCCCCTGGAACCGTTGCGCCGCTGGCTCATCCTCCACGAGCTCACCCACGCCTGGCAGTTCGGTGAGCATCCGTGGCTGCGCGAGCACCTGGTGGCGATGATGGACGGGATGATCCGGCGCAGCCTGGCCAAGGCCACCGGGGGCGACGAGGGCAAGCGCCCCAGCGCCCGCCAGCTGCTCGAGCGCCTGCCAGATGCCATCCGCACCCAGCTCCGTGGCGTTGCCGAGGTGCAGGCGGTGATGAGCGTGCTCGAGGGTTACAGCAACTTTGTGATGCATCGCGTCGGTCGCAAGCACCTCGACAACTTCGATGAGTTGGAGGGGGCGTTCGAGGCGCGTCGCTCCCAGCGAACGGCCATCGAGAAACTCGTTCTGGCCATCACCGGCATCAACATGAAGATGCGCCAGTACGTGGTGGGCGAGCGCTTCTGCGAGGCGGTGGCGGCCGCAGGCGGAGTATCTCTGCTCAACCGGGTCTGGGAGGGGCCGGAGATGATGCCGTCGCCGGCGGAATTGCGCGCACCGGCCACCTGGGTGGCACGCGCCCGCCAATGACCGGGGGCCTCGTTGCCCAATCCAGCGTCGGCCCGCGACGGCTCACCACGCAGCGGCAGCTGGTTGCCAGCGCCCTGCACGAGGCCGGGCGCACGGTCAGCGCCGCGGAGCTTTTTGCTGGCCTGCGCGGCAACAACCCTCGTATCGGGCGGGCAACCGTGTTCCGGACCCTCGACCTGCTCGTCGAGATAGGCCTCGCCCAGCGGTTCGAGGGCGACGGCCACGTGTACCTCTACACATCGTGCGCTCCGATTCACCACCATCACCTGGTCTGCCGGGTGTGCGGCGGAACCACCGACATCGACGATGCTGAGGTGGATGCGCTGATCAGGTCCGTGCATCGCCGGCACGACTTCGTGCTCGATCATGCCTCCCTTGACTTCTACGGCACCTGCTCGAGTTGCCCAGCAGCCAAGTAGGGTCAATTCTCGCCCCCGGCTAACGATACCGAGTATCAGTTAGGATCGTTAGATGGTCGGCCTGCTCGTCGCCACCCTCACGTTCTTCTCGACCGCGCTCGGCGGACTCGCCGCGGTGCGCGTCCGCGACCGGATGCACCTTCTGCTTGGGTTCAGCTCCGGAGCGGTGCTGGGCGTCGCCCTCTTCGACGTTCTCCCCGAGCTGATCTCACGCAGCGAGGCTGCCCACATCGCGGTCTCACACGCGATGCTCTTCGTGGCCGTTGGCTTCCTGGCGTTCTACCTGCTCGAGACCGTGACCGACATGCACAGCGGCCCGGGCCACGGTCACGAGCACGGCCATGGATCCCCGGAGGTGGGCATCGTGGCGGCCGCAGGTCTCTCGTTCCACAGCTTCCTCGATGGTGTCGCGATCGGGGTGGGCTTCAAGACCAACACCACCCTCGGCATCGCCATTGGCATCGCGGTGCTGGCCCACGACTTTGCTGACGGGCTCAACACAGTCACTGTCGTCCTCTCCCATGGCAACTCGCTGCGCCGGGCGCTCCGCTGGCTATTGGTCGACGCCATCACGCCCCTGCTCGGTGCCACCGTGGCGCTGGTCGCTCCGCTCCCCAACGACGTTCTCCCGTACATCCTGGGCAGCTTCGTGGGGGTGTTCGTCTACATCGGTGCCTCGGATCTGCTGCCCGAGGCACGAGATCACGACTCTCCGTGGCCGGCGGCAGCGACGGTTGTCGGCATGGCACTCCTGTGGGGTGTGACGCGATTCGTGTAGCTTCACGGAGGTGACCACGGTTCGCATCGGCGCCGGCCAGGGCTTCTACGGCGACACCCCCGACGGCGCGATCGCCGTCGCCCAACGCGGCCATGTCTCCTACATCTGCTGTGACGCCCTTGCCGAGCTCACCATGGCGATCATGCAGAAGGATCGCCTGCGCGATCCGGGCGGAGGCTTCGCGCGCGATCTTCCAGCGTTCATGCGCGCCCTGCTGCCGATCACCTGCAGCAGTGGCATCCGCATCATCACCAACGCGGGTGGCATGAATCCCGCCGGCGCCGCAGCCGCGGTCAGGAACGTGGCCGCTGAGCTGGGCATCAGTGGTCTGCGGGTCGCCACCGTCACCGGCGATGACGTCACCGCGCGCATCGACGAGCTCCGCGCCAGCGGGATCGCGCTTGCCAACATGGACACGGGCGCCGACCTCGCCACCATCCGCGACCGCGTCGTCTTCGCCGTCGTCTATCTCGGCGCTGCGCCGATCGTGGAAGCGCTGCGTCAGGGCGCCGACGTGGTGGTGACCGGTCGGGTGGCCGATGCCTCGCTGTTCGTGGCGCCGATGGTGCACGAGCTGGGGTGGAGCTGGGACGACTGGGACCGCCTCGGTGCCGGCGTGGTGCTGGGCCATCTCATGGAGTGCTCCGGCCAGGCGACCGGCGGCAACTTCAGCGGTGACTGGTGGAACATTCCTGACATGGACCGGATCGGCTACCCGGTGTGTGAGGTGACCGACGACGGCTCCGCGTTGTTGACAAAGCCGTCAAAAACTGGAGGCCGGGTCACCGTCGACACGGTCAGCGAGCAGCTCCTGTACGAGGTCCTGGATCCGCGCCGCTACCTGAATCCCGATGTGGTGGCCGACTTCACATCCGTCGAGCTTCAACAGGCGGGGCCGGACAGCGTGTCGATCAGTGGGGTGCGCGGCGCTCGACGACCGGAGCAACTGAAGGCGATCATCGGTCACCTCGACGGCTGGCTCGGCGCCGCCATGATCGGCTACTCGTGGCCACACGCCATGGCCAAGGCACGGCATGCGGCGATGCTGATCGACAGGCTCGCCGAGCGCGCCGGGATCCATCCGGTGGACAAGGTCACCGAGTACATCGGCGTTGATTCCCTCCATGGTGGCGCCGCCGACGCTGGCGCAGCCGCCATCGCCAACGAGGTGATCCTGCGTGTCGCCGGTCGATTCGAGAGCGAGGTCCAGGCGAGGGCCTTTCCGCGCCTGGCCACGCCCTTGGCGCTCAACGGGCCACCGTTCATCGGTGGCGGGGCCACCCCGCAGCCGGCGCGGGCGCTTCTGGGAGTGTGGCCGACGCTGGTTCCCCGAACCGTTGTGGAGCAGAGCATCGAGGTGTCCGTTGCGGAGTCGCCCGGGTGAGCCGTGAGGTCCAATTGGCGGACGTCGCCCGCGCTCGCTCTGGAGACAAGGGCGACCTCGCCAACATCGCCCTCTTCGCTCCCAATCAGGCGCTGTACGCAGCCTTTCTCCGCGAGGTCACAGCGCAGCGGGTGCGCACCCATTTCGGGCGCTTCATCACAGGCGACGTCGAGCGATTCGAGGCAGCCAACGTGAAGGCCCTCAACTTCGTCCTCCACGAGGCGCTCGACGGCGGAGCAGCGCGCTCGCTGCGCAGCGATCCGCTGGGCAAGTCCTTCGGTTCGCTCTTGTTGCGAATGCGCATCGCGCTGTCCGAGGAAGAGGCCGCCAGCGCACCGCCGCCGCGGTCACCGCCCGGCTGAGCAACGCCGCGGAGTTCAGATCCTGTTGAGCACCTGCCCGCGGCGGCGCTCGTACTCCACCGCGCTGATCTGACCGCGGTGGCGCAGGCCACGCAGCCCGCGGATCTCGCTGAGCAGGTCGATGAGCGGAGCCTCTCGGCGCGGCAGGGTCCACTGAGGGCGGCCGTCGGATTTGTCCAACTGAGGCGGGCGCGTGTCCCAGGTGCGCAGGAAGAAGACGGCCTTGAGCGCGTGGTACGGGAGCGCCAGCACCTCTGCCCGATCCGCCTCGGGGGTGATCAGCTCGAGAACCATCCCGTGGCGCTGCCGGTGAGGAACCTCGCGAAGCAATCCCGTGACCACCTCGCCGTCCCAGAAGTGCAGGGCCACCTTGCGGAGGATGTCATCGGGAATCGGATTGCCGACGGGGTCGTTCTGCAGCATGATCCGCTTGACCGACGCCACCGGGACTATCGCCTCGCGACTGTTGCCTGACCGGCTGTCGACTCGGAGCAGGAACTCGGGTCGATCGAGGTCGAGGTCTCCGGTGAGGCCCTCGGCAATCTCGTCGTCGGAGAAGCGGACGACCACGCGGCGCTCTCCCGCGCGCACCCATTCCGCCAGCGTCGCCACGGCTGCCTCCTTCGCGGCTCTCCGATCGCACCTTGCACGGTGCCACTGGCGTGCCGTCCTGTCCCTGAGGGTAGACGTTCAGCAGTCCACAAACCTTGCAGTGCACGGGCGGCCGGCGTACTGCGCAGGGGGGAGCGCGCCGAGCCGATGGTATAGTTGCTTCGATCGGGCAAATGGGTTCGGTTCCCGGCAGGAGGGGACGATCACGGAGCACTCGCCACGCTCGATGCCTCCACCTGACGATCTGGTTCTGATCACCTCCTACCTGGCGGGGGACGTCGGGGCATTCGACACTCTGTTCCAGCGATACCACGCCCGCGTCAGGGCGGTGTGCCTTCGCTTTGTCGGGGACGAGGCACTCGCCGAGGACCTGGTCCAGGAGACGTTCTACAACGTCATCCGCGCCCTGGCACGCGTCGACCAGAGCTTCAACTTCGGCGCCTGGGTGCATCGCATCGCGGTGAACATCTGCCAGGACGAGCTGCGCCGCCGCAACCGGCGCGCGCTGCACCTGGACCAGGGCGGCGGCGATCCCGAGGAGGCCATGCTCAAGATCGCCGATCGCGACCGTGCCGGCCACCCCGAGGAGGCGCTGGAGATGACCACGCTGCGCCAGCTGGTGTGGGACGTCGCCAAGAAGCTGCCGGAGCGGCAACGGATGGTGCTGACCCTTCGCGAGCTGCAGGGCATGTCGTATTCGTCGATCGCCCATGTCATGGGCATCACCGACGCAGCAGTCGAGACCCTGCTGCATCGAGCCCGGAAGCGCTTCAAGCAGGAGTACCTGCGCATGGAGAGCCCGCCCGAGGAGCAGACCCGCTGTGCCGAGCTGGCCTTCATGATGACCCGCAGCCGGCTCAGTCCCGAGGAGAGGCGGGCGGCCCTCGATCACCTGGAGACATGCCCGCTCTGTCGAGAGGCGTATCACGAATCCGCCGCCGTGGGCGCTCCCACCCGGCAGATGGTGGCGCCCGCCTGAGCAAGGGCCTGCTCGCCCTCTGCGCCCCCAACGCCTTCAAGGGAACGCTCTCTGCCGCCTCGGCTGCCGTGTGCCTCGGCCGCGGGGTGAGCGACGCCGGCTGGCGACCGCTGCGGTTCCCGGTTGCGGACGGCGGCGACGGCACCCTCGATGTGCTGCTCGAGGCAGCCGGGGCTGGGGCACGTGTCGAGCGTGTGCCTGTCCATGGTCCACTCGGCCGTCTCCGCCTGGCCCGACTCGGCTGGTTGGAACCCCAGGTTGCCGTGGTGGAGCTGGCCGAGGCGGCCGGGCTACGGCTGCTGGGAGCCAGAAGAGAGCCCCTGCGGTCCAGCAGCCTCGGCGCTGGAGAGCTGATCCGGGCGGCTCTGGACGGCGGCGCCAAGAGGATCATCGTCGGGGTCGGGGGCAGTGCGTCGACCGACGGAGGCGCCGGGATCCTCCACGCCCTCGGTGCGCGGCTCCTCGACGAGGGTGGGAGACAGGTGCGTCCCTCCGGTGACGCCCTGAGAAGGATCGCCGCCGTCGACCTGACCACCGTCGATCCACGGTTGGGTCGCTGTCGGGTGGAGGTGGCTGTCGACGTCCGCAGTCCCCTGCACGGTCCCGACGGCGCCGCGTGCGTCTTCGCCCCTCAGAAGGGAGCCAACGGCCACCAGGTGGAGTTGCTCGATGCCGGCCTGCGCCAGTTCGCCGGGATCCTGGAGCGCGCGGTACGGAAGCCGGCGTTGCACAGCCGGCCGGGAGCGGGGGCAGCCGGCGGGGCAGCCTTCGCCCTGGCGGCGCTGGGCGCGCGGCTGGTCGGCGGCGCAGCGCTGGTCTGTGAGGAGGCGGGATTGGATCGCGTGCTCGAGACCGTGGCGCTGGTGATCACCGGCGAGGGCCGGCTCGACTCTCAAACGGCTGCGGGCAAGGCCCCCGCCGAGGTCGCCGAGCGAGCTCGCCGGGCCGGCGTTCCGTGCGTTGCGGTGTGCGGCACGGTCGCCGCCGGCGAGGAGCTGTTCACCGCCACCATCGCGCTGGACCGGCTCGGCCCCGACCCCCGTCGCCACGTCCGCTCGCTCCTCCGCCGCGCCGGCGCGGCGGCGGCGCGGACTGGCGCCGAGGATCTGCCTCGCCCCGGTTAGAGGAGTGGGTCAGAACCTGACCCCGCCTCCATCAGTAAACCGCCGAGAGCCACTCTGCGTACTTGTCGTTGCGGCCGCTCACCACAGCGTTGTAGAGGTCCTGGATGCGCAGTGTCAGCGGACCAGGCTCCCCATCCCCGATGCGGCGGCGGTCGATGTCGATGACAGGTGCCACCTGAGCCCCCGTGCCACACAGGAACACCTCGTCCGCGGCGTACAGCTCGGAGCGGTCGATTGACCGCTCCACCACGTCGAGGCCAAGCTCTTCGCGGGCGAGGTGCATCACCGCCTGGCGGGTGATGCCCTCGAGGATGTTGTCGGCAGGAGGCGGGGTGTGGATGGTGCCGCCGCGGATGATGAAGATGTTCTCGGCGCTGCCCTCGGAGACGTGCCCGTCCATGGTCAACAGGATGGCCTCATCGAAACCGGCCTGCAGCGCCTCCGACTTGGCCAGAGCGCTGTTGACGTAGATTCCCGTGCACTTGGCGCGTGCGGGCGCCATGGTGTCGTCGATACGGCGCCAGGAGCTGACCAGACAGCGGATGCCGCCGGTCCCCACGTAGTCGCCCATGGGGGCGGTGCAGATTGAAAAGCTCTCGGGCACGTCGTGCAGCTTCACGCCGATGATCTCGGCAGACTTGAAGACCAGCGGCCGGATGTACACGTCCTCGCGGTAGAGGTTGCGCCGCAGCAGGTCGTTGGTGATCACGCACAGCTCGGTCGTGGAGAGCGGCAGCTCCATCTGCAGGATTCGCGCGTTCACCCTCATGCGGTCGTAGTGCTCGGGCATGCGCAGTGTGTAGAGCTGCTCGCGCTCGGCGTTCCAATAGGCGCGGATGCCCTCGAACACGCCGGTGCCGTAGTTGAGGCCGTGGGTCAGCAGGCCGACCTTGGCGTCTCCGTACTGGCAGGTCCGTCCGTCGAACCAGATCCACGAAGTCTCGCGGCGAGTGACTGCGTCGGGCGATGTGGCGGCTGCGGTCTGGGTCATGCGGCGCAGCGTACAACCACTGGCAGGCGGCACCGCGGCAGCGGTGGCGCCTGCCGCTGATTCGCCGAGGTGGCTCACTTGAACCGCTGCGCGGCCGCGACCATGGTCCTGTTGCCCGGGCCGGTGAGTACCGCGGCGCCCGATCTGCTCGTGGCGGAGGCAGGGACGGCGCTTCAGAACGGCTCTGATATGCTCGGGCTGCGTCAACCACCTGGCCGGATTCGTCGCTCATCGCTCCTGGAAGGGGTCTTGCGAGGTCAGGGGAGTGGAGGAGTCATGACCAACGTCGTCAAAGCCCAAGGTGTCTCCCTGCCGCCGGCCCGTTCGATCCGCTGGAACCCTCGCCCCGACGAGTTGCGTGAGCTCACGGCGCGGATGCCCAACGCCAGGTTGACTGAGTTCGACAACTACAACGTGCAGACGAGGGTGGTCTCGCGCAGCAAGACCAGCACCTACATCATCACCGACTCCCCCCAGGACCACACCGACCAGACCCTGACCACAGAGGTCGGCGCCCGCATCGCTGAGCTCCAGGAGGAGCACATCCGCGATCGCGACATGGTCGCCATCGACGGATACATCGGCAACGACCCGGAGCGTCGCGTCCGGGCCCGTCTCTTCATCGAGGCTGCCAACGCCAACATCGCGGGCATGCAGCGCTGGCTGTACTTCGACGACGAGGGCGCGGGCGGCGAGGACTGGGATCCCGAGCTGACGGTGATCTACACGCCATCGCTCGAAGCCGTGGGCTATCCGGAGAACCGGCTGATCGCGGTCGACCTCGCCAACGGCGTGACCCGAGTGCTCAACAGTGACTACTTCGGCGAGTCCAAGAAGGGCGGCCTGCGCATGTGGAACAAGCTCACCTACGACCAGGGCGGCCTGTCGCTGCACGCTGGATGCAAGGTGATCCCCACGCCTCGCGGCGAGCAGTCGATGCTCATCGTCGGCCTCTCCGGGACCGGCAAGACCACCACCACCTTCACCCGCCAGAACGACTCCAAGCCTGTCCAGGACGACTTCGTCGCCCTCTACCCCGGGGGTCACATCGTGGCCACCGAGAACGGCTGCTTCGCCAAGACATTCGCGCTCGACGTCAAGGACGAGCCCACCATCCATGGCGCCGTCTGCAATCCGGAGGCGTACCTTGAGAACGTGTCGATGAACGCCGCCGGCACGGTCGACTTCTTCGACACCGCGTACACCCAGAACGGCCGTGCGGTGTTCCGCATGGATGCCCTGGGATGGAGCCGCGACGCCCGTGACGTCACTCGGGTCAACCAGCTGCTGATCCTCAACCGCAACGAGAACATCATCCCGGCGGTGGCCCGGCTGAATCGCGAGCAGGCGGCGGCGTACTTCATGCTCGGCGAGACCCAGGGCACCTCGGCCGGCGGCAAGGAGGAGGCGGGCAGGTTCCTCCGCGTGCCCGGCACCAACCCGTTCTTCCCCCTGCGCCATGAGCAGCAGGGCAACCGCTTCCTCGAGCTGCTCGACAGCTGCGGGTTCGAGGTGTTCCTGCTCAACACTGGCCGCGTCGGTGGTCCTGAGGCCAACCAGCACAGCAAGAAGGTGTCGATCCCGTACTCGAGCGCAGTCGTCAAGGCCATCGCCGAGGGCACCATCACCTGGGAGAGGGACCCCGACTTCGGCTACGAGGTGGCGAGCACGGTGCCCGGCATTGAGGACGTCGAGATCCTCCAGCCGAAGCGCCTCTACGAGCGCACCGGGCGCGTCGATGAGTACAGCACCATCGTCGAGCGGCTCCGTGCGGAACGTCGCGACTTCCTGGCCAAGTACCCGGGCCTGCGTTCCGAGATCGTCAACGCGGTGGCCGGCTGAGCCGGCGCAGGCCTGTTTTCAGCGGCGCCAACGGGGGGACGACGGTATGGCCACGGTGACTGTGGAAACCCATATCGGCGGAGCCTTTCCGGCAGCGGTCTACGATCTGGTCGCCGACCTGCCGCGGATGGGTGAGTGGAGTCCCGAGTGCGAGCGCGTGGAGTGGACGGGTGCAACGGCCGCCCCGGTCTCCGGCGCCCAATTCACAGGTCACAACCGGTTGGGAGGCCGTCACTGGTCGACTCATGGCACCGTCACCGTGGCCGAGCGCGGTCGTGAGTTCACCTTCGAGATACGGTCGGTCCTGAATCTTCCGGTGGCGCTCTGGCGGTATCGATTCGAAGCCCGGGACGGCGGCTGTCGCGTGATCGAGAGCACCGAGGATCGCCGCGGCGGATTGATCAGGCTCGTCGGCCGTCTCGCCACCGGCGTGGGGGATCGGCCAGCGCGGAATCGCGAGACGATGACCGTGACCCTGGAACGGCTTCGAGCTGCGGTCGAGAAGGCCGGAGCGACGGGGGGCAGCCCGCGCCACCTCTGAATCGCCGTCTCTCCGCGGCCATGACGGGCGTTGCGGTCGATGTTGGTGCCCTGCGCGAGTCCGCGGCGTTCCGCCGCCTGACGGCGGGTCAGCTTGTCTCCCTGGTCGGCAGGCAGATCACCACAGTGGCGGTGCCGTATCAGGTGTACGTCATGACCCGCTCCCCGGTGCTCGTCGGGTTGCTCGGGCTTGCCCAGGTGATTCCCCTGGTCACGGTCTCGCTGATCGGTGGCGGCATCGCCGACCGCGTCGACAGACGCCGTCTCCTACTGGTCACCCAGACCCTGTTGGGGCTGGGCTCGCTGGCCCTCCTCATCGGAGCTCTCAACCAACCGCCGGTGGCATTCGTCTTCGTGGTGGTGGCACTGGCCTCCTGCGCTGCAGCCCTGGATGCGCCGACGCGCACCGCCATAGTCCCCAACCTGGTCTCAGCCCAGCGTTTGCCCGGGGCCCTGTCGATCAACATCGCGATGTTCCAGACGTCGCTGGTCGCGGGACCGGCGCTGGGGGGGCTGGTGATCGCCCACGTGGGCTTGGCCGGCGCCTATCTCGTCGACGTCGCCAGCTTTGCCGCGGCGCTGCTGGCGGTGTGGTTGCTTCCCTCGCAGCCGCCACACGGGTCGACTCGCGAGCCTGCGCTTGCGGCGCTGCGGCGCGGATTCGCCTTCATCCGCCGCCGCCGCGTCATCCTCGGCGGGTACGCCATGGACCTGAGCGCCATGATCTTCGGACTCCCGCGCGCGCTGTTCCCGGTGCTCGCCGCAACCACCTTTGGCACCGACGCGCAGGGGCTGGGATATCTGTATGCCGCCCCCGGCGCCGGCGCGGTGCTGGCGGCGCTCAGCAGTGGCTGGCTGTCGCGATCAACCCGCCTGGGGAGGGTTGTGGTGGTGACCATCGCTCTCTGGGGACTGGCGATCATCGCCTTCGGGTTCGTCACCAGCCTCTGGGTTGGGCTGTTGCTGCTCGCCTTCGCGGGGGCCGCCGATGCCTTCAGCGCGGTGTGCCGCAACACCATCATGCAGACTCTGACGCCCGACGAGCTGCGCGGCAGGCTGACGGCCACCTACTTCATGGTGGTGGTCGGTGGTCCGTTCATCGGTGATCTCGAGGCCGGTGTTGTCGCCGGGGTGAGCTCGCCGCGAGCGTCAGTGGTCTCGGGCGGGGTCCTCTGCCTCGTCGGTCTGGCGGCAGCGGCGCTTGCCTTTCCCGAGGTCTGGGCCTTCCGCGGGCGAGCCACTGACATCCCGTCGGCCCTCACCGACGACGCTGTGGCCGGGCCGCCCGTGTAAGGTGCCAGCCACCCAACCGCCGGCGAGTGGAGAGACAGCGTGACCGAGGTCAGCACCGGCCCGACGCGACAGCGCACCGACACCAACAGGCTCACGTCAGCCCCGCCGCTGGGCGAGGTGCCGCCGACCATGCTCGCGCAGGTGATCCGTCCAGAGCGATACGGCAATCCCAGCCAGGCCTTTGCCGTCGAGGAGATCCGCACGCCCCGCCCGGGGCCTGGTGAGGCCCTGGTGTACGTGATGGCGGCAGGCGTCAACTACAACAATGTCTGGGCCGCCCTCGGCCGACCGGTGGACGTGATCGCGGCTCGCCAGAAGGCGGGCGCCACCGAGGACTTCCACATCGGTGGCAGCGATGCCTCGGGCGTGGTCTACGCGGTGGGGGAGGGGGTTGACAATGTGCGAGTCGGCGACCAGGTGGTGGTGCACTGCGGTCAGTGGAATGCCGATGACCCCTACATCAGCGCCGGAGGCGACCCGATCACCGCCCCGAGCGCGCGGATCTGGGGATACGAGACCAACTGGGGCAGCTTCGCCCAATACACGCTGGTGCAGGCCCACCAACTCCTGCCCAAGCCGGAGCACCTGAGCTGGGCGGCCGCCGCGGCGTACGTCCTGGTGGGGGCCACCGCCTACCGCATGCTCTGCAGCTGGGAGCCCCACACCGTTGCGGAGCAGGACGTCGTCCTGATCTGGGGCGGCAGCGGCGGCCTGGGATGCCAGGCGATCCAGATCGTCAAGGCGCGGGGTGGTATCCCGGTGGCGGTCGCCTCCGGGCCCGAGCGGGGTGAGTTCTGCGTCTCGCTCGGGGCTGTCGGGTACATCGATCGTGGTGACTTCCACCACTGGGGCCTGCCCCCGGATTGGCGCGACGACGACGCCTACGGCGAGTGGGCGGTCGGGGCGCGCGCCTTCGGCAAGGCGATCTGGGACGCCGTGGGCGCCAAGCGCAACCCGCGCATCGTGTTCGAGCACCCCGGCGAGGCCACCATCCCCACGTCGATCTTCGTGTGCGACAACGCCGGCATGGTGGTGATCTGCGCCGGCACCACGGGCTATCACGCGGCCGTCGACCTTCGCTACCTCTGGATGCGCAGCAAGCGTCTTCAGGGGTCGCACTTCGCCAACGACGCAGACGCCGCCGCCCTGAATGCGCTGGTCGCCAGCGGCACCGTGGACCCGTGCCTGCGCAGGACCTTCGAGTTCGACGAGGTCGGTACCGCCCACCAACTGATGAACGAGAACCGGCATCCGATGGGCAACATGGCCATCCTGGTGGGCGCTCGCGACCAGTCCCAGGTCGACTTCCAGCCAGCTGGCTAGGTACTGCTCTGAGCAGGGTCCAGAGCGACATTCACCCGCATCACCAATTGCTCGGGCGGCTCGGTGGCGAGCTCCAGCCGCTTGCCGCTGCGCAACCAGTCCGTCTGCTCGGTGTCGAGGTGTGCCCTCAGGTCGCGCGGCAGGCGCGCCGGCGCGCCCTCGAGGATCTGACTGCGCTTGCCGGTCAGCTCACCGGGGTTGATGCCGGCATCGACGACCTGGGCACCGCGGTCGCGCAGGTCAGCGGCGAGCGTGCACCCAGCGGGGTCGCAGTCGTGGAGGACGACGACGCGCGTCCCCTGGAGGTTCGCCGGATCGTCGCCGCGCAACAGCACCTGTGCACTGGCGAGCCGGCCGCGGTTGGCGGTGAGCACGGCGACGGTCTCGGCGCGGTCGCAGATGACCAGCCGTGGTTCCTGGAGGCCGGGCGTTGCCATCGGAGGCGAGGCCACGATCAGTCCGGGATACTCATGAGCGCCCGATCGCAGCCGCTCTTCGAACTCCGCGAACGACACCGCCAGGAGTCGCGTCGGCGGCAGTGGGTGCCTCTCCCGGAGGTGCGTCACCACCCCGAGCAGGACGAGGATCAGGCCGATGCCGCCCATGACGAAGATCACCGTGCGGTTGGCGGTGATGATGCCGATGAGGATGAGCACGAGGCCGAGCCCGACCTCACCGCTGGCGATTCGCACCGGTGGTGTCTCCACATCGGCGCACACCGCGTAGTACAGCTGCCGGGGGCTGAAGAACCAGTCACCGCTGTGCAGACGCTGGGCGGCTGCGGCGATGCGCTCGTCGGTGATCTCTGCCGCCATGTCGTGCACGAGTGTGGCAGGCAGGAGACGATGCAGTCGCGGCTGGTCGGGTGCGGCTGAGCGCGCCGGCGCCTGACCTCGCGGTGCGGCGGGGGAGCCGACGTATGCTGGCGAGGTGATCTCGCAGACGCAGGACGCCCCGCCCGCCGCCGGCGATCGCGACTACGCGGCCGAGCAGCGCCGCTGGGAGGAACGCGCGCTGCGCCGGGCCCTGGAGGTCCCGGGCAGGCTCGAGACCTTCGCCACCGGCAGCGGCATCGAGCTGGACACCCTGTACGGGCCCGCCCAGCTCGAGGGCCACGACCCGGTCACGCAGGTGGGCTTCCCCGGTCAGCCGCCATTCACCCGGGGCATCCAGTCGACCATGTACCGGGGCCGGCTCTGGAGCATCCGCCAGTACGCCGGCTACGGCACCGCCTCCGACGCCAACCAACGTTTTCGATTCCTGCTCGCCCATGGTCAGAAGGGCCTGTCGGTGGCGTTCGACCTGCCCACCCAGATGGGGCTGGACAGTGACGACGAGCGCGCCGCCGGCGAGGTGGGCCAAGTGGGGGTGGCGATCGACTCCGTCGCCGACATGGTCGACCTGTTCGACCAGATTCCGCTCGGGGTGGTGAGCACGTCGATGACCATCAACGCCCCGGCACCGGTGCTGGTGGCGATGTACATGGTCGCCGCCGAGCGCCAGGGCGTGCCGGCCGCGGCGGTCATGGGCACAGCCCAGAACGACGTGCTCAAGGAGTACGTCGCCCGCGGCACCTACATCTACCCGCCGCGCCCATCGCTGCGGCTCGCCGCCGACCTGATCGCGCACTGCACCCGCGAGGCACCGAAGTTCAACGCGATCTCGCTGAGCGGCTATCACATCCGTGAGGCCGGCAGCACCGCCCCCCAGGAGATGGCCTTTGCCATCGCCAACGCCTGCGAGTACGTCGGCGCGGTGGTTGCCCGCGGCATCGCCGTCGACGACTTCGCGCCCAAGCTCTCGTGGATCTTCAACACCCACACCGACTTCTTCGAGGAGATCGCCAAGTACCGCGCCCTCCGGCGGCTGTGGGGGCGGGTGATGACCGAGCGCTTCGGTGCCACCGATCCGCGCTCACTGATGCTGCGCACGCATACCCAGACCGGAGGCTCGACGCTCACCGCGCAACAGCCGGAGAACAACATCGTGCGTGCCGCCATCCAGGCTCTGGCGGCTGTTCTCGGCGGCGTCCAGTCCCTGGCCCTCTCGTGTTACGACGAGGCCCTGTCGATCCCCACCGAGAAGGCGCAGCGAATCGCTGTGCGTACCCAGCAGATCATCGGCGAGGAGATCGGCGTCACCAACACCGTCGACCCGCTGGGCGGCTCGTACTTCGTCGAGTGGCTCACCGATGAGCTCGAGCGGCAGGCGGTCGCGCTGATGGCGCAGGTCGATGAGCGAGGCGGGGCGGTGGCGTGCATCGAGTCCGGCTGGATGCAGGAGCAGATCCAGGAGGAGGCGTACCTGGCCGAGCGCGCCGTGGTCGCCGGCGCCAAGGTGGTGGTGGGCGTGAACCGCCACACCGAGAGCGAGGAGGCGCAGCCACCGCTGATCTTCCACCCCGACCAGCGCGCCGCCACCGAGCAGCTGGAGCGGCTGGATGCGCGCCGGGCCAACCGGGACCGCGGCAGGGTGGCCTCAGCCCTGACCCAGCTCCGCACCGCCGCCGAGGGCGACGCGGAGCTGATGCCGCCCATCATCGATGCGGTACGCGCCGAGGCCACGCTCGGGGAGATCTGCGGGACCCTGCGCGACGTGTTCGGTGAGTACCGGCCTCCAGCCACGATCTGAGCCGGCCGGGATGAAGGTCGCGCCCGGTCGCGCGTCGTCCCTCGTCCATCGCGGGTGGCGCCGCCTGGTCACCATGCCCCGTGCTGCCCGGCTGGCACTCATCGGGCTGGTCGTTGCCGGCGGCTTCGTGGGGGTGGTGCTGCCGCTGTTCAGCAACGGTGGTGCTCCGCGCGCGGAGATCGCCGGCTCCCTGCCAGAGAGCGCGCGCGCCGGCAGCCAGGTGCGCATCGACATCGCTGTCGACAACGTCGGCGACAGCATCATCTACCCGGTCTGCGTGGCCCTGAGCGGCGATGGCGCCACCCTGCTGTCCGCCAACTTCCAGGGCCTCGACCAGGTCGCGGCCTCGGCCAACCGGGTCTGTGGAGGCCAGCTCACCGGCCAGGAGACGATCAGCATCACTCTGGTGTTCACGCTCAACCACCGAGGCAACACCGACGTGCGACTGGTGCCACAGCAGGGAGCGACCGTGATCGGGCCGTTGTTCCGCGGCACCGTGGCCGTCTCGTGAGCCGCCGACCGGCTGCGCTGCCCCGGGGCTACGCTTGACAACCTCACCAAGCAGGAGGTGGCACGTGCCCGGTCGGTTCGACGGCTTCGATGACTTCTTTCCCTGGTACGTCGGCCAGCACAGCCGGCGGCCGACCCGCTGGTTCCACTTCGTCGGAACCCACCTCGGAGCCGCCACCGCACTCACCGGCATCGTCACCCGCCGGCCTGCGCTGCTGGCGGGAATGCCCCTGATCTCCTACAGCGTGGCCTGGTTCAGCCACTTCGTCATCGAGAAGAACAACCCAGCCTCATTCGGGCACCCGCTCTGGTCGCTGCGCGGCGACATCCGCATGCTGGCGATGATGTGGCAGGGCCGTGACGGCGAGCTCGACGCGATCGCGCGCCAGGCGCTCAGGCCCCCTCGGGCGGCCTGACTCCCGCCCTGCCGCTATTCCCGGTGGCTGCCAGCTCCCATGTCGTCCCCTCCGGGGTGTCGTGAATGTCGACCCCTGCGGCCAGCAAGGCGGACCTCATCCGATCGGCGTCCTCGAAGCGCCGGGTGTCCCGAGCCTGGTCGCGCATGCCGACCAGCGCGTCCACCATCGGCGCCAGGCGCTGGCGTGGGTCGGCGGCGCCGTCACGAGCCAGCTCGCCGAGGCGGACGACCAGCTCCCGAAGCACCGCCCGGCCGTGGTCAGGCTCGTCAGACTCCAGGGTGTCTCGAGACCACTCGTGCAGTGCGGTCTCGACGGCCAGGATCGCCGCCACGGTGGCATCTGTGTCGCGCGCAGAGATGCCGCGCACGGCGATGTCTCGCTGGTCGCGGACCTGGTCCATGAAGGGACTGGCGACGGCAGCGCTGCTGGGGTCGACGGCGATGGTCGGGACCGCGGTGACGCCCGGTGACGGCCGGCCGCCCACGGGGCTGGTCACCTCGTCGAGCGCCACCACCTCCCCGGCCCGCCACTGGCGCTCAACCCCGTCTCGGCGCCACACCACGCGGCCCCGCCCGCGCACGCTGAGGGTGCGCTGGCCGACGTCGATGAGGCACGCGGTGTGCTCATCGACGCCGAGGATGTCGCAGCCGTCAGGGAGGGCAGCTTCGAGGACGCGCAACCGCCGCTCGCCCATGTAGCAGTAGCGGGTGTCGTGGGTGCCGCCCTCCGCGTTGCTGTAGTGAGGGATGACGGCGGCGCGAAGCCCCGTTTCGCGCAGGAGGTCGAGTCCCGGCAACCAGTGGGGCGGCTCACCTACCTTGTAGATCTCGTAGACGGGCAGGGCCAGCTCGCCGAGGCCCACCGCCGCCGCGCTGGCGAAGACCACCACGCCTCCGTCGCGGAGCTTGCTTGCCAGCACCTCCGGCACCCGAGTCCCCGCCCATTGGCGCATGGCGTACGACGGGCTCCCCGGCCCGGCGAACACGAAGCCGGCCTGGGCCACGCGCGCACACATCTGCTCGTACTGCAAAGCCGTGGCTGTGGTGGCGTCGCGAAACGTGGCCACATCGAGCTCGCAGCCGACGCTGTCGCGAAAGTAGGCGAGAGTGCGGGCGGTGATGTCGTCGGCGTTCTCCTGGAAGCCGAAGGGAGTGTCGAGCATCACCGGGTGTGCTCCCGTCCCACCGGCAGAGTCCAGGAGCTCGGCGTGCACCGACGTCATCGTGGGTGCGGTCTCGCCCGACCCCATGATCGCCAGCATCCGCGCCGCTGTCATCCGTGCATCCTAGGCCACCGCGCGCAGCGCACTCGCAGCTAGCCAGCTGCGAAGAGCCGAGCCAGCCAGACCAGCGTCCGCACCGGGGAACCGCTGGGCCCGTCCGGGACGTCCTTGAGATTGCCCTGGTCGTTCCACGAGGTTCCGGCGATGTCGAGGTGGACCCAGGGAAGGTCGCCGGCGAATTCGCGGATGAAGATGCCGCCGGCGATGGTGCCCGCCTCGCGACCGCCCCAGTTGACGACGTCGGCGACGTCACTGTGCAGGCAGACGTCGTATTCGGGTGACATCGGCAGCTCGGCGAAACGGTCCCCAGCCTGCTCACCGGCGCGCAGCACCAGGCGGGTCAGCTCGGGGTCGTTGCTCATCAGCCCGGTGTTGACATGTCCCAGGGCGACGATCGCCGCCCCGGTGAGGGTGGCCACGTCGACGATGTGGGTGGCACCCAACCGCCGTGCCAGGCCGAGGCCGTCGGCGAGCACCACCCGGCCCTCCGCATCGGTGTTGACCACCTCGATGGTGGTCCCGTCGATGGCGGTCACCACGTCACCGGGCTTGAGCGCGCGACCACCGGGCATGTTCTCAGTGGCCGGGACGATGCCGAGGACGTTGCAGGGCACCTTCAGCGCGGCGATGGCGTGCAGGGCGGCGAGGACCGCCGCCCCTCCTCCCATGTCGGACTTCATCATCTCCATCCCCAGCGACGGCTTGATCGAGATCCCGCCGGTGTCGAAGGTGATCCCCTTGCCCACCAGCGCCAGCCGGCGATCGCCGTCGCCGCCGCCGTCGTACCTGACGACGATCATCGCGGGTGGCTCGTCGCTGCCCTGGGCGATGCCGAGCAGGGCCCCTGCGCCCAGGGCCTCGAGCTCCTCGCGACCCATGACCTCGACGGCCAGCGGCCCGTCCGCGCACAGCTCGCGCACGGCGCCGGCGAGGGTGGTGGGCGTCATGGTGTTGGCCGGTGCACTGGTCCAGCGCTGCACCCGAAGGGTCGAGTCCGCCAGGAGCACCGCCTCGGACAGCGCGGCGTCAATGGAGTCCTCCCCATCGCGGTCGAGCCCAGCCACCACCAGCTCCTCGATGAGCGGGGACCTGTCCTCCGCATCCTTCTTCAGAGCACCAGCCTCGAAGTTGGCGAGCAGGGTTCCGGTCACCATGGCGCGCAGCAGCGCGGGTTGATCCGGGGCAGCCCGACCCAGCAACGACAGGTCGGCGGCGAGCACCGCCCGCGTCAACCGGCGCTTGCGCAGCTCGCGGCCGACGAAGGTGTAGGCGTTGTACAGCCTGTACGCGTCGAGCACAGCTCGGTCGCCGAGACCGACCATCACCACCCTGCGGGCCGCGATGGCCGCGGCCGCGACGACGACGGTGACCTCCCCGAACCGTCCGCTGATCTCTCCGGAGGCGAGCATCGCTGCCAGCTCGTCGCCGAGCGACACGTCGATGGTCTCCGCCAGCGCTCCCAGCTCGCCCTTGAACGCGGTGACCACCAGCGCGTCGCCGCCAATGGTGACCGGCTCGCCGTCGCCCCGCATCGTCACCGTCATGATGGCCGCCCTCCCACATCGCGCCTGCCTCACCGGGTGGACGCCAGCGCGCAATGGTACGCGTCGCGCCGGCAGCGAACCGCCGCGCCGCCATACTCGGCCGGGTGGGCGATTGGACCGCGCTCCGAGCCGACCTCCGAGCCGAAGCTCTGGCCCGCGGTTGGAGCGCGCTCGGCGTGACCGGCGTCGAGCCCTTTGCGGAGGCCCGACAGCATGGCCTCGACGCCGTGGCGGCGGGACGGATGGACGGGATGCCGTGGATGACGGCGGAGCGGGTCACCGCCAGCACCGACTTGGGAGCGCGCTATCCATGGGCGCGCAGCATCGTCGCGCTGGCCTGGCCCTACCGTCCGGTGCGGGCGCCAGAGGGGTTTGCGGAGGACCGGCCGGCAGGGCGCATGGCCGCCTACGCGTGCATGCCGGGCAGCGACGGCGGCCCCGCCGCCGATTACCACGACGTGCTCGGCCGTCGCTGTGACGAGCTGGTCGACTGGTTGCGAGGTCGCGCCGGCGAGGTGCGGGCCAAGAGATTCGTCGACCATGGCTGGGCGATGGATCGCGCCGTCGCCGAGCGCGCCGGCATCGGGTTCACGGGCAAGCACGCGTCATTGCTGACCAGCACCGCCGGGTCCTACGTGCTGCTCGCCGAGATCGCCCTGTCTGTGCCCCTGCCTGCCGACACTCCGTCGAAGAAGGGTTGCGGCACCTGTGCCGCGTGCATCCCCGCGTGTCCCACCGGGGCCATTGTCGCCCCCGGGGTCATCGACGCCAGACGGTGCATCTCCTACCTGACCATCGAGCACCGCGGATCGATTCCCATCGAGTTGCGTCCCCTGATGGGCACCTGGGTGTTCGGCTGCGACCTCTGCCAGGAGGCCTGCCCGATCAACCACCGGCGCGCTCCGGCGGCCCTCGAGACCGGTGCCCCCCGAGGCGGTCCGGTCCCGTCGCCCGACCTCGTCGACCTGCTGGCTCTTGACCAGCGGGAGTTCGCCGAGCGCTTCGCTGGCTCGGCGGTCGCCCGCTCCGGCCGCGCCGCCCTGGCCCGCAACGCGGCGGTGGCCTTGGGCAACGCAGGCTTGGTGGCGACGATTCCCGCGCTGCGTCGAGCCGTCGAGCAGGATCCCGACCCGGTGGTCCGCGAGGCTGCCGCGTGGGCGCTCGAACGGATCGCGGGTGCGGCGCGACCGCCGGCGATCAGAGTCGCGAGCGCCTCAGTGGAAGAGCCAGAACGCCGCGCCGGCTCCCACCACGATGGGAGCGCCGATGCAGGCAGCCACCAGCGGGACGGGATCGTGCTGCGGCGGCCACCACGCGTGAGGGAGAGCCCGGCCGATCGGAACCCGTGAGCGACGGATGCGTGCCGGCTCCGCGCTCAGGATCGCCGCAGCCACGCCTGCCAGCGCCGCCAGGATCATCGCCTCCGCCGCGAGCGCCCCCAGGTGCGCGTTGCCTGTCCGCCAGAGGGCAGCGACGATCGCGAACGCAGTCAGACCGAGGAGCGCTCCGAAGATGGCGCCGATCATGGGAAGGGACAGCGTGGTGCGGCGTGGAGCGGGCATCGGCATGGCCCTAGAGCGTACCACCGCCGCCTTGCGGTCTCCAGTCGGCGAAGCGCGGTTCGCGCCGGCCCTGAGAGAAGCCCACGTTGTCAAGCACCAAGGAATCTGACCCTGGGCTGATCGTTCCCTCACCAAGGAA
>JAEKNN010000062.1 GCA_016464795.1 Candidatus Amunia macphersoniae | reverse complement strand
TTGTTCTTTCCGGGGCCGCGACCTCAGATCACTCGTGAAAGATCCGGGCTAGTGGCCGTCGGCGCCCGCCGGCTGGAAGCTGGCAAGCATCGCCTCGAGCGCCTGCTGGTCGGGACCGACGAATGGTTCGGTGGTCGGCACCTCGCTGAGCATCGCCGAGAACTGCGCGCCCAAGCCCACGGCCGGCGGCAGGTGCGTGCTGAAGATGGCCTCAGCGTCGACGAAGGGCGTGTCCCGCACGGTCTGCTGGTAGCGAGCGCGGTCAACGCAGTGCACCCACGGGCTGTCGACGGTGGCCCACAGCAGCTGACCACGGCGCAACTCGTCGCCGGGCATGTCGCGAACGTCGGCGGCCTGGGCGAGCTCGGCCGACGCCAGCGGCGCGCCGAAGCAGTCGGAGCTGAAGCACGCGCGCGAGCGGTCGTCGAAGAAGCCGGTCGTTGCCGGGCTGTCGAACAGCGGCGGCCGAAAGGCGTGGAGTGTGCGGTCGCCGATGTCGAGCGTCTGTCCGGGGTTGAGCAGGTAGAGCCTGCTCATCGGGAATGGCTTCTCGGTGGACATGAGCCCGGCGGCGAGGAACGTCGTCACCAGCCGTGCCTGTGGTGCGGCGGCCAGCAATTCGAAAACCCCGCCCGTGTGGTCGCGGTCGGGATGGGTCAGCCAGATCCAGCGGACGCTGGCGGGGTCGATGACCTGGCGGAGGCTGGCGACGAAGTCGCGGTCCGGGAGGCCGAGTCCCGTGTCAACCACCACGGGCTGCTGCGCATGGATCACGAATGCGTTGACGGACAGGTAGCCGAGGCCGGGCACCTCCATGTGGTCGTTGAGCACGGTGACGTCGCCGATTCGGTGGGTGTGCATTCCGGTGGTCCCTCTTGTCTCGTGAAAGCGGATGTCAGAAAAACACTGTGGTGGCAAGGAGCCCGGCGCCGGGCGCGCGACCCGACAGCACCCGGCAAAACTCGACCGCATCGAGCTCGAGCGTGGCACCGCCACTACCGGCCGCGTACGTGCCACCAGCGGAACCGGTGAGCGTCAGCTGGAACGGTTGCCCGTGGCGTCGTGACCAGTCAGCGACCACGTCGGCGACGATGCGTCCGTCGTGTTCCGGAGTCACGTCCACGGCGCGACCCGTGGCGCGGCAGACGTCGACGCGGTGGATCCACGGGTCGCGGGTGTGGATTACGTCGAACAGGTAGCCCATCGTCCAGCTGCTCTCGCCGGGAACCTGCGGGTCGTACGGGATGTCGCGCTCCTCCGGGCTGGTGCCGCGGCGGGCGGCGAGGCCGCGCGGCGCCGCCTCATGGAGCGCGTCGCGGAGCTGCGCCGGTGTCAGGTGGGCGTGCTCGCGGACCTGCAGGTCGGTCATCGCGTCAAGCCGGCGGCCGCCGGTCTGCGCCACGACCGCCGCCGCTGCACCGATCTGCCGCATCGCCTCCGTCCGATCAGCCTGCAACGCGAGCATGCCGAGGACGTGGCCGAGCATGGCCTTCACGTCCCACTCGATGCAGTCAGTGGGGCGTGTCCAGTCGTCATCAGACAACTCGTCGACGACGCCCAGCAGTCTGTCGTACTCGTCAGAGGCGAGCGTCATCGCCTCGTCATGGCCGAGTGGGGGGATGGCCTCGACCGCGATGGCGCTGACAATCATGTGGTTCACCTTGGCGTGTTCGGGCGGTAGTGCTCGATGTACATGTCGATGACCTCGTCGACGAGGCGCACCCAGCGGTCGCCGCCCGGCTCGTTGGCGTTCTGCTGAGCGGCGAGGCCGCCGGTCACGCCGGTCCAGGCGTCGAAGGCGCGCTCGTCGGTGATGCCGCAGTCGCGCAGACCCGCCCGGACCATGGCGAGGCCCTGCAGCGCGGGGGCGAGCGCCTCGGCGCTCGGCTCGAAGTTGGGGATCGGTCGCTGGAAGAGCAGTTGGTAGCGGCCGGGATCCTCGACGCAGAACTGCATGAACATCCTCGCCATCGAGCGCATCCAATCCACCGGGTCGGGCACCGTCGGCAGAGCTTCGACGCGACCGAGCAACTCCTCGTTGGACTCGGCGAACATCGCGTCGAAGATCGCCTCCTTGGACGGGAAGTACCCGTACAGCGACTGGGCCCGCATGCCCACGCGGGCGCCAAGGTCGCGCATCGAGATCGCCCCGAGGCCGTCCGCGCGGACGACCTCCCATGCGGCGTCGATGATCTCCCGGCGGGTGGCGGCGTAGCGTTCGGCGCGGCGATCCCTGATCGCGACAACTGACATTGTCAGGCAGTGTGAACGCTGTCAGGATCGGTGTCAAGAGAGGAGGCCCGGCACCGACCGGTCTCGTCCTGGGACATGGCGTGCCGCCCTGCCGTTAGTCGAACCTCATGACCTTCTCGCGCTTCCGACCACGCGCACCCTCGCCCTCGTGCTGGTCTTCATCTCCCCGCCTGTGGTTTTGCGTTCGGTGCAGCAGTTGCCAACCGGACCCTTTCTCACAGCCCCGCTGGCCTTCCGGTGCGCAGCGACTGCGCATCTCGGAGCGGCCGCCGCGGCCCCGCCGCACCGACCGGGCTGGCGCTGCGGCCTCGGCCCATAACGCGGCGGCGGCGCGGAGGTGGAAGGGCCAGGCGCTACCCTGCGGCCTTGATGGCGAAGGCAGCCCGCGTCCTTGCAGCGCTCAAACGTGACGGCTGGATCGAGCGGCGGCGAGTCGGGTCACATCGCGTGCTGGTCAATGGGGACCGTCAGAGGATCTGGGCGTACCATGACGGTGCGGACCTCGGCGGTCCGGCGATGGCGAGGGTCGCCAAGGACTACGGGTACACCCTCGCTGAGTTGCGCAGGCTATAGGGGCGACGAGAACATGAGCACCACTCTCCGGGCGGAGTTCTACGAGGACGATGAGGCCCAAAATTGGCACTACCGCGTGCCGGCGCTCCACATCAACGGTGGCGGGACGCGCACGCGCGAGGATGCCGAACAGGAGTGCCTGGAGGCCATTGCGTTCGCTCTGCAGGGGGATCCCAGCGAGTACGACAGCGAGGCCGTCGCCGTCACCCTCGACGTCTCGGTAGCCCCCGCCGCCTGACGAGAAAAGGCGTGCTCGCCGCTCTGGGTTGGCGGTACCGCCAACTTCGGCGGCTGAGTGGACCGGGCGGTCGGCCGGGTACGCGAGGAGTTCGCCAGGAGAACGCCGCGACTGCTTGCATGGATACCTCAACGGTCTGAACCGGAGGTCAATCGCGGGTGAGCAGGGTGTGAACAGTCGAATCGTCTTCGGCGTCGAACTGCGTTACGGCATGCAGGTGCGCGGGTTGTCCCTCACTGACTTGGCCGGGCTCGCCGGTGTCGCCGTCGCCACCGCGTCCTCAGCTGCGACGGGGCGGCCGGTCAACGTCACCACGGCACTCCGGATCGCTCGCGCCGTCGCCGCTCGGCCGGTCATCCCAGAGCTGGTCGACTGGGTCGAACGGCCAACGTCGTCGGAGTTGGGGCCGCTCACGGCCGAGGGGGCGTCGTCGACGGGTGTCGAACGCCGCGCAGCGGAGCCTGATCCCCGTCGAACGGTGCGCCTCGCCAGCCCAGCTCGCCTCGACGGACGTCGCCGGTCACGACCGGCTGCGGGCGATCAGCTGCCGCTGACGATGAGCTGACAAGTGCCTCTTGTCGTCACCATCGACCTCGGCCGCCTGCCCGACGAACGCTTCGACGTGGCACATGGCCGGCACCGTCACCGGCGCGGCGTCTGGCCGCCCTCCGCTCTCCGCCATGCCCGCATCAGGTCGGCGGCCGAGTAGTGGACGTACCGGGAGACCATCTGCAGCGTGGTGTGACCGAGAACGCGTTGGAGGGTCAACGGGTCGATCCCGTCAGCGATCGCCCGCGAGGCGAACGTGTGCCGGAACTTGTGGGCGTGGCAGTGAATGCCCGTCTCGTCGCCCAGCCGCCGCAGCATTGATTTGATGGCTTCGTTCGACAACGGCCGAAGGGCGCCCGCGGCGCGGCGAGCCGTGAAGATCGCGCCCGCCCCGGCCGGCCGGTGGCGACGCAGGTACGTCTGCAGCTGGCGATAGACGCCGTCGTCGAGGGGAATGTTCCGGTCCTTGCGTCCCTTGCCCTGGCGGACCCGCAGGTAGGCGCCCTGCCGTCCCAGGTCGACGATGTCCTCGACGTCGAGCGCGATCAACTCGCTGAGCCGCAACCCGGTTGTCAGTAGGAGCTCGACGATCATCCGGTCCCGGGGGTCGCGAGCAGCCGCGAGGAGACGCGTCTCCTCCTGGGGCGAGTACGCGCCCGGCTCCCTCTCGGGGAGACGCGGCGCGGCGACATCCCGCACGCGCTCATCCACTCCCATGCCCTCGCGAGCGCAGAAGCCCAGGAACGTCTTCAGCACGCGGTGGTACTGGTGCACGGTGGAGGGCGCCAGCTCGGCCTCCTGCAGCTCGACCTCGAACTGGCGGAGCCGGTCGGCGGTCAGGTCGCTGACGTTCTCCACCTCCTGGTCTCGGCGGTACTCCTGCGTGCGCGGCCCCAAGAGCACGGCTTGGTAGATGGACTGCGTCGACGGGGTGTGCCCTCGTCGCCGGCAGTCGCGCAGGAATACGGCCGCCGCTCGCTCCCAGTCCCACGCGTCATCACCGCCGCGCGGCGCCGGGGTGCGCGATGGACGACCTGCGAGCTTGTTGCGAGCCTGCGGCATTAGACCCGAATTTTACGGCAAACTGGTTCTAATTTCCTAGACCCGCTGCCTTGCGGATTCCCGCCGCCGCTTAGACCCGGTTGAAATATGTAAGCAGCGGGCCAGATTTGAGTTCCTGGAGGTTGATGGTCGGGGCGACTGGATTCGAACCAGCGACCCCCTGCTCCCAAAGCAGGTGCGCTACCGGGCTGCGCTACGCCCCGACGCGCCTAGAGCATAGGCGATCGGCGTCAGCGTGACGGCGCAGGCCCTGTGACAGACGGCACACTTGTCGGCCGTGGATCTCCTCGACGCGCTGATCGTCATCCTCCTCGCCGGCGCCCTGATCTCGGGGTACCGCCGCGGCATCACCTGGGTGGGCCCGTCACTGCTGGGCCTGTTGGCGGGCATCCTGATCGGCGCCGCTGTCGCTCCCAAGCTTGCATCCATCTTCAGCCGGCAGGCGGACGTGCAGCCGTTGATCACCTCGGGGCTCTTCCTGGCGATCGTGCTCATCGTCCAGGGCATCGGCACCGCGGCCGGGTTCAGGGCGCGCACCCGCTCCCTGCGCACCCGGTTCGCCTCCTGGGACTCCTCGCTCGGGGCGGTCATCGGCGTCGCCGGCGTGCTGGCGGGATCGTGGTACCTCGGGCTCACCTTCTCGCAGAGCCCGTGGACCGCGCTCGACAGCCAGATCCAGGGGTCGGCCATCGAGCAGGCGCTCGACCACGTGGCCCCCCGACCTCCCGGGTTCCTGGCCTTGCTCGAGAACGCGTTGCGCAAGAACTCCTTCCCCAACCCCTTCGCCGCGCTGGCCCCCGGCACGCCGCCGCCGGCATCGATCCCACAGCTGGTGGACACCGCCGGCATCCGCGCCGCCACCACGGTGACCTCCAGGGTGATCGCCTACGGGTGCGGAGGCGCGGAGGCCGGCTCGGCATGGCCGCTGGGCAATGACCAGGTGGTCACCAACGCGCACGTGGTCGCCGGGTCCAACCGGGTCGAGGTCGACACCACCGACGGCAACAGCCATCCGGCACAGGTTGTCCTGTTCGACTCCCAGGTCGACGTCGCCATCCTCAACGTGCCCGGGCTCGGGCAGGCGGCGCTGCCGACGGCATCAGCCGACCCCGGTCGGGGCGTCACCGGCGCGGTGATCGGCTACCCAGGGGGTCAGCGGGAGCAGGTGGTCCCGGCGTTCGTGCGCGGCACCGAGAACGCGCGCGGCTACAACGTCTACAACTCGGGCCTGGTCGACCGCAAGATCGCGGTGCTGGCCGCGACGATCATCCCGGGCAACTCCGGCGGCCCGATGGTCGACACCAATGGAGTTGTCCAGGGGCTGGTGTTCGCGGCCAGCACCACCGATCCCAGCGAGGGCTACGCGCTCACCATGACCGCGATCGCGCCCGACCTCAGCTCCGGTCGTGGTCGCAGCCAGCCGGTCTCCACCGAGCAGTGCACCAACGCGTGAGCAGCCGCCGAGCCAGGCGGCGGAACGGCACTGCCTTCGTCCTCGGTGGCGGAGGGGTGCTGGGCGCCGCCGAGGTGGGCATGCTCGGTGCGTTGCTGGAGAGCGGGATCACACCGGATCTGATCGTGGGCACCTCGATCGGCGCCCTCAACGGAGCGGCGATCGCCGCCGACCCCACAATCGCCGGGGTGGGCCGCCTCACCGAGCTGTGGCGCGACGTCAACGCCAGCGGGGTGTTCGCGAGCTCGCTGCTTCGCAGTGTCGGCACGCTTGCGCGAACCCGCACCCACCTCCAGTCCAGCGCGGGGTTGCGGCGCCTGCTCGAGGCACATGTTCCGGTCGCGCTGATCGAGGACCTGCCGGTGCGCTTCGAGTGCGTCGCGGCCAGCATCGAGCGCGCTGAGGAGCACTGGTTCGCCAGCGGCTCCCTGGTCGAGGCTGTGCTCGCCTCAGCTGCAGTCCCGGGGATCATGGCGCCGGTGCGCATCGACGGCGAGCACTTCATCGATGGCGGGATCGTGAACTCGATCCCGGTGAGCAGGGCGGTGCAGCTCAACGCCGCCACCATCTACGTGTGCCACGTGGGCCGGATCGACGGCAAGCTCCGGGTCCCGCGCCGGCCGCTGGAGGTCGGGCTGGTTGCGTTCGAGATCGCCCGCCGGCACCGCTTTCACACCGACATGGCGGGCCTGCCCGACGACGTGGCCGTGCACGTGCTGCCGACCGGCGACCTCGAGCCGCCGCGCTACGACTCGCTTGCCAACCTCCGCTATCGCGACTTCTCCCGCCTGCAGGGCCGCGTCGAGGCGGCCCGCGGCGCCACCCTGCGCTACCTGGACAGCGTGCCCGGCAGGTGATGCCACCTCCTCGCCTGGTGCGGCGGCTGATCCTTCAGCCCCTGTTCATCGTGCTCACGCTGGCGCTGACCGTGTTGTCGCCCCTGCTCCTGCTGGCGGCAGCGGTGGTCTCGCCGTTGCTCGGCGGACGGTGGCGGCTGCTTCGGGTGGCCGCGTACTCGCTGCTCTGGATGCAGCGGGAGGTGATCGTCATCATCGCCAGCGCCGGGCTCTGGGCGTCGGGGATCGGGCGCATGGACTCGCCGCGGATGCAACAGCGGCACTACAGGCTGATGCGCTGGTTCATGCGCAGCGCCCGCGTCTGGGGGGAGCGGCTGCTGGGGGTGACCGTGCACATCGAGGACGACGGCAGGGCTGACACCGTGCTTCTCGCCAACGATCGTCCACTGCTGGTGTTCAGTCGCCATTCCGGGCCCGGCGACACGCTCTACCTGGTCGACATGCTCCTCGATCGCTATGGCCGCGAGACCCGGATCGTCATGAAGGAGGTCCTCAAGCTCGACCCGTGCATGGACCTTGCCGGCACTCGGGTCCCCAACTACTTCGTGCCGCCCCCGGCCCGTCGTCGCGACGGCTCCTGGGAAACCGGCATCGCCGCCCTGTCGCGGGGGCTTGACGACCGCGGAGCGCTGCTGCTGTTCCCCGAGGGCGGGAACTTCTCGGAGGCGCGCCGGATGCGGCGGCTGCGCAAGCTGCTGCACCGTGGCCACCGTCGCGACGCGGAGCGGGCCATGCGGATGCACCACGTGATCGCCCCCGAGCCGGGTGGAGCGCTCACCGCGGTGGCGGCCGCCCCCACCGCGTCAGTGATCCTGGTTGCCCACGGCGGTCTCTCGGGCCTGGAGGGCGGAAGCCTGCTCAGCCGAGCCCCGATGGATCGGGTGTTCCGAGTCTGCCTCTGGTATGTCGACCGCGCCAGCATCCCCGACGGCGAGGAGGCGCAGCGTGACTGGCTCCTCTCCTGTTGGCAGCGCATCGACCACTGGGTGGCCACTGACGCCGGGCTCAGAGCAGGGTGACGATCAGCCCCGCCGCGGCGGCAGCCATGCGAACGTCGCCGCCCACACCAACGGACGAACGCCTCTCTCAGTGGGCGAGCCGGATCAGCGCGGTGGTGAGCACCGCTACCCCCACCACCACCAGGAAGGGTGCTCGCGCCAGGACGGCGAGCAACGCGGCCGCGACCCCGGCCGCCCGGGCGTCGACTCCCAGGCGCATGCCGGTGCTCAGAGTCTGCAGGGCGATCAGGGCGGACAGAAGTGCGATGGGCAGGATCTCGGCAACCCGTCGCACTCGCGGGCTGGCCAGGATCCGGCGCGGCACCGACAGGCCGGCGAGCTTGAGCAGGTAGCAGCCGGCGGAGCCGAGCAGCACGGCGGCCCACACCTCAACGCACCTCCGAGCTGGTGCGTCGCGCCGCCCCGATGACGATCGCCAGCATCGCCACCACCAGCACCGGTCCCCCCACCGGCAGGAGGGGGACGCATGCGGTTGCCACCAGGGCCGCGGCGACGGCAACCGTCACCGCGGCACGACCGCGAACCCGAGGAGCGAGCAACGCCAGGAAGGCAGCCGGAGCCGCGGCGTCGAGGCCGACAGCCCTGGGGCTGGGCAGCGCCTGGGTGCCCAGCGCGCCGATCAAGGTGCCGACGTTCCACAGCACATACACGCTGGCGCCGGTGGCCCAGAAGCCGAGTCGGTTGGCCCGGTCGGACTCGTGGCCGAGGCTCATCGCGGTGCTCTCGTCGATCACCAGGTGAGCGGCCAGGGGCCGGTGCAGGCCACGCAGCTGCAGCAGGGAGGAGAGGCGCAGCCCGTACAGGGCGTTACGGCTTCCCAGGAGCACGGCCGTGGCCGCCGCGGTCAGGCCCCCACCGCCCGCTCCCAGCACGCCCACCAAGGCATACTGCGAGGCGCCGGTGAACATCACGAGTGACAGCACACAGGTCTGCAGTACCGACAACCCGGTGGCGGTGGCGACGGCGCCGAACGACAGGGCGTACGCCCCCGTCGCGGCGCCGATGGCGATGGCATCGCGGAGCACGGCGCTGCGGGCTCTCGGCCAGTCGGCGTCGGGCTCGGGCAGCATGATGTGCGGAGCATGAGAGAGCGGGCCGCTCCACGGGGCGCGCGCCCTCGGGCGGAGGTGGCGCGGCGCCACTTCATCAGCCTGCACGGCCAGCGCATGGCCTATCTCGAGGCGGGCGAGGGACCGGCTGTGCTGCTGGTCCATGGCATCGCCGAGGCCGCGTGGGCCTGGGAAGCGGTCATCCCAGCCCTGGCCCGGACCCATCGGGTGATCGCGCCCGACCTGCTCGGTCACGGCCGCTCCGCCAAACCACGGGGCGACTACTCGCTCGGCAACCAGGCCACGTTGATGCGCGACCTGTTGATCTCGCTGGACGAGGATCGCGCCACCCTGGTCGGCCACTCGCTGGGCGGTGGCATCACCATGCAGTTCGCCTACCAGTACCCCGAGCGCTGTGAGCGCATGGTGCTCGTCTCCAGTGGGGGCCTGGGTCAGGAGGTGACCTTCCTGCTGCGCAGCCTGGGATTGCCCGGTGCTGACCTGGTGGCCCCACTGGTGCTCTCCGGCACCGCCCACGACCTGATCCTGGGCGCGGGGCGCTGGCTGGGCCGACGGGGCCTGACGGCCGGTGCCGGACAACAGGCGATGTGGCGCAGCTATGCGGGGCTCACCGAACCGGCGACGCGAGACGCATTCCTTGCCACCGTGCGCGCGGTCATCGATCAGCGCGGGCAACGCGTCTCCGCGATCGAGCGCCTGTACCTGGCCCACGCCATGCCGACGATGCTGCTGTGGGGCGAGAACGACCGCATCATCCCCGCCACCCACGCGGCGCTGGCCCACGATGAGATGCCCGGCAGCCGCCTGGAGGTCGTGTCCGGAGCCGGTCACTTCGTCCAGCTGGAGGAGCCGGAGGTGGTGGCCGAGCTGATCCTCGACTTCCTGGCCACCACCGCGCCGGCACGCATCACGGCGGCGGACATGCGCGAGGTGATGCGGGCCCGGCGTCCGAAGCGACACAGGGCCTCCTGAGTCAGCCGCAGGACCACCCCGTGGTCCAGAGCTGGTGCCGGGAAAGGGAGTCGAACCCTTACGCCCTTACGGACACAGCGCCCTGAACGCTGCGTGTCTACCAATTCCACCACCCCGGCGAGCGACGGCGGTGTCCGATCCTAGCAGGCGCCCCGGTCAGCCTCGGTGCCAGCCTGCGATGTGTGCGAAGCGCGCCGAGCTGTCGCCGACCGGGGGCACGACCGCAGTGATCCCCGGGTGAAGCACAAGCGACACCCTGGGCGTCTCCAGGAATACTGCGGGCAGGTCGTCGGCGAGCTGTGAGGAGACGGTCGCTGCCGCCGCCATCCGGGCGGAGGCCGTGGTCAGGGTGGCCAGGCGGTCCAGAGCCTGGTCGAGGAAGGGATCGGCAATGCCCCCCGAGACGTTGAAGCCCGCCGGAGGCACCGCTGTCGACCGCCAGTAGGAGCTGACGTCTGGGTCTGGTCCGTTCTCCCAGTCGGCCAGGGCCAGGTCGAAGTTGGCTCCGCTCACCAGGAGCTGGCGCAGAGCAGCCGCCGGCATGGTCGTCACCGTCACGTCCATCGCCACGGTTCTGAGCTGGGTCGCGATCACGGCGGCCAGCGCCGGGAGCGGCACCACGTCGGCAACGGCCAGGCGCAACTGCAGCCGGGTGCCGCCATGGGCGCGGACGCCGTCGGCGGCGGTCTTCCAGCCCGCAGCGTCCAGGGTTGCTCCGGTCAGCGTGCGGTCAGGCGTCGGCACGGCCTGCTGGGGGAGCGCCCAGGCGATGCCGGCGGGGAGGGGGCCCACCTGCGGAGCCGCCGCACCACGCAGCGGTCCGGAAACGAGCTGGGCGCGATCGATTGAGGCCGCGATTGCCTGCCGCACCGCGCTGTCGCCGAGGACAGGACCACGCTGGTTGAAGAGCAGGTCGACGAAGCGGAAGGTGCTGATGTCGTGGGGCATTCCGCCCGCGGCCAGCAGCTGCGATCGCTGCACCGGGTCGGTGGCCACGATGCCATCCACCCTGCCCGCCCGAAACGATGCGGCTGCCTCGGCGAAGCTGGCGTACAGATCGATCTCGACCTGGTTGAGGTGCACCGCGGAGGCCCCATGGGGGTTGGGCGACAGGGTGATCGCGGTGGCGGTGTTGCTGACCACGCGAAACGGGCCCGAGCTGGGCATCGGCGTCGCCGACGTGCTCCGCAGGGCCTGCACCGCCTTGCCGGTGAGCGACCCCAGGGGAAGGACCGGCAGCTGGGTGAGCTGGGCGGGGAACGATGCGCGCGGCCCGGCGAGGTCGAAGGTGATCCCGTTGCCATCCCTGCGGGCGTGGACATCCAGCCACGGCGAGGCGGTTGCCGGATCGCCGAAGCCACGTGACTGCAACCAGGTCACGGTGGCGAGCACGTCGGCGGCGGTGATCGGGTTGCCATTGGACCATTGCTGCCCCGCCATCAGGGGCACGTGATAGCTGAGCCCGTCCTGACTGATGCTGAACCCACTGCCGAGGTCAGCGCTGGGCACCGCCTGATCGTTCAAGGTCAAGAGCCGCCGGTAGAGCAGCTCGCCGACGTCGTGCACCGCAGGATCGGCGGCTCCCACCAGGGGATTGAGCGACAGCGGCCGCTCGCCGCTGACCAGCGCCTCCCGATAGTCGGGCGTGGCGGGCCGCAAATGGGAGACGGTGGTGGTGGCGAGGGCCGCCCCGGCGATGGCGACCAGGACGAGGATCGCGCCGATCTCGGCGCGACGGGACCGCCGCCCTAGCGGGCGCCGACGTACGTCTGGACGATCGACACGGCGACGAACAGCAGGATGAAGGCGATGGTCACGCGCAACAGGCTGGCCTCGAGCCCGCGACGGCGGCGATAGCCGCCACCCGAGTCCCCACCGCCCCCGATCGTCCCTCCCAGGCCTGTCGCCTTGGGGGTCTGGAGCAACACGCCAAGCATCACCAGTATCCCGAGAACGTCCTGGGCGACCGCGAAAGCGACCTTCACGCAACGAAACCTCCTGCTCGAACCGACCGACAGTATACCGGCCGACCTCGCCCCACCCGGCACGACGCCCGCCGGCACCTACACGGATCTGTATATACTGGCGCAATGTTCCGCGGTGTCACCCGAGCGCTCGCCGGCCTCGCCGCCGTGCTTGCGGCCGGCTGCGGCACCGTGGTCGGCCCTCCCGCGCGTGATGGGCTCAGCACCGGGTTGCCGCTCCTGGCGCCCGCAGAGGCGGCCCGTGTCGGAGCCGACACCATCACCGTCCTGCGTTCAGGAGCGCCGACGTTCACGGAGCTCACCCGGCTGGTCACCACCGCGACGCGCAGCGTGGAGATCGAGGTGTACGAGTTCGGACGGCGCGACCTGGTGGTGGCCGTGATCGCGGCACATGCTCGTGGCCTGGCGGTCACCGTCATCGGCGATCGGTCCGAGATGGCCACGGCAGCGACGGCGCAGACCCTGCGTGCCCAGGGCATCGACGTCGTCGACTACCCGATCCGGGCGCGCATGATCGACCACGTCAAGCTCCTGGTCGTCGATCGGGCAGTCGCAGTCGTAGGCGGCATCAACTGGGGCACCGGCTCCGCGGCAAACCATGACTTCGACGTCGAGGTGCGCGGACCGGCGGTGGCCAACCTGGACCGCGTCTTCGCACGCGACCTGGTCACCTGCGGACGCGCCCAGGCGGTGCCGTCCGCTCTGGCCGACTCCGCTGTGCTGGTGGCCTCGACCCTTCCCGGCGCGGAGATCCTGCCGATGGTGCTTGCCGTCGTCGCCGGCGCGCGCAGCACCCTCGATGTGGCGATGTTCACGCTCACCGACGCCGCGGTGGTCAACGCCATGGAGGCGGCGCTGGCTCGAGGGGTGGCGGTGCGCGTCCTGCTCGACCCCAGCGAGAGACCGAGCGACCCGTCGGCGGCGTCCCTGCGAGCGCATGGAGTGGCGGTTCGGCTGTACCGGAGCAGCGGGGAGAAGCTCCATGCCAAGGCGGCCATCGCCGACGCTGCTGATGTGGTCCTCGGCAGCGCCAACTGGACCATCAGCGGCTTCGAGCACAACCACGAGCTCGACGTCACCATCCCCTCGGCCCCGCCCATCGCACGAGCGTTCGAGCAGCAGTTCGAGAGCGACTGGGCCGCCAGCGCCTGATCAGGCCGGCGCCGTGGCCCCCGGGACGGCGCTCTCGGCGCCGGCACGATGGCGCTCGCGGTACGCCTTGGCCTTGGCGCGGGCTCCGCAGACGCGCATGCTGCACCAGGCTCCGCAGCCGTTCTTGGAGCTGTCGTAGAAGGTCCACTGGCAGGAGTCCGACCGGCACACCTTGAGACGGCGGAAGGTGCCGGTGATGCTGCTCTCCAGCAGGGCGGTGAGGATGGCGGCAAGAAACCCGTCCGCGCCGAGCGAGGGCGACGCCAGCCGAACCCCCTCCGCGCCCACCGCCGGGTGGACCGAGGCGGCGTCGAGAAGCTTTCCGAGCCTGGCTGCAGCAGCCTCTGGGAGGGGCTGGCCGCTGTTGACACCGAGCACTGTGCGCAGGTTCTCACGGGTCTCGACGATGCGCCGGCGCTGGGCCTCGTCGGGCGTGAGCTCGAAGCCGTGGGCACGCAACCAGGACGCTGTCAGGGCCACGTCGGCGAGCTCGTCCCATCCGCCCGGCAACTCGGTGCTGTTGACGAAGTCCTGGACGAGCGCCAGCCCCCCAGGCGCTGGTTGTCGGGTCGCCGGCGGGTCGTCCAATCTCTCGGATCCTCGATTCCGTTACCGCTGTAACAGCTTGACAGGTTACGGTCGCGCGGTCCATACTATCACCAGTGTCCAGGCTTTGTTGGTGACGATGGCGATGACGAAGGAACTCAATGATGATGCGCGGTGACCAGCTGTACGAGCTCGATCAGATTCGTGAGCAGGAGTCCATGCTCGAGGCCGCGATGCGCCGCGCCGGCAGCCGGCGCACTCGCGCCCGGGCCCTCGGCCTGATCACCGCGGCGGGCCGCCGGCTGCGTCGCAGGGGCGGTGTCGGCCGGCCGTAGGGGCAGCCCGCGGCTGCGCTCAGCAGAGAGGGCGGCCAGTCATGGCTTCGGGGACCGTCAGCCCCATCGCCCGGAGCACCGTCGGGGCCACGTCCTCGAGGCCACCACCAGCGCGCAGATCCGCGGCGTCGGTGCCACAGAGGATGACCGGCACCGGGCTGGTGGTGTGGGCGGTGAGTGGCGAGTTGTCCGCAGCGTCGATCTTGTGCTCCGCATTGCCGTGATCAGCCGTGATCAGCAAGCCGCCTCCCGCCGCGAGCACCGCTCGGTCGATACGGTCGAGGCAGCTGTCCACCACCTCGACCGCCTCGACGGTGGCATCGAAGAGGCCGGTGTGCCCGACCATGTCGGGGTTGGCGAAGTTGAGGACGATGAGCGCGTCCTCTCCACCGTGGATGTGCTCGACCACCGCGTCGGTGATCGCCGCAGCACTCATCGCTGGCGTCTGTTCGTACGTGGCCACGCGTGGGGACGGCACCAAGAGGCGATCCTCTCCTGGGAACTGCAGCTCGCGACCGCCGTTGATGAAGTAGGTGACGTGTGCGTATTTCTCCGTCTCGGCAACATGGAACTGGCGCAGCCCGGCGGCCGAGACCTCCTCGGCGAGCGTGTGAGTGACATCCTGGCGGGGAAAGGCCACCTCCGCGGCGAGCTCGCGTGAGTATTCGGTGAAGGTCACCAGGTGCAGGTCGTGGAGCACCCGCGACCTCGCGAACCCTCTGAAATCGCTCTCCACCAGAGCCTGGCTGAGCTGACGTGCCCGGTCCGGCCTGAAGTTGAAGAAGACTACCGAGTCACCGTCATCGATGCGGACCCTGCCGCCGCCGGGGCTGACCATCGAGACCGGCGCAAGGAACTCGTCGGTCACGCCCTCCCCGTACTGCGCCTCGATGTAGGCCACCGGGTCGGCGGCGGCCGCCGCTGCGCTGCCCACCAGCTGGTCATAGGCGCGCTCGGTGCGCTCCCAGCGGGTGTCGCGGTCCATGGCGTAGTAGCGACCGCTGACGCTGGCCAGCTCACCGCAGCCGGTGGCGTCAAGATCGGCGGTGAAGGCACGCATGAAGCCGGCGGCGCTGCTTGGAGGTTCGTCACGGCCGTCGGTGAAGGCATCAAACCACACCCTCTGGAGGCCTCGTCGCCGCGCCAGCTCAGCCAGCGCCACGCCGTGCGCCTGCTCGCTGTGCACCCCTCCCGGAGAAACCAGGCCGAGGCAGTGCATCGAGGTGCCCCGTTGGATGGCGATGTCCACCGCCTTACACAGCACAGGGTTCTCGAAGAAGCTCCCGTCGGCGATGGCCCGGTTGATGCGCGTCAGCGGCTGAAGGATCACCCGGCCGGCACCGATGGTCAGGTGGCCCACCTCGGAGTTGCCCTGCTGGCCTGCGGGAAGCCCGACGGCCTCGCCACTGGCGGCCAGCGTGGCTGATGGCCAGGCTGCGATGAGCCGGTCCATGGTCGGCGTCGAGGCGGCGGCGATGGCGTTGCCGAACCGGTCCTCGGAGCACCCCCACCCGTCGAGGATGGCGAGGACGAAGGGCCGAGCCCGGCTCACCGGGCGGCGTTGGCCGCGGCGGCGACGATCCTGGCGAACTGGTCCGGGCGGAGGCTTGCGCCACCGATCAACCCCCCGTCGATCGAGGCCCGGCTGAACAGCTCCGCGGCATTGTCGGCGCTGACGCTGCCGCCGTAGAGCACGCGCGGCGCGTCGGCGGCGGTGCGCTCGGCCACGTGGTCGCGAATGTGGGCGCATACCTCGTCGGCCTGCTCTGGGCTGGCGGTGCGCCCAGTCCCGATCGCCCAGACCGGCTCGTAGGCGACCAGCCACGCGCCGGTCGGCGGTGGCTCATCGACGGCTGAGAGGGCCGCGTCGAGCTGCCGGTCGATCACCGTAAAGGTGCTGCCGGCGTCTCGCTCGTCGCCGGTCTCCCCCACCGCCACGATCACGCCCAGACCGTGCCTGAGCCCGGCGGCAAACTTTCGTCCAGTTTCCGCGTCGGTCTCACCGAGGAGATGACGCCGCTCCGAATGCCCGACCAGGACCAGGTCGCACCAGCCGGCGAGCATCGACGCCGACACCTCGCCGGTGTAGGCGCCGGAGTCCTCCCAGAAGACGTCCTGGGCGCCGAGGAGCACGGGACCGACACCGAGCGCGCCGCGCACCGGCCAGAGGTGCGGGAACGGAGGGAACACGGCCACCTCGACGACCATCCCGGGCGTGCACAGCTCGCTCACCGCCCGTGCCAGGGCGATCCCCTCGAGCACGGTGGTGTTCATCTTCCAGTTGCCCGCCACCATCGGGGGGCGTGCCGTCGCCGAGCTCACCCGGCCACTGGCTGGCGATCGCGGAGAGCCGCGACGCCGGGGAGGACACGACCCTCGAGGAGCTCCAGGGTGGCGCCGCCGCCCGTGCTGATGAAGTCAATCTTGTCAACAACTCCGGCGTCCTCGACGGCTGCGCCCAGGTCTCCGCCGCCGATGATGCTGAGAGCTGGGCTGTCGGCGAGCGCCACGGCCACCTCCCGGGTGGCACGGGCGAAAGCGTCGATCTCGTAGATGCCGAGTGGTCCGTTCCACACCACAGTGCCGGCGTCGGCGAACGTGGCGGTGATCGCGGCCACCGTGGCAGGGCCGACGTCAACGACCATGCGATCCTCCGGGATGGCATCCCAGCCGACCGCCTGGGTTGCCGCACCCTCCACCGCCTCCTCGGCCACGACCACGTCCACCGGAAGCTGCAGCGTGCAGCCCGCCGTGCGTGCTGCATCGAGAACCCCACGAGCCACCTCGACCTGATCCTCTTCGACCAGCGAGCGGCCTGTCTGCTCGCCTTGGGCGCGGTAGAAGGTGCATGCCATGGCGCCGCCGATGTGCAGGGTGTCTACCCGCTTCACCAGGTTGGTGATGACTCCGAGCTTGGTGGAGACCTTGGCGCCGCCGAGCACCGAGACCAGCGGGTGGCACGGATTCTCGAGCACGGAGCCGAGCATCTCGAGCTCGCGGGCCATCAGGTATCCGGCGACCGCCGGCAGACGGTGGGCCACGCCCTCCGTCGACGCATGGGCGCGATGGGCGGTGCCGAAGGCGTCGTTGACGAACACCTCGGCGAAGCCGGCGAGCGTGTCGGCGAGCTGGGGATCATTGGCCTCCTCGCCGGGCTCGAATCGAACGTTCTCGAGCATGCCCACCTCACCGTCGCGCAGCCCCTCGACCACCGCCTGCGCAGAAGATCCGACCACGTCCGTGGCAATGCCCACCTGGGCGCCGAGCAGCTCGCTGAGACGGGCGGCGATCGGCGCCACGCTCAGGGTCGGGTCGACGTGGCCGCCGGGACGGCCGACATGGGTGACGATGACAGTGCGCGCACCACGGTGACGGAGCGAGGCGATTGTCGGCAGCGCTGCACGGATCCGCCGGTCGTCGCCGATGTGGCCATCGCGCAGGGGGACGTTGAAGTCGACTCGCAGGAGCACCCGCCGACCGGCGACGTCGATGTCATCGATGGTCGCCTTGGTCATCGCGCAGGGGTCAGAGCCGGCCCGCGATGTGCTCGGCCAGGTCGACGACCCGACACGAGTAGCCCCACTCGTTGTCGTACCAGGACAACACCTTCACCATCCGGTCGCCGATCACCATCGTGGAGGGCGCGTCCAGGGTTGAGGAATGGCTGTCGTGAAGGAAGTCCATCGACACCAGCTGCTCCTCGCAGACCGCCAGGATGCCGTTCAGCGAGCCGTCGGCCGCCTCGCGCATCTCGCCATTGACGTCGTCGACGCTGGCCGACTTGCTCAACGTCGCCGTGAGGTCGACCAGGCTGACATCGCTCACCGGTACGCGCAGCGACGACCCATGGAACTTCCCCTTCAGCTCGGGCATGACCAGCGACATCGCCTTGGCTGCACCGGTTGAGGTGGGGATGATCGAGAGAGTCGCGGCTCGGGCGCGCCGCAGGTCCTTGTGGGGACCGTCGAGGAGGACCTGGTCACTGGTGTACGCGTGCACAGTGGTCATCAGCCCGGCCTCGATGCCGAAGCTGTCGCTCAGCACCTTGGCCACCGGGGCCAGGCAGTTGGTGGTGCATGAGGCATTGCTGACCACGTGGTGCTCTGCGGGGTTGTAGGCGGTGTGGTTGACCCCCATGCAGATGGTGATGTCCTCATCGGTGGCGGGGGCCGAGATGATCACCTTGCGGGCGCCGGCGTCGATGTGGGCACGCGCCTTGGAGGCCTCGGTGAACAACCCGGTGGACTCGATGACGATGTCGACGCCGAGGTCACCCCACGGCAGTCGCTGCGGGTCGCGCTCGGCGAGCACTGTCAGCCTGGCACCGTCGACGGTGATCTGGTCGCCGTCGGCGCTGACCTTGCCGGGGAAACGGCCGAGGATGGAGTCGTACTTGAGCAGGTGGGCGAGGGTGCTCGCGCTGGTCACGTCGTTGACCGCCACGATCTCCAGGTCGGCGTTGCGCTCGCGAGCGGCTCGATAGACGTTGCGTCCGATCCGGCCGAAACCGTTGATGCCGACCTTGACAGCCATTGCCCACCCTCTCCTCTAGCGCGGGAGCGCCCGTGTTGAAAACGGAACCGACACTACCACCGGGATCCGGGCCGCCGCGGTGGCTGCCCGGCGCTGCCGGCCTCGACCAGACGATGCAGGCGACCCGCCATCGCCGGGCGGCTGATGCCCGCCGTCTGCGCCAGCATGGCCAGGGCTGCGTCGGGGTGGGTGCGGCGGAGCAGGCCCGCCTCTCGGATCGCCGGCGGCAGCGTGTTCCAGCGGATCGGGTCGGCGCTCAGCCTGGCCACAGCATCCAGCTGGCGGACCGCCGCGTGGACAGTGCGACGAAGATTGGCGGTCTCGGCGTTGAGGTTGCGATTGACGTCGGCGCGAACGTCGCGAACCACCCGCCCCTCCTCGTACACCAGCCGCCCCCCCTGAGCGCCGATGCAGCTCAGCGCGGCCCCGACCGCCAGCGCTGTGCGGACGGTCACCAGGGGACGGTGGCGACGCATCCTCACGCTGCCGGCCACCTCGAGAGCTGCCAGGTCGCCCATCAGGATGGCCGCCGCCGCCGCGTCCCTCACCGGGATCTCGAGGTGCGGCGAGCGCTCCGGCCGGCTCACCCAGCCGAGCGCCAGGAAGGCGCCGCGCAAACGGCTGCGGCGGCAGCAGTTGGCGGCGCTGGCGCGCGGCCCCCCGCTGGGGATCTCGACCCGGTAGCGGACCCGGCGGGGGGCGCGGACGCGGACGGCGTGGGCGGCGCTGCCGTCGGCGTGAAGGGTGGCCACTGCGCACCGAGCCGCCACCGCCCGGGGGGTCTCGATGACCTCGGGGTTGAGCGCCGGGCCACCGGTCAGGCTCATCCCCTCGACCAGAGCGGCCCGGCAGTGCGGCAGCGGCGGGAGGTGAGGGGCGATCTCGGCGACCACGCTCTCGGTGAAGGATCCGGCGCGCATCTCAGCGCGGGTCGGGTCGCTGCACGTCGCGATGGTGCAGCTCGACGCTGACGCCGTCTCCCCGCAGGCGCTCGGCCAGCTCGGTGGCGATCACCACCGATCGATGGCGGCCCCCGGTGCAGCCGACGGCGAGGTGGAGCGCGCCCCGACCACGGTCGCGCGCAGTGGCGATGACCCAGTCCAGCAAGTCTCCGCTGCGCTCGATGAGCTCGGCGGAGTCCGGCGTGGCCAGGAGGAAGTCTCGAACCGGCTGGTCCAGCCCAGTCAAGGGGCGCAGCTCGGGCTCCCAGAAGGGGTTGGGAAGGATCCTGCTGTCGATCACCCAGTCCGCCTCGGCCTGGGGGCCATACTTGAAGCCGAACGACGAGACAGTGCACCGGAAGGTGGTGGCCAGGTCACCCGCCGGGGCCACCACGTTGATGATCCGCGCCGCCAGCTCCGTCTCGGTGAGCGCCCCGGTGTCGATGACCACGTCGGCGGCGGCGCGCAGCGGGATCAGCATGGTTCTCTCCGCGCTGACCGCAGCCTGCCCGGCGCCGGCCGCGGCGCAGGGATGGGGCCGGCTGCTGTCGGCCAGACGTCGCACCAGCACCGCGTCCGGCGCATCGAGGAACACCACCCCTGCCCCCCGAACTTGCTCCAGCCCGGCGAGCTCGGCGCCCCGACGCGCGTCGATCACTGCCACCGCCGGGTGCGAACGCCGTGGCGAGGTGAAGGCGTCGAGCAGCCCCACCGGCAGGTTGTCCACGCCGGCGATACCGGCGGCCTCCAGGGCGCGCAACGCGGTGGCCTTGCCTGCCCCGCTCATGCCGGTGAGGACCCAGGTCTGCGCCGCTGGTTCGCTCACGAGGGCGCATTGTAGTGTCGCCGCGCCGCCTGCTCGCCCGACCGCGCGTCATTGAAGCGCAAGGCGTCTGGCCTATCCTCGACGCTGCATGAAACTCGTGACGAGGATCTGAGGGTGCGCATCCTGGTCGCCGAGGACGATCCCGGATTGCGCAGAGTCCTGGCCCAGGGGCTGGAGGACCATGGGTTCTTCGTCGACGCCGTGGGGCGCGGCGACGAGGCCATCGAGCAGCTCCGCTACTACGAGTACGACGTGGCCGTCCTCGACTGGCGCATGCCGGGGGCGTCGGGCGTCGACGTGGTGGCCTGGGTGCGCCGCGAAAAACGGCCGACCCGGCTGCTGATGCTGACTGCTCGCGACACCCACGCCGACCGCATCGAGGGTCTCGACGCCGGCGCCGATGACTACCTGGTCAAGCCGTTCGACTTCGGGGAGCTGCTGGCCCGGATCAGGGCATTGCAGCGGCGGCCGCCGGGCACCGACACCGCGACGCTGGTCCGTGGCGGCCTGGAGCTGGATCCCAGCCGCCGCGAGGTCACCGCCCACGGTCGCGAGGTCCACCTCAGCGTCACCGAGTTCAACATCCTCGAGCTGCTGATGCGCCGCGCCCCGCGGGTGGTGGATCGCAACAGCATCGCCCAGCAGGCATGGCGCGATGAGACCGACCCACTGGGCTCGAACGCCATCGACGTTCGGCTCAGCCGGCTGCGCGCCAAGCTGCCCAACGCCGGGGTGCGCATCGTCACGGTGCGCGGTTCCGGGTATCGGCTCGAGCCGGCGTGAGCGAGGCGACAGGCCGGGCCGCGCGGAGCGGTGGGAGGCTGGCCCGGGTGATCGCGTTCTTCACCCGACCGGTGCGCGATGTGCGCGGCGCGTCGCTGCGGGTGGCACTGATCGCCACGGCGTTGGTGCTGGTGGCCTACGTGGTCATCGCCGGGGCGGTGCTGATGATCGTCACCCGAAACCTCACCGCCGCCGTCGACGACCGCCTGCGCGGCTACCTGAGCGGCACGCCGGCCAGCGCTGATGCGTTCCCCAGCACCGGCCCCGGCTACCAGCAACCGTTGCTGCGGTGGGTGGTGCTTCCCGGCGGGCTCACCTACCTGATCGGACCTCACGACGAGCTGATCCCGGCGGCGGCAACCCCTCCGTCAGAGAAGCTTCCCGACGCCGCTCGCAACGTGGAGTCGCCGACCACCGTCAAGCTCGCCGACGACAGTGACCTGCGTACCAACGGGGTCACCACCGCCATCAAGATCAACGGCGAGGTGGTGAACGGAGCGCACGTGGTCATCGGGCAGTCCCTCGACAACGTCAGTTCCACGAGGCACAACATCCTCACCGCTGAGCTGCTGGTGGGGCCGATCCTTCTGATCGCGGTGTTCTTTGGGGCGCTCGCCGTCGGCCGTCGCGTGGCCTCCCCGATCGAGCGCGCCCGCCAGCGCCAGATCGAGATGACCGCGGATGCGTCGCACGAACTGCGCACTCCCCTGTCGGTGATCGAGGCGCAGACGGCGCTGGCGCTCGAACGTGAGCGCGATGTCGCCTGGTATCGCAATGCGTTCCAGGCAGTTGGTGTCGAGAGCAAGCGGATGCGCCACCTCGTCGACGACCTGCTCTGGCTTGCCCGGTTCGACAGCACCGAGACCGCGCCGAGCTCGGAGGCCACCGATCTCGGCATCCTGGCGGTCCAGGCGGCGGAGCGCTTCGAAGCGGTGGCGCAGGCACGGGGGCTGAGGCTTCAGGTCGACGTGGAGCCGGTGTCCACCATGATCAGCGCGCCCCCGGAGTGGCTCGACCGCCTGCTCGGCGTGCTCCTCGACAATGCCTGCCGATACACCCCGCAGGGCGGCGTTATCGCCGTCAGCGTGGGTCGCCGTGATGGCAAGGTGCGTCTCGCCGTGGATGACTCCGGGCCGGGGATCCCACCGGAGGAGCGGGCTCACATCTTCGACCGCTTCCGTCGTGCCAGCGAGGCTCCCGGCGGATCCGGGCTGGGGCTGGCGATCGCGGCAGCAGTGGTCGGCGCGAGCGGCGGACGCTGGGAGGTGGGCACCTCGGCGACCGGAGGCGCCAGCATGGCGGTGAGCTGGACCCCGTTGATCCGCGGCGGCGCGGAGATGGAGGAGTCGTCCATGAGCGAAACAGTCAACACGCCGGCCGGCGGCGTGCTCATGCCACCGCCACCACGGCCCGCGTGAGCGCGTCCCTACGTTTGTGGTTGGCTGACTTTCCCGCGGGTCATCGTCCACTTGCCCGCGGTCTTGCGCCAAGACGCTTCGTGGCAAGACACTGTTTCAGAGCAGCTCCTTGATGCTCAGCGCCACCGCGTGAGGCACGGTCTCCACCAGCTCGTCGACGGTGGCCGCGCGGATGCCATCGATGCTGCCGAAGCGGCGCAACAACGCCCGTTTGCGCACTGGTCCCAATCCCGGGACTGAGTCCAGCCGCGAGCGCAGCGCGGTCTTGGCTCGACGAGCCCGGTGATGGGTGATCGCGAAGCGATGCGCCTCATCGCGAACCCGCTGCACCAGGAAGAGCGTCGGGCTGTCCTTTTCGATGATCGTGGGCCGCGCCACCCCGGGCGAGAACAGCTCCTCGTTGCGCTTGGCCAGCCCGAAGATGGCCACATCGGTGAGTCCCGCCTCACGCAGCACGCGGTGGGCCGCGTTGAGCTGGCCCTTGCCGCCGTCGATGAGGACCAGATCGGGGAGGATCCCGAAGCTGTCGTCGCCGCTGCTTGCGCCGGAAGCACGGCCGGCCTCGACCCGCCGCTGCGCCCCGTTGCTCCCGGCGGGATCGTCGACAGGGATGTCACCGACAGTCGCCCCCTCGGCACGGAGCTTCAGCAGCCGCGCGAAGCGCCGGCGCAATGTCTCCTCCATCGAGGCGAAGTCGTCGCTGCCCTCGACTGTGCGAATCCCGAAGTGGCGGTAGTGAGCCGGCCTGGGGACACCGTCCTCGAACACGATCATCGACCCCACCGAGTTGGTGCCCATGGTGTTGCTGATGTCGTAGCACTCGATGCGCCGCGGCGGTCCGGACAGGCGCAGGCGCTCGGCAAGATCGACCAGCAGTGACTCGGTGCGCTCGGCATCGAAGTCATCGACGATGCGCCGCTGCCGCAGCGCGCTGAGCGCGGTGGCCCGAGCCTGGTCGATCAGCTCGCGCGGCCGGCCCCGTTGCGCGTGTTGCAGGGTGACCGGCCCATCACGCTGCTCGGCGAGGAACTCCTCGACAACTGTCGCATCCTCGATCGCGTCCGACACCATCACCGTGCGCGGGACGGTGGGGGCGTTGCCGTAGTACTGGGGCACGAAGCCGCTGAGGCACTCACCGGGCCCCAGGTCGGTGACGCCCTCGAGCTCGTGCGTCTCCATGGCCATGACCCGACCGCTGCGCACCGAGAGCAGCGCCACCATGGCGCGCCCGCCCTCCAGCGCAACCGCCACGCAGTCCTCGTCGGCCCGTGAGCCGGTGAGCATGCTCTGGCGCTGGGCGATGCGATCGATGGCTCGCAGCCGGTCGCGAAATCGCGCGGCCAACTCGAAGTCGAGGTTGCCCGCGGCGTCCTCCATCTGGCTGCGCAGCTGATCCTCGAGCGCGGCGCTGCGCCCTTGCATGAAGAGCTCGACCTGGTCGAGCAGGGTGGCGTAGTCGGCACCGTCGATGCGACGTTCGCACGGGCCACTGCATCGCTTGATGTGGTAGTCGAGGCACACCCGTCCGCGCGCGAAGATCTCGTCGCTGCAGGTGCGGAAGGGGAAGATGGTGCGCAGCGACTTGACGGTGGTGCGCAGCGACTGGGCGCTGGTGTAGGGCCCGAAATAGCGCGCGCCGTCGCGGATCATGCGCCTGGTGTAGTAGGGGCGGGGGAACTCGGTGGCCCGCACACCGCCCTCACCTCGCGGGGCCCGCAGCTGCTCGCGGGCGGTGCCCGGTGCATGCAATGGACCGGACCCCGGCTTGGGGATCTTCAGGTAGAGATAGCTCTTGTCGTCCTTGAGCCGGACGTTGTAGCGCGGACGGTACTGCTTGATCAGGCTGTTCTCGAGGATCAGAGCCTCGCGCTCGCTGGCGCAGTCGATCACCTCGAAGTCGAAGACTCGCTCGACCAGCGTGCGTGTCCGCGTCGGCAGCGAGTCGACACCCGTGAAGTAGGAACGCAGCCGGCTGCGCAGGCTTGCCGACTTGCCGACGTACGCCACCCGGCCCTCGAGGTCGCGCATCACGTACACACCGGCACCGGTCGGTGCGGCGCGCAGGCGCGCGCGCAGCAGGTCGGCGTTGTCGACCAGGCGGGCGCGTCGCGTCACCGTCTGTGTGCTCACCACAGCACTGTACGGCGGCAGCCCGTCCGGTTCGGCGGGCTCAGCCGCCGGCCGCGGCAAGCTCGTCCAGGAAGCCCCGCTCGTCGATGACCCGCACCCCCAGCTCCTCCGCCCGGGCCAGTTTGCTGCCCGGGGAGCCCCCGGCGACCACGGTGTGCGTCCGCTTGCTCACGCTCGACCCCGGCGAGCCGGCGAGACCGCGGATGCGCTCCTCCGCCTCGGGGCGGGTCAGCTGCTCGAGGGTGCCGGTCAGGACCCACGACTGTCCCCGCCACGGACCGTCCCGGGAACCCTGCACCCGCTCAGCGCTCACCCCGGCAGCCTGGAGGCGCCTGACCAGCTCGCCCCCCTCCCCCGCCTCGAACCACCTGGCCACATTCTGGGCCACCACCGGCCCAACTCCCCCGACAGCGTTCAACTCCTCGACAGACGCACCCGCCAGCGCGTCGATGGTGCCGAAGTGCTGGGCGAGCAGCGCCGCCGTGTGCTCGCCGACATGTGGCATGCCCAGCGCGTTGATCAACCGCGTCAACGGCACGCTGGTGCGCGCGGCGATCGACTGCTGCAGCTTCTCCGCCGAGCGCTGTGCGAATCCGTCGAGGGTCAGCAGCTGGTCGACGGTGACGTGGTACAGGTCGGCGGCGTCAGCGACGAAGCCGGCGTCGACCAGCTGATCGATGACCGCCTCCCCCAGGCCCTCGATGTTCATCCCCGCGCGCGAGGCGAAGTGGCGCAAACGCTCGCGGCGCTGCGCCGGACACAGAGGATTGAGACACCGGCGCACCACCTCGCCGGCCTCACGAACCAGCCCGCTGTCGCACGCTGGGCAGCGCTCCGGCATCACCCACGGCACTGCCCCGGCGGGGCGCTTGTCCATGACCGGCCTGATCACCTCAGGGATGACATCGCCCGCCTTGTGGAGCAGCACCGTGTCGCCGATGCGCACGTCCTTGCGAGCCACCTCGTCCTCGTTGTGCAGGGTGGCGCGGCGCACAGTGGAACCGGCGACCAGCACCGGGGTCAGGTGCGCGACCGGAGTGACAGCGCCGGTGCGGCCCACCTGGATGGCGATGTCGAGCACCTCCGTCTGCACCTCTTCGGGCGGGAACTTGTAGGCGATCGCCCAGCGCGGCGACCGCGAGACCTTGCCGAGCTCCTCCTGCAGGGCGAGCGACGCGACCTTGATGACCACGCCGTCGGTCTCGTAGTCGAGGTCGTGCCGCCGCTGCGCCCAGTGCTCGATGTAGGCCAGCACCTCATCGAGGGAGCCGGCCACATGGCGGTGCGGGTTGACAGTGAAGCCGAGCGTCTCGAGCAGGTCGAGCACCTCGGCCTGGGTCCGTGCACCCGCCGGCGGTTCCAGCTGGTACATGAAGGTGGACAGGCCGCGCTTGGCGGTGATTGCCGGGTCCAGCTGGCGGACGCCGCCCGCCGCCGCGCTGCGAGGGTTGGCGTAGGTCTGCTTGCCCGCCTCCTCGAGCTGCGCGTTGAAGGCCGCGAACCGTCTCTTGGGCTGGTACACCTCACCGCGCACGTCGAACTCGACAGGAAGCTTGGCGGAGACCGTGCGCAGCTGCATCGGCACGCTGCGGACGGTGCGGACGTTGCTGGTCACGTCCTCGCCCTCCACCCCGTTGCCTCTGGTGGCGGCGCGGACCAGGGCCCCGTTGCGATAGCTGAGCGACAGTGCCAGTCCGTCGATCTTGAGCTCGCAGACGTAGGCATCCACCCTGCCCGCACCACGCTCGGCGCGGCGGAAGAAGGCCTCCACCTCGTCGGCCGAGAAGGCATTGCCGAGCGACAGCATCTGGGTGCGATGGCGGACCTTGGTGAAGCTGTCGAGCGGAGCGCCTCCCACCCGTTGCGTCGGCGAGTCAGGTGTCTGCACCCCCGGAAACTCGGACTCGAGATCGACGAGCTCACGGAACAGCCTGTCGTACTCGGCATCGGAGATCTCCGGATCATCGAGCACGTGGTAGCGCTCGCCGTGATGTTCGAGAAGCACACGCAGCTCGGCGGCCCGGTTGCGGGTGGCCTGCGGGATCGTCTCCTGCCCAGAGCTCATCGGATCACGCTCGGGCTCACGCCTGCACTGGATAGATCGCCGAGTCCGCAACCGAGAAGATCTTCACCCCCGCGGAGTCGAACTTGATCACAACCTCCTCACCAGAGCGAGTCATGGTGCTCTTGAGGATGGTGCCCTCGCCCAGCTTGGGATGAGCGATGCGCATGCCCTCACGGTAACGCTGCGGCGCCAGCTCGACCGGGTTGGGGCGGACAGCGTGGGCGTGCACGGCGGCCCGAACCGCCCCCGGTGTCCGCGGCGGCGAGGGTGCGGCGGCACCAGGGCGCCGGACGATGTCGAGCAGCTCGACCGGGAGATCGGCAAGAAAACGCGACGCCTCAGCCAGCTGCGGCGCGCCGTAGAGGTGGCGGCGGAAGGCGTGCAGCACGTAGAGACGGCGCTGCGCACGGGTGACCCCCACGTAGGTGAGCCGGCGCTCCTCGGCGACACCGCTGTCGCCCTCCTCGAGCGCGCGGACGTGGGGCAGCAGCCCCTCCTCCATGCCGGCGATGAACACCACCGGAAACTCGAGCCCCTTGACCTGGTGCAGGGTGATCAGGGTGACCCCGTTGGCGGAGTCATCGAGGGTGTCGACATCCGCGACAAGGGCGACGTTCTCCAGGAACTGGGTGAGGCCCTGGGGTGGTGGGACGTCGGCGTATTCGGCGGCGAGGCCGACCAGCTCGGCGACGTTGGCCCAACGCTCGGCGTTCTCGGGGGTGCCGTCCTCGAGCATCCGCTTGTAGGCGGTGTCGTCGAGCACTCGCTCCAGGAACTGGGGCAGGGGCATCCGTTCGCAGAGGCCGCGCAGCTCGTCGATGAGCCGGCCGAAGTCGGCGAGCGCGGTGCGTGCCCCGGGGGTGATCTCCAGCGATCCGTCGAGCGCCTGCACCGCCTCGAATGGCGAGATGCGCTTGCGCCGGGCCATCCTCTCCAGCTCCGCGACCGTCCGATCCCCGATCTTGCGCTTGGGCACGTTGACGACCCGGCCGAACGACACCGAGTCGCGAGGGTTGGCGATCAGCCGCAGATAGGCGAGCACGTCCTTGACCTCGCGGCGCTCGTAGAAGCGCACCCCGCCGACCAGGCGGTAGGGAATGCCGCGGCGCAGCAGCACATCCTCGAAGGCGCGCGACTGGGCATTGGTCCGGTACAGCACCGCGCAGTCGCTGAGCGAGAAGCCCTCGCGGCCGATCAGCATCTCGATCTCGCCGCAGACCGCGAGCGCCTCCTCCTGCTCGTCGTACACCGAGATCAGCCGGACCGGCTCGCCACCCGACATGTCGGTCCAGAGCTTCTTGTCAGCGCGCTCACGGTTGTGTCGAATCACCGCATGGGCGGCATCCAGGATCACCTGGGTGGAACGGTAGTTCTGCTCCAGCTTGACCACCTTGGCGTCCGGATAGTCGCGCTGGAAGCTGAGGATGTTGCGCACGTCGGCGCCACGCCAACCGTAGATGGATTGATCATCGTCGCCGACAACTGTCAGGTTGCGATGCTTCTCCGACAGCAGCTTCACCAGCACGTACTGGGCGAGGTTGGTGTCCTGGTACTCGTCAACGAAGAGGTGGCGGAATCGCGACTGATACTCCTCGCGCACCGCGTCGCACTCGCGCAACAGTTGGACTGTGCGCACCAGCAGGTCGTCGAAGTCCAGGGCGTCGGCGGCCCGCATCTCCGCCTGGTAGGCGGTGAACGCGCGGGCGATGGTCGCCTCGTAGTACTCGCCCGTGTACTTGGCCGCGTATGCGGTGGCGTCGAGCAGCTCGTTCTTGGCGGCGCTGATGGCGTGGCCCACCTTGCTGGCCGGGTAGCGCTTCTCATCGATGCCCTCGACCGACATCGCCCGGCGCAGGGCCGCGGCGCGGTCAGCTTCGTCGTAGATCGAGAACCCGTTGGGAATGGCGATGGCGCTGCCGTCCCGACGCAGGATGCGTGCCCCCAGCGCGTGGAATGTGCCGATCCACATGCCGGAGGTGCTGCCGCCGAGCAGCGTCTCGATCCGGCCCCTCATCTCCCGCGCCGCCTTGTTGGTGAACGTGACTGCACAGATCTCGTGAGGTCGCACGTCGCGGCTGGCGAGCACATGGGCGATCCGGTGAGTGAGAACGCGCGTCTTGCCGCTGCCCGCGCCCGCGAAGATGAGCAGCGGGCCGTCCGGGGCTGTCACCGCCTCCCGCTGGGCGTCGTTGAGGTCGGCGAGCAGTGGCGTGGGCGAAGCTGTGGCGCTCAGGGTGCTGTGGGAGTGGGGACCGCGCTCGAGGGCCGCGGCGCAGGTATGACCACAGCATTGTAGGAGTCCGGACGGCGGTCCTCGATGAGGTGGTTGCGCGGCGTGCGCCGCTTGGTGGCGGCCACCACGTCGAGGTCCACCTCGGCCACGAGGAACGCCTCCTCATCGGGGCCGGCGGGCCCGGCCACCGGCCAGCCGTCACCGCCGACGATCACCGAGCAGCCCAGAAAGCGCACCTCGCGCTCCACCCCGATGCGATCGGCGCAGGCCATCACCACACCGTTCTGGGCGGCGCTGGCCATGGCCACGATGTCCCCGACGCAGTAACCGGCGGCGTCATACACCTGGCGGCGGAAGGACGCCACCCAGTTGGTGGGCACGGCGATGATCTCGGCTCCGGCAAGGGCCAGGGCGCGCACCGCCTCCGGAAACCAGAGGTCGAAGCAGATCACCATGCCGACGCGACCGAATGGGAGGTCCACCGCCGGGAGCTCGCCGCCGGGCTCGAACCACGACTGCTCGTCGTTGAAGAGGTGCAGCTTCCTGTACGTCGCCAGCGGACCGTGCGGTCCGATCAGCACAGCGCTGTTGTGGCGCACCCGACCGCTGCGCTCGTTGATGCCCACCACACAGTGCGTCGCGCTGCCGGCGCACACATCGGCGAGCGCGGTGACGATCTCGCCGGTGGACGCATCCTCGGCAGTGCGTGCCGCCTCCTCGTCGGACTCGAAGACGTAGCCGCTCGACGCCAGCTCCGGAAGCACCAACAGATCCACGCCCTCGGCCGCAGCACGCTGTGCCCAGCGGACGGCGGCCGCGCGGTTGCCAACCACATCGCCGACGTGCGGCGCGTACTGCGCCACCGCGATCCTCACCTGGCGGCTCATGGCGACTCCTCCCCTGTGCTGACGGCGACGCGGGGCACCCGTGCTGCGACAGCGCAGAGCACCTCGTTGCTGATGGTGCCGATGCTCGCGGCCACGTCATCGGCGTCGATGCGATGTCCATCACTCTCGCCGATCAGCGTCGCCGCGTCGCCGGGACGGACGGGGCCGCCCGCGGTGACGTCGACCCCGATCTGGTCCATGCTCACCCGCCCGATGATCGGGCAGATGGCCCCGCCGACGATGACCCGGCCGCGGTTGCCGTTGCGCCTGTCCACCCCGTCGGCGTAGCCGGCGGCCACTGTCGCCACCCGCGAGCGCCGTGTGGCGCACCACTCGCGCCCGTAGCCGACGCTGGTGCCCTCGTCGAGCGTCTTCACCTGCGTCACCATCGCCTGCAGACGCAGGGCCGGTCGAAGCTCGACCACTCCCGCGCAGTGTGGTGGCGGGTACCCGTAGAGGGCGATCCCGGGCCGAACGATGTCGTGGTGTGTCTCGGGAGAGCGCAGCAGCGCGGCGCTGTTGGCACAGTGGAGCAGGGCATGGGGGAAGGTGTCGCGCAACCCGGCGACCGTGCCCAGGAACTGGTCGTGCTGCTCGGTGGTGAAGTCGGTGGACGGGGCATCGGCGGCAGCGAAGTGGGTGAAGAGGGCGACAGTGACCAGGTCGGTGCCGGCAGCCATCAGGGCGTCACGCACCGCGTCGACATCCCCTGCGCGAGTGCCGAGGCGTCCCATGCCGGTGTCCAGCTTCCAATGAACGCGGGCAGGCCTCCCCGCCTGACGCGCGGCTTCGGCAGCGGCTGCCACGCTGCTCGCGTCGAAGACGGTGACGTCGATGTCGTGCGCCACCGCGGTGGGCATCTCCGACGGAGCAGTCCAGCCGACGTTGAGAACGCGGGCGGTGACACCCGCGCGGCGCAGGTCGACGGCCTCGGTCACCGACGACACCCCCAACCAGGTGGCGCCCCCGTCGACAGTGGCGGTTGCCGCCAGCAGCGCGCCGTGGCCATAGCCGTTGGCCTTGACCATCGCCATCACCGCGCAGCCGGGGCCGGCGAGGCGTCGCAGCGCTGCCGTGTTTTCGCGCAAGGCGGCGACGTCGACCTCGGCCCACTTGGTGCCCGGAGCCGCTGCGGACCGGCGGGCCGCGCTGGACACGGTCATCGGCCGGAGCTGACCAGAACGGGCGCCGGTTGCGGCCGGGCAGTGCTCACGCGGATCTCACGCATCAGAGCGAATGGGGTGGCCTCATCGGTCTGCCCGAGCGGGTTGTCGGCAACCGCGGCGAGAACCGTCTGGCGGTCGACGCCAGGGCTGGACCCGAGGACCGATGCGGTCAGGTCGTTGGCGTCGATGACCGCCACCTCCACCTTGACATCGAACTCGATCGACAGCCTGTTGGCCAGGTGGCGCGCCGCCCCGTCAGGGTCCTCGGGGCCCTTGATCGCATAGCGGTCGTACGGGGGCAGGTTGAGGTGTGAGGGCCCGTCGATGGCGTTCACCCCGGAGCCGGCGACGCGATAGAACATGCCGCGTATGCGCAGTGGCCGCGTCAGCGCAGCGACAGTTGCAGCAAGCAGGATCCGGGGCGCACCGGCCTCCTCGATGGCCAGCTGCATGGTCGCCGGATGGCCAATGCCGATCCCTGTGGGAACGCGGCTGACGAACCGCGAGAGGATCCGCGCCAGCGGCTGAATGACAACCTGGTCCACGGGCAGCGAGCGCCCCTGGGTGATCGCCAGCGCCTTCTCGCTGACCAGCATCAGGTCGCCGTCACGCAGAGAGACTCCGCGATCGCGGAGGTCGAGAAGAGGGCGCCGCAGCTCGGCATGGAGGTCGTCACCGCCGACCAGCACCTTGGAGCGCAACGGCACCCGGGCCAGGATCCGTCCGTCGCGCAACCGGGTGAACAGGTGGCGGCCGAAGTTGGGCCGGCAGGCGTCGACGAGGGCGCGCGCGTCCTCCCCCGCTCGCGCCACCATCTCGTCGCCGCGGCGGGCAAAGCCCGGGTCGGAGCTCGATGCCTCGAGGTTGGTCACTCGGTCGTCGAAGAAGATGCGCAGCCAGATCTCGGCGTTGATCACGCGCCAGAAGAACATCGACTCGGCGCTCTCGCCAGCGCAGGCCGCCCGGAAACCCTCGGCAACGGCCGGACCATGCCAGTACGGCCGGGCGCTGAAACGCGGGGAGCGCAGCAGGCTCTGCAGGGCGGCGCGCTGACGCCGATACCAACGGAACTCCGGGGTGGTGAAGCCGATCTTCTTGCGACGCCGGCGTATCACCGGCGGGAGCACGTCGGCGAGCCCGTCGCGCAGAACGCGCCGGTTCCAGCCGTCGCGGATGATCGCCGCCGCGGGCAGGTGGAGGATGTAGTCGACAAGCTCCTGGTCCAGGAAGGGCAGCCGCGCCTCGAGCGAGTGGGCCATCGAGCAACGGTCCTCGTAGCGGAGCAACGGCGGCAGGCTCCACACCAGGAAGTCCTGGAGCAGCCGCCTCTTGAGGTGGTCCTGGACGCGGTCGTCGACAGGGGCTCGCTTGCCGCGCAGAAAGTCCCTCTGCAACATCGGGCGGACGTCGACGTGGAGGCGGCGGTCGCGCAGCCGCCGGCGGATCAGCGGGGAGTAGATGTCCCGCGAGCGCCACGCCTCACGGGCGAAATCGCCCCAGCGGCGTTCGCGCAACAGCTGTCGGACATAGACGAAGGGGTAGTGGTCGTAGCCGGCGAGGAGCTCATCACCGCCCTGGCCATCGAGCACCACCGTGACGTCCTGGGCGGCGCGCCGCGTGACCATCCACATGGCGAAAGGCGCACTGCTCACCATGGGTTGCTCCACGTGCCACACCCAGGCCTCGAGCTCGCGCACGAAATCCACGGCAGTGGGCTCAACCCGTGCGTTGTCCGCCCCAGTGGTGGTGAGCACCGCGTCGATGTACCGCGACTCGTCGATCGGGTCGCCGGGGAACACCGCCGAGAACGTCTTGAGCCTGTCGCCGAGCGACGCCGCGTCGGGCAGGTGCTCGGCGAGCTGCCGGGCCATCACCCCACAGATCGACGAGGAGTCGAGCCCGCCGGACAGGCAGATGCCCACCGGCACATCGGCGATGAGGCGGCGGGTCACCGCGCGGTCGAAGACCTCACGGAACCCGGCCGGATCGGCAGAGCCCGATTCGTCGAGCACGGGCGTCCAGTACGTGCTGGTGGTGACACCGTCACCGTCGATGGTCACCCAGGCCGCAGCCGGGACCTGGCTGATCCCGTCGAAAAAAGTGGCGTGCGACTTGTGGTCGAAGGCGCCATGGGCAAGGTACTCGTACATCGACTGCTCGTCGACGCGGCGCTCGAACCGGCTGTCCTGGAGGATCGACTTGATCTCCGAGGCGAAGAGCACACGCGCTCCACTGCGTGCGAAGTAGAGCGGCTTGATGCCGAAATGATCGCGGCAGAGGATCAGCTTGGGCGAGCCGCCACGCGCGTCCAGCAGGGCCAGGCCCCACATGCCGTTGAAGCGCGGGAACGCGGCGGCTCCCCACTCCTGATATGCGTGCAACACCACCTCGGTGTCGCAGTGGGTGTCGAAACGATGTCCCAGGCCTTCGAGCTCGCCGCGCAGCTCCCGAAAGTTGTAGACCTCGCCGTTGTAGACGATCTGCAGTCGTCCCTGGTCGACCGACATCGGCTGCGCGCCGTGCACGATGTCGATGATGCTCAGGCGGCGGAATCCCAGCGAGGCGACGTCGGTTTCCAGATAGCCATCGTCGTCTGGACCGCGGTGTCGCTGCGCGTCCGTCATGGTACGCAGGAGCGTGCTGTCGCGAGGACCGAAGAACCCGCTGATGCCGCACACGTCAGGACGCTTCGCTGGCGCAGGTCATGGCACCATTAAACGCGAGCCACGCGCGCTGATGAGCCCAGTTGCGCAACCGAGCGCGCCACCGGACGTCTCAGAAGTCGAGGTCGTCCCCCATGCCCATGCCGCCCATGCCGCCCATTCCGCCCATTCCGCCGCCCATTCCACCCATGCCGCCGCCGCCGTGGGAGTGGCCGGCGTGGCCGGCGCCATCCTCCTCGTCCTCGGGCTCGGGGACATCGGCGATCAGCGCCTCGGTGGTGAGCACCATGGTGGCGATCGAGACCGCGTAGGTCAGGGCGCTGACCACGACCAGCGTGGGATCGATGACGCCGCGCTCCACGAGGTTGCCGAAGTCGCCGTCGCGAGCGTCGAAGCCCTCGTCGCCGCTGAGCTCACCGACATGGTGGGCAACGGTGGCGCCGTCGAAACCACCGTTCTTGGCGATGATCCGAATCGGATCCTGCAGGGCGCGTTGAACCAGGCGCGCTCCGGTGGCCGCATCGCCGTCGAGCGACAGCCCATCGACCGCGCCGGCCGCGCGCAGCAGGGCGACACCGCCACCCACCACGTAGCCGTCCTCGACGGCGGCGCGCACGGCCGCGATCGCATCCTCGACGCGTGACTTGCGCTCCTTCATCTCGGTCTCGGTGGCCGCGCCCACCTTGATCACCGCAACCCCGCCGACCAGCCGCGCCAGGCGTTCGTGCAGCTTCTCGCGATCCCATTCGGACTCGGTCCCCTCAAGCTCGCGCCGGATCTCCTCCGCCCGTCCGTCGACGGCGGCGCGGTCGCCGGCGCCTTGGAGGATGGTGGTGTCGTCCTTGGTGACGGTGACGCGGTCGGCGCTGCCCAGCTGGTCGAGGCGCACCGCGTCGAGCCGCAGCCCCAGCTTCTCGCTGATCACCGTGGCCCCGGTGGCGGCGGCGATGTCCCCCAGGACGGCGGTGCGCCGGTCGCCGAATCCGGGCGCCTTGACGGCGACGGCTGTGAACGAGCCCCGCAGCCGGTTGACCACCAGCGTCGCCAGCGCCTCCGCCTGGACATCCTCAGCGATGATCAGCAGCGGCCTGCCCGACTGCACCACCAGCTCCAGGGCTGGGAGCAGATCGGCGACGGCGCTGATCTTAGAGTCGGCGATCAGGATGGCGGGGCGATCGAGGACGGCCTCCATCGCCTTCTGATCGGTCACCAGGTACGGCGAGACGTAGCCGCGGTCGAACTGCATACCCTCGACCACGTCGACCTCGGTCTCGATGCCGCTCCCCTCCTCGACGCTGACCACGCCCTCGCGGCCGACGCGCTCGAACGCCTGCGAGATCATGGTGCCGATCACCTCGTCTCCGGAGCTGATGGTGGCGACGCGCTGCAGGTCGTCGTTGCCCGCCAGCGGATGCGACTGAGCGCGAATCGCGGTGGTGACCACCTCGGCGGCCTCCAGCATCCCGCGCCGCAGCTCGGTGGGCGAGGCGCCGGCGGCCAGGTTGCGCAGGCCCTCGGCGATGAGCGCTCGGCCCAGCACCGTCGCCGTGGTGGTGCCATCACCGGCGACGTCGTTGGTCTTGACAGCGATCTCCTTGAGCAACTGCGCGCCCATGTTCTCGAAGTGGTCCTTGAACTCGAGATCGCGGGCGATGGTGACGCCGTCGTTGATGATCAAGGGCGCGCCGAACCGCTTGTCGATGACCACGTTGCGGCCGCGCGGGCCCAGGGTCACCGAGACGACGTCAGCGACGCTGTCGACACCGCGACGAAGCGCCGTGCGCGCCTCCTGGTTGAAACGCAGTTGCTTGGCAGACATGGGGATCAGGGCCTCCGGATGCAGACATGAGCCGGCGCATGGGCGGCGCCGCTCTCGCGGAATCGACTAGTTGGAGCCGTTCTTGCCGGCGACGACGGCGAGGATGTCCTTCTCGCTGAGGATCAGGTACTCGGTCTCGTCGACCTTGACCTCGCTCCCCGCGTACTTGGCGTACATCACGCGGTCGCCGACCTTGACGTCGAGCTCGATGCGCTTGCCGGTCTGCTCGTTGTAACGACCACTGCCGACCGCCTCGACAGTGCCCTCCTGGGGCTTCTCCTTGGCGGTGTCAGGAAGGACGATGCCGCTCTTGGTCATCTCCTCGCGCTCGAGTGGCTTGATGACGACGCGGTCTGCCAGGGGACGAAGATTGACGGCCACAGGGGACCTCCCTTCTCGAGGATTCGGTTAGCACTCTCAGGTTGAGACTGCTAACACTCTACCCCAGCGAGTGCCAGCCTGGCAACTCCGCGGCTGCCCGTCGGCGCAGGCGACTTCATGTCGCCGGAACCGACACCACTGAGGAGGGGTGGGCGAGGGGGGAACCTGTTCCCCCCTCGTTCTCAGCCGCCGAGGGACTTGAGCAGCAGGTCGGTCCCGTAACCCGCGAGGAATCCGCAGAGCAGGCCGAGCATTCCCATCTGCTGGCTGCCGATCTTGCGGTTGACGTGCTGCAGCTCGCCGATGACGTAGACGATGGCGCCGGCGGCCAGGGCCAGGAAGAGCACCGAGACCGCCTGGGTCCCCACCGACGTGGCGCCCCCCAGGCGGGTGATCGCGTACCCGACGAGGGTGCCCGCGAGGGTGGGGCCGCCGCCTGCCAGCCCGAGCAGGCCAAGGAAGCGCCAGCTCGGCCTCTGACCGAGCAACGGGCCACTGATGCCGAACCCCTCCGTGATGTTGTGCAGGCCAAAGCCGATGACCAGGACGAGGAAGAAGCGGTATGCACCCGCCGCCGCCGACTCGCCGATGGCCAGGCCCTCTGAGAAGTTGTGCAGGCCGATGCCGATGGCGATGAAGAGGGCGGTGCGCAGGGGGGCGGCGAGGGGCAGCCGGGTCGTCTCTGCGACCGCCGTCATGGCGCCGGGACCGGCGGGAAGGGGACGCCGCCGCCACACCCGCTCGAACAGCACCAACGTGAACAGGCCGACGGCCAGCCCGGCGGCGACCAGGAAGCCGAAAGCGACGCCTGCCGCCGTCGAGGTGCCGAGCTGGACCTCGACGGTTTCGCTGGCGTGGCGGATGACGTCGTAGAAGATGAAGAGGAGGACCCCGACCGAGGCCGAGGTGAGGAAGGCCATCAGCCGTGGGCCCGGCCGGCCCCATCGTGCGATCGGCAGGCCGAGCATGATGGTCAGGCCCGACACGCCTCCGAGCACAGCGGTCGCTGCCCAGCTCATCGGCTTAGATTAGCCTAACCTAAGCACCGCGGTGTCACTCTGGCGGTGACTCGACCCAGACCGCCGCCGCCACGCCCTCGCTGATCACCACGGGATGGCCGTCGACGACGAGTCTCAGCTGGCCCTCGCCGCGCTCGCGGACCAACACCCGCGCCTGCGGCGTCAGCCCGCCGTCGTGGAGCACGGCGAGCAACTGGGGTGCGTCGTGCTCGGCAACCTCCGACACCCGGAACACGCGCGACTCGACGCCCGAGGGAAGCTCGACGAGGCGGAGCATGGGACGCCCCTGGGGTGGCCGGCGACCGGGGATCACGTTGCCGTGCGGGCACGTCGACGGCCGCCCGAGGTGCTCGTCGAGCCGCTCGAGCACCACCTCCGAGACACCGTGGGAGAGGGAGGCGGCCTCGCGGTCGGCGGTGGCCCAGTCGAGGCCGAGCACGTCGGTGAGCCAGCGTTCGATGAGACGGTGGCGACGCACCACCGTGGCGGCTGCCACCCTGCCGGCGTCGGAGAGGTGCACGCTGCGGTCGTTGGCGAGGGTCACCCAGCCGTCGCGGGCCAGGCGCTGCAGGCTGACGCTCACGGTCGGAGGGCTGACCCCCAGCCATTCGGCGATGCGACCCGGCCTGGGAACGTCGCCCTCGTGCTCGATGTAGTAGATCGTCTCGAGGTAGCGGTCGGTGACCTCCGAGCGCGCCAGGGGAGCGTCGGTGCTGCTCACTCCGCGATGGTAGTCGGCTGCCCGATCGGGGTTCAGGCGTACTCGTCGAGGGTCGGATCGACGGCGATTCCAGGCAGGTCCGGTCCGCACCGACGCAGTCGCTGCCACCCCGCTGCACCGATCATGGCCGCGTTGTCGGTGCACAGGGACAGCGGCGGCAGGGTGACCGGCAGCCCGGTGAAATGCTGCTGCACCGCCGCCCGCAGCGCTGAGTTGGCGGCGACCCCGCCGACCACGGCGATCCGGGTGGCGTGCACGCGATCGGCAGTTGTGGCCAGAGAGTGCAGCAACTGGTCGACCACGGCGAGCTGGAAAGAGGCGGCGAGATCGTGAACCACCGCCGGGTCACGCGGCGTCCCCTCGTCCGTCAAGGCGGTGAGGCCGAGGTCGCGCACTGTGTATCGCAGCGCCGTCTTGAGGCCGCTGAACGACATCGCACCGGCCACGCGGGTGCGCGGCAGCGGGTACCGCGAGGGATCGCCCGCCGCCGCGCTGCGCTCGATCGCCGGGCCGCCAGGATAGCCGAGACCGAGCAGACGGGCCGCCTTGTCGAACGCCTCCCCGGCCGCGTCGTCACGCGTCGACACCAGCCGCACCGCATCGCCATGGTCGCGCAGGGCCACGACGTCACTGTGGCCGCCACTCACCACCAGGGCGAGGTAGGGCGGTTCGAGGCTGGGATCGCTCAACCAGGCGCTGTACACGTGCCCGGCCATGTGCGAGACGCCGACCATCGGCAGGCCCCGCGCCACCGCCGCCGACTGCGCGTACAGAGCTCCCACCAGCAGGCACCCCGCCAGCCCGGGACCTCGAGTGACCGCCACGGCATCAACGTCGTCCCAGCCTCCTGCCAACCCCGCCAGCGCCTCGTCGACCACCGGTCCGATCGCTTCGAGGTGGGCGCGAGCCGCCAGGTCCGGAACCACCCCACCATGGACGGCGTGCAGAGCGATCTGCGAGGAGACCACGCTGCTGACGACCTCCCTGCCGTCACGCACCACCGCCGCCGCCGTCTCGTCGCAGGAGGTCTCGACCGCGAGCAAGTTCAGAGCGGGTACTCCTTCGATGGCGCGCTGCCGATGCCCGAGACCTCGATGTGCGAAAAGATCTCCAGGAAGCGGCGCTTGAACGCGGGAGCGTGGATGCTGTCGCTCCACATGATCACCGCATCCTCGCCGTTGTCGGTGTAGTAGCCGCGCCGGCGGCCGATCGACTTGAAGCCGAACCACTCGTACAGGCGGATGGCGTGGTCGTTGCCGGCGCGGACCTCGAGCGTCAGCCACCGCGCCCCCAGGTCGTAGCTGCGTTGGATCAGGGCGGCGAGCAAGGTCTTGCCATAGCCCTTGCCCTGATCGCGTCGACGCACCCCGATGGTGGTGACGTGCGCCTCGTAGACCACCTTCCAAAGGCCCGCGTAGCCCACCAGCTGGCCGTCCTCACGCAGCACGATGTACGAGGCCTGGCGGTTCTGGGCGAGCTCGGTGGCATACGCGTTGCGCGGCCATGGGGATAGGAAGATGTCGCGCTCGATGGCCTGGACGGACGGGATGTCCTCCTGGCGCATTCGCTCGACGGCGACGCGCGGGACGACCTGCATGACACTCACCGGGACTGCTGATCCGACACCCGAGTTTAACAGGGGTCCGCGTGGATGGCGGACAGACCGGCGACACCAAGGGGGGCGGACCCCAGCGCGCGCGGCACCGCGGCGGCCAGCGCCACGCGGGGCTCAAGTCGCTCGGCCTCCAGGCTCTCGAGGGGAGTTGTGGTGTATGCCCGAACCCCTGGACCGAGCTCGGCGGCGTGACACCGCCGCACCCCCGACACCTGCTCCGGCCCACCATCACCTGGCTGAAAGCTGGCCACATAGAGCCCCCCGCGGCCGGCGTCGGCGACGGCCACGAAGCTGCTCGCGTCGCCGCTCCGCACCGCCGCGGCGATCGCCACCAGGTTGCCAAGCCCGTGCAGCGGCAGTCCCCGCGCGGAGGCGAGTCCCAGGGCCGCCGCCATGCCGGCGCGGACGCCGGTGTAGGAGCCGGGCCCGGTCAGGACCACGACCGCGTCCACCCCGCCATCGATGAGCCCCGCGATGGCCCCGGGAAGGCGGCGGTCGAGCTCACCCCCGGGAAGTTGGCGCTCCGCCTGGATGGTGCCGGCACCGTCGGTGCGCAGCACCAGAGCCGATGTCCGCGACGCGGTGTCGAGAGCGATCACGATCACGTCGCCGCCTGCCGGCTCTGCGACAACGCACGCCAGGCCCGGGCCAAGTGCGCCGACGCGGGATCGACGAGCCACAGCACACGGTCGTCGGGCCCCGGGCCGGGGGCGTCGATGCACAGGCTGGCGGGAGAGAAACGCGACAGATCGGCGTACTCACCCCATTCGATGACAGCGGCCCCACCCTGCAGCGCGCTGTCGAGGTCGAGCACGTCCACTGACGCTCCGCCGCCGAGCCGGTAGAGGTCGACGTGGTGCACCGTCAGGGAAGAGCATCGGTGGGGCTGGTGAATCACGAACGTCGGGCTGCGCACACCGACGGGGTCGCCGCCCGCGCCGGCCACCACGCCGCGCACCAGGCAGGTCTTACCGGCGCCCAGCACTCCGGTCAGGACGATCACGTCGCCGGCTCTGAGAGCCGCCCCCAGCCCGGCGCCGAGAGCCTCCGTGACAGCCGGCGAGTCGCTGGTCAGCCTCGGCGATGAGCGTGCCATCAGAAGTGCCCAGCGCTGCTGCGTGGCAGAGGCAGCTCGGCACCGTTGGCGGCGTCGAGGAGGTGGACGCCGCTCCCCGCCCGCAGCGATCCGACCCTGGTCAGCGCTGCCAGCTCCGCGGGCCACTGCTGCAGCAGGGCGTCGACCTCGGCCTCGGCCACGGCGACCACGAGCTCGAAGTCCTCACCACCGGCGATCGCGAGTTCCAGCCATTGATTGCCAAAACGCGCGCGCAGCTCGGCATCGACAGGGAGCGCGGCCGCCCACAGCTCCACCGCGCAGTCACTGGCGCGCGCCGTGCGCATGGTGTCGAGGACGAGGCCGTCGCTGATGTCTGCTCCGCAGCGAACTCCGTGGCTGAGAAGTGCGCTGCCCTCGCGCAGACGCACCTGCGGCTCCAACTGGGCGGCGACCCAGGCCCGTTCCACGGCCGACGTCGGCTCGGCGCCGCCGCTCAGCAGCCGCAGCCCGGCGGCGGCACGACCGAGAACGCCTGTGACCAGGAGCGCATCACCGATGTGACCGGCCGAACGTCGCAGCGCCCGGCCCGCGGGCAGGCTGCCGACGACGCAGACATCGATGACCAGCGGACCATCGATGGCGCTGACGTCACCTCCCGTCACCGCGCACCCCGCCGCCGCCGCCGCCGCGCAGAGACCGTACTGGATGCCCAGGACATCGTCGAGCTGTTCTGACGGCCGGGCACACAGGGTGGCCAGGCAATGCTCGGCGTCGGCGCCGGTCGCAGCCAGGTCGGAGACCGCGACCGTGAAGGCCCGACCGCCCAACTGGCGCGGAGTGATCCAGGGGCGCCGAAAGTCGACGTCCTCCACCAGCGCGTCGATGCTGATGGCGAGGTCCCGGCCGGCGCGGGGTGTCCAGACCCCGGCATCGTCGCCGCGGAGCGCGGCGCGATGCTCGCCCCCCTCGGCCTCCGCGATGGCCACCAGGTGGTCGAGAAGGGCAGTCTCCCCCACCTCGGCGAGGGTGGGCCCGCCGGCGCCGAAGCGACGGTCCACAGCAGTGACGTCAGACATGGTCAGGGCCACTGTAGGGAGCCGCCGCCTGCTCGCCGCCGCGCTGGGCATGCGATTTGCAATCCCCAGGTCCGACCCTCTATGGTCCCCCGAGGCCCGGGGTCCGCAACCTCGCCTTGCAATCAGCCGCGCGCAGCCTCGGACACGGGGAAACGGAGGGCACCTTTGCGGGGTACTCAGAAGCTTCTATTGACCGTGGTCGGCTGTGGCGTCCTGCTGGGCAGCGGCATCACGGCCATTCCCACGGGGCAGGCCGCGAGCACCTACGCGGACACGCTCCGCAGCCAGCGCGCCCAGCTGGTTGCGCAGCTGGCGGCGCTGGAGCCGGTCAAGAACAGCGCCTCGGAGTCGCTCAGCCAGGCCGAGCGAGCTTTCGCCAGCGCGCAGACGCAACTGCTGGCGTCGCAGAAGCAGCTCACCGCCCTCAACGCCCACCTCCTCGCCCTCAACGGCCAGATCGCTGACGACGAGGCGACGATCGCCAAGGCCAAGCAGCAGCTCGGCGTGCTCACCCGCCAGAGCTACGAGAGCACTGCCACCAACTCCTGGGTTGCGGCGGTTCTGAGTTCGACCACCTTCAGCCAGGCAATGGATCGTCTCGCGGGCACCTCGCACGTGGCCGAGCAGGTCAAGAACCTCCAGGCCAAGCTCCGCGCCAAGGAGCAGGCAATCGTTCAGGCCAAGAGCGAGCTCCAGACCGACGTGGCCACCAGCACCGGCCTCGAGGAGCAGCTCGCGCAGAACAGCAACGGGCTGCTGCTGATGGTGCAGCAACGCAACGCGGCGTTCCAATCTGCCAGCGGCCCGGCCCGTGATCTGGCCGCGCAGATCGCCAACCTCGACCAGCAGCTGGCGGCTGCCAGCGCGCCTCCGCCGGCGTCGGGCAGCGTGCCGGCGTCGGGCAGCGTGCCGGCGTCGGTGCCGAACAGCGGCTCATGTGGCGACCACTTCTCGTACGGCCAGTGCACCTGGTACGTTGCCTCACGACGCTGCATCCCCTGGAGCGGCAACGCCAGGGACTGGTTCTACCAGGCGCAGCGGTACGGCTACCCGGTGGGCCACAGCCCCCAACCCGGCGCGGCGGTGGTCTTCTGGCCGGGAGGCGACGGCGCCAGCAGCGTCGGCCACGTCGGCTTCGTGGAAGCGGTCGGTCCGGCGGCCGGGGTCCCTGCCGGCCAGTTCAAGATGTCGGAGATGAACTTCGCCGGCAACGGAGGCGGCTGGGATCGGGTCAGCAACCGGATCCTGCCTGACAACTCCTCCGGGATCCAGGGCTTCATCTACTCGAAATAGGCCGCCTCGACCCAGGCGAGACGCTCTCGATCGAGCTCCCGCAGCGAGCCAAGCAGCAGGCTTGCCGCTCCCAGGCGGGGGTCGTCGGCGGTGTGGGGGTCAGGCACGGCGATGCACGGCATTCCGGCCGCCTGCGCCGACAGGATCCCCGCCACCGAGTCCTCGATGGCCAGGCAGGACGCGGTAGCCACCCCGAGCAGGCTGGCGGCGCGCAGGTACACATCAGGGGCGGGCTTTCCGCGTGCCTCGCTGACGGCGGAGCAGACAACGTCCACCTCGCGGCCGATGCCCAGGCGGTCCACCACCGCGTCGATCAGGGGCAGCGGCGACGAGGAGGCGATGGCGCACCTCAGACCGCAGCCGCGAACCAGCCGGAGAGCCTCGAGCGCCCCGGGAAGGGGCTCGCCATGCTCTCGCACATGGGTGATCAGATCATCGACGAGCTGATCGGTCGCCTGGGCCACCGACATCCCGGGCCACGGATGGCATTCGTACCAGAGCTGGACCGCCTCCTGGACGCGCATCCCCATGGTCTGGCGACACTCGGCCTCGCTCAGGTGAAGCCCCAGTGAACCGAAGAGCGCGATCTCAACCCGTCTCCAGGCCGGCTCGGTGTCGATCAGCACCCCGTCCATGTCGAAGATCACCGCGCAGAGACGGCCGCGCGCTGCTGAGGGCGCGGGCGAGGTCACCGCGGCCGCCTCTGCTCGACGACCCGGCGGACGCGCTCCTGGGCCGCGGGCAGCTCGTCGATGACATCGCGCGCCAGCACCCCGGCACGGCCGCGACGGTGCTGCAGCGCCAGGGCAGCCTCACCGTGGATGAACACGGCGGCGACGGCGGCATCGAATGCCTCGAGGCCCTGGGCGATGAGCGCGCCCAGCAGGCCGGAGAGCACGTCACCGCTGCCCCCGGTGGCGAGCGCCACCACGCGCAGGTCACTGACGTGCAGACGGCCATCCGGAGCGGCGACCACTGTGTCGCTGCCCTTCAGCACCACCACAGTTCCACTGGTACGGGCCAGCGAGGCGGCCAGGTGGTGGCGATTCTCCTGCACCTCGGCAGTGGGCGTCGAGCAGAGCCTGCCCATCTCGGCGGGATGCGGGGTCAGCACCACCTGCTGCTCGCACGCCCGCCAGTCGACGTGATGAGCTGCTGCGATGTTGAGCCCGTCGGCGTCGACCACGGTGGGGGCCGGGAGCTCGCCAAGCATGTCGAGGACGAATCGCTCAGTGCCGGGGGCGCGGCCGAGACCCGGACCGAGCACCATCGCCGCTGCTCCGGCGGCGTGACGCCGGCGAAGAACCTCGAGCGCTGCTGGCGCGATGCCGCCGTCGGCGTCCGGAAGTGGGTTGGTCATCACCTCGAGGGTCTGAGCGGCAACAACCGGGTAGATCGCCTCAGGGACGCACAGCCGAACCAGGCCCGCGCCTCCCCTGGCCGCCGCGCTGGCGCTCATCAGGGGCGCCCCGCTGTAGCCCACCGCGCCGCCCACCACCAGCACGGTCCCGAACGTCCCCTTGTGAGCGTCGTCCGGCCGGTCGGCAAGGCGGAGGAGGCCAGGCACGGCAGCAAACACCGATGGTTCGGCCATCCCGGTGACCACCGCCACGGCGGTGTCGCCCTGGTCGGACAGCGAGAGCCGCAGGCGGCTGGTCGCGCCGTGGAGTCGGAGTGACGGGGCGCCCCTGGCGGCCAGCACCACCTCGATGTCCACGAACCCGGGCAACGGCAGGCCGAGGCTGCCGTGCAGCTTGCGCACTGCCTCCTTGGCCGCCCACCGCGTCGCCCATCGCCGCGGATGACCCTCGCAGTCCTGGCGCTCGGTGGCTGTGAAGGCCCGTCGTGACCACTCGGGGCGCCGCGACAGGAGCTGGTTGACCCGGGCGATGGAGGTGACGTCGATGCCGACGCCGCCGCTCACTCCACAGTGACCGACTTGGCGAGATTCCGAGGTTGATCGACGTCGCAACCACGCACGACGGCGACGTGATAGGCGAGCAGCTGCAGGGGCACGACGTTGATCAGCGGAGACGTCAACTCATCGGTCAAGGGCACCTCGACGATGTCGCGCACGAAGCCGTCGTCGAAGGGATTCTCCCCCTCGGTGACCAGCGCGATCACCGGCGCATCACGGGAGCTGACCTCCTGGATGTTGCTGACCATCTTGGGCAGCGTGCGCGAGCGGGTGGCCAGCGCCACCACCGGGACGTCGGGATCGAGCAGCGCGATGGGCCCATGCTTGAGCTCGCCGGCGGCATAGCCCTCAGCGTGGATGTATGACACCTCCTTGAGCTTCAACGCACCCTCGAGCGCCACCGGAAAGTTGATTCCCCGACCGATGTACATCGCATTGCGCATGTGCGAGTAGCGCTGCGCCATCTCCGCGAGCTGCGGTTCCAGCGCGAGCGTTCGCTCGAGCTGTGCCGGCGCCGCCAGCAGCGCGGCGGTGAGGCGCCGATGTTCCTCGTCGTCGAGCGTCCCGCGCGCCTGACCGAGGCGGAGCGCCAAGAGCAGCCCGCAGGCCATCTGGTTGACCATCGTCTTGGTGGCGGCGACGCAGATCTCGGGGCCGGACTGCATGTAGATCACGCCGTCGGCCTCCATCGACAGGGCGCTGCCGACGACGTTGGTGACAGCGACCACGGTGGCTCCCCGACGGCGGGCTTCACGCACCGCGGCCAGCGTGTCAGCTGTCTCACCGGACTGCGAGTAGGCCACCACCAGGCTGCGCTCGTCGACCAGGGGATCGCCGTAGCGGAACTCACTGGCTGCTTGCACGTCGCAGCGGACGCGGGCCAGCTTCTCGATCGCGTACCTGGTGACCATGCCGGCGATCCACGCCGAACCGCACGCCACGATCGTCACCTGGTCGAGTGCCGCCAGGTGGTCGTCGTCCAGGGCAACGTCGGGCAGGTCGACGAAACCCGAGTCGTCGATGCGCCCGCGCAGCGCGCCGTCCAGCGACTGCGGTTGCTCGTGGATCTCCTTGAGCATGAAATGCGGGAAGCCGTCCTTCTGGGCCTGCTCCGCCTCCCAGTCGACGACCACGATCCGGGGTTCCACGCGGGTGCCGTCGAGGCTGGTGATCACCACCTCCTGCGGAGATGCGGAGGCCACCTCGCCCTCTCCGAGCAGGATGACCCGCTTGGTGTACGGGATCAGCGCAGTGATGTCGCTGCTCACGAAGACCTCGTCATCGCCGAGACCAACCACCAGCGGAGCGTTGAGGCGAGCGCCAACGATCAGTCCCGGTTCGTCCGCCGACATCACCACGAGCGCGTACGCGCCGGTGATTCTCTGCAGCGCCGTTCGCACCGCGCGGGCAAGGTCGCCCGAGTAGTGCTGTTCGATCAGGTGTGGGACCACCTCCGTGTCGGTATCGCTGAGGAACTCATGGCCGGCGGCGAGCAGCTCGGCGCGCAGCTCGCGATAGTTCTCGATGATGCCGTTGTGGATCAGGTGGATCCGGCCGGTGCAGTCGCGGTGGGGATGCGCGTTGAGCACGGTGGGACGTCCGTGGGTCGCCCACCGGGTGTGGCCGATGCCGGTGTGGCCGGGGGGCATGCCGTCAGTGTCGAACTGGCGGACGAGATCGGCGACCTTGCGATTGCTCTTGGCGACCGCGGTGGCCCCGCCGGCCTCGTCGAGCACCGCGATACCCGCCGAGTCGTAGCCCCGGTACTCGAGACGCTCCAGGCTGTCGAGAAGGACGGGGGCGGCCAGGCGGCGCCCTGAGTACCCGATGATCCCGCACATGTCAGATCTGAACGACTCCGTGCTCGGGGTGGTTACTTGTCGAGAGGCCCCCTCCTGCCCCGGTCACGGCGTGGGTGACGGGCTCGGGGTGGGTGAGGCGCTCGGGACCGGGGTGGCAGCGGGAGTGCCCAGGGGGGCGGCAACCACGGTCACGGTGACGGTCACGGTGCCGGGCGTGGCGGTGACGCCGGCAGGCGTGACGATCTGCACTGTGAAGGTGCGACTTGTCTGTAGCCCGTTCAGCGATACCGGCTGGGTGGGGATCGAGTCGAGCGTGTTGAGCAGGTCCTGAGGGCCGTTGACGACCACCGTCAGGGGGGACTGGGTGATGCCCGCCACCTGATGGCCGGGCGCCACAGTCCCCACCACCCGCGGCAGCACCGCACTGGCGCGTGACGTCAGGCTGGCGGCCACGCTGACATTCACCTGTACTGTGCCCTGAGTATGTCCCGGTATGGTGAGGATGGTGATGCCGAAGCTGCCCAGCTGCTGGCCCGCTCGGTCGAACAGCCGCACGGTCTCGTCGGCCTGGACAGTGGTCTTGCTGTTGCCGAGGTCGATGGTGGCGCGTGCCTGCACACCGGCCAGCTGGTTCTGTGGACCGATCACCGTGACCGTGCTGGGGTCCGTCGAGGTGTCGGTGACAACGTAGCCTTGCGGGGGTGTCGTGCTGACGACGACTGTGACCGGAACTGTTGCAGAGGCGCGGTGATCGACCTCAGCGGCCACAGTGGTCGGCGGGTTGTCGAGGATGACGTCGCGGTCATTGTTGACCACCGATACGGGGACTTGCTGAAGCCCCGGGTGAGTGATCGCCTTGTAGTTCACGCTGAGAACGATGTCGTTGGGGAGGAACGCGCTGAGATGCTCTCGAGTGCCGGCGACGCGCACCACCAGGTCGCCGATGTGGTGCACCAGAACGTACGGCGACACCTGCGCGTCATCCTGTGGCACAGCGAGGGTGACCGAGCGGGTGTCCGGGGGATTGCTCGCGTACACCGCCCCGGCCCAGATCACCGTCGCCAACGCCGCCGCCAATGCCTTGAGACGGAGGTTGCGGGTCGCGAAGGCGGGGAGCCTCACGATGGAGTTCTCCGGCGGATCGCACGGAGCACCGCCCGCCGCGGCACGACACCTTGGCGCGCGTGGCCCTCCACGCCAGCCAGGTTGGTCAGCCTGTCGCGCAACCCGTTGAGATCGAGCCCCCGGGTGATCCCGCCGGCCTGGGCGACGCTGATCAGGCCGGTTTCCTCGCTGACGATGAGCACCACCGCGTCACTCTCCAGGGTCAGGCCCACCGCAGCGCGATGGCGGGTCCCCATCCGGCCCACTCCGGGAATGGTGTCGGCGAGAGGGAGCACGCAGCCGGCGGAGACCAGCCTGGTGTCGCGGATGATCACCGCGCCATCGTGCAGCGAGGTTCCCGGCATGAAGATGGTGGCGAGCATCTCGGCGGTGACCTGGCCGTCGATGCGCACGCCGGTGCCGGCGATGTTGGCCAGCCCGGTTTCGCGCTCGAATACGATCAGCGCGCCGGTCTTGTGCTCGCTGAGCGAGCCGGCGGCGCGGATCACCTCGTCCACCACCCGCTGGGCGGCTTCACCGCCGTGATGGCCGAGCAGCGACCGCACCGGGCCGAGGCGACCCACCTGGTCGAGCGCACGGCGCAGCTCGGGCTGGAACAAGATGACGGCGGCGATGACGATCGCTTGGCCGCCGTTCCTGAAGATGAACTGCAGCAGCCGCAGGTTGAGCGCCTCGGCGGCGAGACCGACGACGGCGAGCACCGCCACGCCGACGAGCAACTGGGCCGCCTGGGTGCCGCGGATCAACTTCAGCAGCTGATACAGCAGCACCGCGACGACGACGATGTCCAGGACGTCACGCCAACCGATGTTCTGCAGGAAGATCAGGACGTCGCGCCAGACGGTGCTCACGACAGCACAGCCGCGGTGCTCGTGCGTGGTCGCGGCGCCCCTGCGAACAGCAATGAGAGCAGCGCCATCTGTGCCCAGAGCCGGTTCTCCGCCTGATCGAAGACCACCGATGAGGGGCCGTCGAGCACGGCAGCGGTGATCTCCTCTCCGCGATGCGCGGGGAGGCAGTGCATCACCCTGGCGGATGAGGGCGCCAGCGAGAGCAGCCTCTCGTTCACCTGCAGGTGGCCGAAATCCTCGCGACGACGCTGTTGTTCGGCCTCCTGCCCCATGCTGGTCCAGACGTCGGTGTAGACGATGTCGGCGTCTCCCAGCACCGCGGTGGGATCGTGGCCAACGCTGAAGCCGGTGCCGTTCCCCCGCAGACGGGCAGCACCGTCGAGCACCGACTCCCTGGGCTCGTAGCCCGGCGGACACACCACCCGCAGATCCACTCCGCAGATCGCTGCCGCGTAGAGCCACGACGTGCACACGTTGTTGCCATCGCCGATGTAGACGACGCGGGCCCCGGCGATTCGGCCCGTGACCTCGCGCACCGTCATCAGGTCGGCGAGGACCTGACACGGATGCTCGACGTCGGTCATGGCGCTGATCACGGGCCCGCGCATCGCGCCGGCGATGGCGATGAGGTCGCGCTGCGACACCAGCCGGGCGATCACGCCGTCCGCGTAGCGATCGAGGATCCTGGCGATGTCGGTGGCGCTCTCACGCTCGCCGAGGCGGATCTCGTCGCCGAAGAGAGCGATGGGATGGCCGCCCAGGCGGTTGATGGCGACCTCGAACGAGACCCGAGTGCGGTTGCTGGGACGCTGAAAGATGAGCGCCAGATTGCGTTCCGCCAGCGGCGCGCCCAGGTCGCCGCCACTCTTGGCCCGCAGCCCGACCGCGAGCACCTCGTCGATCTCGTCGCGGCCGAGGTCGGAGATGCTCAACAGGTCGCGGCCGCTGAGTTCGCGAGACATGGATACACGGCAGTATATGAGCGCGCACAGAATGCGCTGGCCACGACACCAACACGTGCACGATGGTTGAAGAACGGTAGGGTTGAACACAGTGAATGTCGTCGTCGTGATCTCCGGAGGGATGACGGAGACGCTGCAGGCAGCACCGCTGATCGCCACGCTTGCAGTGGCCACCGGCAGTCCTGTCGTGGTTGCCTGCCCCCCGACCGCCGGGGACATGGCGCGCGACCTGGCCGGCGTTGTGGAGGTGATCACGGTCCCGGCGCTGGGCAACCGGGGGCACCCTCTCGGATTGGCGCGGCTCTGGCGACAGCTGCGGCGGCGGCGGGTCGACATCGCCATGCTGTGCACTGACGCCGCCGCGGTGCGGACCGCGGTGTACGTGTCGGGAGTGCCCCGTCGGATCGGCTGTGCCGGCGGAGTCAGTGAGCGCCTGCTCAGCGACAGCGTGCCGTGTCGGGCCGGAGAGAATCGCACGCTCGCCTGGCTGGGGCTGCTCGGGCCGCTGGGCATGGATCCCATCCCAGCGGCTGCCCATTTCTCGCCCGGCGCTGCCTCGAGCGCCGTCGCCGAGCAGCTGCTGCTCAGCAATGGGGTCGGCGACGGGCGCCTGCTGGTGGCCATCGCCCCTGCCAACGGATTCTCCGATGAGCCAGTCACCGCCTGGGCGCCGGAGAGATATGCCCATCTCGCCAACCGCCTGGCCTCACGCCACGGGGCTGGCGTGATCCTCCTCGGCGACGCCGGCGACCGCGCGGCAGTGGACGCGATGTGCATTGATCTCGCCGCTGAGACCGTCGATCTCTGTGGGGAGCTGAACCTGGCCACGACCGCGGCCGTGCTCGCCAGGTGTGACCTGCTGATCGCGGCCGACACCCCCCTCCTCCACCTGTCGGCCGCTGTGGACACTCCCTCTGTGGGTCTGTTCGGCCCCACCGATGGCCGGCGGCGGGCCCCGGCAGGCCGTGAGCATCGAGTGGTGCAGGCACTCCCCGACGAGCATGGCGCGGCCACCCTGGCCCGGATTCGTGTCGACGACGTTCTCGCCGGGATCGAGAGCGCGCTCTAGGCAGCGGCCCACGAGCAGGAGGGCGATCCCCAGCCGGACTGCGCTTTGATTGGGTAGATGATTCAGGCGCCTGTCGCCCCCGAGGCTCCAGCCCGTGGAGTGGCCGTCCACGCCCGCGCCCTCACCCACTCGTACGGCCGGGGCAGGCATGGCGTTGCGGTTCTCCGCGGCGTCGACCTGGACATCGACGCCGGCAGCCACGTCGCCCTGCAGGGACCGTCCGGCGCCGGCAAGAGCACCCTGCTCATCCTGCTCGGCGGTCTGGAGGCACCCCGAAGCGGACAGCTCAGTGTCGGCGAGCACGACCTGCTCGGGGTGCACGGCCGGGCCTTGGCCGCGTACCGGCGGGCGGTGGTGGGCTTCGTGTTCCAGCACTTCGGCCTCGTCGAGGTGCTCAGCGCCCGTGAGAACGTGATGCTGGCCATGAGCCTCTCCGGAGTGCCGATGGCAGCACGGCGGCAGCGAGCCGACCAAGCCCTCGAATCAGTCGGCCTCAGCCACCGCGCGACTCATCGGCCGTCGCACCTGAGTGGCGGGGAGCGCCAGCGGGTGGCGATCGCGCGCGCCATCGTCAACGAGCCCCCGCTCCTGCTCGCCGACGAGCCCACCGGCAACCTCGACGACGAGGCCGCCGTGCGCATCCTCGACCTGCTCGATGTGCTGCGCGAGGAGCGTGGCTGCACGCTGGTGGTGGTGACCCACAGCGCCCTGGTTGCCGCGCGCGCCGATCGCCGGCTCCAGCTCCGTGACGGGGTGGTGGCGCCGTGAGCTGGCGAGACGGGATCGCGCTGGCGGTCCGCAGCGTCACCCGCCGGCCAGCGCGCACAGTGCTCACCATCCTGGCAGTCGCGCTGGGCAGCGGGCTGCTGGTGGCGCTGGTGGCGATCGCGCAGGTCGCCGACACCCAGGTGATCGGTCAGCTCGGCAAGGGCGGCCCCACCAGCGCCATCGCCGTCCTCCCCGCTGCCGCCACCAGCGCCCAGCTGGGCACTGACTCCGCTCAGGGAGGTGAGGTGAACCCGATCACCCTGGCCACCGTCAACGCGATCCAGAACGCCCCCGGGGTCAGCTCGATCCAGACTGTGCTCAGCCAGGCGGTCTTCGTGGTGCCGCCCCCGCTGGGCGGCTCGATCCCATCGTTCACCGGTGACGATCCCGATCGTCGCCTGCCGCGGCCGTTCGCCGACAACCTCGTCGGCGTCGACCTCAAGTCGTCCGGCCAGCTTCCCATCACCGTCCTCGCCGGCCGCCTGCCATCGGCGGGCTCGACGTCGGAGGTGGTGGTGACAGCCGGGTACTTCGACCATCTCCAACTCGACATCAAGCACCCGGAGACAGTCCTCGGAGTCGTGATCGAGATCGGTGCGCCCCAGGTGGTCGACGCCGGCGGCGGGGTGGTGCGCGGACGCTGGACGCGCGCCGCGATCACCGGGGTGGTGGCGCAGAACGCCGCTGGCGGCGATCTCCTGGGGGCGCAGGAGCTGGCCTCGGCGGATCGCGCCTGGCAGCTCGGCGGCGTCGACGGCAACAGCATCGGGATCCCGCTGCCGAGCTCTCCGTACGCCAGCCTGATCGTGATCGCGGACTCGCTCAACGACGTCCACCAGGTGCGCGCCGAGATCACCACGCTCGGCTTTGCCAACAGCGCCCCGGAACACCTGGTGGCGTCCACACAACGCTACCTGCACGTGGTCGACATCGTGCTCGGAGCCATCGGCACCATCGCCCTGGTCATCGCCGTTCTCGGCATCGCCAACGCCCTGTTGGCGGCGGTGCGTGAGCGGCGGCGCGAGATCGGCATCCTCAAGGCCATCGGCGCCCGCGACGGCGACATCCTCCGCTGGTTCCTCGCCGAGGCGTTCGTGGTCGGCGGCATCGGCGGCATCCTCGGCACCCTGTTCGGGCTGGCCGCGGTCACCATCACCGCTCAGGTGGTCGACAGCTACCTGGTGGAGCAGGGTCTCAGCAACGTCTCGCTGGGCGGCGTGCCGCTGCTCACCGCCCTGATCGGGGTGGTCGGCTCGCTGCTGCTGTCGCTGCTGGCAGCCGCCTGGCCGGCCCTGCGAGCTGCCCGTCTGCCGGCTCGTGAAGCGGTCGGTGCGCTGTGAGGCGCTGGACTGCGGTGATCAGCGTCGCCATCGCGGCCGCCTGCGCAGGGTGTGCCGGCGGCCCGCCTCCGCTGCCCACCGGACCGCCAATCCCGGAGGGCGGGCAGCCGGTGGTGTACGCCGCACTGGGTGCCAGCGAGACGGTCGGGACCGGCCTCAACGACATCGCTCTGCGGGCCCGGTTCGCGTGGCCCCAGCTGTTCTTCAACATGGTCCTGCCCCGCGCGGGCACCTACTACAACTTCGCCGTGCCCGGCATCACCACTGCCGCCGCGCTGTACAGCGAGGTTCCCCAGGCGCTGGCGGTGCATCCCACCGTGGTGACTGTGTTCTTCAACATCGACGACCTCGTCAACGGCGTGTCACCCACTGACTTCGGGACCAACCTCGACGCCATCGTCCACGCCCTGCGCCAGGATGGGCGGGCCCGGGTGCTGGTCGGCAACGCGCCGGCAATCGACAGCCTTCCGGCATTTAAGGCGTGCCAGGGCCAGGCCACAGGGCCGGCCCACTGTCCGCTGCCGGCAGGGATCACCATCCCTCCACAGGCCACTGTGGACGCAGCCGTGGACGCGTACGACGCGGCCATCACCGCGGTGGTGGCGCGCGAGGGGGCGACCCTCGTCGATGTTCGCGCCCACAGCGATGTGCTCACCACCAATCCCGAGGACATCGCTGCTGACGGCCTCCACCCCAGCCCGCTCGGCGACCAGATGCTGGCCGCTCTGTTCGCTGCCGCCTACACGACGGCGCGACGCGGGTGATCAGCGACCGGGCGGGAAGAATCCCGAGCTGCCTGCCCCGCTCGGCGAGCGGGTTGACGCCGAGGCGGCGTTCTCGAAACCGAGGCGGTGGTCGCCGAGGTCAACTCCGTTGGCCGCCAGCTCCGCCGCGATGGCGGCCCAGACCTGATCGTCGGTCAAGGCGCGAAGGCTCGACTCCCGGGCGGCCCTGACCACGTCGAAGAACCGATGCGGTGGGGTTGCGCGCCTGGAACCGCGAGCCCTCGAGCGGCTCGGTCTTGCCGGGGACGCCGAGGCCGCCGGCGCCTCCGTGGCAGGACAGTCAGTGCCGTATCTGTGGCCGCTGGCATCGACGAGGGTGAACCGGGCCTCGTGGGCGGTGTACTGGGTGGAGGTGGTGGTGACCCGGACCACCGCGTAGAGGAGATGGGTGCCACTGCCGTCGTCGGGGGAGGCAGCGAGCTGGTCGAGGGCGAAGGTCTGCGTGCCCAGGGTGATGGTGGGGACGGTGGTCGGGACGGGGTGCGTGGTCGCGGACCCGCAGCCGGCGAGCAGAGCGCTGGCCGCGAGAGCAGCGAGCCTCATCGGATCAGCCCTCGGGCGCTCAGCTCAGCCATCGCCGCCTCGGTTCGATCGATCGGCGCCTCGCCGGCCACCCACTCGGCCAGCCGGCGGAGGGCATCGCTGCGGTCGGTCTGCGCGACGAAGCCGAGCAGGTCGCGGGCCCGTCGGGTGTCTGCCCAGCAGTGGCGGATGTCGCCGGCACGCCAGCGCTGGCTGATCTCCGGCTCGATCTGAGGCGCGAGCGCGTGAGCAAGAGTGTCGGCCAGCGCTCGCACGGTCAGGGACGTGCCGGTGCCGACGTTGATGGCCTGACCGACTGCCTTGGGCGAGCTCATCGCCCGAAGGTTGGCACAGACCACGTCATCGACGTGGACGAGGTCGCGCTGCTGCTCGCCGTCCTCGAAGATCAGCGGTGGGCGACCGGCCAGCAGGCGGGTGCAGAAGACGGCCGCCACGCCGGTGTAGGGATTGCCCAGCGCCTGGCGCGGCCCGTACACATTGAGGTAGCGTAGGGCCACGCACTCGATGCCGTGCGCCTCGCCGGTGACCAGCACCAGTTGCTCGCAGGCCAGCTTGCCGATGGCGTAGGGCGAGGTGGGACGCAGCAGGAAGTCTTCGGCGGTGGGCGCCGGCTGCACGAAGGCGCGACAGCACGGGCACCGAGGCTCCCATCGCCGGGCGTCCAGGTCCGCCGCCGCACGGGGCAGCGCGGACACCACGCCGTGGTTCTGGCACTCGTAGGCACCGTCGCCGTACACCACCATGGAGCTCGCCGCCACCACCCGCCGCACCCTGTCCCGGCGGCGGAGCACCTCCTCCATGAGGACCGCGGTCCCGCGCGCGTTGACGTCGATGTATCGGGCCATCTCGTACATCGATTGGCCGTTGCCCACCATCCCGCCCTGGTGGAAGACCACCTGGACGTCCTCCATCGCGGTCGCGACCGAGTCGCGGTCGCGGAGATCGCCCGCGATGTGGCGGGCCGCGCCGTTGAGAAACCGCGGCACCCCGCCCTCGTGCGCCTGGGGGTCGAGGTTGTCGAGCACGGTGACATCCAGGCCATCCTCGAGCAGGGCATCGACGAGATGCGAGCCCACAAAGCCGGCTCCGCCGGTGACCAGGGCTCGGACGGCGGTCATGAGCGCTCCCAGAGGGTGACGCCGGCTGATGAGGCAACCACGTGGAACTGGCCGGGCAGCTGGTCGACGGTGGCCTGATAGCCGGCGCCGAGAGCCTGCAGGCTCGGTGCCCGCTCACTGTCGACGATCACCCATCGCGCTCCCCTGATGTCCGGGACCTCGGTGATGTCCGCCCGCTCGCTGAGATGGGCGACCAGCTCCGACGATGCGGCCACTCCCGCGCCGGCCGGCACCCGGTCGATCAGTGCTTGTACAGCCGCGTGGCGTTCGAGTCCGCTGAACTCACGGGCGCGAAGGCCGAGGTCGACGGTCAGCGGCACCGCGGCGATCACTCCTGTCACCAACAGCGCAGCCGCTGCGCGTGGCGCGGGCACGCGCTGGGGCAGGCCCCACGCCTCCACCCGCCGCCAGCCCAACAGCGCGCAGGCGAGCAGGAGCGGAAAGACCTCGGCACCGTAGTGAAGCAGAAGGGACGATTGCGTCGGGTCATTGGCGAGCAGTGCCACCGCCAGGGGCGGGACCGGGGCCAGCGCCGCCCACCCCGACAGGAGCGGCAGAAAGGCCAGCGGGACCAGCGCCAGAGCCAGACCCTGCAGCGGCGCCGCCGTGGTGAGATGGGCCAGCCAGGTGCCCGGATGCACCACCATGCCGGCGAGGATCTCGGAGGGGCCGGCGGCGTGGCCGTCGGCGCTGAGGTACGCATAGCGCGCCACCAGGTCGCCTGTCTGTCCGTGGCGGATCCCCGGCATGTACACACCGACCACCGCCACGAAGCCTGCGATCGCCGCCGCCGAGAGGAGCAGGCCGGATCTGCGCCCATCCGCTCGCCAGATCAGCCAGCCGATGCCGGCCACAACCAGAAAGGCGTCCTCCTTGAGCAACATCAGCACCCCGCAGCAGGCGGCGACAGCCAGCCAGCGGCGGCGAGACGCCGCCTCCAGCGCAAGCAGGGCCAACAGCGGCGTGAGCGCCTCGCTGTGGTAGTCGAAACCGGCAGTGCGGAGGACCAGCGGGCTCAGCGCTGTGGCCAGCGCGGCCATCGGGGGGGCAGCGCTGTCCGTCCCCAGCCAGCAGCGGGCGAGTCGCCATGCCGCCAACGGCGCCAGCCCCAGGGCGACGCTGTTGATGACCAGCAGCCAGATCGGGCTGGCGAACAGCCGGTCCAGCTGCGCCCAGAGCAACAGGATGGGCTCCCAGTGCTGGCCGCGGAAGTCGTAGCCGATGAAGCTGCTCGTCCAGCCGCGACCCGCGCTGAGGTTGCTGGCGATCTGATCGAAGAAGCCGAGGTCGTACGCAGTGGCGTGGTAGCTGAGGTAGCGGAGTACATCGTGCCCGGTGTAGAGGATCAGGCACAGGGATACGATGAGGATGACGGGGACGCGTCCGCACCACCACCGGCCTCTCACCCGACTCCGGAGCGCATCTCCGCCAGCGCTGCCGCGGTGCGCGGCGCGCGAGCCAGAGCAGCGGTCTCCGCCCCAACCCGATCCAGATCGGCGGGCTCATCGATGTCGTACCACGGCGGGAGGACGAGGGGGCGCCGGCCATCGGCTCGCAGCGCCTCGATGGTCTGCTTCCCGGCGCGGGCGCTGCTCCAGGTGACGCCGTCAAGGATCCTGCCCAGTGGGCGGTCGACGCCCAGCGCGATCCAGCCTCCGTCGGCCGCGGGGATGACCGTGCTGGGGGCGTAGGACAGCCCGGAGAACGCCGCCGCGAGCAACGCCGCCGGCAGGGTGGGACAGTCGGTGCCCACGATCACCACACGCGTTGCCCCGCGCGCGAAGCCATCGTCAACTGCAGCGGCGATGCGGTCGCCGAGGTCGCCGTCGACCTGGGCAACCAGGATCGCGCGCGACCCGGCCGGGGGCAGCAGCGAGACCGGGCCGGCGTGGGCCACCAACAATCCGTCGGCAACGTCCTGTGGCCAGTCGAGCACGTCCTCCACGAACGCACGAGCCAGTCGATCGGTGGTGGCGTCGCCAAGGGTGGCGCGCAGTCGTGACTTGCCGGACCCGGCCGAAGGCACACGGGCCAGGACGCAGAGCAGGTTCATCGCCGCGCCGCCGGGCCGACCGGCTCGGCGATCAGGACGCGAGAGATGTCCCACGAAGCCGCCAGCGAGCCGCGCAGCGAGCCGCCCACCTTGCTGCGGCCGGCGGTGCGCTCCCGGTACTCGACAGGGAGGGACTCGATCCGGGCGCCGCGTCCTGCGGCGCGGGCCAGCATCTGCGCCGGCCAGGCGAAGCGCGAACCGTGGAGGTCGAGATCGAGGAGGGTGCTTGCGCGCACCGCACGAAAGGGACACAGCTCGGGCAGCCGAACACCATGCCGCCGCAGCAACAGGCCGATGACGCGGTTGCCAAGCCGTTGATGTGGGGGCATCCCCGAGCTCTGGATCGGCCGGATGCCGCAGACCACGTCGGCACGTCCGCCGAGGATCGGCGCGACCAGGCGCGGGATGTCCTCGGGGGCCATGCTCCCGTCACCATCGAGGAAGACAAGAACCTTGCTGCCGGCGGCGGCCTGGACGCCGGCCAGGCAGGCGTGCCCGTAGCCGCGTTGGCTGACCTCAACGACCACCGCGCCGGCGCGCCGGGCGACACCGGCGGTGCCGTCGGTGCTGCCGTTGTCAGCGACGATGACCTGGGCGTCGATCGCGAGCCGGACCCGCTCGACCACCGCGGCAATGCTTCCGACCTCGTTGAGCGTCGGGATGACCACCGTTACGCCGTGACCGGAGGCGACGGAGGTCATCGCGCGTCGCCGTGGCGGGCCAGGTCGTAGGCCAGTGGAGCTCCCTGCTCAGCGAACCAGCGATCGAGGGGGCGACCAGGGTCGGCAACCGCGTGGGTAGACGGGTACGTCGGCAGGTCCACTGTCACAGGGTACGCGGAGTCTTTGCCACGTGGATCATCTGAGCATGACCTCTTATCATCACCGCTCGGTGGACGAAACCCACGCCTCGATCGGCATCATCGGTGGTTCCGGCCTGTATCGGCTCACCGGGTCGAGCACCTCGAGAGAGGTGGTGACCCCCTTTGGCGACCCCAGCGATTCAATCTCCCTGAGCAGGATTGGAGACTCCGACGTGGCCTTTCTGCCGCGGCACGGCCAGGGCCACACCATCCCACCGCATCGAATCAACCACCGCGCCAACATCTGGGCGCTCGGCTCGATCGGCGTGGAGCGAGTCATCGCACCGTCAGCGGTGGGCAGCCTTCGTGTCGACTTCGCGCCCGGGGATGTGGTCATCTGTGACCAATTCATCGACCACACCGGCGGTGGTCATCACAGTACCTTCTTCGACGGCCCCGACGTGGCTCACGCCACCATGGCAGACCCGTACTGCGTGGAGTTGCGCCCCCTCGCCGCACAGGCCTGTCGCGTCGCGGGGTTCACCGTCCATGAGCACGGCACGGTCGTCGTGGTGCCCGGTCCGAGGTTCTCCACACGAGCCGAGTCCCGGCGCTTCCGTGCCGAGGGCGGCGAGGTGATCAACATGACCCAGGTCCCCGAGGTGGTCCTGGCTCGCGAGCTCGGGCTCTGCTACGTCAACGTCTCGCTGGTGACCGACTACGACGTGGGGGTGGAGGAGCGCCCCGAGCATCCAGCGGTGACCCAGGATGAGGTGATGGCCATCTTTGCGCGCCACACCGCAGCACTGCGGGGCGCGTTGGAGGATCTGGTGGGGAAGGTTGGTGGGCAGCGCGGCTGCGCCTGCGCGGAGCTGCGCGCGGTGCCGCTGGACCACTGATCGACAATGGGTGGTTCGATCGTACCTGCTGAATCGGTATCCCGTGCTGGCCAGCTTGATGGCGATCAGGGGCATCAGCATGAACCCGACGAAGAAGTGCACGGGACACACCACGTCGTAGAGCGGCCCGACCGGAGGCTGACGTTGTAAGTCAGCAGTAAAAAAGAACAGAGCGCTGAGCACCTGAAGGGTGATCAGCGCCAGGAGAACTGTTCCGGCCAGCGAGGTGAGCCGTGAATTGCCCACAACGCCTCGGCTGGGACGTCCGAACGGGGCTTCGCAATGAGCCATGATGATGGCCACGAAGATGGCCACGAAGGGAATGGACCGGGCGCCGCCGTTGCCAGCGGGCGCCCGGCCATTCTAGGCGTCGTTGATTACGCCGCCACTGCAGTTGCGATGATGTGCACCACTCCCAGGGGGATGCCTGCGGTGAACAGGGTCACACCGAACGTGGAGTTCAGCGCGCTGGCGGCGGTGGCCGAGAGCTTGGCCACGGCGCCGTCGAGGTGGATGGCTCCCGCCGAGTCGGTGGTCATGACCACCTTGCTGCCATCGATGTCGAGCAGGGGAACGACCGCGCCCGACCCGCCGACTGTGCCGTAAAGCTCGGAGTTGCCAGGGTTGACCATGAAGTCGGTCACGGTGATCGACTTACCGCCGGCGGTGAACGTCAGGCCGCCGTCGTGGCTGATGAAGCCGCGGAGGAAGGGCAGGCTCGACTGCGGGAAGACCGCCACGTAACCGTTGGTGATCGGGAAGCTGACGGTCAGCCCACCATTGGCCATCGATGCGGTTGCCGGGGCCACCGGAGCCACGCTCACGCCGTTCTTCTGAAGAACCCCAGCGGTGGCGGGATCGATGTCGACCGACGTGCTCTGCCCGGACAGCTGCTCAACCTGAGCCGATGCTGCGCCGCCCGGATCGGCTGTTCCCATCGCGGTGATGTGGACCACGCCGACAGGAATGCCTTGCTTGAACAGCGACACGCCGAAGGTGCTGTTGAGGGCGCTCGCGGCCACTGTCGACAGCTTGGCGACGGCGCCGTCGAGATGCACGCCTGAGGAGTCGCTGGTCATCTTGACCTGGCTGCCATCGACGTCGAGCAGCGGAACACCCTTGCCGCCGACGGTGGCGGTCAGCGTGGAGGTGCCGGGATTGACCACGAAGTCGGTTGCGGTCAGGGTCTTGCCCCCGGCTGAGAAGGTGATCCCGCCGCTGTGGCTGAACGTGCCACGAACGAAGGGAAGGCTGGTCATCGGGTAGATCGCCGCATAGCCGGCGGTGATCGGAAAGCTGACCTCAACTGTGCCGTTGGCCATGGCGGCTGTCGCCGGCGCCACTGGGGCCACCGACACGCCGTTCTGCTGCAGGACCATCGCCGTGCTCGCGTCCAGGTCGACCTTGGTGGTCGCCCCGGTGAGGTTGAGGATGGCGGCGGCTGGAGCCGCCGCGGTCGAGGCAGCCGGGCTGCCGCTGCTCGACGCCGGACCTGATGAAGAGCTGGAGGAGGTGTCTCCGCCACATGCGGCCACCATCGTGGCCATCACTGCCGTGGCTCCCACCGTGAGGGAGAGTCGTCGCGTTCCGAACATAAGCCGTCTCCTATAGACATCCACCGGCGGCGGACATACTTCCTTGTCTGAGGTGTGTACGGCACCAACCGCCGAGCAGATCACCCGCCCCCTGTCAAGACGAGCGCAGCGAGCCGGCGCGCGAGGCGCGCCGAGGGTGGGGGTTGAGCGTGGGGGCGGGATCTGCCATGACCCGTCGCGCAGCGACAGCGGCGCTCGAGGAGCGCCGAGGGTGGGGGTGAGAATGGTCGGATTCACTCCGGTCATTCGAGGGGGCGGGATCTGCCCGCCCCCTGTCAAGACGAGCGCAGCGAGGGGGCGGGATCTGCCCGCCCCCTGTTAACGCAAATACATGAAGTTGCGTCGCAGCAGGTCGAGGTTGTCGACGGCCAGAGCTGTGCCCCGGACGGTGCAGCCCTCCGGGTCGGCGGCCACCCGCACCGAGCAACCCGTCACCCCCGCCAGATGACGGTCGAGGCCTTCGAGCCGGGCGCCCCCACCCGTGAGCAGCAGGCCGGTGCTGCGCAGGTCGCGGCGCAGGGCCGGAGGGGTGTCCTCGAGCACCTCCAAGAGAGCGCGGTCGAGAGGTCGCAGATGGTCCGAGACCATCGGAGCCAGCTCGTGCGAGGAGAGCAGGACGCCCCCGATCTCGGCCGTGCGCTCCTCATGGGTTGCCGCCACCAGGAGACGCCCCGCGGAGCGCAGCTCGTCGCGGTCGAGGACAACGGCGTGGGTTGCCTCAACCTGCGCCGCCAGACCCCTGAACAGCTGGTCGCCTCCGCCACGGAGGGAGCGGCCGGCGACAGTCCCTTCCAGCGCTAGAACAGCGACATCTGTCTTTCCGGCCCCGATGTCGACGACCAGGTAAGGTCGCGAAGAGGTGATCGCGATCCCAGCCCCCATCGCCGCCGCGATGGCAGCGTCGATGAGGTACACGGTGCGTGCACCAGCTCGTGCCCCAGCATCGAGCACGCTGCGTCTGCCGTCACCGTCCATCCCCGCGCGCACCGCGATCACGATGTCCGGCTTGAAGATGCGCTGCCGGCCAACAGCGCGATTGACCGCCTGCTGAACCAGTGCGGCCAGGGCGGCATGGTCGCGGACGTCCCCACCATCGAGCGGCCGCCGGAGCACGATGGTGCGGTCCTGCGCCCTCGCCTCGAAGGCCGCGTTCCCCAGCAGGCTGTTGGCTGCCTCTCCATCGCGCATCGCCACCACGGCGGGCTCGGTGATGAGCGTGCCCTCGCCGCGGGTGACCACCCGAAGGGTGGCTGTGCCCAGGTCGATCCCGAGCTTCTTGCCGAGCACTCGTTCAGTCGCCGACGACGCCGCTGAGGTCGAACTGGGCGGCATCGCCGTCGCCGGCGATGGTCACCCTCTCCACGTTGGCGCCGAGGCCACGAAGCTTCTCCTCGAGGGCCTCGTAACCGCGATCGAGGTGGTAGACACCATCGAGCTCGGTGGTGCCATGGGCGCAGAGGGCGGCGATCACCAGCGCGGCTCCCGAGCGGATGTCCGGCACGGTCGCGCGCGTCGGGGTCAGCCGCACCGGGCCTTCGATGATCGCGCTGCGACCCTCAACGCTGATCCGGGCCCCGAACCGCATCAGCTCCGGCACGTGCCGAAACCGGTTCTCGTACAGCGCCTCGCTGACGATGCTGGTGCCGGTCGCCTGGGTCATCAGCGCGCCCCACTGCGGTTGCAGGTCGGTGGCGAAGCCGGGGTGGGGCCAAGTGGTGACATCGACCGCCCGCAGAGGCCCGCCCCTGACAAGCACGTGGCTTGCACCCTCCACGACGTCGGCGCCGGCGGTGCGCAGCTTGTTGATCAACCAGCGCACATCGCTCGGCCGCATCCTGTCGACGACCACCTGGCCGCGCGTCGCGGCCGCCGCAACCATGTACGTCCCCGCCTCGATGTAGTCGGTGGTGACGCTGTGGGTGGTTCCGTGGAGCAGGCTGGGCTGCCCCTCGATGACTATCAACTCAGTGCCGGCACCACTGATCCGGGCCCCCATCCCCACCAGGCAGCGGACCAGATCGAACACGTGAGGTTCACGCGCCGCGTTGGCGATGACGGTGATGCCGTCGGCGAGCACCGCGGCCATGATGAGATTCTCCGTTCCCGTGACGGTGGGCATGTCGAGGTCGATGCGAGCCCCGTGCAAGCGCGCAGCCTGGGCCGTGTACATGTCAGAGAGCTCGTCGACATTGGCACCCATGAGCCGGAGACCCTCGAGGTGCTGCTCGACACGGCGCATGCCGATGTCATCGCCGCCCGGACGGGCGATGGCCGCCTCCCCGCTGCGCGCGATCAGGGCGCCGAAGAGCAGGAAGGACCCCCGCATCCGCCGGGTCAGGTCAGCCCCGATCTGCACTGTTCCGAGCCGGGCGGCGTGCAGCCGCCACGACGACTGCGCGAGACGGTCGACCTGCACGCCGAGGTGGCGCAGCATCGTCGCCATCGCCTCGATGTCCTCGATGTCCGGCACGTTGTGGAGTTCGAGCGGCTGATCGGTCAGCAGCGCGGCCGCCATCACCGGCAGAGCCGCGTTCTTGCTGCCAGAGATCGACACGGTGCCCTCGAGCGGATGCGGTCCGGCGATGCGTAGGAGGTCCATCAGCGCCGTAAACGTATCCCAGCGAGGTCCGGTTCTGCGGGCGGACGCGCAGATCGGCGCACCGATCGGCCACACTGGACCTCAGGATCACCACCAGACCGGGAGAGACACGAGCATGGCGACGGTGACGGCGACGGCGGCGGCGACCACCTCCCTCGACAGGATCGAGGGCCTGCTGGGTAGTGAGGGGACCGCCCTGCTGCAGCACCGCTGCCAGACTGTCCCCAAGGACGTGCTCCAACTTCCCGGCCCCGGGTTCGTCGATCGAGTGGTCTCCCTCAGCGATCGCAACGTCCGGGTCCTGCGCAGCCTCGAGACGCTCTTCAACCATGGCCGGCTCGCCGGCACAGGCTACCTGTCGATCCTTCCGGTCGACCAGGGCGTGGAGCACTCCGCGGCTGCTTCGTTCGCGACCAATCCCGCCTATTTCGACGGTGAGAGGATCGTCGAGCTCGCCGTCGAGGGGGGATGCAACGCGGTCGCCTCCACCTTGGGTGTTCTCGGCTCCGTGGCGCGGCGCTGGGCGCACCGCATCCCCTTCATCGTGAAGCTCAACCACAACGAGCTGCTCACCTATCCGAATCGGTTCGTGCAGGTGATGTTCGGCGACGTCCAGCAGGCGTGGGAGATGGGAGCGGTGGCGGTGGGGGCCACCATCTACTTTGGCTCAGAGGATGCGATGCGCCAGCTGAATGAGGTGTCCGAGGCGTTTGCGCAGGCGCACGAGCTGGGCATGGCGACCGTGCTGTGGTGCTACCTGCGCAACGACGCCTTCAAGAAGGACGGCGTCGACTACCACACAGCTGCCGACCTCACCGGACAGGCGAACCATCTCGGTGTCACCATCCAGGCGGACATTATCAAGCAGAAGCTGCCCACCAACAACGGCGGCTACACAGCGCTGAACTTCGGCAAGACCAACGCTGCGGTCTACGACCATCTGACCACCGACAACCCCATCGACCTGACGCGCTATCAGCTGCTCAACTGCTTCGCCGGCCGGTCGCCCCTGATCAACAGCGGCGGCGAGTCCCGCGGGGCTGGTGATTTTGGCGAGGCGGTGCGCACCGCGGTCATCAACAAGCGGGCCGGCGGAGCCGGGCTGATCAGCGGGCGCAAGGCGTTTCAGCGACCACTCGTTGAGGGGATCGATCTCCTCAACACCGTCCAGGACGTGTACCTGCTGGACGAGGTTACAGTGGCGTGAGCCGCTCGGGCAGGTCGGAAGACGGCGACAGCCAGCTTGCCGCGCCGACTGAGCCAACCGGGCCAGAGAGCGACTCGTCGGACGGGATCGACGCGGGGTCGCCCGCGGATTCGGCCACCGCGGCCGACGAGGACGACGACGTCGTTGGGGCGGCCCGCACCCGCCGAGCGCGACCGAGCCCCGTGCTGCTCCTGCTCGCCGCGGTGCTGGTGGTGCTTGCCGCTCAGCTGGCGATCACCTTCCTGGCGCTCGGTGTCGGCAGGCAGGCCCGCGACCAGCAGACCCTGGCCAACGGCCTGCAGCGATGCCTCCTCCAGGCAAATCTCAACCAGAACAACAGCACCGATCCCACCGGCGCGATCTACAAGGCCGCGGTCCAGAGCTGTCTCAACCGGTAGGGAAGCAGGATCAGCTGCCGAGCCCGGGCAGCCCTGAGGCAGCGGCCCTGGCGAGCGCGCGATCGACGAGCAGCGGCACCGCCGGGCCCATGGTCTCGAACCCCTCGCCCACCGTCATCCCCATCAGGAAGCGGGCGTGGATCCCCTCGGCGATGATCGCCAGCTTGTAATGGCCCAGCGCGATGTACCACTCCAAGTGGGACAGATCTCGATCGCTGCCGGCCCGGTATGCGGCGATCACTTCGTCGCGGGTGAAGAAGCCCGCGCCGAGGTTGCCGCGAGCCCCGGGGTGGACTCCGGCCGCTGGGTCGTCGGGATCGTCCACCCAGTAGACGATCAGCAATCCCAGGTCACAGAGCGGATCGCCGATGGTGCTCATCTCCCAGTCGACCACGGCGCTGATCCGGCCGGGATCCTCGGGGTGGAAGATCACATTGTCGAAACGGTAATCACCGTGGACGATCCCCGGCGCCGACTGGTCCGGGAGGCCGGCGATCAGGCGGCGGTGCAGCTCCTCGATGGCCTCGAGGTCGCGCGTCTTGGATGCCTCCCATTGCTGCCACCAACGACGGACCTGGCGCTCGAGGAAGCCCGCCGGCCTGCCGAAATCGGCCAGGCCTATGCTCGCGGGCGCGACCGCGTGCAGGGCGAGCAGGACATCGACCAGCGCGCGAGACATCCGCTGCCGGGTCTCGCGAGTGTCGGGCCAGCTCTGCGGCAGGCGCTCGCGCACCACCTGCCCCTCGACGAAGTCCATGACGTAGAAGGGGGAGCCGACGACCGACGGATCCTCGCAGAGGGCCACCGTCACCGGGACCGGGATCCCCGTGCCCTGGAGGGCGCTCATCACCTTCCACTCACGGGCCATGTCGTGCGCGGTCGGAAGCACGTGGGCCAAGGGGGGACGCCGCACCACCCAGCAGTGGGGGCCGTCGGTCACCGCGTAGGTGAGATTCGACCGTCCCCCGGCGATCACCGACGCGCTGAGCGGGCCGGCGAACCCGGCGATGCGCGGGGCCAGGAACGCCGCCAGCGCATCGAGGTCGAGACCGCGAGGGCTGTCCATTCATTCCCCAGCCTACATACACTCGCGCCAGGCATGAGACCGGCAGCGGGAGGAGGCGACGGTGGCGGACACAGCAGGCACAGGCCAGGGCACCCCCGAGGATCCGTGGCGGCTGGCGACCCCGAGCGGCTCATCGGACTACCAGATGTATCGCGACCCCACCCTCGACCCACCGGCGATCGTCTGCCAGGTGGGCTCCACCCAGCTCCGCTACCACCTCAGCGCCATCGAAGACCTGCACGCCTGGCTCGAGGAGCAGGGCGGATGGGTGCCGCTGGGCAGCGCCGACGAGCAGAAGCCGGCCGCCGAGGGCACCGTCGAGGCGTGGGGGCGCTCGCCCGGCAACCCGGTGGGCGGCTGGTACGGGCTCAAGAAGGGGCTCCGCGGCCGCTTCGGGATGTACATGCCGCCCCTGCTCGAAGCCCTCGGCCTCGCCGAGGTGGAGCACAACCCGCGCAACAACAGGATGCGTGCGCGCTAGTGAAGTGCGGCTACTCCGGACGGCGCTCCCGGCGGCCGGGGTGGCGTCGCACCTCGGCGACGCGCAGGCGGAACATCGCCCGCTCCAGGGCGACGGCCGCCTCGGGATCGCCCGGCTCCTGAGCGAGAGCCTCCTGGGCCGAGCGCCGTGCCTCCTCGGCGCCGGCTTCGTCGATGTCCTCGGCCCTCTCGGCGACGTCGGCCAGGATGACCACCCGGTCGGGCAGCACCTCGACGAACCCGCCGGCCACGAACAGGAACTGCTCCTGACCCTCGTTGCGGACCATCACCTCGCCGGTCCGCAGCGGGGTCAGCAACGGGATGTGCTGGGGCAGGACGCCGAGGTCACCGCCAAGACCCGGAAGCTTGATGAAGTCGGCCTCCTCGCTGAGCACCCGCCCCTCGGCGGTGACCAGCTCGACCTGCAGCTTGGCCACCTAGCCCTGGGCCGCCGGCGCACCCGCCTGTGGGCCGGCGCCGCCGCCCTCCTCAGGCTCTGCGTCAGCTTGCGGCCTTGCCTCGGCCTTCGGCGCGGCGTCCGCCTTGGCACCACCAGCCTCGGCTGGCTCTGCGTCCGCCGCCGGCTTGGCCTCGGCCGCCGGCGCCTCCGTGCCCGCTGCGCTGCCGCTCGATCCTTCCACTTCCTCGTCGGCTGGCTGGGCATCGGCGGGCTTGTCGTCGGGCGCCGAGGGGTCCTCACCGCCGCCGAGCTCCTTGGCCTTGTCGACGGCCTCATCGATGGTGCCGACCATGTAGAAGGCATCCTCGGGGAGGTCGTCATGCTTGCCGTCGAGGATCTCCGCGAACCCGCGAATCGTCTCGGCCAAGGGCACGTACTTGCCCTGCCGCCCGGTGAACTGCTCGGCGACGTGAAAGGGCTGGGAGAGGAACCTCTGAACGCGACGGGCGCGCTGCACTGTGACCTTCTGATCCTCGCTCAACTCCTCCTGGCCGAGGATGGCGATGATGTCCTGCAGCTCCTTGTACTCCTGGAGCACGCGCTTGACGCCCTGGGCGACGCGGTAATGCTCGTCTCCGACGATGGTGGGATCGAGGACGCGGCTGAACGACTCCAGCGGATCGACAGCGGGGTAGATGCCGATCTCGGTGAGCCCCCGGCTCAGCGACACGGTCGATCCGAGGTGGGCGAAGGTGGTGGCCACGGCGGGGTCGGTGAAGTCGTCAGCGGGGACATATACCGCCTGCACCGAGGTGATCGAGCCGTTCTTGGTCGAGGTGATGCGCTCCTGAAGGTCGCCCATCTCCGTGCCCAGGGTCGGCTGATAGCCGACCGCGCTGGGCATCCGGCCCAGCAGCGCCGAGACCTCGGCTCCGGCCAGCGTGTAGCGGAAGATGTTGTCGATGAAGAGCAGCACGTCGGCGTTCTCCTCGTCGCGGAAGTGCTCCGCGATGGTGAGACCGGTGAGCGCGATGCGAGCGCGCGCCCCGGGCGGCTCGTTCATCTGGCCGAAGACAAGGGCCGTCTTCTCGAGGACGCCTGACTCCTCCATCTCGCCGTAGAGGTCGCGGCCCTCGCGGGTGCGCTCGCCGACCCCAGCGAACACCGAGAAACCGCCGTGCTCGTTGGCGATGTTGTTGATCATCTCCTGCACGATCACCGTCTTGCCGACCCCGGCGCCACCGAACAGCCCGATCTTCGAGCCCTTGCTGAAGGTGCAGATCAGATCGATGACCTTGATGCCGGTCTCGAGCACCTCCTGCTCGGTGGACTGCTCGTCGATCGGTGGTGCCAAGCGGTGGATGGGCGCCATCGGAGCGTCGGTCACCGCCGGCTTGCCGTCGATCGGTGCACCGATGACGTTGAACATCCGGCCCAGGGTCTTGCGTCCGACGGCGATCCGGATGGGCCCGCCGGTGTCCTCGAAGGTGTCGCCGCGGCGCAGGCCCTCGGTGGTGTCCATGGCGATGGTGCGCACGGTGCCGTTGCCCAGCTCCTGCTGCACCTCGAGAACGAGCCGGCTTCCGTCCTCGCGAACGCGCTCGAGGGCGAAGTTGATGTCGGGAAGGCGGTCGCCCTCGAACTCGATGTCGACCACCGGGCCGATCACCTGCGAGACGGTGCCGGTCCCGACACCTGCACCCGTCGTGGGCCTCTCCTCAGCGACTGCCATTCTCTCTGCTCTCCCTGGGCCTCAGCCCTGCAGGGCGGCCGCGCCGCCGACGATTTCCATCAACTCAGTTGTGATTGTGGTCTGCCGCACGGTGTTGGCGGTCAGCGTCAGGTCGGTGATCAGGTCGGAGGCGTTGTCGGAGGCATTGCGCATCGCCACCATCTGTGCGGCCTGCTGGCTGGCCAGGTTCTCGAGCACCCCCTGGTAGACCTGGGCCTCGACGTAGCGGGGCAGCAGCGCGTCGAGAACGTCCTTGGGCTCGGGCTCGTAGAGGAAGTCGGCCGCCAGTTCGCCGGTGGCCTCGGGAACCTCGACGGGGAGGACCCGCTGCACGGTCGCCTGCTGGCGGCCGGCGCTGATGAAACGCGCGAACACCAGGTCCACCTGGTCGACATCGCCGTTCTCGTACTGCTCCATGGCAACACGGATGGCGGGGAGCACGTCGCCCATCGAGGGACGATCACCGAGATTGCTGCGGTCGGCGACCAGCTCCTTGCGCAGCCTGCGCATCACATCACGCCCCTTGCGCCCGATGGTCACCACCGACGCCGGCGACGGTGACTCGTTCATCTCTCTCAACGCCTGGCGGACGTTGTTGCTGTTGAGCGCTCCCACCAGGCCGCGATCGGAGGTGACCAGGATGATCAGCCGCTTGTTCACCTCGCGCACCTGCAGGTAGGGGTGCTTGTACTCCGGGCTCCGCCGAAACAGATCGGCGACCACGTTGGTGATCTCCTCCGAATACGGCCGCGCAGCCTGCACGCGCTCCTGGGCGCGTCGCATCTTGGCAGCGGCTACCAGCTCCATGGCCTTGGTGATCTTCTGCGTGCTCTTGACGCTCTTGATCCGTCGACGCAGGTCTCGAAGCGACGCCATCTAGGTGCCGCTCACCCGGCGAATCCCTTCTTGAACTCCTCGATCGCGGCGATCAGCTGCTTCTCGGTGTCCGCCCCCACCTCCTGCTTGTCGGCAATGTCCTTCTCGATCTCGGCGTGGTCGCTGCCCAGGAAGCGGACCAGGCCCTTCTCGAACTCGCTCACCTTGTCGACGGGCACATCGTCGAGGTACCCGCGAGTGCCGGCAAAGAGGGCGATCACCTGCTGGGCGAACGGGACCGGCGAGTTAGCCGGCTGCTTGAGCAGCTCGGTCATGCGCAGGCCTCGGTCCAGGGTCGCCCTGGTGCGCTTGTCGAGATCAGCGGCGAACTGCGCGAACGCCTTGAGCTCGTTGTACTGAGCCAGGTCGAGCTTGAGCTGGCCGGCCACCTTCTTCATCGCCTTGGTCTGGGCGGCCGAACCAACGCGCGACACCGAGACGCCGACGTTGATGGCCGGGCGGACGCCGGCGTTGAAGAGGTCTGTCTCGAGGAAGATCTGGCCATCGGTGATGGAGATGACGTTGGTGGGGATGTATGCCGAGACGTCGTTGGCCTGGGTCTCGATGATCGGCAGCGCGGTGAGCGTGCCACCGCCCTCCTCGTCGCTCATCCGGGCGGCGCGCTCGAGCAGACGGGAATGCAGGTAGAAGACGTCACCGGGATAGGCCTCGCGGGACGGTGGTCGGCGGAGCAACAGCGAGAGCTGACGGTAGGCCTGTGCGTGCTTGCTGAGATCGTCGTACACGATCAGCGAGTGCTCTCCCTTCTGCATGAAGTACTCGCCCATGGCACAGCCCGCGTACGGTGCCAGGAACTGCATGGGGGCGGGATCACTGGCGGTGGCCGCCACGATGATGGTGTTCTGGAGTGCGCCCGCCTCCTCGAGGCGGGCGGCCACCTGCGCCACAGTCTGGCGACGCTGGCCGATGGCGACATAGATGCAGACGATGCCGCTGTCCTTCTGGTTGATGATGGCATCCAGCGCCACCTGGGTCTTGCCGGTCTGCCGGTCACCGATGATCAGCTCGCGCTGCCCGCGACCGATGGCGAACATGGCGTCGATGGCCTTGATGCCCGTCTGCATGGGCGTGGTCACCGCCTGCCGGAAGATGACCCCAGGGGCCACGTTCTCCAGCGGCAGGTTCTGGGAGGTCTCGATCGGCCCCTTGCCGTCCAGCGGCTCGCCCAGCGCGCTGACGATGCGACCAACCAGCTCGGGACCAACGGGAACCTCGGCGATCCGGCCCGTGGTGCGGACGGTGTCGCCCTCCTGGAGGTGCTGGTACTCACCCATGATGACCGCGCCGACGCCGTCCTCACGAAGGTCAAGCGCCAGCCCGAGCAGCGCCGGCCCTCCGGGCGCGGACGGGAACTCGAGCAGCTCCCCGGCCATCGCCTGCTCCAGCCCGTAGATGCGCGCGATGCCGTCGCCGACGGAGGTGATGACACCCTCGTGCGCGTCCACCACGGGCGCCTCGAAGCTGGCGATCCTCTGCTTGAGGATGTCCCCGATCTCGTCACTGCGGATGGCCATGTGGTCGTCTACCTCTGTCGTTAAATGGGACGCGCTATCGCAGCGACGCCTGAAGTTGCTGGAGATGAGTGCGCAGGCTGTTGTCGATGACCCGGTCACCGACGCGGAGCACCAGCCCACCGATGATCGAGGGATCGCGCGACATCTCGATCTCGACGTCGGCGCCGAACCGTTCGCGCAGAGCATCAGCGATCAGTCCGCGAAGCGAGTCGGTGACCTCCGTGGCCGTGGTCACCTGGGCACGGACCAGGCCACGCGCCCGATCCGCGAGGATGCGGTACTGCTCGAGCACCCCGGGTAGAGCGCTGATGCGATTGCGCTCGACCAGCAGCCGGCACAGATTTCGCGCCGACTCGCCGACCCCGTCGATGAGGTCGAGCGCGAGGTTGACGCGGTCGACCACGGCAAGGCGCGGGTTGCCGAGCGCGCCGACAACCTCGCCGTTGCTCAGCGTCTCCGCTGCGCGGGCCAGGTCCTCGCCCCGCTTCTCCACAGCGCCGTCGTCACGAGCGACATCGAAGTACGCGCTGGCGTAGCGGCGGGCGATCACCGAGCTGGCCATCAGCTCCTCTCCCCCACCGATGGCTTCATGGTCTGCAGCGACTCGGTGATCAGCCGTTCGTGAGTGGTCTCGTCGTCGAGGGCGTCGCGCAGCACGGCGCCGGCGCCCTCGACCACCATCGCGCTCAGCTCACGGCGGAGATCGGAGATGGCGCGCTCGCGCTCGACGTTGACGTCGGTGCGGGCCCGCTCGATGAACGCCAGCGCATCCTGACGGGCCCGCACCGAGGTCTCCTCGGTGATCGCCACCGCCTCACGTCGTGCCCTGTCGACGACCTCATTGGCCTGCTGGCGCGCCGTGGCGATCTCAGCATCGATCTCGCTCCGCACCTCGGTGAGGCGCTTCTCAGCGTTGGCCGCGTTGACCAGGGCTTCGTCGACCCTCTCGCGACGGGCCCGCATCTCGGTCACCGAGAAGGGCATCAGCGAGCCCAGCTTGTAGCACGCGAACACCACCACGGCCAGCCCGATCAGGAACGCGATGATGGTCAGCGCTGTATTCATCGACCCACTGCCTCGGCGGCGATGCCGGCGTAGTGCTTCTCGTCGAGCTGGCGGCCCAGCAGTCGGGACGCCGCCGCGACGGCCAGGCTCTGGGCCTGCGAGCGCAGCGACGCCACCGCGATCTCACTCTCCGCGCGGATCTCGGCCAGCGCCTGATCGGTGATGGTGCGCGCTTCCAGGTGGGCGGCGGCGCGAACCTCCTCGGCGCCCGTGGCCGCCGATCGATGGGCCGCGGCCAGCGCGTCGCGAGCCTCGGTGCGAGCTCGGTCGAGGGTTGCCTGGACCTCCGCCAGCCCCTCCGTGTAGCGCCGCTCGGCTTCGGCAGCCGCCTGGCGGCCGGCCTCGAGTCGCTGGTCACGTGACTCCAGGATCACGATCACCGGCCGCCAGATCAACCGCCACAGGATGTAGACCGTCACCAGGAAGAGCACGAGCTCGACGACGAAGGTGAGGTTGATGTCCAGCAGTCCCGCGCAGTTGGGGACGTCCGACGGACAGACGGTGGCGGCGATCACGTCAGCTACTTGGTGACCAGGGGGTTCGCGAAGAGCAGGAAGAGGGCGATACCCACGGCGATGATCGGCAGCGCTTCGATGATCCCGACAGCGATGAACATGATCCCCAGCAAGGAGGCACGCGCCTCCGGTTGCCGAGCGGTGCCCTCGACGACCCGGCTGGAGACGAGGCCGTCACCGATGCCGGCTCCCAGGGCCCCGAGGCCGATGAGCAGGCCGACGGCGACCGCCGACATGCCAAGGATGAATCCGTTGTTGTTCACGCTGTGTCTCCTCTGTGAGGGACGACGGTCCCTCTGTTGGTGTGCTCGGTGCGGCAACGATGGCAGGTCAAGTCAATGAGCCGCGGACGGGCTCGGCTCCTCGGCGTCATCGTGGTGGACGTCGGTGCCCTGGTTGATGTAGGAGATGGTCAGCATCACGAAGATGAACGCCTGGATGAGCCCGATGAAGACGGAGAACGGGATCCAGAACAGGCCGTTGAAGATGGGCGATGCAATCCCCAGCAGCACCAGGATCACCGCGAGCAGCAGCTCGCCGACAAAGATGTTGAAGTACAGCCGCAGTGCCAGCGTGAAGGGCTTGACGAACTCCTGGAAGATCTCGAGCACCCCCAACAGCACTCGTCCGATGGGGTTGCCGACCATCGAGAAGTAGTGCTTGAGATAACCGACGGGGCCGCGGGCTCGCACCGAGAAGACGTGCACCAGGCCGATGGCGAAGAAGGCCAGCGCCACTGTCGTGTTGACGTCGTTGGTCGGCGACTTGAACCCGGGGATCAGTCCGATGAGGTTGGACAGGAAGATGAACGCGAACATGGTGATGACGATCGGAAGGATCCGGATGGGGCGGTCCCCGAGCGTTTGCCGCACCAGGCCGCGGATGGCGTCGACGAAGTACTCGAGGAGGTTCTGCAAGCCGCCCGGTCTGCCCGGCCGAGACTGCCTGCGCACGACCACGCCGACGATCACCAGGATCGCGGCCACGATCAGCGAGTTGCGCGCCGTGTCCACGTTGATGGCGATGAAGCCGTGGCCGAGCAGCGGGTGCACCAGTGGCTCGTTGGAGACCTCAGCGGCGAGCATCGGCGACATCCACGAGGGCTTTCTGATCGCGACGCAGAGCGCGGACCCCGGACACACCGATGGCCAGCGGCGTGAACAGGAAGCCGACCAGCGCGGCCAGAGGGTTGAGCCCACGAATGCAGAGCACCAGCCCGAGCAGGATGCCGATGCTGAGGAATCTGCTGAGCATCCCCGCGCCCAACGCGCGTGCGCTGAGTCCGTCGCCAGCGGCGAAGCGACGGAGGCTGCGCGACAGGAGCGTCACGTCGGCGACGCCAACCGCAGTGCCGGCGAGCAGCCCCGGCAGAGCGTCGGCGCGGCGGGCGGCAAGCAGTGCCAGGGACAGGACGGCAGCGAGCACAGTCATCACCACGATGGTGTGGGCCGCCAGGCCACGGTGATCGTCAAGCACGGCCATGGTCACCTGTAGACACGCATCACCATTCGATAAACGCCGGAGGCTCCCGCCCCAACACCAACCAGAATCCCCAGGAAGAGCGGCAGCGGGTTGTCGCCGAGAAGGTGACGGAACAAGAGCCCGAGCCCCACTCCCACCGCCACGGCAACTCCGAAGTAGACACCGATGCCGGTGACGAGGGCCAGCGCTCGGACCGCCTCGTTCTGGCCGTCACCTCGAGAGCCCACCAGTCCTCCCTGCCCTGAGACGACCCAAGTCTACCAAGACAATCGGTCGCGGCGCCCCCAACCACGAGCGCTGGACAACTCAGTCGGCCTCGCCGCTGCGACGTGCGCGTGCCGCTACGTTGCGTCGCCCCGGCACCACCAGGAAACCGTCGGGATCAAGAGGGGGCCGGCGCCGCCGGCTGCGCCACAGCAGGGCCACCAGAGAGATCACCAGCAGAGCCAGGGCGACATCGAGGATGCGCCGGTGCCCGAACAGGAACAGCGCGATGCAGCCGAGGATGGCGGTCATCAGGTAGAAGGTCAGCGCCGTCTCCAGCGGGCTCATCCCCCTGGCCAGCATTCGATGGTGGAGATGGCCCGCGTCTGGTTCGGCTGGGCTCCGACCGGCGCGCCGCCGGCGCACGATCGCGAACGCGGTGTCTCCGATGGGCAGACCGAGCGCGATCAGCGGGACGAAGACCGCCATGGCGACTGCGATCTTGGCGACGCCGAGGATGCTGATCGCCGCCAGCGCAACACCGAGGAAATGACTGCCGGTGTCCCCCATGAACACGCGCGCCGGCGGCAGGTTGAACACCAGGAAACCAGTGCAGCAGCCCATCAGCGCGCCGCTCATCACGATGACGCCGTTCTGAATGTCACCTGGCGATTGCACACGGTTGACGGCGGCGAGGAGGAGCACGGTGGCAACGATCCCCACCACACCGGCGGCCACACCGTCGGAGCCGTCGAGGAAGTTGATCGACACCTGCATGCCGAGCACGAAGACCACGGTGATGGGTGCTATCAACAGACCGAGGCCCAGGGGCGAGGGACCGTGCGAGCCCGGCACGGTCAGGTAGTTGATGGTGATGCCCAGCACCACCGCAAGCACCCCGGCCCCGACCTCCATCGCCAGCTTGCCCTTCCAGTTGAGGTCGAGCACGTCGTCGAGGAGCATGGCCAGGGTGATCGCGGTGGTCACGGCGACCACCTGCCAGCGGTTGGGCACGGATCCCCCGAACACGCTCAGGGCAACTGTGAAGCCGCTGAAGAGGGCGAGGCCGCCGAGCCGAGGCGTGGGCTGACTGTGATGGTGGCGACCGGAATCCGGTTCGGCCACAGCCCCCCACTTGCGTGCAAGCAGGATGGTCAGCGGGACCATGGCGATGGTGACGATGCTGGCCAGCAGGAACGGTGGAAGCGCGGGCAGCCAGCCTGTGGTGTTCACGAGCGATAGGGCAGGGGGAACCGCCTGCAGAGCGCCAGACTGCGCTGGCGCACCAGGGCACGAGTTGTCTGGTCGTCGAAGTCGCGCAACATCCGCGAGACCAGATCGGCGATCTCGTCCATCTCAGCCTCGCCCATGCCGCGCGATGTCACCGAGGGAGAGCCGAGCCGGATCCCGTTGGGGTTGTACGGGGTGCCGCCGTGGCCGGGGAAAGCGTTGGCGTTGACGGTGATCCCCACCTCGTCGAAGGCGGTCTGGACCGCCCGGCCGCGCAGGTTGAAGGGGCGCAGGTCGATGACCATCAGGTGGTTGTCGGTTCCACCGGTGGTCAGCTCGATCCCCCTCGAGGCCAGTCCCCAGGCCAGCGCTGCCGCATTGCTCACCACCTGGTGGGCGTAGGTCCGGAACTCAGGGCCCTGGCACTGCTTGAACATCACCGCCTTGGCGGCGATGGCGTGCATCTGCGGACCACCCTGGGTCCCTGGGCAGACCGACTTGTCGACGGCGTCAGCGTGGGCGGCGCGGCACATGATCACACCGCCCCATGGACCGCGCATCGTCTTGTGGGTTGTGAAGGTCACGAAGTCGGCATGGGGCACCGGGGAGGGATGCGCCCCACCCGCGACCAGCCCGGCGAAGTGCGCCATGTCGACCAGCAGGAGCGCGCCCACCTCGCGGGCGATGTCCTCGAACGCCGCGAAGTCGAGAAGGCGCGGGTACGAGCTGTAGCCGGCGACGATCATCTTGGGCGACACCTGGCGGGCGCGGGCACGCACCTCGTCGTAGTCGAGGCGCCCGGTGGTGTCGCTGACCGTGTAGGCCTGGAAGTTGTAGAGGCGACCGCTGAAGCTCACCGCCGAGCCGTGGGTGAGGTGCCCTCCCTGGTCGAGCGCCATGCCCAGCACCGTGTCGCCGGGGCTGAGCACGCTGGCGTATGCGGCCATGTTGGCCTGCGACCCTGAATGGGGCTGCACGTTGGCATGGTCGGCGCCGAACAGCTCTCGGCAGCGATCGCGAGCCAGGTTCTCGACCTCGTCGACCACCTGGCAACCGCCGTAGTAACGCTTGCCGGGCACACCTTCGGCGTACTTGTTGTTGAGCCACGAGCCGAGCGCCTCGAGGACCGCCACCGAGGCGAGGTTCTCCGAGGGGATCAGCTCCAGGGTCTCCTCCTGGCGGGTGAGCTCGTCGTCCATCAGCGCCGCCAGCTCGGGATCGGCGGCGCGGAGCGCCGGCTTGGCGGTGAGTCCGTTGTGAACGCCGGCGGTGACCTGCTGCTGCACTGCCATGCTGTCGTCGACCTCCTCGGTGTCGGAAGCGCCACCACCCGGTGGTCAGCCCTGCACGAGCTCGCCGAGACTGCGGCTGTCGATTGGGCCCTCGCGCAGGACACGCGGCGGCGTCACGCTGCAGTCGATGATAGTGGAGGCCGTGCCACCCGGGCGGTCACCTTCGAGAACCACCCCAACGCCCCCGCCGAAAAGCTCGCGGACCATGCTGGCGGTGGTGGCGGCAGGCTCGCCGTGGCGATTGGCGCTGGTGCTGGCCAGCGGCCCACTTCGGCCGAGCAGCTCGAGCAGCGCACCGTGAGCAGGGACTCGCACACAGACGGTGGCACCTCGGCGCGGGACTGACAGGCGACGATCTCCGACCGGCAGCACCAGCGACAGGGGTCCGGGCCAGAAGCGTGCGGCCAGCACCCTGGCCGCCGGACTCCAGCACACCAGGGTGTCGAGCTCGGCTGCGCTGGCAGTCAGCAGGGTCAGCTCGAGATCCCCCGGCCGCTGTTTGAGCTCGTACACCCGCTCCACAGCCGCTGGGTTGGCAGGATCGCACGCCAGCCCGTACACGGTGTCGGTGGTCACCGCCACGACCTCACCGCGGCGCAGTGCATCGAGCGCCGCTGAGAGATCCTCCGGGCCGGCATGCGGCGTGGCGGCCATGGTCAGCCCGCCGCCGGTCCGCGATCGAGAACGACCACCCGCGGCCGCCCGGTGAGGTCGGAGTGAGCGCGCGCCCGCACCGCAGGGCCGAGGGCAGCGACTCCCAGGTCGGTCACCTCTTGAGCCGCATGTATGTCCACCTCGAGTGCTACCCACCCATCAGCCGCCAGCACGGTGGCGATGGAGGGAAGCAGCTCCCGGTAGGCGGCCAGCCCATCGGCGCCACCGTCCAGGGCCAGCCGCGGCTCGTGCTCGCGCACATCACGGGCCAGGCCGGCCAGCTCGCCGCTGGCGATGTAGGGGGGGTTGGAGACAACCATGTCGAAGACCTGACCGGCCAGAGGCGAGCACCAGGAGCCCTGGACGCAGTCCACCCTCGCCCCGACGCAGTGCCGCGCCATGTTCGAGCGGGCCAGGTCGAGCGCCGTCTCGCTGAGCTCGGTGGCCACCAGGTGGGCCCCCGGAAGCTCGTGGGCAAGGGTGACCGCGATGCAGCCGCTGCCGGTGCCGATGTCGGCAATGCGCAGGCTGTGCCCGTCACCCGCCCATGATCGCGCCTTGGCGAGCGCAATCTCGACGAGCGTCTCGGTCTCCGGACGGGGGATGAGCACGTCTGGAGAGACAGCGAAGGCGCGACCGTGGAACTCACGCTCTCCGGTGATGTGCGCCACCGGCTCCCCCTCCCCGCGCCGGCGAACCAGGCGACGAATGGCGCCGAGCTGGGCCTCCTCCAGTGGCCGGTCGAACTGCAGATAGAGGTCGATGCGACGCAGCCGCAGCGCCTGGGCCGCGAGCAGCTCCGCGTCCAGGCGGGGCGAGCTGCTGCCGTGGCTCTCGAGGTACCCGGCGCTCAGCCGCACCACCTCCATCAGGGTGCGCACAGTGGTCACCCGACGGGCGGCGGCGCGCCAGGCCGAGCATCAGCCATGGCCGTCCTCGTCGTCGAGAAGGCGCTGGGCCTGGTCCTCCTGGGCGAGCGGCTCGATGAGCATGTCGAGCTCTCCGTCCATGACCTTGGTGAGCTGGAAGACATCGAGGTGGATGCGGTGGTCGGTGATCCGCGACTGCGGATAGTTGTAAGTACGGATCTTCTCGCTGCGATCGCCGCTGCCGACCGCGGACCGCCGCGTCGCCCTCAGCTCGGCGTCGCGCTCGGCCTGGGCCAGGTCGTAGAGCCGCGCCCGCAGCACGCGCAGCGCCTTGGCACGGTTCTTGATCTGCGATTTCTCGTCCTGGCAGGTGACCACCAGGCCGGTCGGGAGGTGGGTGATGCGCACCGCCGAATCGGTGGTGTTGACGCTCTGCCCACCGGGACCGGTGCTCCGGTAGACGTCGATCTTCAGCTCATTCTCGGCGATGGTCACCTCCACCTCGTCGGCCTCGGGGAGCACCACCACCGACGCCGCCGAGGTGTGGATGCGCCCCTGGGACTCGGTCTGCGGGACGCGCTGAACCCTGTGCACCCCTGACTCGAACTTCAGCTTCGAGTAGGCCGCGTGGCCGTGCACCTCGAAGATCACCTCCTTGAACCCGTGGGTGCCCGACTCGCTGGCCTCGAGGAGTTCAACCCGCCAGCGCTGGCGCTCGGCATAGCGGCCGTACATGCGAAAGAGGTCGGCGGCGAAGATCGCCGCCTCGTCGCCACCGGTCCCGGCGCGGATCTCGACAACCACGTCGCGCTGATCATTGGGGTCGGTGGGCACGAGCAGGGTTCGCAGGTGCTGTTGGGCTCTCTCCTCCAGAGCTCTCTGAGTGGTCTCCTCCTCGGCCGCCAGCTCGACGATGTCGGCGTCGCTCTGGTTGCGCTGCATCTCCTGCGACTCCCGCACCGCCAGCCGTGCGGCCCGCCAGGCGCGGCCGGTCTCCACCACCTCACGCAGGCGCGCCTGCTCCTGGGACAGCTGCTGGACACGATCGATGTCGCTGTAGGCGTCGGGCTCGGCGAGCTGGACGCCGATCTCGTCGAATCGCTCCTCGAGCGCGCGCAGTCGATCGTCGATCCCGGCCATGGCTCGGACAGGTTAGCCCCGCGCAGTGGCGGCGGCGTCGTGGACCTCGCTGACCGTGCTCTCCCCGGCCCGGGCGGCGTCGAGAGCGCAGATGGCGACCTCGATCTGGCGGTCATTGGGCTCGCGAGTCGAGAGACGCTGGGTGGCCAGAACCGGCACCAGCGCGGCCCGACCAAACCCAGTGTGGCGGACGCGGGCCAGGCCGCGGATGGCTTCGTAGGAGATCCCGGCGACCACCGGCACCAGCAACACCTGCAGGGCCAGACGCACGGGGATCGGCAGCACCCCCAGCGGGGTGAAGACGACCACACTCACCAGTGCCACCACCACCAGGAAGCCCGTTCCACAGCGGGGATGGAGGCGGCTGCTGGTGCGCACGTGGGCAACGTCGACGGCAGCACCGGTTTCGAGGCAGTTGATCGCCTTGTGCTCGGCGCCGTGGTACTCGAACATGCGCCGCACGCTCGCCAGCCTGCCGATGAGCGCCAGATAGCCGAGCAGGATCACGGCACGGATCACACCCTCGATGAGCACGCCGAGGGCGCTCCGCTGCGAACCGCCGCGGTGGAGAACGCTGGCGAGCAGCAGCGGAAGGCCGATGAACAGACCGAGCGCGAACGCCGTCGAGACAGCGATCGTCACCCGCAGGGTGGCGGCGGTGAGCTGCGTCTCCTCGCCGAGCTGGACGTTGGCCGACCATTGCAGCGCACGCATCCCCAGCCCGAGCATCTCGACCAGGCCGGCCACCCCGCGCAGGAAGGGCCTGGCCCAGATCGGGTTGGTGTAGACCCGCGAGGTGAGCATCTCTGAACGGACGGTGATGGTGCCGTCCGGCCGGCGCGCTGCCACGGCGTAGTGGTGACGGCCGCGCATCAGCACCCCCTCGATCACCGCCTGTCCGCCGTAGAAGAACATCTGCGGGGGAGCCGTGGCGGCGCTGAGCGCAGCCGTGAGCAGGATGTCGCGGAAGCCGGGGCGTCGCATCACACCCACTCTACGCGGGGTCGAGCGCGATCAGGCCGTTGGTGGCGGCGTTGTTGCAGACCCGGTCTTGGCCGCAGCGCGACGTCGGAAGCGCTCCACCTGGCCGCCCGTATCGATGATGCGCTGGGTGCCGGTGAAGAACGGATGGCAGACCGAGCACACCTCGGTCTTCAGCTCTGCAAGCGTGGAACCGGTGGTAAATGTGTTGCCGCAGAGGCAGGTGACCGACGCGTCGGTGTGGTACTGGGGATGGATCTCGGTCTTCATGGCACTCGGAAACGCGGGGATGGGAACGGATACCAGCATACCATGCGCCGGTTTGCCGCCCGGTCGAGCTCAGACGGCGGCTGCGACCGGCCTGGTGAAGTTGCCGTGGGCCACACCGGGCAGCAGGTCGCGCAGCCGCGAGTGAGCCGCCCGCATGCCGATGCCGGTGGGCAGCTCGGGGAGCACGTCGAGCAGCCAGTCGTGGTCGACGTTGAGCGAGCGCCATTGCACCTGGTGGACGCCCATGGAGTGACAGGCGGCCGCGGTCGCCTCGATCTCTTCCACCACGTCGGTGACACCCGGGAAGGTGAGCAGGTTGAGGCACACCTGGCCACCGTGCGCCCGCATCAACGCGCCACAGGCGACCACATCGTCGAGGCCGTAGCCGATCGGTCGGTAGTAACGGCGGAAGACGGCATCGCTGAAGGAGATGGCGCTGATCCGCACGCTGTTGAGGCCGGCGTCGATCAGCCGCTCCAGGATGTGGGGCTTGCTGCCGTTGGTGTTGATGTGGATGGTCGCCCCCGGGTGCAGCTCACGAATCCGCCGGGTGGCCTCGACCAGCGTGTCGTCCCTGGTGAGCGCTTCACCCTCGCAGCCCTGGCCGAACGAGACCATGGCCGCGTCGTCACCGGTGAGGTGCCAGTCCGCCACCTCCACCAGCTCGTCAGCGGTGGGTGCGAAGCGCATTCGGTCCTGAGGCGCCGGCACCTCTCCGTCCGTCTGTAGCGAGATGCATCCGAGGCAGTCGGCATTGCAGGCTGGGGAGGCGGGCAGCGCGCCCTCGTATCGCCGATGGAAGGTGTTCTGCGCCGTGTAGCAGCGGTTCTCGAGGGCGCAGGTGGCCAGGTGCTCCACCAGCCGGTTGCCGGGGAGCGCCTGCCGGGCGGCGTCGACAGCCATCGGCAGGTCGGCGCGGGCGTAGTGGGCCGGCCGCCACCAGTCGAAGCTGTCGGTGCCGAGCGCGGCGCACATGAGGTCACCGTCGTGCTCGACCACCGCTGTGTAGCCGAACAGCGGAAGCCGACGAGCGCCGGGGTCGCGGACGGTTGCGGGGAGCAGGGTGCGGAGGTGGCCCACCGGCAGCACCGCGGCGACCGCGAGCCAGTCACCCTCCACCTCCACGCCGGCGCCGGAGCTGTCGATGGCCAGCGGCCGGCGGCCGGGCAGCTGAGCGAGGGTCGCCGAGTCCGGAAGCGGAAGCAGCTCGGCCGGGCTGACAGCCATGAGCCGGCGGCCGTTTCGTGCCGCCGCACGGTAACCGTTGAGGAGTTCGATGGAGCCGTCCGGCCGGCCCACGACGAGGCGCATCACTGGAGTATGGATGTGCTCCACTGAGCGTCCGATCGGGGTCGGCCTCGCCGGCGCAGGTCAGCTCAGGCGGCGCGAAGCTCGGCCGGGATCACCGTCATGTTGAGCAGGTCGCCATCGCGCACCACCCGAAGGATGGCGAACCGGTCGACAAGGTCCGACGCCATCAGCCGCTGGAGGTCGCCGGCAGTCTGCACCGGCCGTCCCTCGACCTCGACGATGACGTCTCCGGGCCGAATCCGGGCACCGTCGGCGGCGCTCGCCGGGACCACCTCCACCACCCGCATGCCCCGCGGCCGCCCCAGCTGGGCGGCGAGCCGGGGTGACAGCTGGTAGGCACGGCCGGCGACGCCCAGAAACGCTCGTCGCACCCGACCGTGCCTGATCAGCGCGGCGATCATGCCGAGGGTGGTGGGGTTGACCGGGACCGCCAACCCCAGCCCGTAGCCCGCCAGGGCTGTGACCCCGACCACCCGCCCGCTGCCGTCGGCCAGGGCTCCACCAGAGTTGCCGGGATTGAGGGCGGCATCGGTCTGGATGACGTTCTCCACCACGCTGCGGTGGTCGCCGGCGACGATGGGCAGGGATCGACCCAGCGCGCTGACCACACCGGCGGTCACCGAACCGGCCAGACCGTGAGGGTTGCCGATGGCGACCACCAGCTCGCCCACGCGCAGCCGGTCGGCGTCACCGATCGGCGCCGGCACCAGGTCGCAGGCTGCGGTTCGCACCACGGCGAGATCGGAGAGCACATCGGTGCCGATCACCTCGAAGGGCAGCCGGCGCCCGTCGGCGACGTGCGCGCTGCCGCCGGCGGAGCCATGGACCACATGCGCCGAGGTGACCAGGTAGCCATCGGGTGTCAGCACCCAGGCCGATCCGCTCCCACCCGGCACCCGCTTCGCAGCCCTCTGCCTGTCGACCAGCAAGCTGACCACGGACGGGGCGAGCGCTGCGGCCACGCTGCTGACAACACGCGAGTACGCATCGAGCGGCGCTTCGTCTGCCCCGGCGCTCGGCGGTGGCTGGATGGCCACGTCAGCCGGCTGCGGGACCCTCGCTGCGCACCTTCTCGACAGCCGAGAGGGCCTCGCGAAGGCTCTTGATCCACTCGTCCTGGTGCCTGCTCACCAGCCTCACGCACCAGGCCAGAGCCTCACTCCGGCTCCGCGCCACCCCGGCGTCGATGAGGGTGTCGAGCACCGCGCGGTCACCCAGACGAAGCCGGGTCATCACCGGCACGCCCAGGGTTGTGAAGTGCTCCTCGACCTCCCCGCAGCGCGCACCCCACGAGACCTTGCGGCCGAACAGCCTCTCGGCCTCGGCGGCCACGCCGATGCGCCGCTCGCGGGTCTCGTCGCGGAACCTGCTGATGCGCGCCGACCGGGCGGCATTGCGGGCCGCCGCGCTCGCGTCAGCGGGCAGCTCGGGCTCGGCAACGACACCGACGATCAGGATCTCGTCGCGGTCGGCGGTGATGGTCGGGGGCCCGGAGAACAGGTCATCGGGGATCCGCCCCGCAAACCAGCCGGACAGCTCGTCGTCGGTGAACGAGGCCTGCGCCTCTTGCTGTGCTCTCATGAATTACATGATTACACAGTCTGGCGGGACACGCAACCCCCACCCCCTCGCCGCCCGACTCTCAATGGACTCTCCGTGCCCCCTCTGGCGGCAGCGCCACATGGTGCTTGGTGAGGATCTCGCGCACTGTCCCGCTCTGGGCGCGCATCACCAGGCTGTGGGTCTCGGCCCACCAGTTGTGGTACTGGACGCCCCGAAGGATCCCGCCACCGCTGATCCCGGTCACGGCGATGCTGACCTGGCGTCCGGGGACCAGCCGCTCCATGCTGATCGCCTCGTCGGGGTCGAAGCCCGCAGCCCGCACCGCCACCGCCTCGTCCTCGTGGCGCACCCAGGGACGACAGTGCAGCTCACCACCCAGACAGCGCATCGCGCACGCGGCCACGATCGCCTCTTGGGTGCCGCCTGAGCCGATCATCACGTCGACGCCACTGCCCGGCCAGGCGGCCATCATCGCCGCGCCGGCATCACCGTCGGAGATCAGTGCCACGCGCGCCCCCAACGAGCGCACCCGCTCGAGGAGGGCCTGGTGGCGGGGACGGTCGAGCATGATCACCGTGAGGTCCTGGACCTGGACGTCCATCGCGAAGGCGATGCGCCGGAGGTTGTTCTCAGGGGTGTCAGAGATGTCGACCGCCCCCTTGGCGGCCGGCCCGACCGCGATCTTGTGCATGTACGCGACCGGCGGCGGCGACAGGATCCCGCCGGACTCCGCGGCGGCCGCGATGCTCAGCGCCTGGCTGAGCCCGCGAGACACCAGGCTTACCCCGTCAACAGGGATGACCGCCAGGTCGACGCGGTCGCGGCCGACGCCGATTCGGCGGCCGGGGGTGAGGTTGCTGTTGCCACCCTCGGGGCCGATCACCACCCGTCCGTCGAAGGGCATGCCAACCAGCGCCTCCTCCATCACCTGTTGGCCGGCGTCGCGCGTGCCTGCCTTGTCACCACGGCCCAACCAGCGCCCCACCGACAGGGCGGCCGCTTCGGTGGCGCGGAGCAGCTCCAGGCCGCGGTGCCGGTCGCGGCCAACCTTGGCCGGAGCCGCGGCAAGATCAGGGCTCACCGTGTCGGCCATGGTCCCGATTATGGAGTTGGCGCGCGATGTCTCAGCCGGCGGCCGCGCGTTCCTCGGCGGTTCCGCGCACGGCCACCGCCGGGTCGGCGTCGTCGCCTGCACCTGCCTGCGCAGCAGCCGCACGCATGAAGCCGGCAAACAGCGGGTGGGGCCGGTTCGGCCGCGAGCGGAACTCCGGGTGGAATTGGGAACCGACGAAGAAGGGATGATCGCGCAGCTCGACGATCTCCACCAGCCTGCCATTGGGTGAGGTTCCACTGAACACCATGCCCGCCTCTGCGAGCCGATCGCGATAGTGGTTGTTGAACTCGAAGCGATGGCGGTGGCGCTCGTAGACCAGCGCCTCCCCGTAGGCCGCTGCCGCCCGGCTGCCCGGCAGCAGCTTGCACGGGTACACGCCGAGCCGCATCGTTCCTCCCTTGTTCTCGATGTCGCGCTGCTCGGGCAGCAGGTCGATGACGGGCACGGAGGTGAAGGCATTGAACTCCGTGGAGTTGGCGTCAGGAGCGTCAAGAACTTCACGCGCGATATCGACGACCGCGCACTGCATGCCCAGACAGAGCCCGAGGTAGGGCAGGCGGCGCTGCCTCGCGTACCGCGACGCCAGCACCTTGCCCTCGATGCCGCGATGTCCGAACCCCCCGGGGACCACGATGCCGTCGACGCCGTCCAGCGCAGCCTCCGCCTCCTCCAACTGCTCGGAGTTGACCCACTGGATGGTCAGCTCGACCCCACAGTTGACCGCCGCGTGCCTGAGCGACTCGGTGACGCTGATGTAGGCGTCGGGCATCTCCACGTACTTGCCGACCACGGCAATCCTGACCGGTGGCTTGGTCGCGCCGATGCGGGCCACCAGGTCACGCCAGCCGGCCAGGTCGGGCGGCGACGCCTCGATGCCCAGCGTCTGGACAATGTAGTCTCCGAGCCCTGTGTCCTCGAGCAGCAAGGGCACCTCGTAGATGGAGCGCGCGTCGGGCACGTTGATGACCGCTCGTCGCTCGACGTCGCCGAAGAGCGCGATCTTGTCCTTGAGGCCCTCGCTGATCGGCTTCTCGCTGCGGGCCACGATCACATCCGGCTGGATGCCGATGCTGCGCAGGGTGTTGACGCTGTGCTGGGTGGGCTTGCTCTTGAACTCCTCGCTGGCGGCCACGAACGGGACCAGGGTCAGGTGCACGTAGCAGACGTTGCTACGACCGACGTCATTCTTCAGCTGGCGAATCGCCTCCAGAAAGGGAAGCGATTCGATGTCGCCGACTGTCCCGCCCACCTCGACGATGACCACGTCGGGTTCGGGCAGCTCGTTCTCGGCCACCCGAAGGATGCGCTGCTTGATCTCGTTGGTGACGTGCGGGATCACCTGGACGGTGCCACCCAGATAGTCCCCGCGGCGCTCCTTGGCGATCACGCTCGAGTAGATCTTGCCGGTGGTGACGTTGCTCGCCTTACTCAAAGCCACGTCGACGAAGCGCTCGTAGTGCCCAAGATCGAGGTCGGTCTCGGCTCCGTCGTCGGTGACGAACACCTCTCCGTGCTGGTACGGCGACATGGTGCCGGGGTCCACGTTCAGGTAGGGATCCAGCTTCTGCATGCCGACGTGCAGTCCGCGCGCCTTGAGGATTGTCCCGAGCGAGGCGGCGGTGATTCCCTTGCCCAGGGAGGAGACGACTCCCCCGGTGACGAACACGAACTTGGCCATCGGGAGCCTCCCTAGAGGTTTTCGACAGTCTACCAGCAGGCCGGAGCCGGCAGTGAACCGATGTTCGGCCGCAGGCGGCTCAGGCCCCGCGCGGCTCGAGGATGACCACCCGCGACTCGTCGCTGCCACTGATGGCCCCGTTGAGGTTGAGCTTGGCCACGGCTTCGTACGTCCCTTCGGACAGCCCCATCTCCTTGGCGAACGTGTCCACCGGCTCATAGTCGCCGCTGCCGGGTGACCCCGCCGACCGGTAGCGCACCGGCACCACGATCGACGGTGAGATGGTGTTGACCAGCTTGGTGGCCGCGGCGGGGGCCAGGGCGTCGCCGCCGCCGACCGGGGCCACCAGCACGTCGACATGGCCGAGGGCGTCGATCTCCTCCTCGGTCAGCTGGCGGTCGAGCCGCCCCACGCTCACCACTCGAACGTCATCGATCTCGACGCGCATGATGGTCCGCCCGTCACCGGAGTACACCCCGCGAACGGTGACACCGCGCACCTCGAACTCGCCAGGACCGACGATCTCCTGACTCTGGCCCTGACGAGGTCGAAGCTTCTCGGGGTCGGTGCGACCCTCGGTGCGCACCACCAGGTCCGGGCTGGTCCTGCCAAGCCCAGGCAGCTGACCCTCCGGCGGGTCGACCAGCACCTGGGTCTCGCGGCCGCGGAGGCGCACGCAGGACTGGCCCAGGTAGGTTATCTCCATCTCGCGGCATGGTAACTGCGGAACCGCCGCGACGGCGTCGCGGTCAGCCCGCGGCGACGATCAGCGTCACGGTTCGCGGGACACCATCCGAGCCCGTCACCCTCAGGGTGGTCCGGTCACCGACGACCAGGCCGAAGTCGTTCGGCTGAAAACCCGTCGACGCGGTGACTGCGGTGCCGTTGATGGCGGTGACGACGTCGCCGGGGGCCAGCACCCCGGAGGCGGGGCCGCCAGGGACCACCGACCTGATCAGCGCCCCTGGCGGCACCCCGAGCGCGGCGGCGCTGGAGGCGTCCACGATCACACCGGTGGCACCGAAGCTCGCCGCCGCCAGGGGCGAGCCACGCTGAACCCCACCGATGAGCGCGGCCGCGTCGCGTCCCGACGACGCCACCACCCCGGGGGCCGACGACACGGTGGTGACCACACCGATGACCGCACCGGTGCCATCCACGAGCGGCGCCCCCTCCGCGTCGGGCGCGGCCGAGGAGTCGACGGCGACCAGGTCGGCGAGGTCGACCTTGCCGTCGCTGGCGTCGATGCCGACCGCCGCAACCACACCGCTCCGGGCGGTCAGGGTGCCCAGTGGCGCCCTGTACGCGACTACTGCCAGGTCACCGATGCGCGGATCCTGGGCGGCGATGCGCAGAGAGGTGAGGCCGGTCGCGCCGGCGGCGCGCAGCACCACGATGCCGGCGCGCACGTCGCTGGCGGCGATGGTGGCGTCGAAAGCCCTGCCGTCAGCTGTGGCCACCCGAAGCCGGGAGGCGCCGCGAACCGAGCGCGCCGAGGTCACGATCAGCCCGTCGCCGCTGACCGCGAATCCCTGGGACAGGCCGCTGGCCGCGCCCGTCGCCACCGCCGCGGGCGTCACCGGTTGGGTGCTGACGGTGACCAGGGACGGCTTGACAGCGGTGGCGATGTCCCCGACGGAGATGCCCCCGCCCCCCGTTTTGGTTTGGGTGATGACCCGCTCCACAGGTCCGAAGTGCGTGTACACGCCCCAGGCGCCGAGGCCGCCTCCGATGACACCGATGCAGGCGCTCAACACCACCGCGGCCAGCAAGCGGGTGCCGGATGCCCGCGCGCTGCTCACTCCAGGTGCGCGGGCTCGCGCTGTGCGAGGTACCTGACAATCCCCGCGGCGTTGCTGTGGACCCCGTTGAGAACCTCCAACTTCTCGCGCACAGCATCGGGGACGTCCGGCGGCAGTGCGGCGAAGGCCTCGGCGAGGGCGGTGGCGACGTCGTCGATGCCGGCGTCCTCACTGGCGCGCATGGTCCGATCGGCCACCTCCACCCACCGGTGAAGCATGTCCTCGGCCGCAGTGAGGGTCTCGATGGGGTCGGCGACAGGTCCGTAGTGCGTCAGCACCACCTGCTGGGGGCGAAGCTCGGTGAAGCGACGGAGGCTGGCGGTCGCCTGCTCCAGATCGAAGTCGGGCGGCGGGGTCGCCGGCCGGAGGATGCCCACGTCGGGCAGCTTCACACCGACGGCATCACCGACCAGCAGCGTGCCGGTGTGCTCGTCGAGCACGGCGTGATGGTGCTTGGCGTGGCCCGGGGAGTCCACCATGGTGAGGAAGTGGCCGTCGCCGAGGTCGACCCGGTGGCCATCCGCGGCGGCAACCAGCCGCTCCTCGGGGACGGGCAGCATGCGCCCGTACAGCCCGTCGAGCAGGGGCCCATACACCCGCGCTGCGCTGTCGATGAGCCTGCTGGGGTCGACCAGGTGCCGGGCGCCGCGCTCATGGACGACGACGGTGGCGTTGGGGAAGGCGGCCGCCATGTCGCCGACGCCTCCGGCATGGTCGAGGTGGATGTGCGTGACCACGATCCAGCGGAGGTCGGCGGCCCCAAGGCCTGCGGCGGTCAGGGCCTCCCGCACCGCCGCCACGCTGCTCTGGGATCCCGTCTCGACCAGCGCCGGCTGGGCGCCGTCGATCAGGAAGCCGGCGGTCATCCGGTCCATGCCGCCGAGCAGGGTGTCGATCTGGCGGATGCCGGGGGCGATCAGGTCCATGCCAGCAGCCTATACAACCGACTCTGCCGAGCGTCTCTGCCGAGAGACCCTACGGAGTGGGAATGGGAGTGGGAGTGGGAGTGGGAGTGGGGCTGGCGCCGGGGCTCGCTGCTGCTGACGGGGATGGGGACGGCGGCGGGTTCTGCTGGATCAGCGCGGTCAGCTTGGCGGTGTCGGCCTTGACCAGGTCCTCCTCCTTGCCGAACGTCGAGAAGTCACCCTTCTGCAGGGCTGCCTCGGCCGCCTGCTCGTGTTTGAGGAGATCGTTGAGCAGCGCCAGCTCCTGGGTGGTGAAGTTCGCCGGCGAGGGCGGGGTGGTCGGGGTCGTCGGTGGCGTCGGCGCGGTCGGCGTGGTGGTCGGGCTGGGCAGCCCGGCGATCGCCTGGGTGGTTTGGAACAGTGTCTGAAGGGCCTCCGTGAACGAGGCTCCCTGGGCAACTGTGTTCTGGGTTCCCACTATCACCTCGTGAAGCTGTGGGAATGCGGTGCCCCCGGACGCGCCTGACGCGAGAACGTACAACGGGCGCACGTACAGGAACGAGTTGTTGTTGAACGGCAGCACTATCACGTTGCCGAGGATGACCGACGACCCGTGCTGGCTGAGCAGGCTGATCTCGGGGCTGATGATCGGGTCGGTGTTGATGTTGTTGTCGAACTGCAGGGGACCGAGCACGTTGGAAGAGTTGTTGAGCGGGACAGCCACAAGCTTGGGGTGGTTGGTGGTCGTGTAGTCGGACTGCGCGGCGAGCCAGGCAGTCATGTTGTTGGCGCCGCCTCCGCTGGAGCTGGCGGGTGAGAACGACTGGAACAGGACGAACGTCGGCTGAGAGTCGCCCGGCAACGTGAGCTCGACGTAGTACGGCGTTGTGTCCTGTTGCTGCGAATTGAGCTGTTGCTGGGCGATGCGGTACCGATCGCTGCCGTTGAAGAACACCGAGGCGCTGCTCACGTGCACATTGGCGTAGACCTGCGACTGTGCTGTGAAGAGGTCCTCCGGGTAGCGCAAGTGCGCTCGCAGCGTCGATGACATCGCGCTGAGCGGCTGGAGCAGGCCCGGGTAGATCGCATTCCATGCCGCGGTGATCGGCTCGTTGAGATCGACGGCGTAGAGCGTGATGCCACAGGTCCGCGCATCGACGACAGCCTTGACCGCGTTGCGCATGTACGAGGTGCCGTTCTCAACGGCGGACTCTGGGAAGCGATCGGTCTGGACATAGGCGTCCGCGACATAGTTGAGGTGGCCGGTGCTGGCGTCGACGACCACGTACGGATCCCCGTCGACGTGGAGGAAGGGAGCGATGCTGGTGATGCGATCCTTGATCTCGCGGCGCACCAGCACCCGGCTGCTGTCCGTCAGGGAGTTGTTGAGGAAGAGGTCGAGACCACCGAACGCGTCGATGGAGACAGCCAGCTTGTCGAGCACGTTGCCGACGGCGATCCCATTCATCTCCGCGCCGGCGTGGAAGGTTGCATCCCCGCCGCCCGCGGGGTAGTCGAACTCGCTCTGCTGGGTTCCGCTCACCACCGCCTGAGTCGTGTTGAGGCCACAGTAGATGCGTGGGTCGCCCGCGCCGCCGTTGAAGCTCAGGCTGGGCGGCGCGTCGGGCGACACCTGCTTCATCGGCTGCTGGCCGACGAGCACCTGCGGCTTGCCCTCAGAGGCGACCGCGTTGACCGACACCGCGGTGACCCCGTAGCCGTGGGTGTAGTTGAGAGCCCTGTTGACGAAGGACGAGTTGGGGATGTCGTTCTCGGCGATCTCGCGCGGACCGAGCATCACCTCGGTGGCACCTCCCCCAACGCTCGACGCCGCCGCTGGGTATCGATCCACGGTGATCGTCGGGTAGGTCTGGTAGCTGCGGCTGCGGTCGATCTGGGCGAAGGTGTCGCGCAGCTGAGTGGTGTCCTGGATGCGGACGTTGCGCAGCGTCCCGGGATCAGCGGCGAGGTCGCCCAGCGTCGGCGGCCCGACGGTGCCGAAGCTGCGCACCTGAACGTCGGAGGGCATCAGCCCCCAGGCGTACCGGCTGGTGGCGAGGTAATCGTTGATCGACGGCGTCTGGGCCACCTGCGCATTGGGGTTGACCGAGGCACCCTGGTAGATGAGGGCGGGCACACCCTGGACGACGCCGGCGAGGACCAGCCAGCCCACCAGCGTCCCCGCGAAGATGGCGGCGCTCGACCCGGTCCGGCGGCGGCGGCGCACGATGGTGAGCACCAGGGTGAGGAGGGCGAGCGCCAGTGCAATCCATTGCAGAGCGCCGAGCACCGGGCGGGTGACGTTGCGCTGAGTGGCATCGAGGCCCACGAAGTTGTCGTGCTGCGAGGTCGCCAGGTGATAGACGCCGAAGTGTGCCCCCAGCGCGGCCAGCACGAAGATGCCGACAAGGCAGTAGCCGGCGTGGATGACCGCGGAGCGGAAGCCCTCATCGAAGCTTCGTCCCTCCGGCGCCTTGACGGGAAGGGTGACCTCGGGTGGCGTGTTGGCCAGCGAGAAGGACGCGGCGGCGATCCCCAGGGCGCCGATCAAACCCACCAGCGCCACTGCCCAGAGCAGGCCCTGGAGGTCATCGAGCACCGGCAGAGTGAAGACGAAGAACGAGTAATCCTGGCCGAAGACGGGGTCGGTGGCCCCGAACGACGGGCCGTGAAGCCACTGCAGGACCTCCTGCCACTGACCCGAGAGGAAGGCTCCCCCGGCGATGGCAGCGACCAGGGCCACCGCGATTCCCGCCCACTTGGCGACACGGCCGCCGTACTCATCGAGATTGCGCGCCGCCCGCACCCAGCCAACGATGCTCAAGGAGACACCACCGCCGGTGATCAGGGCTCCGATCAGGAACAGCACCACCTGGGCGATGAAGGGCGTCCAGAAGACGTTGGTGTGGTTGAGGCTGGCGTAGTAGAGATAGCTCGCACGCAGGCTCAGCAGCCAGCGCCCGATGATCCCGATGGCGATCAGGATCGCCACGATCACGGCCGCGATGCGGCGGCCACGGTGGCTCACCGGCGGGCCGCCGCCGGTTCGGACCACGCGCGGACCTCGGCGTCTGCGGAGGATCTCCTCCGGGTCGAAGCCGAACGCGCTCACCGTCGATTCAACAGGAGGCGCACGTCGAAGGGGTCGCGGCGGCGGCGCACCCGGCGGGTCACCTCCGGCCGTACCTGGATCATGTAGGGCTCCTGCTGACGCAACACCTCCTCGATGGCGTCGGCGATGACCATCCCTTCGCGTATGGTGGCAACACGCTCGCTCAGGGCATCCGCCATGCCGGCGGTCACCAGGGTGAGGTCGAGCTCGTGGGCCTGCTCGAGGATATTGAGGCAGTCGTCGAGGCGACGCAGTCGAACGCGCCGTTCCTCTCCCCCGCTGTCCAGTTGGACCATGTCAGGAACGGTACTTGATGTGCGTCACAGGGGGGTGGCTCTCACACCGCTGCGGACGCCCGTTTGCGGCGCCCGGTCGGCTCCGCCCGCGGACGCGGGGACAGCGGGACCGCCGCCGCCGGTGGTTCGCGACGCCGCAGCAGCGGCAGCAGATACGCCCCGGTGGCGCTGGCCGGCTCGGCGGCGATCTGCTCGGGGGTGCCCAGGGCGAGGACTTCGCCACCGGCGTCGCCGCCCGCTGGACCGAGGTCGATGACGTGGTCAGCGGTCTTGATGACGTCGAGATTGTGCTCGATGACGATGACCGTGTTGCCGGCGTCGACCAGCCGGTGCAACACGGTGAGGAGCTTCTCGACGTCGGCGAAGTGCAGGCCTGTGGTGGGCTCGTCGAGGATGTAGACGGTGCTCCCGGTGCCGCGCCGGCTCAGCTCGGTGCTGAGCTTGACCCGCTGCGCCTCGCCCCCACTGAGCTGCGTCGCAGGCTGTCCGAGGCGGATGTAGCCCAGCCCCACATCCTGCAGGGTGCGCAGCTTGCGAATGATGCGTGGCTGGTTCTCGAACAGCTCCGCCGCCTCGTCGACCGTCATCTCGAGCACGTCAGCGATGTTCCGGTCACGAAAGAGGACCTGCAGAGCCTCGCGGTTGTAGCGCCTGCCTTTGCACACCTCGCAGGGCACATAGATGTCCGGGAGGAAGTGCATCTCGATCTTGATCATGCCGTCGCCGGCGCACGCCTCGCAGCGACCACCGGTGACGTTGAAGGAGAAGCGCCCCGGCTTGTAGCCGCGAACTCGCGCCTCGGGCAGCTTCGCGAACAGTTCGCGAATGTCGGTGAACATCCCGACGTAGGTGGCGGGGTTGCTGCGGGGGGTTCGGCCGATCGGCGATTGGTCGACGTCGATCACCTTGTCGACCAGCTTCAGCCCGTCGACGCCAGCATGCCGTCCGGGGCGCTGCTTGGCCCGGTACAGGAACTGCGCGAGCCGGCGGTAGAGGATGTCGTTCACCAGCGTGCTCTTGCCGCTGCCGCTGACACCGGTGACACAGATGAAGGTGCCCATGGGGAAGTCGACGTCGACATCCTTGAGGTTGTTCTCAGTGGCTCCACGAACCGTCAACTGCCTGCCGTTGCCGCGGCGGCGGATCAGCGGGACGGGAACCGAGCGCTGCCCGTTGAGGAACTGCGCTGTGATGCTCTCGGGCACGGCGAGGACCTCGTCGATGGTGCCCGCGGCGACAACGTGGCCACCATGCTCACCGGCGCCCGGACCGACGTCGACAACGTAGTCGGCGGCGCGGATGGTGTCCTCATCGTGCTCGACGACGATCAGGGTGTTGCCGATGTCGCGGAGCCGCTCGAGGGTGCGGATGAGCTTGTGGTTGTCACGCTGGTGCAGCCCGATCGAGGGCTCGTCGAGGATGTAGAGCACGCCCATCAGGCGGCTGCCGATCTGCGTGGCCAGACGAATCCGCTGCGCCTCGCCGCCGCTGAGCGTGGCCGCCCCGCGATCGAGGGCCAGGTAGTCGAGCCCGACGTCGTGGAGGAAGCCGAGTCGCTCACGGATCTCCTTCAGCACCTGCCGGGCGATCAGGTTCTCGCGCTCGCTGAGCTGCAGGCGGTCGATCCGGCCCAGCGCGGCAAGAACGCTGTGCCGGCAGAGCTCCATGATGTTCATGCCGTCGACGGTGACCGCCAGGTATTCGGGCTTGAGCCGGCCGCCGTCGCACGCGGGGCACGGCTTCTGCATCATCAGCCGCTCGATCTCCTGCTTCACCCAGTCGGACTCGGTTTCGCGGTAGCGTCGCTCGAGGTTGTTGACAACACCCTCGAAACCGGCGTCGTAGCTGCGCGAGTAGCCGCTGTGGCTGACGTAGCGGATGCGCACCGTCTCATCCTTGGGGAGTCCGTACAGGATCAGCCGCTGCTCCTTGGCCGTCAGGTCCTGCCACGGCGCGCTCAGCGACACCTTGAACTTCTTGGCGACGGTCTCGAGCACGTCCATCAGCCAGGTCATCGACGGGCCCCGTGTCCACCCTGAGAGCGCTCCCTGGTTGATGCTCAACGAGGGATCAGGAACGACGGCGTCCGGGTCGACCTCCATGCGCATGCCCAGCCCTGTGCATGCCGAGCAGGCACCGTGGGGGCTGTTGAAGGAGAAGTTGCGTGGTGCCGGCTCCTCCATGGAGATGCCGCAGTACACGCACGCGTAGTCCTTGGAGAACAGCATCTCCCCAAGTGGCAGGCCACTTGGGGGCCCCCCTCGGCCATCCCGCTCAGCCGGATCGGCCTCACCTCCCACTCGGCGCGACTCCGCGCCGGGCGGACCACTTGGGGTCTCCGCGCCGGTGACACTGTCGGGGATCACCGGGATGAGCAGGATCAGGCCGTCGCTCAACTTGGCAGCCTGCTCGAGGGATTCGTGCAGACGGCTGCGTAGCTCGGCGTTCACCACCACCCGGTCGACGACGATCTCGACGTCGTGCTTGTACTTCTTGTCGAGGGTGATCGTCTCCGACAGGTCGCGGAGATCGCCGTCGACGCGGGCGCGCACGTAGCCGCTTCGCTTGGCCTCGGCGAGGATCTCTCGGTGCTCGCCCTTGCGGCCCTGCACCATCGGGGCTGTGACCATCAAGCGCGTGCCTTCGGGCAGGTCGAGCACCTGGTCGGTGATCTGCTCGATCGACTGCTTGCTGATCTCCCGCCCGCAGTTGGGACAGTGGGGGTGGCCGATGCGCGCGTATAGCAGGCGCAGGTAGTCGTAGATCTCGGTGACGGTGCCCACAGTCGAGCGCGGGTTCTTGCTGGTCCCCTTCTGGTCGATGGAGATCGCCGGGCTCAGACCGTCGATGTGATCGACATCGGGCTTCTCCATCTGGCCGAGGAACTGACGTGCGTAGGCGCTCAGCGATTCCACGTAGCGACGCTGCCCTTCCGCGTAGATGGTGTCGAAGGCCAGGCTCGACTTGCCGCTGCCGGAGAGGCCGGTGATGACGATCAGGCGATCGCGTGGCAGGGTGAGGTCGATGCCCTTGAGGTTGTGCTCGCGAGCTCCGCGGATGTCGATGGTGTCGTGGGGCATGCCGGTCAAGCGTAGCCGCACATGTGTTCCCGCCGTCCGGCTGGCGGCCTGGCGCGGCGCGGGCTGCTCCGGCAGGGTTGATGCGGCGCAGCGGTGGTCACAATGGGCTCAGGAGGTCGCCCATGTTCAGCTTTCTGAGTTCGCACAAGACCAAGTCCGTCTCGGCCGTGGATGCGCTGCCCGGGCGACCCGAGCCGATCGAGGTCAGCGGAGTTCATCGCGTCAGCGGTCGCTCGATGACGCCCCCATACCCCGACGGGATGGAGACCGCCGTCTTCGGCATGGGTTGCTTCTGGGGTGCCGAGCGCCTCTTCTGGCAGCTGGACGGGGTCTGGGTGACCGCGGTCGGATATGCCGGGGGCTTCACCCAGAACCCCACCTACGAGCAGGTCTGCTCGGCAAGGACGGGCCACGCCGAGGTGGTGCTGGTGGTCTACGACCCGGGCAAGATCTCCTACGACACGCTGCTGAGCACGTTCTGGGCAGAGCACGACCCCACCCAGGGGATGCGCCAGGGCAACGACGTCGGCACCCAGTACCGCAGTCTCATCGGCACGTTCGGACAGGATCAGGTGGCGGCGGTCGAGCTCTCGCGGGCGATGTACCAGCGACGCCTGACCGCCGCCGGCAAGGGTCAGATCAGCACCGAGGTGGCCGAGGAACCCGTCTTCTATTTCGCAGAGCCGTACCACCAGCAGTACCTCGACGCCAACCCCGGCGGCTACTGTGGTCTGAAGGGCACGGGCGTGAGCTGCCCGATCGGGACTGGGGTCGGCTGATCCTGGTCAGTAGAGAAAGTCGTGGTGGACTCTGGTGGTCCATTGCCTCGCCAGCCTTTCGCCCCCACGGTTCCAGACTTGCAGCGCCCGCGGTCGAAGCGGCCAGTCCCACACCCCCACGTACTCGGTGACTGTCTCGTTGAACCCGCTCTTGAACCTGTGCAGGCCGGCAAAAGGGTGCTCAGGCGTGAGCTCAGCCGGGCGGGGCACGGCCACCAGGTCGTAGTCCTCGACCCCCCGCCGGCGCAGCCGGCGCATCACCTCCCACTGCAGCAGGTACGGCGCCATCAGATGCGACTTGCGCCGCGTCGAGCCACCGTCCTTGTACCAGCCCCGCCGCCCCAGGTGGGCGATGAACGCACCGGCAAGCACCTCCCCCTCATGAACTGCAAAGAAGAGGCGACCCTGGTCACGCATCGAAAGACTCGCCCAGCAGTCGTCGAAGTACTCTCGAGGGCGGACCGGGATGCCATTGCGCGCGTTGGTCTGAATCAGCAGGCGGTAGAGGACGTCCGAATGCGCTGAGTCCACAGGGGTGTCCACCACGGTGACGCCGCGCCGCTGTGCCAGCCTGATGTTGTACCGGGTCTTGGGCTTGAACGAACCCAACACCGCATTTTCATCGGGACGGAGATCGACAACGATGGTCGCCCGGTTGCTCTGGATGTCGCCAGGCGCTTTGACCAGCCCTGCGCTGTCCCAGCTGCGCAGATCAACACCGACGCGAACCTCAGGCTCTAGCTTGACCGCGAAGGCGTCGCGCGGTCCGGGCGCCCATGGCGCCACCTCCAGCAAGGTCTCTGGGTCGGTGACGCCGGGCCCCTTGGGCGTGTACCACAGCTCTCCGAGGCCGGGGAATCGCCGGACCAGGAACAGCACCGCGATTCGATGCTCGGAGGCCTCGTGCACCATGTGGTGCGGATGCCATCCCCAGCGTGCCTTGGCCCGCGCCCAGGCGCGTGTTTGCAGGTAATGACCGCCATCAGGATTGGCCGAGACCAGGTCGTCCCACACCGCCAGCTCGGCGTCGGTGGCCGGTCTCACCGGCGCAATGTCCTGGCCACGTTGAACAGTCTGGAGCTGAGCGGTCGCACGCTCAGCTCCCACGTCCCCGCCCGGCTGTGCAGGTCACCACCAAAGCCTTGCTTGAAGGCGGTGATGCCTGCCCACTTGTGGTCGGGCTGATCGGGTGGCGCCACCCCCCAGAAGTCGAACCGGCGCATCCCCTTCTCACGGCCGTCCAGGATGGCGCGCCACAGCAGCGGTGGCGCGGGCATCACTGATCGTCGTTCCGTATCGCTGGCCGCGAACGCGTAGTACCTGGTGTCGCCGTAATCGAAGAGCAGCGCGCTCGCAACCCTCTGCTCATCGACGATGGCGTAGTAAAGGGAGGCCTCGTCGGTGGGGAGCAATTCGTCTGCGATGGCGTGGTAGTAGCCGTCGTCGTGCGAGTAGAAGCCGGCCCTTTGCTCGGTCTGCCTGAGCAAGGCGATGAAGTCGGCGATGTCAGCGGGGTCGCGGACTCGCTCGATCGACAGACCGCGCTTGTCGGCGGTGTTGATGCGTGAGCGGTGGCCGCTGTTCAGTCCACGCCGCAGCGTCTCATCGTCGACGTCGATGCGCAACACCAGCGTGTGTTGGTGCTGGCGCGAGCGCACCGGACGCGCTCCCAGCGTGCTCAGCTGTGACGCGGTCACATGGTCAGGCTCCATGCGGATGAAGGCGCACCCCGCCTCGCGGGAGCACGCATACGCTTCCCGGATGGCACCGCCAAGGCAGCTCGCCTCTGCGAGGGCCGGACCGAATGGCAGGTACAGGTAGCGGAACGGGCCGGCGCGGCGCACGATGCCCAGCCAGCACCAGCCCTCGTCCGCAGCGAAGCAGAGCTCGTACTGCAGCCGCTGCTGCACCCGCGCCCAAGCGCTGCTCTGGAGGAAGTGGCCCCCGAGGGCAAGGACTCTCTGGTCCCAGCCCTCGGGAATGGGAGGCGCGGCTACTCGGGGGGCGGAGACCCAGCCGCGGCTGCCTCGGCCTTCTCCAGCTTGTCCTTGCGCTCGCGCTTGTCCTTGCCCTTGGGCATCAGCGTCATCGACACCTCACCGTCGGTGAGATCGACGATGACCGTATCGCCCGGACCGTGCTTGAGCCGCAGCAGCTCTTCGGACAGCGGGTCCTCGATAACGCGCTGGATGACACGCCGCAGCGGGCGCGCGCCGTAGACCTTGTCGAAGCCCTCCTCGACGATCTTGTCCTTGGCCGCGTCACTGACGTTGAAGTTGAGCTCCTGCACGGCCAGGTGCACGGCCACCTTGGCCAGCATCAGGTCGACGATGTTGCGCATCTGGGGCTGGTCGAGGCGATGGAACACGACCACAGCGTCGACGCGGTTGAGGAACTCCGGCCGGAACGCGCGCTTCAGCTCCTCCATGATCTGATCGCGCATCTTTCCGTGCTCTGACGATGCTTGTCGCTCATCGGGGATCGAGGGCTGGAAGCCCATCGACATGTTCGCCTTGAGGTTGGAGATGCCGATGTTGCTGGTCATGATCACTATGCAGTTGGCGAAGTTGACAGCCTTGCCCTTGGCATCCGAGAGGCGGCCGTCTTCGAGGATCTGCAGGAGCATGTTGAAGACCTCGGGATGCGCCTTCTCGATCTCGTCGAACAGCACCACGCTGTAAGGGCGTCGGCGCACGGCCTCGGTCAGCTGGCCGCCGTCGTCGTAGCCGACGTACCCGGGAGGTGAGCCAACCAAACGCGCGGTGGAATGCCGTTCCATGAACTCGCTCATGTCCAGCCGGATGATGGCGTCCTCGTTGTCGAACAGGAACGCCGCAAGCGAGCGAGCCAGCTCCGTCTTGCCCACGCCGGTGGGGCCGAGGAACATGAACGACCCGATCGGGCGCTTGGCGTCCTTGAGCCCAGCCCGGGCACGACGCACCGCCTGGGAGATCACCTTGACGGCGTCATCCTGGCCGATCAGGCGCTTGTGGATCTCCTCCTCCATGCGTAGCAGTCGCGAGGTCTCCTCCTCAACCAGCCGCGAGACGGGCACACCCGTCCACGAGCTGATGATCTCGGCGATGTGCTCCTCGTTGACATCGGGCACGGTGGCACCAAGCTCGTCACGCCACTGCATCTCGACCGAGACGTACTTCTCCTTGAGCTTCTTCTCCTTGTCGCGGAAGCTCGCGGCGGTCTCGTAGTCCTGACCGGCGATCGCCTCCTCCTTCTGCCCCTGGAGCTCGCGGATCTCCTTCTGCATCTCGCGGAGGTTGTCCGGTGTGGTGGTCAACTTCATGCGCACCCGCGCACTGGCCTCGTCGATGAGGTCGATGGCCTTGTCGGGCAGGGAGCGGTCGGAGACATATCGCACGCTCAACTCGGCCGCGGCCTTGAGCGCGTCGTCTGTGATCTGAACGCGGTGGTGCTTGTCGTACAGGGGGCGGATGCCGTGCAGGATCTCGATGGTCTCGGCCAGGGATGGCTCGTCGACGAAGACCGGCTGGAACCGGCGCTCGAGCGCTGCATCCTTCTCGATGTACTTGCGATACTCGTTGAGCGTGGTGGCGCCGATGCATTGGATCTCACCACGGGCCAGGGCGGGCTTGAGGATGTTGGCGGCGTCGATGGCGCCCTCGGCGGCGCCGGCGCCGACCAGCGTGTGCAGCTCGTCGATGAACAGAACCACCTCGCGCGACTGACGGATCTCGTCGAGGATCTTCTTGAGGCGCTCCTCGAACTCACCGCGATACTTGGTGCCGGCGACGAGCGCGCCCATGTCGAGGGTGAGCACGCGCTTGCCCATCAACGACTCGGGAATGTTGCCCAGGATGATCGCCTGGGCAAGCCCCTCCGCGATGGCGGTCTTGCCGACACCCGGCTCGCCGATCAGAGCAGGGTTGTTCTTGGTGCGCCTGCTCAGGATCTGAACGACCCGCTCGATCTCCATGGCGCGGCCAATCACTGGGTCGAGCGCATTCTTCACGGCCAGCTCGGTGAGGTCACGGCAGAACTGATCGAGCAACGGCGTCTTGCTGGGCTTCTTCTGAGCCTCCTTGGCCTCCTCCTCCAGCCCGGACTCGTGGAGCAGGCGGTCGATCTCTCCGCGAACCTTCTCCAGGTTGGCGCCGAGGTCCTCGAGGACGTGGGCTGCGATGCCCTCACCCTCGATGAGCAGTCCGAGCAGCAGGTGCTCGGTGCCCACGTAGTTGTTGCCCATGCGGCGCGCCTCTTCGAAGGAGATCTCGATGACCTTCTTGACGCGCGACGTGGGGATGATCTGCTGGATGATGATCCGCTCGTTGCG
>JAEKNN010000035.1 GCA_016464795.1 Candidatus Amunia macphersoniae | reverse complement strand
CCATGCTGCTGGCGGAACTCACCTCAAGGTGGTCCCATCTCGCTGGCGGGCGACAGGGGCAGCGCGGAGCGGGGGCGGCCCTCAGGGGGCTTACGGATACTGGCCTGCGCCACCCTGACCAACCGCGCCCGCGTCCACCCACGGAGGTGAGCGCGTGGTCAGCACGACGCTGCGGGCATCAGACGATGGCACCACCCATTGGAGCTTGGTCGCCGCCATAACCGAGCACAGCTGTACGCACGACGTTGCCGAGGGGCGGGTACCACTCCGCTATCGACTGGCCGACCTTCGTCGGCTGCGGGTCGATAGCTGGACCTTGATGTGCCCGTACTCATCTCGACGGTGGACGTTCACGCCAACTCCAAACACGTGCCAGCAAATGGCCGTGGCCGCAGCCACCTCGTTGGTTTACAGTCGTCGCTCCACCGAAGAATGGGCGACGCACCGGTCTCGTGTATGCAGGCCAGCAGGCTCGGCCCACCGCCTCAGGAAGCGACCGTCGCAACCCTTGGCAGTGAGTCGTAGCGGCCGCTCGGGGGTGATTGACGGACCCTGGCCTGGAGGACGTCCTCCGGGCTCGTTCCCACTCTCTCGTGACCCTGGGCCAACTATTGTTTCGGTGGATCCAGGTGCGCCGCGTGCGTCTTGAGGCGTTCGTGAGCGCGGGTAAACGCTGATTTGGCAGCCTCCGTGTCACCTCGTTTTTCCAGGATGACACCAAGGTTGGCAGCAGCGTTGGCGTCTCCGCGTTCGTCGGCGCGGCGGTAAGCTTCCTCAGCGGAATCCATCTCCCCCCTAAGCGAGTGGGCCACGGCAATCGCATGTGCTGCTATTGCGTCTCCATCATCGTCAGCGCGTTGGAGATACGCGTACCCAGCCGCATCGCCTCGCTCTGCCAATAACAGGCCAAGATGGCGCGCCGCCACAACGGATCCAGCTTCCTTCGCACGACGGTATACGGCCTCGGCTTTGTTGGGATCTCCCTTCACATACAACAAATACCGAGAGCAACCGTAGCTTTGATGTCACCACGTTCATCCCCGCGCCGGTAGGCGGCCTCCGCGCCCTCGAGGTCGCCATTCTGTTTTAGCAGGGTGCCAAGGTTGAGGCCAGCACCAACATCACCACGTTCATCCGCGTGCCGGTAGGCGGCCTCCGCGCCCTCGATGTCGCCTTTCTGTTCTAACAGGATGCCAAGGTTGAAGGCAGCACCAGCATGACCGCGTTCATCCGCGTGCCGGTAGGCGGCCTCTGCGCCATCGATGTCGCCTTTCTGTTTTAGCAGGATGCCAAGGTTGAAGGCAGCACCAGCATGACCGCGTTCGTCGGCGCGCCGGTAGGCAATCTCTGCGCCCTCGGTATCTCCCCTCCGTTGCAGCAGGATGCCAAGGTTGAAGGCGCCGCCAACATCACCCCGTCCATCCGCGCGCCGGTAGGCGGCCGCCGCGCCCTCGATGTCGCCTTTCAGTTTTAGCAGGTTGCCCAGGTTGAAGGTACCGCCAGCATGGCCGCGTTCGTCGGCACGCCGGTAGGCGGCCTCCGCGCCGTCGGTCTCCCCTTTCTGTATCAGCAGGACGCCAAGGTTAAAGGCACCAGAGGCGTGGCCACGTTCGTCGGCCCGGCGATAGGCAGCCTCTGCGCCCTCGAGGTCGCCTTTCGGGTATAGCAGGTAGCCAAGGGAGAAGGCGCCGCCAGCGTGGCCGCGTTCGTCGGCGCGCCGGTAGGCGGCCTCTGCGCCCTCGATGTCGCCTTTCTGTTGCAGCAGGTAGCCAAGGCTGAAGGCGCCGTCAACATCACCCCGTTCGTCAGCACGCCGGTAGGCGGCCTCTGCACCCTCCAAGTCGCCTTTCTGTTGCAGCAGGATGCCAAGGTTGGAGGCAGCACCAGTAGGGCCGCGCTCGTCGGCGCGCCGGTAGGCGGCCTCTGCGCCCTCGATGTCCCCTTTCTGTTCCAGCAGGATGCCAAGGTTGAAGGCAGCACCAGCATGGCCGCGCTCGTCGGCGCGCCGGTAGGCGGCCTCTGCGCCCTCGATGTTTCCCTTCAGTTTCAGCAGGACGCCAAAGTTCATGGCACCCTGAGCGTGGCCGCGTTCGTCGGCGCGGCGGTAGGCGGCCTCTGCACCCTCGATGTCGCCTTTCTGTTGCAGCAGGTAGCCAAGGCTGAAGGCGCCGTCAACATCACCCCGTTCGTCAGCACGCCGGTACGCTGCTTCTGCCTCGGTGAGGTCATCACGCTGTTCCAGAAGCGTGCCGAGGTCATAGGCCGCGCGAGCATCCCCCTGGTCATCGGCGACACGATAGGTCGCCTCACCACCGCTCGCTGCAGTGTTCATCAGAGTCGACCGTTCACTGCGGTTTTCCGCCCGTCGGTGGGTGAGGGATCTTCATCACACCGAGGAGAGCCAACACGACCTCAAGAATACCTACAAGTGGCTGGCCTGTCGATTGGGTACCCGCAGATCTGAGCTGGGACGCCGTGGTCAACCACGTCCAAGCGTCCCGCCAGTCGCGATCGCCACGGCCACATAACATAACCAACCCAGGGACCACGAGAGTGGGACAAACCGGGGAGGCCGAGAGCGGCCGAGTAGGTGCGACCAACAGCCATACCAGTTAGCCATCAGCCCCCGCTGACGCGGTAGTCGCGGAGCGTGAGACGTTCGTCTGAACAGGCGCGTGCGACGACGACTCCGACCCTGCTGCTCCGTCTATCTGACGATTGGACGTCCGCCGGGGCTTCTCGACCTAGAAAGGCCCGGTCGCGGGCTTGATGTTGAGCTCGGCCATCAACTGTACGGCGGCAACAACGAGCGCCGTGTTGTCGGCTGCCGGCCGGCCGTCGGGGAGGACCAGAACGTCCTCGAGGCCGGTGCGCATCCCGTGACCGCGACGAAGTCCCCGTTCGCTCACCGCCCAACTGGCCACGCCGTCGCCGTGATGCACCTGTGGAAGGGTGATCCCGGCGCGCGTGATCACCTCCTCCATGGCGGCCGCGTGCGCCACGGCGTCGTCGGGGTCGGCGTCGAGCGGCTCCAACAGCACGCGGGTGCAATGCGGCGCGAGGCCGGAGCGCACGAAGGCGTGCGCGTCGGCAAGCTCGAGCAATCCCGCCTCGATGCCGACGCCGCGCGCGAGAAGGTCATGGCACTGTTCGACGATGCCGTCCTCGCCCTGATTGGCGGTGACCAGGTCTGGAAGCAGCGTCCACGCCCCGATGAGGCGGCGTCGATGGGCCGGGGTCGGGTCGATGAGTGCCCAGGTGCTCAACGACAACGCGATGCCGGGGGAAGCGGCGCACACGGCGGCGAGGGCTGCGGCCGTTGGTTCGGCGGCGAGCGTCGGATTGCCCTCGTCGTCGCGCGGGTGGAGGTGGACGACGCGCGCACCCGCGGCGACGGCGTCGCGCGCACTGCTCGCCAGCTCGTCGGGCGTACGGGGTATATGCGGCTCGGTGCGCTGGCCGTTGATGGCAACCTGGAGCAGCGCGGTACGGGGGGTCGTAGCCATGGCGTTCTCCTACTCTCACGCCAGCATGCCGTAGCCCTACGCGGCCGTGTCAAGGACCTGCCCAGGCAGGTCAGCGGACGGCTGAGGCATGGGCAAGCCCCATTCTAGAGCGACGCCGCCGCCTGGGGTTGACCCAGTCCTGCGGTCCAAGACGCGCGCAGTTCGCATTGGCACGTCAACCCTTGATGGCGTATGACCCCACCATCCCGCCGATCCCCACGTGAGCAACGCCGGCAAGGACCGCGACGAGGTCGACGTGGCCAGCGCGCCAAGGCGAACCGTCCGCGTCCCCAGACCCTGACGCGTGAAGACATCGACGTCCTGATGCGCGCACGCGCCAACGACCTGCGCCGGCGCACGGCCAATTGGGGTCAGCGGATCTCCGACGCCGTCTACGGCTGCAGTGGTGGCGGCTGCCTCGTGGTCGCGGCTGTCACTGCTTCTGCGCTCGCTCATTCGCGCTCGTCCAGCGACCATTCCAGTCGCTGAAGCACCGCTTCCGTCCGGCGGCAGTGGTGGGCTGTGCAGCGCCATCACCCCGACTTCCCCCGCCGCCGCTCCAGCAGGCGGGTGGCCAGCTCGCGATCGTCCTGCTGAGCACCCTCCTGGTCCGCGACGTCCGACGCACGCTCGGCTGCCGCGGTCGACTCCCTCGCCGCCCGCGTCTCCCCCACCCGCGCACGCAAACGCCCCAGGGTGGCCTCCACCGCCACCGGCGACTCGTCCCGCGTCCGGCGCACCTGTTCACGCCACACCGCCGCGTCTCCGCTGCTGAACGCCAACCGGCGCACCGCCACGTCCCCCACCAGAAGGACGACCGCGGCCGCCAGCAGCAGCGCCGCCAGAGGATGAACCACCGCCGCCGGCGGCAGCGGTTGCCGGGCCGCGTCCCCAGCTGCCGCCAGCAGCGCGCCACCGCCATCCCGCGCCACCGCGGCGAGGGTGCCGCGATCGGTCCCGATGACGCGGAACTCCGGCGAGTAGGGCACCGTGAACCCCGAGGTGGTGGCCGCGACCGTCCGGCCCGCCACGCTGACGACGGCCCGGAGCACGTACGGTCCCGTGCCCGGCGCCGGGACGTCGCCTTCGAACCGTCCCGGTTGCGTTGCCACCAGGTCTGCGGTCGCGGTGCTGCCGCCCGGCCCGACCACGTCCGCGCTCACCACGGCGCCGTTGGGAGCGGATGGCGCATCGAGCACCAGACGCGCGTTGCCATTCTGCGGCGTCCCCGACACCTGGATCGATGGGTCGGTGGTCAGCGGCAGCGTCGAGGCAACCACGTTGGCGATCAGCCGGCCTCCCTGCGGCGAGCCGAGCAGCTCCGCCGTCCAGCCTCCACTGGCGTCGCTGGTCCACACGTCCGCCCTTCCCAAACCGAACTGCCAGCCTGCCAGAAGCGGGTCCCGGTCCAGCCCGTAGAGCGCGACCTCGGCGGACGCCTTCGCCGTCGTCGCCACGTACCCCTCCACAGCGGGCAGCGCGCTCACATCGATGCCCGCCAGCGGGGCGCTCATCGCCCCTTGGGCCGGTGCGATCCTCTGTGTGACGATCCACGGCTTCAGCGTGCTCTGCGACTCCTTGAGGAGGATGTCGGGCACCTGATTGGCGCTCTCGGACTGGTAGTAGCGGCCGTGGCCCTGATCAGCCACCTGGCGCATCGCCGCCATGAACCGCTGATTTCCGTCAATGTCGACACCAACTGAAGAGACTGTGATGCCATGGGCGACCATGTCCGCGATCAATGCTGATGACACCGGCTGACCGGTGTCGCCATCACCGAGAAGGATGATGTGCTTGAGTGCGTTGGGATGCTGCAACAGAGCGTGTTCGGCGTCGGAGAGGAAGGGCTCGTAGCTGGGCGGATCACCGAAGTTGGAGATCGCGTTGATGGCGCCCTCCACCTTGCCCCGATCGGTGACCGGCTGCAATGGCACCGCCAGCCCGGTGATGGCGTCGGTGACCCCGATCAGGTCGCGTGCCGTCAGCTTCTCGACCAGGGCACGGGCGGACCCGCGCACCACCGCGTCGCCGGCTGCGTTCTCCACCGACTCGAGCACCAGGACGACTGCGACGGGCGCCTTCTTCTGGGGATCGCTGACGCGCATGTCCACCGGCAGCGCCGCCTCCAACGGCGTCCCAGCGAAGCCGCCGGGGCCCAGCGTGTTGGTGCCTCCGAACACCGAAAGGCCCACCCCGAGATTCTCGACAGCATCGTGGAGCGCCTGCATTCGCTGGCCGCCCAACTGGTCCGCGGCGACGTCCACCAGCGCCACCGCCTGGTACGCGCCCAGGTCGCCCGCCAGCACTGGCATCTGCGATGGCGCCACCACCGTCGCCTCCAGGGCCGCCGCCCGGAGCGCTGCGCCAAGGTTGGCGCCCTCACCGCCGCTTCCCTCGACCACCAGCACCCGCTGAGTGCCGAGCACCTGCACCAGCGCATCGGCGCTGTTGTTCTGCGCCAGCGTGTCCGCTCCGGGGTCGGCGGTGACGCGCACATCGTGAAACCCCGGGGCCTGGGGCAGAAGGTCGGCGTCGACCTCGGTCTCGCCATTGGGAAACGCTCGGGCCACGTCGCTGATGACCGTGTTGTCGAGCAGCACTCGCACCCGTCCAGTGGTGGCGACGTTGCTGTCGATGGTGGCCCGAACGTGGATGCCCGCGCCGGCGGCGACCGAGCTCGGGGCGCGGACTGCGGCGACCAACACCTCCGGGCCACTGCTGACCTGCACCGGCAGCACATCGACGCGGATGCCCGACTGGCGGAGCACCCGCACCTCCGTGAACGCATCCCCGGTGGTGAGCCTGCCGTCGCTGAGCATGACGATGTGTCGCTCTGTGTCGCCGGGCATCAGTGATGCGGCGAGGCGCAGCGCCACCTCCGCGTCGGTGCCGTTGGGGTTGGGCTGGGTGGCGAAATCCGTGAACACGCTCCGCTCGACGGGCACAGGCGGCTCGTCGACGACAGCGCTCGCACCGAAGGCGACCACCCCGAAGCGGTCGCCACCGTGCAGGCTCGAGCGAAGTGCCAGCACCTGGGCGCCCTCGGAGCTCAGCGCGGCCTCCATGCTGGCGCTGCGGTCGGCGACCACGATCAGCGTCTGGTTCGACGCGGGCGCCTGCACCGCCGCACCGCTCAGCGCGCCCACCAGCGCCAGCAGCAGCAGGCAGCGCAGGCCAAGCGACAGTCGTGACGTCCAGCGCGGCAGCGGCGGTGGGTTGAGGCGCCACACCACCGCCGCCAGCGCGATCGCCGCCAGCCCGAGCAGCCCGATCGGGGTGGCCAGCTCAACGGCCACGATGGAACACCAGCCACTCGCCGGACAGCATCAGCAGGACCGCGGCGGCGAGCCACGGCCACAGCTCGTCGAGCACGCTCCCCGCCGGCGGGGATGGCCCACCACCGCCCGCCTGGTGGACGTGGCTCAACGACGCCCGCGGGCTGATCGATGATCGCAATGGGTCGAGCGGGTCGACCGCGAACGAGGTCGTGGTGCTTCCGCCGCGCCCCGCCACCGTCAGCGAGTACACGCCGACCTGATCGGTGTCGCTGATCACCACGTCGGCGGCGGCGGCGTCGGATCGCAGGGTCTCCCCGCTGCCGTCGGGCCGGGTGACCTGAACGCTTCCGCCGCCAACCCCGACCGGGATGGCCACCACGCTGTCCGGCTCGACCGGCTGCGGTGGCGCCTGCTCCGGCAGCAGCTGCTCGGAGAGGCGCTCGATGAGCACGGGGAACGCTGGGCTGAGCGGCAGGTCGGAGGCGTGCAGGTCGAAGCCGAGCAGGGCGGCGTGCGGAGAGGCGTCGCGGAGCAGCAGCACAGGGCCGGACACGGCGTCGATCAGGGGCCGCCCGAACGTCGAGCCGGTCAGGTCGCGTGCCTGCGCCACGCGGACGCCGCCGAGGTCCAGCCCGGTCATCAGCGGATCCCCGGGGGCCGCCGAGCGCAGCTGGCCGGGGTGCACCTCGGCGCCGACTCCAAGGGAGACATCGGCCGGCGGCCCCACCAGCATGAAGGGCTGCGACGGCAGCTGCGGTGGGACGAGGCCGTCGAACACCACCAGGTCTGCGGTCTGATCGGGCCTGTACGCCTCCGGGCTGACCACCTCCACGTGCAGATCAGCGCGCAGCGCCAGCGCCCGCTGCAGGAAGAGGTTCTGGCGCGTGACCAGGAGTGCGTGCAGCGTCTGCGCCGGTCGCACGATCGCCACCGCGGTGTCGTCGAGCGCCAGCGCGTCGTGAGGGCTCAGGGTCGCCGAGACCAGCCGCGTGCTCGCCGGGATCGGTACCACCAGGCCCCTGCCGGCGCCTGGCTCGACGTCGATCATCGACGCGTCGACGAGATGGCCGTCGACACGGGTTTCCACTGTGGTGCTGTGGTGGCTGCGCCCGTAGTTGGTGACACTGATGGCCACAGCCCGGTCGTCGGCGCCCCCCTGCGGAGTGATGCTGCTGATCCCGAGGTTCTCGCTGCCGGCTCCCACCGGGTCGTACTCGATCGAGTACGGCACGTCGATGGCGGGACCGGAGGAGTCGGCAACGCCGTCACTGATGACGATCACCCGGCGCTGCCGCGCATCGCCGGGCGCGGCGGCGGCCAGCGCCAACGCCCCGCGCAGATCTGCCACCCCGTTGCCGGCTCGCAGCCGGTCCAGCGCCTGGTCCAACAGGGCGTGGTCGCCGCTGCTGACCGCGAGCACACGGGGGCGGGAGTCCATCGCCACCAGCGTCATCCGCTGTCCCGCCCCCAGCTCGCCGGCGAGGTCGCGCGCCCTGGTGATGGCCGCCGCGAACCGGGATGGCGCCACGTCAGTCGCCTGCATCGTCCCCGAGGAGTCGATCACCACCACCGTGTCCGGTCCAAGCTTGGCCGCCTGGACTGACGCCGGCCGGGTCAGCGCCACCACCAGGCCGGCGAGTGCCAGCAGCTGCAGCAGCAGCAGCCAGGATGGCCGCAGCCGCTGCCACGGGACACTGGCCTGGCGGTCGACCACGCGCGCCCGCCAGAGCAGAGTGCTCGACAGGGTGGTCTCGCGCCGCCGCACTCGCAGGACGTACAACGCGATCACCATCGGGATGGCCAGTCCGAAGAGCCCGAGCAACGGCGCCAGGAACCTCATCGCAGCAGCGTGTGCGACCGGCACGCGCCCAGCGCCTCGCGCAGCGGAGTGTCACTGCGGAGCGTCAACAGGTCACCACGGTGCCGCCGGGCAACCCCGCGGAGAGCGGCCTGGTGGGCGGAGAGCGCGGCTGCGTACTCGGCGAGGAGGGCCGGGGTCACTGTCACCTCGACTGTGGCCCCGCTCTCCGCATCCCGCAGCCTCAGGTCGCCACTCAGCGCCGGGGAGATCTCATCAGGCGCGAGCAGCTGGATCAGAGTCACGTCGCTGCCGCCCTGGCGAAGCGCGGTCAGTCCCCGCGCCGGACCTGGCTCGCTCAGGAAGTCCGAGATGACGATGCAGAGCCCCGGTCGCGACCGGGGCGCGGCCCGCGCCAGCGCGGCGAAGTCCGTCGACCCGCTGGCGCGGAGAGCCAGCAGGGCACGCCACAGCGCCTCCACCCGAGCGCGTCCGCGCAGAGGTGGCACCGGCCAGGCGACATCGCCCGAGAACGTGGCCACGGCCACCCGGTCATATCCCGCCAGAGCGACGTAGCCCAGCGCGCCCGCAAGGGCGGCGGCAGCATGCAGCTTGCTGGGACGCCCGAAGCCCATCGAGCTCGACACATCGATCCAGAGCGTCACCGTGGTGTCCTCCTCGCCCGCATACAGGCGCAGGATCAGCCGGTCGAGCCGCGCGTACGCGTTCCAGTCCACCCGCCGGATGTCATCGCCGGGGGTGTATGCGCGGTGGTCGGCGAACTCCACCGCGCCGCCGGTGCGGCGCGCCCGGCGCACTCCGGGGCTGCCCAGCACGGGACGACGCGAGGAGAGAGCCAGGCGGTCGAGTAGCGCGATGACCCCACCATCGATGCCCAGCTCGGCGCCGGCGCCGGTCATTCAGCTCACCACGGGCTCGGGATCGACAGCGTCGAGGATGCGCGAGACCACACTGTCAGGCGTGATGCCCTCGGTCTCCGCCTCGAAGGTGAGCAGCAGACGGTGGCGCAGCACCTGCGCGGCGAAGCTGCGAACGTCCTCGAAGGCCACGTTGAACCTCCCCTCGAGCAAGGCACGCACCTTGGCCATCTGCACCAGCCCCTGCACAGCCCGCGGGCTGGCGCCGAAGCGCACCTGCGCGGTCACCTCCGCCGGGGCACCGCCTCGCGGATGCGAGGCAGCGACCAGCCGCGCCGCATAGTCGAGCACATGGTCGGCGACCAGCACCTCGCGGGCCAGCCCGATCATCGCCCGCAACACCTCGCGGCCGACCACGTTCTCGAGCCGCGGCAGCTGCGCGCCGGTGGTGCGGCGGGCGATCTCCGCCAGCTCGCTGGTGGTGGGAAACGGCACCAGCAGCTTGACCAGGAAGCGGTCGAGCTGCGCCTCGGGCAGCGGGTACGTCCCCTCGAGCTCGATGGGATTCTGCGTCGCCAGCACGAAGAACGGGTCGGGCAGCGGCCGCGTCGTTCCGGCGACGGTGACCGAGCGCTCCTGCATGGCTTCCAGCAGAGCGCTCTGCGTCTTCGGGGTGGCCCTGTTCACCTCGTCGGCGAGCACCACGTTGGCGAAGACCGGGCCGTGTTGGAAGGTGAACCCGCGGCTCCCCTCGTGCTCGCTGATGATCATGGTGCCGGTGATGTCGGCCGGCATCAGGTCGGGTGTGAACTGGATGCGTGAGAACTGCAGGGCGCACGTGTCCCCGATGGCCCGCACCAGTGAGGTCTTGCCCAGGCCGGGCACCCCCTCGAGGAGGACGTGGCCGCCGGCGAGCAGGGCGATCACAGTGTCCCGCACCACCTCGCGCTGGCCGACGATCAGGCGGTGAAGCTCGGTCTCGAGCCGGATGGCAGTGGCCGCGAAGTCCTCGGGGGTGATGGTGTCGACCGCGGCTGGGGCGATGCTCAGGGCGCACTGCCTCCCAACGAGGCGAAATAGCTGCGCACCAGGTCACGATCGGTGGGAGCGAGCCCACCACGATCCAGGGTGCTGAGCGCGAACGCGCTGAAGGGATCGAGCACCGTCTTGAGGTCCTGGGTCGGCACCGGAGCGCCCGGGGCCAGCTGGGGGGCGAGCTGGTCGTCGAACGGTTGAAAGGGGTTGCCCGGCACGAAGAGCCGGTCGCTGGGTCCCACCGGATTGCTCTGGCCGCCACCGCCGCCCTGCGAGCCGCTGCCGCTGCCCGCGCCACTGCCACTGCCTGTGCCAGAGCCGGACCCGTTGCCATTACCGTTGCCCGCGCTGTTGCCGCTCCCATTCGCGCCACCGGTCCCGCCGCCCGCGCCGGGGCTCGGCCCTGCAGTCGCCGCGCCGCTGCCGGAACCCTGCTGCCCGGCGCCTGCCGACGACCCGACGCCGCCGACGGCGTCGGCGTCGGCCTGTGCGCCCAGCGCCGCCTTCTCCTTGCCCACTGCGTCGCGCGCCCCCGCCACGTCGGCTGCGGCGCCGCCTTGAGTGTCGAGGCTGTGCAGCTCTGCGGCCGCGTCGCCGAGGGCCTTCTGCGCCCCCGCGACGTCACCGCTGTTGAGCGCCGCGGCGGCGGAGTTGAGGGCGCTGGACAGCGGGTGGTCGCCCCCAGCCGCGGTCGCCGCCTTGCCCAGCTTGTCGGCCAGCCCCTGTCTGGTGGCCGCGCTCGCCGTCGACAGCGAGCCTGCGGCAGTGCCCAGCGCGTCGGCCGCGGTGCCCAGTTGGCCGGCGTCGAGCGCCGATCCCACCCTGCCAAGCGCGGGATCGCCGGCCAGGGTGCTGCCTGCGGCAGCCGCGGCGACGGCGCGAGCGGCGAGCGTGAGGTCGTCCATCCCCTGCAGCTGCTGGTCGAGCTGGGAGAGCGCGGCCAGTGCCTGCTCAGGTGTCTGCGCCTTGCGGAGTTGCGCGGTCGCGTCGTTCAGGGCCTGCTGCAGACGGTTGCGAAGGCCGGCGGAGTCCGGCTGGGCTCGCTTGTGGGCCGCGGCCGACCGCTCCGCCTTGGTCACCGCGGCGATGGCATGGTCGATCGCAGCGTGGTCGCGCACCTGCCGCAGCTGAGCCTGCGCCGCCGCGCTCTGACCGGGAAGCAGCAGCACCCCGAGCACCAGCACCACTGCCAGCGCCGTGCACGCCCCGGCTCGCCGGTGCCGGCTCCAGGGGTACACCCGACGCGGCTCGATCGTCGCCGCCACCGCTGCCGCGTCGTCGCGCAGGCGGGCGCCGAGTCCATACGGTGCCGCGCCCTCCGTCTGCACCGCCGTGGCCAGCCGCTCGGCGAGGCCCAGCCGGCGATCGGCGGTGCGCGCCACCAGCAGACGGAGTGGCCGGCGACGCAGGGCGCGAACCAGCACTGCCGCCGATGCAACCGCCGCCGCGGCGGCGGCGATCCGGCTCGATGGCAGTGCCAGCACCCGGTTCAGCACCAGGAGCGCGGCGCTGAAGACGGCCAGCGCTGTGATGGCGCGCAATCCGTCGCCGATCAGGCCGTCCCACCGAGCCCGTCGCACCAGCCTCGCCAGCATTGCGTGCAGATCGGAGGCGCGCGGGGTCACCCGGCCACCCTCTCCCCGCGCCGCGTTCTCGGCACCCGGCCGCGCAGCACCAGCACGCTGAGCGCGATGCACACCAGCGCCAGGATTCCCTGGAACAGCAGTCCCACCTGCCAATAGTGCCACCCGTTGAAGGCGCCGTCGGTCACCTGGTCCGCCGCGGTGCAGATGGGCGGCCCGCCGAAGCCCGAGAACGTCGCGCAGTTGGCCTGTGACTGGAGGGTCGAGAGCGTCCCGCTGATGGACACCACCGGGCTCAGCATGTCCACCACCGGAGGGCCGGAAGGGCCGAGAATCCGGCTGGCGCCCGGGATGGGAAAAGGAGCAGGTCCACCGGCGATCAGCGCTCGTCCTCCTCCGCCGCTGGTCATATATCCGAAGCTCGCCCCGCCTGTCACCACGCCGTTGGGGTGCGACGCCTGGCCGATGGCGCCGATCAGCGGGGGAACGGCGAAGAAGAGGAACGTGGCGACATACGCAGAGAGGGTCGCGCCGGCCGCCCTGCGGTTGACGCACGACGCCAGGATCCCCAGTGCACCGAGCGCCAGCGCAGTCATCGACCCTGCTGCAATCACGATGAGGATGTCGCTCAACTGCACGCCGCCGAGCAGTGAGACCACGCTCAGCACCGGCAGCGCCGCCACCAGCAGGAAGAGGATGAACAGCAGCGACCCGGTCAGCTTGCCGACCACGATGCGCCAGGGGTGCACCCGCGTGCAGAGCAGCAGGTCGAGGGTCTGGCGCTCGCGCTCACCGGCGATCGCTCCGCCGGTCAGACCCGGGACCACCACTGTGATCAGGGCCAGGACCGTGCCGGCCAGAGCGACGAAGACGGTGATCCCAGCACGGCTGACCTGGAAGACATTGGTGTTCGCGTTCACCTGGCTGCCGTAGGCGGCATAGGCGACGGCGCCCAGGATGGCCAGGAAGCCGAGCAGCAGCAGCATGGTGCGCGCCGAGCGCATCCTGGTCAGCGCCTCGCGCCGCACGATCGGATTCCAGAACAGGTTCTTCGGCCGGCTCACCGTTGCAGCCTCACGCCGTGTTCTCCAACGTCGGTGGACGTCATCTGCATGAACACCTCTTCGAGGCTCGAGGTCCGCGGCGCCACCGCGCGGATCGGCACGTCTGACCTCACCATCGCGGCGATCACCGCGGACGTCGTCTCGTGGGGACCGTTCAGCTCGATGTCGAGCACCTGGCCATCGCAGCGCACCGCGTGCACCTCAGCAAGCGACGCCACCAGCCGCTCCGCCGTGGCCGCGTCGCCGCCCACCTCGATTCGAACACTGCTTCGTTCGATCGGTCCGGTGATCGCCTCCAGCGGACCGGAGGCAATCATCCGGCCTCCGTGGATGAACCCGAAAGACGTGCACATCTCGGCGAGCTCGGGAAGGATGTGGCTGCTGACCACTATCGTCTTGTCCATGTCGCGGAGCTCGCGGAGCAGCTCACGCAGCTCCACCCGCGCTCGCGGATCCAGCCCCGAGGCCGGTTCATCGAGCAGCAGGACCGAGGGGTCGTGCACCAGCGAGCGCGCCAGGCACAGCCGCTGCTTCATGCCCCGCGACAGGACGTCGACCGGGGTGGCCGCTCGGTCCGCCAGGTTGACCAGCTCCAGCAGGTCGGCGACCACCGCTGGCACGCGCCGAGCTGGGACTCGGTGGCAGTCCGCGTAGAACGAGAGGTATTCGGCGGCCGTCATGCGCTCATACACGCCAAAAAAGTCCGGCATCCAGCCGACCCGCTCCCGCGCCGCCTGGGGGTCCGCGCCGACATCGATGCCGTCGACGAATGCGGTCCCTCCGCTGGGGGCGAGCAATCCGGCGAGGATTCGCAGGGTGGTCGTCTTGCCCGCGCCGTTGGGGCCGACCAGCCCGAAGATCGTGCCCCTGTCCACCTCGAACGAGCATTCACTGAGCGCGATGTGCGTGCCGAAGCGCCGGACCAGGTGGCGGGCGTCGATCATGAGGAACCCACAGCGGTGCTGACCACGGAGATCCGCGGGATGCTGATGGTCGCACTCGCGGAGCGCACACGCAGCAGCAGGCTGCCATTCAGGAGCAGTGACCCGGGGTGGTCGATGGTCACGCTGGTTCGAGCGTTCTGGAAGGCCAGCGGCTGCCAGCTGTTGGCGCCGGGGTCGTACACCTCGAGCACCAGTCCCCCGTTCGGGCCCGGAGCGCTGGGCAACCCGTTGCAGATCTGTCCTCCCGGCCCGCCTGGGCCCGGTCCGCCTGGGCCCGGTCCGCCCTGACCGGGGCCAATGGAGCAGATCGCGACACCCGGCAGGTCGACGGTGACCGTGCCCCGGGGCTCGGTGCCGAGGTCTGCGGCATAGACGAGCGATCCATTGGGCTGGATGATCGGACCCAGATAGCCGCGCCCCATCAGTCCCTGGCCGGGGAATCCTCCCTTGCCAGGGAAGCCCGGGGGGCCCTGGCCCGAGGTGGTGTTGCTGGCGTCCACCAGGGTGATCGAGGCCCGTGCCGACGCCGGCGCGAAGTGTCGAGGTGCCACCACGATGTCGACCTCACTCACTGCTGTGCCGTCGGCCTCCACTGCCGGCAGGCCCGGGATGGTGCCGTCCACGAGGCCAACGAAGGTGACCCGGCCGTCACCGCCCACTCCCTGCTCCTCCTGGGCGACAGCGCTGAGCAGCGCCTCGGCGCGGGCGCCAGGATCGGTCGAGGCGGTGGGGGGACCGTTGAAAGGTCCGCCGCAGCATTGACCGGGGTTTGTCGGTGTGAGACTCGCCGTCGTCTCATTGATCGTGGACCGGCTGGCCGGTGCCAGCCTCCCACCCTTGGCGGATGTGCCATCGGGGTAGACCATCTGCCAGTCGGTGAACGCCACCCCCAGCTGGTCGCTGACCGTGCCGGTGATGGTGATGGCACCGGCGGTGACGGTCGCGGCCACGGTGCCGGCGCCGGCGACCACCGTGTCGGTCGCGACCGTGTGGAAGGTTGCCGGGGCCGCGCCGTCGAGGCGTGCCGTGCCCGCGCTCGGGTCGATCACGAAGCCGTGGGTGCTGTTTCCGCCTTCAGCCAGGGCCGTGATGGCGCCGCCCCCATCGAGGCGAACAGTCCGAGAGCCACCATTGCTGAGGAATAGCGATCCCAACGTGTGCACTTTGGCACTGTGGCCGTCGGCGCTGAGGGTGACCACCCTGACCACCGCCAGGCTGGCGTCGTGGCCGGCGCTGCCCAGGCCGGTGACGACCATGACCGCAGTGGTCAGCACCGCCACCATGGGGACCACGAACCATCCCAGCGCGGCTCTGCGCAGACGCCTGAGAACGACGAAGACACCCGGCCCGACGACCACGATGTAGCCGGCGATGACCAGGCCGAGCAGCGCCGCCGAGGGGGGGTTCGGGCCCTGTCCGTTGGTGATCGCCTCAGACACGGAGGCCGCACGGTTGAACAGGGTCGGCTCCGCGGACTGGTGCCGGTCCCACGCGGCGTCAACCTCGCGTCGCAGAAGTGCCTGTGTCCCCGGCCACGCTGCTGTGTCGGCCGCGGCCGGGTCGAGCCCCAGGGCCACAACCTCCCCGATGCCCAGCCGCGCTGACACCTCGATCGGTGAGGCACCCTCGGTCAGGGTCACAGCCCCCGATCCGGCTGGGCGCAAAGCGGTCACCGGGACCGGATGCGCTGGGGCAGAGGTCCCGAGGATGGTGTCCAGGTGAGTGGCGTCGGCGAGGCTCGAGGCTCCCCCGTCGACGGCGACGCTCAGCGGCGCAGGCAGTCCAGCCATCAATGCCCGCCAGTCGCTGCCCGCCAGGACAATTGTTCCGCCGCCCTGTGCGTACGTCACCAGCGCGCCACCCTGCGCCGCGCTGAGCCCGGCAGTGGCGGCGTCGTCGACGATGACCGCCAGGAAGCCATCGAGCGACGCCGCGGTCGTGGGCAGGTCGCCGACACTGAGGTGGGTGATGGTCGGCTGTGCGCCGTCAGCAAGCCGCAACCCACCGATGGCGTCGAGTGCGGACGGCTCATCGGAGACCACCGCCACGGCATCGACGGTGGACCCGAATGTGGCACCGGGCTGGTAGTCGGTGGTGGCTGTCTGGCTGCCGCCGCCGTCGACAAGGCGCGCGTGGATGGCGCTGGTGCTCGTCGGCATGGTGATGGTGAGGTGCTTGGTGGTCCCTCCTGCCAGGTCGACAGCGACGCGGTACTTGACGGTTGAGCCTCCCGGACCGGATTGGTTGGGGAAGCCGGTGGTGTTGCAGGCGACACCCCCTCCGGGCACGGAGACGCAGTGCGTGGTGAGCGGTGATTGGGGGGCATCCTCGCTCAGCTCGAGGCCGCCGCTGAAGTCTCCCCCGCGGTTGACGATGGTGACGGTGAGCGGCAGCCACGTGCCCGCCGCCCCGCCCGGGTACTGCGACGCGACGCTGACCTCGACGGCCGAGGCCGCGTGCGCGAGGGTTGCGAGTGGCCCGAGCCCGAGACCCGTGAGCACGCAGCCGGCCGCGCAACCAAGCCAGCGCCGCTGGGGTGCGCGCCTCACGCCACTCACGGAGATACCCTCCCTGCTGGACCATGGTTCAGACTGAACGGCGGGGCAAGGACGCGAGCATGCGACCTGGCATTGGGGTGGCCGCCAGGGTATTCCGCCTGGCCAGTCGTGTCCAGCAACCGTATTCCCTCGCCGAGGCCGCCAGGATGATGCGTGACCAGGACATCGGGGCCCTCATCGTTGCCCCGGAGTCGGGGCCGGCGATCCTCACCGACCGCGACATGGTGGTGCGCGCCGTGGCCGACGGTGAGAACACCAGCGTGGTCTCGGTGGAATCGATCGGGCTAGCCCCCGATTGTGATCGACCACTCTGCGACCACCGGGTCGGCCTGCGGCGGATTGCCTGTGCAGCCGGTGCCGGTGGCGACGATTCGGTACGTGCCGGTCTGGGAGAGCGCGAACACACGAGTCTCTTCGTCAACATGGTCGGTCTTCAGGCGGCCAAAGGGGTCACCCAGCGACGCCGTCGGGATCTCGTACGTGCCCGACGGGCTGACAAGAAACACTCCCGGGTAACAGACCCCCTGTCCGATCGCCGGCCGCGCCGCAAGGTTCGCGTCGATCGAGGCTCCGCGGATCAGAGTGTGCACCTCGAGGGAGTTGCTGGAGGCCTCGAGGTCCGCGATGCTGTACGTGGTGCCCGCAACTGCCTGTGGCGCCGGAACTGCCAGCCGATGGTCACTTCCCGCCACAACAGCCGCATGCAGGTCAATCTGCGTCAAGGCACCCGACGCGCCGCCACGTTTCGTGAACGGGACGTGCAGTGTGAGACGTCCCCCCACTCGTGCTGCGGCGCCGCGCAGAGGCTCAAAGATCATTGGGTATGGGCCAACCCCGAGGCCCTCGCCGCCCACCAGGCGGTACGACTGACCGAACTGGTCGGTCACGACGATTTGCCCGAGGCCGAAAGTCGGGCTCGGTCGGCCCGGGCCGCCGGCGGGCAGCCCTTCGATGTCGACGAACAAGACCGTCTGGAGGCCGTCTGCATAGCTGCCGCTCAGGGTGACCGTGACCCCAGACCAGGAACCCTCGTCGTGCAGCGGCTTGATGTCGCCCGCAGAGAGGCCTGCCGCACTCAGCGCCGGCCCGGTGATGAGGCTGAGCACAGGAACAGCAGCGAGGGCGTGCGCGTAGTTGGGCACGAAATACGCAGCGACGCCGTTGCCCACGACAAGGACGGCGCTGACGCCGAGCGCAACGACTGCGCGGCGGATGCGCCGGTGACGCAGCCTCGCACGCGGCACGCCCGGAGCGGCCAACGGCACCAGGTCGAGGAGACGCGGCGGGGTCGGGATGTCGAGGCCTGTGAGCCGAGCAAACAGACTCCGCCGACCAACATCATTGGAAGTGGGGGTCATGACTGAGCCTCCAGAACAGAATGCAAGCGCTGGAGCGCACGGTGAAGGGCCATGGAGACGGCCCGGGGACGCATGCGCAGCTGCTCCCCAATCTCGAGGTTGGACAGCTGGGCGCCAAACCGGAGGGCAATGATCGTCCGCGGCTTCACCGGCAGCCGCCGAACGGCATCGAGCAGATCCTGGTCGCGGAGACGGTTGAACACGGTGAGCTCGACCGGGTCGACCGCAAACTCCGCGCGACTCCGCGCGTGGAGGCGATCGCGCAGAGCGGTCTGCCGGACCGACGCACGGCCGGAGTCACGCGCTGTGTTGATCACGATGCGCCACATCCAGGCTTCAACGTTCCCCCGCTGATCGAACTTGGCCAGCCCCCGGATCGCTTTGAGCAGGGCCTCCTGGGCGAGGTCTTCACTGTCCTGCCCGTTCCTCATGACCATCGCCGCGAACCGGTGCACACGACCCGCGTACTCGGATGCGAAGCGCTCAGGGGTCAGCGGAGACAGGACCTGAAATGCTGCGGCGGGTGCATCCGCGGGCTGTAACACGGGATCAACCATCGTGCCTGTACAACGCTCCTCTAACGCGAAAAACCACATCGGCGGGGCACGCACGCCCCGCAGGTCAAGCTTCCGCTCCAACTTCAGCAGAGGATCGTCGACACACTCAAGGAGGGCTACCGACGTCCGCGATCACCGCGACCGCAGGGAGGGTGAAGTCCCGCCCCCGGATGGGTCCCGCGTAGCTTTGCTCGCCGTTTGCAAGACGGATGCCTGCGTGGGAACGTACCTGGCCTCACAGCGCACCATGTACCGGGTGCTGGCGAGCAACGGTGAGGTCCGCGAACGCCGGGACCAACTGCGCCGCCGCGGCCAGCGCGGCGTCGTCCTGGATGCCGCACACGCCGCCCATCCTGAGCGCTTCGTGCGCGTCAAACCACAGCCGCCGTTGCTGCCCGCCGCCCTTTGGATCAGCTCACCCGCCAAGGAGGTCTTGCCTATTGGCGTGTCTGCGAAATGACATGGGTTGTCGCGACCGGCGTCTGGCTAACGGATCTCGGTTGGCGGCGTTCAGTCAGCGGCCTTCTCGATCTCCTGCGCGGTCCGCTTCAGCAAGCAGAACTCGTTGCCGCCGGGGTCAGCCAGGACGACCCAGGAGACGTCCGGGCCCTGGCCGACGTTCGCCCGGGTTGCCCCCAAACCCAGGAGCCGGTCCAGCTCTTCCGCCGTGCTGCACCCGTCGGCCCGCAGGTCGAGGTGCAGGCGGTTCTTCACCGCCTTGCCCTCCGGCACCTTGAGGATGTCGAGAGTCGGCATCCTCGTCCCCGGAGCGGCAAGGCTCACCCCGGTGTCGTCCCGGTCGACGATCACCCAGCTGAGAACCGCCATCCAGAACTCGGCCAAGGGGAAGGGGTCGACGGAGTCGATGCACACGCACGCGATGCGACTCGTCACAGGACGTGATCGTGCCAGACTACCGGGGCGCCGTGCTCGATCCGTGGTCCTGGCGCCCCACCCTTGCCAATTCCGAGACAGTCACTAGTCACCAATTTCCGCGACGAGTTGTCTCAAAGGGGTTGACAACTTCCGTAGCGTGAGAGCTGCGGGGCCCGCGGTCAGGGACATCAGTGGCTCGGTTCGGGCGATTGATTGGGAGATCCTGTTCATAGATCGTGTGGAACCCAACGACGACGCACTGGGTGGTGACACCCGTCCTTTTCGATCAATCGGCCCCCCAACCTCGGTCTAATCCACCGCAGGCGCCGAAGGGGTCGCGGCGGGTTTCTTCCCAATGAGCGTTGTCGGCGGATTCACAGGCAGCACCATCGGTGGCGACGGCGCCTGGGTGAAGTCGAAATCGCTGCTGAGATTCCCCAGCTGGGGAAGGGTCTCGCGGACATCAGGACGCGGGTCGGGACGCCCGTCGGTGCGCGGATCGATCCGCTGGCCGCCGAGGAAGTCGTCCTCGATGAACTTGTCGAAGGCGTCGAAGGAGAGAGTCTGATGATCGACGTAGCCGTGCTTGGCGTAGGGACTGATGATGATGCTGGGAACGCGCAGCCCGTAGCCGTTGGCGTCCACCGACGGCGGCCCCATGTGGTCGTAGAAGCCGCCCCAATCGTCCCAGGACAGAACGATCGCTGTCGACGACCAGTCGGGGCTCTGCATCACCGCGTTGATCAGGCTCGTGGTGTAGCTCTGGCCGGCACTGACCGCACCCGGGGGGTGCTCGCTCACCGGTCCTGAGGGAACCACCCAGGACACCGCGGGCAGCGAGCCCGACTTGGCGGCCGCGTAGAAGTTGCTGACCGACTGGATGTTGCCGAGCTGCCCATCCTGCTTGACGGTGTCGAAGTAGGGCAACGGGTTCCAGATCCCTGGGGTGGTGGATTGTTGCTTCACCGGCGCACACGACACCATCGCCGGGTTCTCGCAGTCTGGCTCGGTGCCGTTGACCAGGTAGTACCCCCAGCTCACATTGTTCTTGTGCATCATGTAGGTGAGGTCCGTCCAGGCGTAGATCGGCGGGTTGGCGCTGGCCTTCTTGCCGTTTCCTGGTGTGCCGGGATTCTGCAGCGCGTTGGTGCAACTCGAAGGATTGTCGTGCTGGGTGCAGTGGGCTGACCATTCGCTGACCATGAAGAGGTGCTCGGGCAGGCTCCACGAGGCGTTCGGCTCGAACATGTGGTCCTGGAGCACGTAGTGCTGCGCGTACGACCAGTAGTTGGGGATGTCGCTCTGGGTGTGGTAGCCCATCACGTCTGGGGTCGCTGAGTTGGTGCACGCAGGGTTGTTGGGGTCGGTGCAAGCGCGCTTGCCCTTGGTCGCCTGGTCGACGAAGCCATCCATCTTGCCGCCGTTGATGTCGGCGGTGGCGTTGTCCTGGGAGTGGGGACCCCCGCCGTTGACGTCGGCATGATCTGCGTAGGGCTGCACGCATTTCCCGGTCGCGCCATCCGGCACGCACACCGACGGCGTGCCGTTGCTGGTGGGAATCCCGGCCGCGCCTGGATAGGTGCCGAAGTACTCGTCGAACGACCGGTTCTCCTGCATGATCACGATGACATGCTTGATCTTGTGGATGTCGGCGTTGCCCGGGGTCGGGGAGCTCCCCGACGGTGACGCCTGCGACCCACATCCGCTGATTCCGACCAGCAGCAAGGTCGCTGCGGCGCCCAGACGGCCGCGCACTCGATTCATGGCGCCGAGAGTACCGCCGCGCGCGGGGACCGGCCTGAGACGCCGCTGAGGACCGGGCAGCTGCGCACCGCGGTCGCCACCGAGCACGCTGGGGACAGCCGCGATCGACGCTGATGTCGGCAGGGATGCGCGTCCGCCGTCCGGGTCTGGCATCGCCGGCTGAACTGTGCGGGTGCGCCCGCTACGCCAGAGCAACCTCCAGGACGCGCGTGCCCCAGTTGCGCCGGCCGTCGGTGGTCTGGCTCGACTTCGGCGGGACGTACTCGGTGACCAGCCAGACGCTGTCCGACTGCCTGTCGAACAGTGCGTAGGAGTAGTCGCCCCAGCGTCTGGCGGTGGGGTCGTACCGGCCGCTGCCCGCGGCGGCGATCACGGGCTGCCCGAACACCTGCACCGGCCCCGATCCGAGGAGGGCGTACGCCGCGCTCGGGTAGTGGTTCGCACCGGTGAGGGTGAACACCATGGCGGCATTGCCCGCCTCATCGGCCGCCAGCGCGGGGTACAGGAGGTAGTCTCCCTTGGCGGCGACGTATCCCTGGCCGGCAATCGCCGCACCGCTGATTCGGTCGCCGTTCAATGTCGGCTTCACCTTGAACCACGCCGCCCCGTCGCGGGTGGCAGTGTCGCCACCGACGCTCAGCGCGGTGTCGAGCTCGCCCCAGATGGCTCCGCCGATGTACTGGGTTTGCTGCATGCGGTCGTCACCGGCGTCCAGCGTGCTGGTGGCGCCCTTCTGAGCTGCCCGGACAGGGTAGGCATACGCCTCAGAGGTGATCAGCGTGCTGGACAGCACAGGAGCCTCCTTGGCCTGGTTGCGGTCTGTGATCGCCCACACTCCCACCCGGTTGTCGCTGGTGGAGGTGGGATCGAGCGAGTTCAAGAAGTACTCAGCGTCCACCGGCTCGTTGTTGGTGGTGGCGGGCTGGACCGAGGCAGCCTGGGTGCCACCGATGGTCAGGTTGGCGAAGTGCACCACCGGCGCGACCGTGCTGGCCAGAAGGCCGGCCTTGTCGACGGCGTAGATCTGGGCACCATTGAACTGTGGCCCCAGGATCGAGAATTCGTTGGTGCTGATGTAGAGGTTGTACTGGTCGACGCCGAGCAGCGGCTGGTCACCGAAGCACGGGCAGCCGTTGCCGCGCGGGTTGGTGGTGTCGATCCTGTACTGCGTCCACGCCTTGGTCGGATCGCTGGTGGTGCTCACCGCGATGTCCACCCTCGACGAGTTTCCGGCGCCACCGCCGCTGAGGTAGAGGATGACCACGAACCAGCGTTGGTTCTGAGCGTCGTAGTAACAGCGCGGGTCGCTGGTGAACTCGGCGGCACCTTCATTGAAGATGTCGTTGATGTTGTAGGCACCGATCAAGCTCCTCCCGCCGGTGGTGTACACCCGGTACGCCGAGTTGACGGGCTCGAGAACGAACCCGTTGCCCTCGCACAGTCCCGGGTCTGGGGGCTCGAACTCGGCGCCGAAGTTGGCCTGGGCGCTGTCCAGGCTGCTGACCCCGTTGAAACTGTGCCGGAGGGTGGCGGCGCCGGCCGCTGCTGCGGCGGTCGCCGGTGGCGCCTGTCGCGCCGCAGCGGCGCTGCCGTGCGCCGATCGGGTCGGCAGGGAGCCCCGCTGCCGGGTCGCCGCGGTTGGGGAGGTGGCCCGTGGTGAGCTGCTCGACTCCGGGTGGACCGCGCTCGAGGTGCCCGGGTAGACGGAGACCCCGCCGGCAGGCGCAGGTGCGGCGTGGGCGGTGACGGTCGGCGCAGTCGCAGTGGCGGCGGCACCGGCGACGGCGGCGAGGGCCAGCACCCGACGCCATGGGGCGGTCCGATGGAGGGCGGAACGGTGCTGAATCATGATGTGCTCCCAGGACGCGTTCGACGGTTTCGTGCGATCTGAAGGGTGCATCGTAGACGGCACGGGGTGGCTCCCTCAAGAGCGCTCCTCCCGGCCACTCTCAGCCGAGCCCTTTACATCTCTCTACGGGAGCGTGACAGCAACGTAGCAGACGCCTCGAACGTTCCATTCGAGTATGTGGCTGGGCGGTTGTGATCACGGCCCGCAGGGGGAACTGGACTGTGCATGTGAACTTGGCGACGGCGTCCCGCGGCGGCGCCTCCAACGGCCAGGAGTGGCGGCGGCGGCGAATGCTCAGCCGTGCGCTGCGGCTCGCCGTCTTCGTCGGGCCGATCGCTCTCTCTTTTGCGGTGGCGGTGGCCCTGAGCAATGTGCTGCCGCGCATCAGCGGCGCCCCCAGCGCGGTGCTGTGGATGGCGGTGATCCTGGGCGTGTCACTGGCCACCCTGGTCGTCTTCGAACGCCTCGCGCGCCGGCTGCTGCCCCTCGCCGCGCTCCTCGACCTGTGCCTGGTCTTTCCGGACAGGGCGCCGGGCAGGTTCGCCGTCGCCCGCCGCAGCGGCCGCCAGAGTGACCTGCGCGAAAGCCTGCGCAAAGCCCTGGCGGCCGGCGACCTGCACCAGGCCAGACGCATGCAGACCGTCATGGAGCTGGTGCTCGCCCTGAGCGTCCACGACCGCGGCACCCGCGGGCACTCGGAACGCGTCCGCGTCTTCACGGACATGCTCGCCGAGGAGATGAACGTGCCCGACTCCGGGCGTGGCCGGCTGCGCTGGGCGGCGATCCTCCACGACATCGGCAAGCTCGAGGTGCCCAGGTCCACGCTCAACAAGCAGGGCAAGCCCAGCGAGGACGAATGGGCGGTGCTCCACCGCCATCCCGCGGAGGGCGCTCAGCTGATCGCCTCGCTGATGCCCTGGCTGGGCGAGTGGGGCAGCGCGGTCGAGCAGCACCACGAGCGGTTCGACGGCAGAGGCTATCCCCACGGCCTCAGAGGTGACCAGATCTCGCTGGCCGCGCGCATCGTGTCCCTCGCCGACTCCTTCGAGGTGATGACCGCCCCGCGCTCCTACAAGCGACCGATGAGCGTGGTCGCAGCCAGGGAGGAGCTGGTCCGCGTGGCCGGGACCCAGCTCGACCCCACGGCGGTTCGCGCCTTCCTCAACATCTCTGTCGGCCGCCTCTGGAGGGCTGTCGGCCTCGGTGCGTGGCTGGCCCAGTTCCCGCTGGTGGCGCGGCTGACATCGACTGCCGCCCGCCTGGGGGTCCCCCGGATGGCCACAGCCATCGCGGCCACGGTCCTGGCCCTGGGCGGGTTTGCCGGCGCCGCCGGCCCGGGCCATGTCTTCGCCAGCGACTCGCGCCCCTCCCCGCCCGTCGGGTCCGCCCTCGCGAATGCGCCGGCCACCTCGCCCGCTGGCGGGCCCAGTGGCGGCGGCGCTCACGCCCCGGTCACCGTCCATCCCCAGACTCCGGCGGAGAGCGCCGCACCGCGCAGAACGGTGCCATCGGTCCCGACGACGGCTGCACCCGCGGTGCCGCCAGCGCCAGCACCACCAGCGGGCCTACCAGCGGCCCCACTGCCCGCGCCAGCAGCTCCAGCCGCGCCAGCGGCGCCACCCGCCGCGCCGGCAGCACCAGCCGCGCCACCAGCACGAGCCGCCCCAGTTGCCCCGGCGCCAGCAGCGCCAGCTGTGCCCCCGGCCTCCAGGAACAGCGCCCCGCGTCCACGTGCGGCGTCACCGCCGGCACCCAGGAACAGCGCCCCGCGGCGGGCGGCACCGCCGGCGTCCAGGAACGGCGCCCTGCGTCCGTCGGCGAGGGCCTGCACGAGCCACTGCGTCGCCAACAACGCCCCGCACTGCGCCAGCTTCTGCCAGGGCAACCACAACACCGGGTGCCGCCAGTGGTGCTACGGAGACAACGACTCGAGCTGTGTGGCGCACTGCTACGGCAGGTACGACAACCACTGCCGGCAGGATTGCGACAGTGACAACCGTGGCGGGGGTGACGCCCAGCGGGCGGCGCCGCGTCGCCACCATTCGGCGGCGAGACCGGCGACCCACAGCTCACAGCCGGCGGCCAGGCACCACCACGCCAATGGGCATCACGATCAGCGGCGCACCCACGGCGAGCGCGAACGCTGACCCCGGCACGATCCCAGGCCAGCTATCTGAAGATCGTCGACCGGTAGTACGCGAGTTCGGCGACCGACTCGCGGATGTCGTCGAGAGCGCGATGGCCCTCGGCCTTGGCAGGCGCACCCGCCAGCACGTTGGGGTACCAGCGCCGGCACAGCTCCTTGACGCTCGACACGTCGATGGAGCGGTAGTGGAGAAAGTCGTCGACCTCGGGAAGCTGCGCCGCCAGAAAGCGCCTGTCGGTCCCGATCGAGTTGCCGCACAGCGGCACGCTGCGAGGCGTCTGCACGTGCCGGCGGAGGAAATCCAGGGTCAGCCGCCCGGCCTCGGCCAGCGACAGAGACGACGCTGTGATCGCGGGCAGGAGAGCGGAGCGTGTGTGCATCCCGCGCACGACATCGTCCATCTCAGCCAACTCTGCATCGCTCGCGTGAACCACGATGTCGGGGCCTTCGGCGATCGTCCTCAGGTCGTCATCAGTCAACAGAGTGGCGATCTCGACGACGACGTGCCGCACCGGATCCAGTCCGGTCATCTCCAGGTCCATCCAGGCGAGCACCAGCTGATCCTACAGTCACCTCCCGAGACAGCCGGCGCCACCCAACTCGGTTTCCTGCACCGCCACTGTCAGAAAACGCCACTCCCCTGGCCATCGATGGGCAGACGGCAGAGGTACAGAATATGTACCCTCGCAAACCTTGCGACGAGCACGCCTGCGACGCTGAATCGGAGGATCGACACATTTCCGCCGCGGATTTGTTACAGTGCTCGGCGAATCGACGCGTTTGGGGTGTTTGACCCCAGCTAGCAGGACAGGAGGAGGTCTGGACCATGACGACGAGAGGGGACACCCGCAGCGGCAGTCGCCGCACCACCGGGCTGAGCCGGGTGGCCGGCGGAGCCGCCAGCACCCTGGTCATCGGCGGAGCCATCATGGCCGGCGGCGCCGCCACGCTGATCACCGCGTCCGCGCATCACCTGGGGACGCCGGCCACGACCCCGATCACCTCGGGCACCGCCTCGAACGGCGGCTTCGTGGTCGGAACCGCTGTGCTGAACGACAGCGCCTCGCTGCTCAAGGACGTGACCGCCGACCGGAAGGTCAAGTTCGAGCTCTGGGGACCGAGCAACCCAACCTGCAGCGCGACACGTGGCGCGCCCGTGTTCCAGCAGACCGTTGCGGCCGTGCAGGGCCCGGGCACCGTTCGGACCACAGGCGGGTACACCGGGACCGCCCCGCAGCCCGCCCAGACGGTCGGCACCTATCAGTGGACCGCCCTGGTGATTGCCCCCGACGGCACCGTCGAGGACTCGAGCACCTGCGGCAGTGAGCCCGTGAAGCTCGTGACCGCGCCCACACCCACACCCACACCCACACCCACGCCACCGCCAACGCCAACGCCAACCCCCACACCCCCACCACCCCCCACACCACGCCC
>JAEKNN010000064.1 GCA_016464795.1 Candidatus Amunia macphersoniae | reverse complement strand
GGCTGGTCCCTTCCCATTGGCGGATGGGTGATCCCTTCAGACTGGCGGGCGACACACTACCTGCAGAAAGATGCTCCTATGGGTTGTCAAGCTGCCCCGGCGAGATCGCGCTCGAGGTTCAGCGTGCGATAGACCTCACGGGCCACGTAGCGTTTGAGGCAGCGAACGATCTCACGCTTCGAGAGACCCTGAGCTGTGCGGCGAGCCATGTAGTCCTGGGTCGGCTGGTGAGATGCGAGCCGCGTCATCACGATCCGCCAGAGCGCCCCGTTGGCGATGCGATCACCGCCACGGCTCAGGCGGTGACGATTGCTCGTCTTGCCTGACGACGCCGGCAGGAGTGCGGCACCACAGAGGTTCGCGAATGATCCTTCCGAGCGAAGCCGCTCAGGGTTGTCACCGACGGCAACGAGTAAGGCGCCAGCGACGTCGGGGCCGACGCCGAGGAGGCTGCACAGTTCCGGCGCTGCCTCCTTGGTCAACCGCGCCAATTCGACATCGAGCGTCACCAATTCCTCGGCCAGCAGTTCGTGGCGCAGTGCCAGGCCCTTCATGGCCAGCTTGGTCGCCGCCAGGGGAGTTGTGACAGCCCCAGGCCGCATTGACGCCGCCCTGGCTATGAGTTGATCCCGCGACAGTCCGCGCAGCAGCTCACGCAGCTCCGCTGGCGCGGTGATGAGAAGCGAGTGCATCTGGTTCGCTATCTGGGTCCTCATCTTCACGGCGGAACGGCGGGCCACCCGCAGCGAACAAATCATCCCAACCAGCTGGTGATCCTCTTTGGCAATCGACGTCGCCTCGCCGGACAAGACGGCGCGTGCAGCAGCCTCAGCGTCGACCGGGTCAGACTTGCCACGCGAGTGCCGGGTCTGGCGGTTGGGTCGATTGACCTCGATCACACTGCAGCCTTCGCTACGAAGGAAGCGCGTCAGCCCAGCGCCGAAGGAACCGGTGCCTTCAACTCCGAACTGCACCGTTGCTCCAAAACTGCGCGCCCAAACAAGCAGACGGCGATAGCCCGATGGCGTCGTGGGAATCTCGAGTTGACCGAGGGGTCGCCCCAGGCCGGTGGTGAAAGCGGCGGCGACATGAATCTCCCCGTGCGTGTCCACGCCCACGGTGACGTCTGTCTGCGTCTCTGTCATGCTGCGTGACGCCATCCTTGTCTCCCCTTGTGATGCGGCGAGGTTGGTGCGTCGGCGGGGCGGGCGGACAGCACTGGGATGGGCTGTTAGCAAGCTCCTATCAGGTCACGTTCCGCTCCGCTGACGGGCACCGGCGAACCTTCCGCGCTCGAGTCGACAGATCTTTACGAAGGCACCAGGCCGGTGGTGTAACGGGTCAGGCTCGTGCGGAAGGCTCTCCGGCGCCGATCATTGCAACTGCCTGGACACGGCGGGGGTCTTGTCGACATCAGCACCGGAATCCGGACGTCATGCCGCGATCATCCCAGTGGTGTTAGGGGCCGCGGGCCGAGCGCACCGCGATGCGCCGGGCGCCCCGTCCGCCTGTTGCCATGAACGTGGTCTTCACCTACTACAACACCCGTACTTGGCCCGGTGGATCGGACACACGGTCCTAGGTCGACCGCACGGCCGGCCACGACGGCCGGGGTGCCGCGCACTCGACCAGGAAGTGTCGCAACCTACGGATTAACCCAAAGATTGCCTTCGTCATTGGTGGCGCCACACCCGGAGCCGAACGCACTCTTCAATACGAGGGCATCGCAGATGCGCCCTCGGGAGCTAGCTGACCACGCGGAGCAGCTCACCCATGGGGCTCATGCGCGGGCTAGGCCGCGCGACGGCGCCCGCCTCGCTGGGCGAGCAGCACGGTGACGACCCCGTACACCACGATCACCGCCCCGAATGCCCAGCCCTCGTCGAAGGCCCGATAGACGCTCGGCGCGCTGATACTTGCCGGCAGCCGCTGCAGAGCAGCCTCGAAGAGCGCAATCGACAGCAGCGCCGACCCAGCGCCGCGGAGGCCGTTCGGCATGAACCGGGCTGCCAGCAGCAACCCCAGCGCGATCCCACCGAAGGCGAGCTCATCCCGGTAGTCGGAATAACCGTGGACATGCTCGGCGATGAACAGGCCGAGACCGAGGCCGCTCAGCGTTGCGCCGCTGGCGCCGAACCGGTGGCCCCGTTCCGCCGTCCAGGCGAGCAGCAAGGTGATGCCGATGGCCAGAACCACCTCGGGGAGGTCGTGCTGCTGAAGAGCGAGCACGGCGATGATCACCCCACCGACGATGAGGATCAGGCCAGCCACCACGGGATTGCGACTCATGAGCGTGATCATGAAGGAGAGGGGCAACCCTCGTGGCTCCTCACCTTGGACGCGCCCACGTCCAGGTCACCACGCCGGAGGCACGGCGCCACTGCGAGAATGCGCTAATGCTGGCGCCGGTCGGGTACCTCGCGCCCGGTGACTCGTACACGATCTGCACCGGCGCCTCCTCCGCCGAGAAGCGGTGGCCCAGCCTGGTGGTCGGAGGATGGCAGCGCAACCAGTCGCCAGAGGGCGACGCGCGCCTACGCAGCCAGTGCCTCCATCAACTAATCGGCAGTCGACGACATGGTCGGACGAGGTCGTCGACACGAGCGTCGTAGCCCAGGCCGGAGTCCGCCAATCACTTGAACCGCACCCAGCGGCGCCACCATTGGTTACGCGTGGGCAATTTCCGGACCATCCGCAGGAACACCACGTTCTTAGGCAAGTCGAGCCGCTCGAGCAGATCCTCCGAGAGGACTACTCCGTGCTGAATCGCTGCTCGCACCAGGCGGCCATTTTGCTGCCGGCGACGGTACCCGCGTTCGAGGACGACGCCACTGTAGTGCTCGCGCCTGTCAACAGGATGACCTTCGGCTCGTCGACGATTGAATCGCTATTGAGCTCTCCGAGCAACCTTAGGAACTCCCTCTTGTTGTCGAAGGCAGCGACGATCTGGTGGCGACGCTCGTGACGCCGGAAATCGTGGGCATACCGGCGGACAACATAGCGCTCGATATCATCGTCATCGGGGTCGACAGTCGCCACAATGCCAAGTGTGCATCGCGGATGACTCGGGCGTCACTGGCCTGGCGCAGGCCAGGATTCGTTAATCACCCCTGAGAGGGAGCAGTACCCGAAGCTGGCGGAACGACGCCAATGCCCATCGACCGGAGAAGCGCGAAGACCGGTTCAAGTTGCATGGGCGGCGCTTGCTCCAACACCTCGAACACGCGTCCAATCTCGTCCTGCGCGACGTATCCGCGTTCCTTACCACTGAGGATGAGAGTCTCCCAGGCACGCCGCGCGGAGTAATCGGGCCGGCCGGGGGCCGCTGCCGGCGGCGCTGGGGGCCGTCGCGGAGGCGGAGGGCCTCGCCTGAAGGCTGGTTCAGGGCTGATCCCATCATCGGCCATGGTCGTATGTTGCCTCTCTGCGGCGGGCGGTGCATCGGCTGTTCGTGTCCGAGCACGCTCGACCAGGCCAGCTTGCTGTCACTTGATGCGGGCCCAAGCTGACGCGCACTTCGCGGACGGACGATAAGTGATGCTCGAACGCTCGACCTTCCACTCTCTATGCCCAGCACTCACGTCCAGACACGAGGTAACGGATCCTCTCTCCCCAGCCATTTATCTGTGCATCATCTGAATTCGTCATGGCAGCTTCGGTCGTCCAGTGGCATACGCCGCGAGGACGGGTTCGCTACGATCAAAGGTCCCAATCCCGCGCGCCTGACGGTGGAGGCTGCACCTTTGGACATCGTCGTAGAGCCGGAGATCTCCGACCCGTGGACGCGCCATGTGCTGTCGCCGGGAATGACCTGCTGCATGCTCCGTGCGGACCTGGGGGAGCCGGAGCAACAAGGTGATGCAGATGCGGCACCCGCCATGGCCGCGTTGCTGAGCGCCCTCGTGCATCGCGATGAGGTAGTGGGTCGCGCGTGGGTGGTGCACGTCTCGGGACCGGCGGATGAGGTCGACACCGTTGTGCGCGAGACTGTGCACCGCGACAGGGGAGTGGGGCTGACGCTGGGCGAGCGCTCCAGCGACGCTTCCCACGCCACCTTCGTCCTCCACCCGAGGGACCGCGCAGCGTCGGACCTCATCGGCTTGGACCGAGGGAAGGATCGCGTCATCGCCCTTCTGGGCGTGAGGCCAGATCGCGCCGACTTCGTCGCAAGCGCCTTGGAGCAAGGCCACGACGCCGATGCTGTCGCCGCGGCTGACATCCTGATCACCCAGCAGCCGCGGTTGGGATGCTCGACGATCGCCCGTCGCCCACCTCGGGTGGCAGCCCCTGCTCTGAGTCAACCTGGCTCCGCTCGGCCGCCGGGGCGAGGTGCGGCGGCGCCAGCTATGCCGCGACAGGAGGTCTCTCATCCCACGGCAGCGCGCAGCCGAGCACAGCCGAGTGACCCGGCCTCCGTTCGCCCTCGGCCCCGACTGCTGGGGCTGCCAACCGCTGTTGCCGCGGTCGTCCTTGTCGTCGTGGTGATCGCCGTTGCCGCCGGGGCCACGCTCCTACTGGTGCATCCGTCGTCAGTCCGTCCTCCCACGGCGCGCGTCGCTTCCCCGTCACCGTCCGCAGCCGTCCCGACTCCCACACCTGTGCCGGTGCTCCCGTTGTTCAGCGGAGTCCCAATTGGAGCGCCGCTGCCCCTTGGACGCCTGGGCACTGCCACCGCCGCCGACGCTGCGCGCGGCCAGACCATGCTTTTCGGTGGTAGCACTCCCGACGGTCGCGTGCTCGGTGACACCTGGACCTTCGATGGCCACAGCTGGTCGGAGCCCTCCCTGCCTCGATCGCCGCCGGCGCGACGTGGCGCGGCAGCGACGTGGGACCCCGGCATCAGTGAGGTCGTGGTCTTTGGCGGGATTGGTCCCACAGGAACTCCTCTCGACGACACTTGGATATGGGACGGCAAGATCTGGAACAACCTGCGCCCAACCCTGGCAAGACCACCCGCCGGGATCCCCGCCGGTCTCACCTTTGACACCGCGCGGCAGGAGCTTGTGCTGGTTACCGCTGGTCCCCCGAATCCCGCTCACCCCGGTGCGGTCCAAGGCGAGACCTGGACCTGGGCAGGGACCAGCTGGGGACGCGTGCGGACAACCACGTCGCCTACGCTCACTGGCCCTGCCACGGTGACGTTCGACGCCAGCTCGGGGCAGACGATCTTGGTTGATACCAGGTCCAGCACAACATCGTCGTTCAATGGCACGTCATGGATACAACAACCGCCGAACGGGCTGGCCCTGGACCCCAACGAGGTCGCCCAGGCCGCATACGATGCCGCGATCGGTGTGGTGGTGCTGGTGCAGAACGGGCCGCCCGGAGCCACTGCGAGCAACACCTGGACCTTCGATGGTGCGGCCTGGCATTTGAGCGTGGCCACAGCTGTGCCGCCTCAGATAGGATCACTGACGCCCGACCCGGGCGGCGTCTTGGCGCTGGCCGGCGACGCCGGAGCGACCGACCTTGGACGGCGCTCCCGCCTGACCAGTGGCGCATGGGGTCCGGTCCCGGGCCCCTGAGGACCTTGGCTGCTCAGGCGGCGGCCACCTCGCGAAGCTCCAGGGACCGCTCGTTCGTTCGCTTCGCGTTGCAGTCTCCACTACCAGGGCAGGCTCGTCTGCGTTCGGTTCCATCTACTCGGCGATGCGGCGAGGGAACTGCGCGAGATGGGCCGATCCGAGTGCTCGAACACCGGCATAGTCCGCCGGCGAAAGCGTCGTCATCCATGGCTTCGCGAGGCCGATAACCACTGCTATGGCGGGCTGGGACAGGCCGCGTCGCCGCAGCTCTCCTCGTCGGCGGGATTCTCGAGCAGACAGAACAGCCGGTACTGCGTGCGGCTCGGCGGCCCTCCCTTGCGAACCTCGTAGTAGCCGTGCATGTCGCCATGCATCGCCTCCCAGAGTCCGCCACCCGAGAACCGCGGCGGTGGCGCTGCGGCGACCGCGTCGAGCACCGCCAGCATGGTCGCCCGGACCGACCGGGGGCACGCTCGGAGGAAGTCGAGGGCAGGGACGCTGTCATCGCCGTCGCGGTAGTAGAGGACGTCCCAGGGCATCGCCGGGAGCTTACCGGGCGGCTGCGCTTGCCCTCGGCGACTTGTCCTCGGTGTGACGAACGATGCGAATCTCGGCGTCCAGCACGGCTGCGAGCGCGGCGATGGTGCGCAATTCGGGATTGACCTCGGCGGTGAACAGCCGGCGGATCGCGGCCGGATCCTTGCCAATCCGCCGGGCCAGGTCGGCCTTGGAGCACCCCGCCTCGATGCGAAGGCGGTCCAGCGTCTCCATGACCTCGTCAACCTGGGCGATCTGCGCAACAGCCTGCTCGTACTCCGACTGGAACTTGGGGTCGGCGAGTTGCTCCTCCACGACGCGGCGGTGGCGGCTGGTATCGATCTTCGGCATGGTTCTCCCGGGTCAGAGCGTAACACAGATATTACGATCTGAGCACTGGGGTCCGCCCACACAGGGACTCTGGTCAGGTTATCGAGTGCTGGTCGGTGACCGCCGCCGCCACGCTCTCTGGACCACCCCGTCCAGCTCCGCCTCAATGACGCCGTAGCACTCGCATGCCGCAGCTTCGAGGCCGCGACGGTCGAGGATGGTGACCTGGCCGCGGTGGTATTCAATGAAGCCCGCTGCTTGGAGGATGCCCGCCGACAGGGTTACCGTGGCGCGCCGCGAGCCCAGCATCTGGGCGAGGAAGTCATGGGTGATGGCGAATCCGTCCGTGCCAACGCGGTCGGAGCTCATCAGCAGCCATCGGCTGAGGCGCTCCTCATTGGAGTGGAGCCGATTGCACGCCCCGGCCTGCGCGACCTGGCCGAAGAGGGCCTGCAGGTAGTCCCCCACCAGGTCGCGCAGAGGACCGTCGTCGCGCTCGACCTGCTCGCGGAACGCCGACGCACTCATGCGGTCGGCCCATCCTGCGACAGAGACGATGGCCCGGACGGAGGAACCGGCCGCCACCTGCGGCACCCCGACGATCCCTTCATTCCCGATGGTGGCCACCTCCACAATTGCTCCCTCCTGAAGCGGCGTGACCAGCGAGACCACGCAGTTGCGCGGGAACTCGACCGAGTCGGCCATCCGGCCCGGCCCGAAGAGCACGGTCCTGTGCTCGAGGAAGACCGGGCTGAGCGAGCGCGCCAAGCGCTCTCGCACAGCGGGTGGGAGTACGGCGAGAAGCTGATTCGTCCCGCCGTCGGTGTCGCCGTCGATCTTCGTCCCTGAGCTGCAAGGCGCGCCCGCTTGGCCGCTGTCGCGGTCTATCGCGGTCGCGCCGACGCCCCTGAGCGCCCCTCACTCACAAGGTACTCCCGATGGCCGGCCACGTGGACCCGAGTGCGTGGACTGCGATTGCATGACACGCCAAGGTTCGCCACGTGTCGGGAAGCTCGGGGTGCGCCGGTGGCGCCCAACGCGCACCGGATGGAGGAGGGAGCGGTGGTAGCGGAGGCATGGCACTCATGGGTTCCAACGCTAGTCACCGCCTCGCGTGACGCCTAGTCACCCGGGTCACGTATTGCGCATGACACCTGTCATGTCGGCCCGATCACAACCAGCCGTGCTGTTCGGCCATTCGTGCCGCCTCAGCCCGAGAAGTGACCTCCAGCTTTTGCATCGCTGCCGATAGATAGTTTCGGACAGTCCCTTCGGTCAGGTGGAGTTGCGCGGCGATGTCCGCGGTACCTGCTACTTCGCGACTCAACGCCAGTACGTCGCGCTCGCGCTCCGTGAGCGGTGAGTGCCCATGTTCAAGTGCCGCGACGGCAAGATCACGGTCGACGACTCTCTCGCCCGCCGCAGTGCGTCGAATTGCGTCGATGAGTTGCTGTGGCGGCGTGTCCTTGAGGACGAACCCGAGCGCGCCGCTATCCAAGGCGCGTCGCAGATACCCAGGCCTTCCGAAAACGGTAAGGATCAGAGCCCGGCACGCCGGAACGGCGTCACGCAAGAGCGAGGCGGCCTGTATTCCATCCATTCCCGGAAGTTCGACGTCTAGCAACGCAACATCGGGAACGGTGGCGACGGCCTGCTCGGCGATCTGGTCTCCGCGCTCGCACGTTGCGACTACATCGATGTCCTCGGCGCGAGACAGAACGTCGCGCAACGCCTCACGCAGCAGCGCCTGGTCCTCGGCGATGAGGACGCGGATCATGCTGGCACCTGTGTTGGAACGGTGGCTCGCAGTCGCAACCCGTGTGGATCAACTGTGGTGACCTCAAGGGTTCCGCCCGCCTCGCGGAGTCTCTCCTCAAGGCCGTGAAGTCCGTTCCCACGGGTGGCCCCGTTCCGCGCACAACCATCGTCCGTGAGGTCGACCGCAACAAATGTCGGCTCCAAGTGCACCGCAATGCTGCATCGGCTTGCACCGCTGTGCCGCAACACATTGCTCGTACCCTCGCGGACCACCCAGGCAAGAATCCGATCGACCGCGAGCGGTAGGTCGTCCTTACTCAGTTCCACCGAGCATCCGATGCCAGACGCCTCGAGCAGTTGCCGCGCCACATCAGACTCCGTCGCCAGGCGCGGCTCGCGTTCTCCTGCGACCACCTCGCGCATCGCCTGGAGCGCGTCTCGGGCCGTTGCGACCACTGTGGCTGCGCATTCCTGCACCGTGGCGTCAGCGGTGCCACTGATCTCCATGCGGAGCAATTCGCCCTGGAGGATGACCGCTGAAAGTTGCTGCCCCACCCGGTCGTGCAAATCCCGCGCCAGGTCGGCCCGCGCTTCGGCTCCGGCAAGTCGCCGCAGTGCGTCGCGCGCCGTCTGCAGTTCCATGTGTGCGGAGACGTAGCGGCGCACGATGACCGAGCTTCCACCGAGCAGCGTGACGATCACCGGAACTTGCAGGGACCATGCGCCTCCCGCAGCGGGCCAGGCGAAGGTTGTGATCGCTGCAACAGCGACGACGAGCGCCACGCCGATGCGCCACCGGAACACAGCGCCAGCCATGACCGCCGCGTAATACATCGGGTATACGCCCGACAGAGGGCTAGCCACGATGAGAGCAAGGCACGCTCCAAGGACGACGAGGAACGTGAGGCCGTTTCCGAGACGATCCGGTCCGCCGGCCAATCGGAACCAGAAGAAGAGCCACGCTGCCGGCATCACGACGAGCGCAGCGATGACGACAGCGATCGCAAAACCGGTCACGTCACCGAACAAGATGCTTCGCCCCTCGCGCCCCACGACGACCGTCAGAAACGCGGCCATGGCAAGGCGCCCGAGCGCTAGAGCTCCCCGGGGAGTCGAGTTGCGTATTTCGGAGGAAACCGACCACCCGTTTCGGCGGAATCCGATCGGCCATTTCGGTCGAATCCGATCACCTGTTTCGGAGGAATCCGAACACCCCTGAGGGCGGGAGGCGGAGCGGCGGCGTGAGGTGAGGAGGGCACGGCACCCTCCTTCGGACAGTCCGAGCAGACGTCCGAGGAGAAGCCGATGCCCCGACCCCGACTCGCCATGCGCAAGGTACGAGACGTTCTGCGGCTGACACTCGGCCAGGGGATGAGCCGGCGGCAGGCGGCGACGGCGACGGGCGTGCCGTTGACCACCGTGGTGGACTGCCTGTCGCGGGCGGCGGCGGCGGCGCTGCAGTGGCCGTTGCCCGAGGGCATGGATGACGCCGAGCTGGAGGGACGGCTATACCCGGGCGCGCCGGCGAACCCACGGCAGCGCCCGGAGCCGGACTGGGCGACGGTGCACACCGAGCTGCGCCGCAAGGACGTGACCCTGCAGCTGCTCTGGATCGAGTACCAGCAGAGCGTCAGTGGCGGGTACCAGTACACGCAGTGTGCGACACGAAGTCGCGCGCGTCTCTGTCAGACCACACAGTCACATAGGAGGACGATGCAAGGATCTGACCTGGGGTTCTGCCCCTTGACCCTACCGGGGCATGCGACGGGAGCAATCCCGTGGTGTGAAGCCTCCGGGACAACGTCGATCTCGCCCGTCGGGGCGGCAGTTGAACCGCGAGGCGAGGCTGTGACTGCGAGCACCAAGGTGGTTGGAGGCGGGGTTGATGGTATGGCCAGCCAACGCAAACCGTTGTTACACGCCGTGATACTGAACGCGCCGAAGGTGCTGGGCCGATGTGGCAGAAGGCGCGGATCGCGACCGGATCGGGGACGATTGACGACCCTGACGCAGACTGTGTGGTCGCCGGCGGAAAGACGGGGCCTAACCCATCAGGGGACGCGTGCGGAACGTGGCAAGCCCGTATCCCTCCCTTCGGGGAAAGCGAGCCGCAAGGCGAGCCGACAGGGGTGCGGGTACAGGATCGCGGAGGACGCCAATGCCGCCGTGTAATGCGGTGGATACGGGTCGTGTGCCCGGCGCGAAAGCGAGCAGACTTCCGCGAGGTCTCTCAGCGCGAGAGAGCTTGGCAAAGCGGCTCAGGGAGCACAGCAGATGACGGAAGCGAAGCCGACGCGCACGAATCGTGCGCGCTCGTCCGCTACCGGTGCGACTTCCCACGATAGTGACCATGACTGGAACCACATCGACTGGCGAAAGGTCAACGTCAACGTGCGCCGCCTCCAGGTGCGTATCGCGAAGGCAACACAGGAAGGCAGATGGGGCAGGGTGCGCTCCTTGCAACATCTGCTGACCCGTTCGTACAGCGGCAAAGCGCTTGCCGTGAAACGAGCGACGGACAACCGAGGCAAGCGCACGCCGGGGGTGGACGGAGCCATCTGGAAGTCCCCGGCCCGGAAAGCGACGGCCGTACAGGAGCTGAGGCAGCGCGGATATCGGCCGCAACCCCTCCGCCGCCTGTATATCCCGAAGAGCAACGGCGAGATGCGACCACTGGGTATCCCGACGATGAAGGACCGTGCCATGCAGGCCTTGTACCTGCTGGCGCTCAGCCCCGTCGCCGAGACCACGGGGGACGGCTGCTCCTATGGCTTCCGGCCCTACCGATCCCCTGCTGACGCCATCGGGCGGTGCTTCGTGCTCCTGTCCCGGGCAACGTCACCGCAGTGGGTGTTGGAGGGCGACATCGAGGCGTGCTTCGACAGGATCGACCACAACTGGCTACTGGCCAACGTGCCCACGGAGCGATCGGTGTTGCACAAGTGGTTGAAGGCCGGATACATGGACAGGTCCATGCTCCACCCGACGGACGAGGGCACGCCGCAAGGCGGCATCGTCTCGCCGGTCCTCGCCAACCTCGCCTTGGACGGGCTGACTGGACTGTTGCATCAGCAGTTCCCACGACGCCGCGGTCACAAGGTGAACCTGGTGCGGTATGCAGATGACTTCATCATCACCGGCGCCACATCGGAAGTTCTCGCCAACGAGGTTCGACCGCTCGTGGAGCGGTTCCTTGCAGAACGGGGCTTGCGGCTGTCGCCAAAGAAGACGGTCATCACTCATGTGGACGTGGGCTTCGACTTTCTCGGCCAAAACGTACGCAAGTACCGTGGCGTCATGCTCATCATGCCGGCACGCAAGAGCGTCCACGCGTTCTTGGAGAAGGTACGGGAAGTCATTCGCGCGAACGGCACATCCTCCGCCGGCTGCCTCGTTGTGGCGCTCAATCCCATTGTTCGGGGCTGGACCAACTACCACAGGCATGTTGTGAGCAGTCGCCGTTTCTCGTCCGTGGATCACGCGATATGGAAGGCGCTTTGGCGCTGGGCTCGCCGGAGGCACCCCGGCCGAAACGCCCTGTGGGTCAAACGGAAATATTTCCCGGCCCACGGCACGCGCAACTGGGTGCTCACTGGCACATTCGCAGACAGGTCGGGAGCAACGCGTATCGTGCGGCTCTGCCAAGCGAGCGACGTCCCCATTCGGCGGCACCGCCTAATTCGAGGTGATGCCAACCCGTTTGATCCGGCATGGAGCGATTACCTTCAACGCCGCCAACGTACAGCCGTTGCCGCGCCGCGTCCTGATTGGAGGGCGTCTGCAGAGGCTTGAGCCGGATGCCGGGAAACTGGCCCGTCCGGTTCTGAGGGGAGGGGGTGGCCGCAAGGCCACCTCCTTACCCGACTCGTCCACCACTACCGGCGCTGGGCAACGCAGCTCGACGTGGTGCTGCGCCAGGACCACTGCGCCGGCGAGAAGCTGTTCGTCGACTTCGCCGGCCAGACTCTGCCAATCACCGACCCGGTGAGCGGCGCGGTGAGCGACGCCGAGCTGTTCGTCGCGGTGTTGGGAGCGACCAACTACACGTATGCGGAGGCAGTGCCCTCACAGGAGCTCCCGCACTGGATCGCGGCCCACGTCCGGGCCTTCGAGTGCTTCAACGGTGCGCCGCAGATCCTCGTCCCCGACAACCTCCGCTCCGCGGTGACACGCAGCCATCGTTACGAGCCCGATCTGAACGCGACGTACCAGGAGATGGCCGCCCATTACGGGTGCGCGGTGATCCCGGCGCGGGCGTACAAGCCGCGTGACAAGGCCAAGGTCGAGGCCGGCGTGCTGCTCGCCGAGCGCTGGATCCTCGCCAGCCTGCGCCACCACACCTTCTTCTCACTCGCCGAGGCCAACATCGCCATCCGCGAGCGGCTGGATCGGCTCAACGAACGGCCCTTCCAGAAGCTCGATGGCTGCCGGCGCAGCCTCTTTGAGCAGCTCGAGCGCCCGGTGCTGCGGCCGTTGCCGGCGTGTCCGTATGAGTACGCGACCTGGAAGCAGGCGACGGTGAACATCGACTACCACGTCGAGGTCGACCACCACTACTACAGCCTGCCGTACCAGTTGGCGCGGCAGCGCGTCGACGTGCGTGTGACGGCGACGACGGTGGAGATGCTCCTGCGCGGCCGCCGAGTGGCCAGTCACCGGCGCAGCCACGTGCGCGGTGGCCACACCACGCTCGCCGAGCACATGCCCGAGTCGCACCGCCGCCACCTGGAGTGGACGCCGGGACGGATGGTGCGCTGGGCGGAGGCGTCCGGTCCCCAGACCGCGCTGCTGGTGAACACCATCCTGCGCCGCTGGCCCCATCCCGAGCAGGGCTTTCGCTCCTGCCTCGGGATCCTCCGGCTCGGCAAGCGCTATGGCAATGACCGCCTCGAGGCGGCGTCGGCGCGGGCGGTGACGCTCGGCGCCTTCAGCTACCGCAGCGTGGAGTCCATCCTCCGCGCCGGCCTCGACCACCAGCCGCTGCCGAGGCGCTCGGCAACGGCGACACCAGCGACGACACGCCGGCACGACCACGTGCGCGGCGCCACCTACTACCAGTGACGAGGAGGACGACGATGCTCATCAGTCCCACCGTGGACGCGCTCCACGCCCTCAACCTCGGCGGCATGGCCCGCGCTCTGACCGAGCAACGCGAGAGTCCCGAGTACGCGGCGCTGACCTTCGAGGAACGGCTCGGCCTGCTCGTTGACCGCGAAGCGCTGGACCGGAGCAACCGGCGCCTGGACGCAACCTCAAGGCGGCCAAGCTGCGCACCGCCGCCTGCGTGGAGGACATCGACTTCCACCGGCCTCGCGGCCTCGATCGCGCGGTGATCCTCGGCTTCGCCGATGCGCACGGGGTGGACGCGCACCAGAACCTGCTCATCGTGGGCCCGACCGGTGCCGGCAAGACATTTGTCGCCTGCGCGCTGGCACAGGCCGCCGTCCGCTGCGGCCACACCGCGTTCTACGTGCGCGCCCCGCGCCTGCTCGACGACCTCGACATCGCCCATGGCGATGGCCGCTGGGCACGGCTGATGACCGCATGGGCTCGCATCGACGTGCTGCTCATCGACGACCCAGGCGGCCGACCTGCTCGAGGTGATCGAGGATCGCAGCCAGCGTCGCTCGACCATCATCACCAGCCAGCTGCCGGTGGCGAACTGGTCACGAGGCGCTCGGTGACCCGACCCTTGCCGATGCGATCCTCGATCGCCTCACCCACAACGCCCACCGCATCGAGCTGCGCGGCGACTCCCTGCGCCGTGCACGTCCTCAAACCGGTCCAGACGAACCAGACCCACCGAGTCGACGGGCACGGCCGACCAAGACCGCCGCTGGAGCGCCTCAGAGGCCCCCTGACGGCCTCCGATGACATCCAACACGTCGGCGATTCGCCCGTCCTTCGAGCTCGCTGGCACAATCCATCAGACCCGACCATTCAAGAGGAGGTGACAGCAAGGGGCCTACCCCTGACCATGTCGCCGCTGCTCCGCAGCCGGCGTTCTCAGGGTGATCGCTTTCCGCCGAAACAGGTGATCGCTTTCAGCCGAACTGACTGATCGGATTCACCGAAATGCGCATCGAGTAGCAGGGTGGCGATGGTGGTCAGGCAGCGCGGATCTCCTCGGCCGCCAGCGAACGGGGCGGGGACGTGGTCCGCGGAGTGAGATCGGGCACCCTCGCACAGTAACGGGCGCTGGCGGTTTCGGTTCGGTGGGCTCAGTCAAGGCGCTGCAAATGCCCCGGTTGATCTGGTGCCCTGAGGTGGTGGTCTCGCCGCCTGACACCTTCGCGACACCTTCGCCAACCATGTGGCAGAGCGGGCCTGAGTACAACAAAAGCAGGAAGTAGCGGCCAGGCATTGTGTGGGTCCCCCGTCGATTGGCCGAGTTGCGTCCGCATCCGCGCCACCGCTGCTTCGTGGTGACTGTCGTAGCTCTGCGTCTGGTCCGGCAAGAACGTCGGCCCACGTCGATCACTGGCTGTCAGCGAGGCATTTTGCCGCGACGTACAACCATCGTTCCCGCTGTCGTCGACCCCCTCCGACCTGCACGGGTTGTGCCCCTTTTGGGGTCCACGAGGTTGACGGGATCGCCGTTGACGTAATCGGGCCACGGGGTGCTTGAATCATGCAGCGGATATGTCGTTCACTTTCGGGTCGTCTCTTTGCTGCGATGGTCTTTCGGGCGGCCGGCTGCCCAAGGTGGGTCAGCGAAGAGGATGTAAATGCCTAGCAGGAACAGCGGTATTGCTGCGGACGCCACGGGCAAGACGGCCGCGTCAATCCTGTGGTCAGCGAGAACGGCCGCAATGCCCTCCAAAGCGCTTGCCGCCCCCATCGGGATCATCCAGCTAAAAGGATCGCCCAGGAAAGAGCAACCGCCAACCGCCGAACCCCCCCGGCTTTCATGGAGACTCTGCGGGTTGGTTTTCAAGCCTCTGAGGTCGTGGTGGTTGGACTGCCCGCCATCTGGCCGCCAAGGCTGTTGACAACCGCCAACGCCCGTTGTACATTGTCAACAGATGAGGCAAGGGGGACGCCACCCCAAGAAGGATGTTGAAACAGCTCTCGATCACGCGCACCGGTGCGGCTGGTCAGTTCGAGCGACCGTATCCGGCCACCGCTGGGGTGTCGCCGAGTGCGGCCAGGGTTGCGTCGTCTCCGTCTGGTCCACTCCGAAAAATCCTGGCAACCACGCCAACGCCATCCGACGAGTCGTGCGCTCCTGCCCCCACCGCACCGTACCCGACCACGGAGAGAGCCAGCAATGACCGAGCATCGCTTCACCCTCATCCTAGCCGGCAACGTCGACGAGCACCTCGATGACCTGTTCGAGGCGGGTTGCGATGACGCCACGGTCGGTTCCGTGGACGGCGTGCACTTCGCTGAGTTCGACCGCGAAGCGTCCAGCTTGACCGAGGCGCTCGCATCCGCAATCAGCGCCGTCGAAAGCGTCCCCACACTTCGAGTGAAGCGCATCGAACCGGATGACCTGGTCACAGCATCCGACATCGCCGATCGCCTCGACCGGTCCCGTGAAAGTGTCCGCCTCCTCGTTGCCGGCCAGCGTGGCCCCGGCGGCTTCCCCTCCCCCGTCTCGCACCTGCGGGCCCGAAACCGTCTGTGGAGATGGTCCGAAGTGGCGGCATGGGCGGGCGCCGCGGGTTCTCCGCCCGCGGACGACGCCCGCATCATTGCCGCGCTCAATGCGGCGCTGGAACTTCGCGCGGCGAGCCCCCTTCTCCTCGACGACACCAGGTCGCTGGTACGGTCCCTGGAGTCGTCCGCGGCCTGATCAGGGCCGGTCACTTCAGCAACACGAAAAAATTGGGGGCAAGTAGTCGCCTTGAGGCCCATTTCGTCTCCTCCCGAATACAAAACAGAGCCACTACCTTGCCAAGGTAAGGGTCGCCGGTTCGAGCCCGGTCTCCCGCTCCACTCCGCGCTTTGAATACGGAATGGCCCGGCTTCGGTCGAAATCGACCGCGTAAAACTTGCCGAGAGTACGTGTCTAGGAATTCCTAGACGCACTACCTGCAGGAAGTGGACGCTGGCCAACAGCTACCTGCGGGCGCGTGTCACATTTAACGGGCGGGCAGTGCTATTTGATCATGCGATACGGTGGCGTCTGTGGCTCTGCGGGGTACCTGGAGGCGGCACGCAGACCATGAGGCTTTGGGTCTCGAGCGCACTCCGCCTCCTTCGCGCGACCCTCGCCTTGGTTGTCGTGGCGTTGGTTTTGATCGTTGGTTACTCTCAGTTCGAGAGCCAGCAGCCGATGCCCCTCAGGATGCCGACAGGCGCCGATCAAGTCGGGCGCGTCATCTACAGCTGGGTAGACCACGCGCGGATGGACCCGTATGCTCCGGATCCACACACTCCACGAGAGTTGTCAGTATGGGTCTGGTACCCGGCCGCTCCAGCTACTGGAGCTCACCCTGCCCCGTATGTGCCGGCGGAATGGGAACGGGCCCTGGCATATGCGGGGGACTTCACACAATCCAGGCCGAGCGCGATTCGGCCGCACGCCTACGATGGCGCGGCCGTTGCGAGCGGGCGCTTTCCCGTGCTCGTGCTGGCCCCCGGCCTCGGCATGGGCGTGTCGAACTACACCACGCTCGCTGAGGAGATGGCCAGCCATGGCTACGTCGTCGTCGGCGTCAACCCGACGTATTCGACCAGTGTCGTCCTATCCGGCGGGCGCCTGGTGAGCGCGGTACCCAAGGCGGCCGATGACGCCGACCTGAATCAGCTCAACTTCGTCTGGGCGGCGGACATGCGATTTGTCGCCGATCACATGCTGGCTCTGAGCATTGCCACCGACGGTCCCTTCAGCGGCCGCGTAGATCCGCGCCAGGTCGGGTACTTTGGGCACTCTGCGGGTGGGGCGGCTGCTGCTGAAGCGTGCAGACTCGACCCGCGCTGCGCAGGAGCGGCGGACCTCGATGGGGACTTGGCCGGCGAGGTGGTCCGCAACGGCCTGAACAAGCCATTCCTCTTCCTGGGACAGGACGGGTCGCTCGCCGCGTCGTCCCAGACACTGACCTCGCTGCGCGGCCTGCTTCGCGGCGAGACTCCCGGGCAGGCCCATGTGCTGACGATCGCTGGTACCCGGCACGTGAGTTTCACCGACCGCAGCGGTGAGTTCAACCTCTTCAAGCAGCAGCCGCTGGAGGGCTCACGGGGCCTACGCATCATTGGCGAGTACGTTCGAGTCTTCTTCGACGCCGAGATGCGCGGACGCGACGGTAGGCTCCTGACCGCCCCGTCGCGAGCATATCCCGAAGTCCACTTTGAGTCGCCGTGAAGTCCTAGGTTGTTTGTTCTGCTAACGCACGTTATGTGCGGGCGTCGGGCTCCTGGAGCGCAGTTGATCGCGGTGGTGGGACGTGTGTACCGCAGTGCCATGGCCAGCGTTTGCGCGGGAAGAGAGCACCAAGTCAGCACGCGCGGGCACTGGCAACTGATGGGTCGGTTGCCTCCACGGCCATCGGATAGGACGCCCCGCGTAGCGGTGGGGGTGGTTCTACCGGGCTGGGTTAGCTGGGTCGGCCCGCGCCCGCGTTTCTTGCTGCCATGTCTAAACACTGTCACCAGCTAAGTCCCGGGCCACCTCCGGTCACCCGGTCACCGGCCTCGAACCCTCCTAAGTTGGTCGGGAGCAACAAATCCGACATCGGCGAACGGTGCGTCATCGACCCGCGGCTGGGTGGTGGAGGGCGCTGCCATTTCGCTTTCGTCCAGCCGCACGAGTGCAATGCCCGCGACGACCAGCGACGCTCCAACAAGCTGAGGCGCGGCCAAATGTTGGTCGAGCAACAACCAGGCAAAGAGCACCGCGAACAGCACTTCCGTCAGGCCGAGGAAGGAGGCGAGCTTCGAACCGAGCTGCCGCACTGCGACGATGCCAGTGAGATACGAGACGACGGAGGCCACGATTGCCAGTCCCAGCACCGGGATGATCCACGGCACCCGGCCCCCGAGCAACATCACGTCGCCTGAGCTGGCTCGGAACGGCACTACGCCGCTGAATCCGGCAACCGCGAGGGCGACTGCTCCCACCGCGAGTCCACCCCAGGCGAGCACAAGTGGCGACGCCACGTTCTCGGATTCGGCGGTGACGATGAAGTAGGTTGCGAGTCCGACTGCTGCGCCCAGTGCCCACAGGGCGCCGACCAAGTCAACCTTTTGCGGACCAGTGAGGTCGAGTACCAGGACGAGTCCGGCGAGCGAGGTCAACACGGCGACGGCGGTGAGGCGGCGCGGCCGGTTCGAGTACCGGATCCAACCCCAAGCGACGACGAGGAGGATCCCGGAGCACTCGATCAGCAATGCCACCGCCACAGACAGATGCGACAGCGCGATGAAGTAGCAGAGCTGCGCCACAGCGATTGCCATGAGGCCGTAGAGCAGGACGGTTCGCGCGGACGCCCACGTCAGCGGCCGGGCGCGCAACTGCAGGATCGCGGGCGCGGTCAGGACGAGAGCGGCGATGGTGAGGCGGAGCGTCACCGCGGCACCCGGCGACCACCCGGCCTTGATGAGGCTCGATGCGAGCGATCCGGAGGTCCCGAAGGTCGCGCCCGACAGCAGACCCATCGCGAGACCGAATCTGCTGAGCGACCTGCGCACGGCCGGCGACCTCCCCCTTGTGAATTGCGGATGACTTATAGAGTTCGACGCTCGTTACACCAATTATTCGCGGTTGAAGCCGCGCGCCGTCGGGCAGCCGACGGTATCGTCGCCAACCCCGTCAACCCGGGCGGCGTGGCCACGGCACTGCAAAGAATGGTTCACCCAGGACCAACAGGACCACCTCGCCGGAGCCGAGGCAGCTGGAGTGTTCGCCTATAAGACGGTCAATCCAGGGTTCGCCCATACCGGCGGGCACTACCTTGATGACGCCCGGGAGGCCGACACCGTGCCTGACGACGCCGATCTATTCGAACACCCCCATGACGTCAAGGGGTGGGCGATCGCCCCCGACATCGGGCAGAGACTCTGGGAAGTCTCGCTCAACCTTGTGGGCTAACCTGAACAGCGCGCACACTTAATGCCCATGGGAACGCCGAATGGTGTGCCAGGGAACTCCGCCTGGCCAGCGTCGATACCCGTGGAAATTGAGGGTAAGTAGTCGTCTTGTGGCCCATTTCGATGCCTCCCGAATACAGAATTAGAAGCCTACCTTGCCAAGGTAAGGGTCGAGGGTTCGAACCCCTTCTCCCGCTCCAGCGGCTGATTCGAATACGAAATCGCGCCGCTGCGGTCGGTGTCGTGCTCCCTGCTACTCGCCGAAAGTAGTGCTCTACAAAATCCTAGACGCACTACCTAGGCAAGTGTGCGTAGGGACCTCGGGCGTCCGCCGCAAACGCTGTGCCCTCAGGTTGATGCCTCCGTCGACGAGCTCGATCGCTGACCTCCACGTACTACATAACCCGCTTGATCGGGTATCAATCGAACACAACGACCCGATCCGGGTTCGCCGAATGTCGGTATGCAAGTGGCCACCCGGCGTCACCGCGGGCCGCCGTACACGCCGACACCGCGCCGGCAGTTGAGCGTCAGCCAGCCGCTGGCCTCGAGTCGACGGCGATCCTGCGCCCTCGGGGATGCGGCCAGTCGTCAGCCAAGCCGGACGTTTGCGATGACGACGCCGTCAATACCGGAGGAAGGCGACGCCGGGCACGCCAGTGTCCGTGGATCGCCCGGGAGCGATACGGACTGCAAGCGCCGGGTCCCGTAGTCAGACATTCCACCGTCTTCGGAGGAGAGGAACGCGCCGCACCCGGGGGCGTCTGTCCACTGCTGACCCAACCACAGAGACGTGCCATACGAGGGGAGGCCGGCCCGATGTGACCAACGTCAAGGCAATAGGATCCGGCCGGCTGGCGTTCGCCGCCATCTGACCCCCACCCGCGCGCCTTGGTCGACGGCGAGCCACAATCTGATCCGATGGCTCGCAACGCAAACAGGCCGATAGCGGGAGAAGACGACAGCCTTCCGGTCGACGAGGTTCTCGGCGAGGAGCCCGAAGATGTCCTCGAGCGCGGGTCGGCGGTCGGCGAGGCGCGATTGGCACGCAGCACTGCCGATATCCTGATCACCGCCATCATTGGCGGTCCAGGTCACCGCAAACTCGAATGCGGTGGCTTCTACCAGCGGATGGGTTTCGTCGAAATCGGCGAGGTCGTGGCGACCAGGTTTCGGCCGGCAACTCGCATGGAGCGCAACGTCTGACTCCAAACCGTCCGTGGAGCAGGCGATGTCACATGCTCGGCGTCACGATTTGGACAACGCCGTCGGCAGTGCCGGTCACAAATACTATGCCGCTCTTCTCGTCGACTGCAACACTGTTCGGCTGGCGCACCGACGGGAAGGTGGCCAGTCGCTTCGGCTGCCCCCCGCTGATGTCGAATTCCTCCAGCGTGTTTGTCGCAGTGAGTGTCACCCACAGGCGATGCCTAACTGGGTCTAGTGCCAAGCCGTAGGGCTTTCCCGGTACGGATAGCCGGGCGATCTGCGACAGCGCTGGAGCAACCGCGTAGACAAGGACCGCCTCCCCTCCGGTATCAGCGACGTAGAGGTGTCCTTCATTGTCGGCCACGACGTGCGTTGGTGCGGTTCCGGCCGGCGCGGTCCCGAGGGTTGCAAACGATTGAGCGTCAAACGCTTCGAGGGTGTGGGATCGCACGCCGAGCGCCGCGAACGTTCCCGCTGTGGCAGCGACGCCGCCGGGCTGCGTTGGGGCCGGCAGGGTGCGGTCCAGGCGAGTCGAGACAATCACCGAAATGTCATTCGCCTGTTCATCACTGACAAAGATCCGCTCACCCGCAGCGACCACGTCATGGGGTTGACGACCAACGGGAACGGTGCTCTGGACAACGCCCTTGGTCACGTCGACAAGGACGACCGCGTTCGCACTTTCTGCTGGTACGAGCAGGAGGCCGCTGGAAGCTTGAAACCGCAGGTGTCGCGGAGCCCCAGGGATGGCGATGCGCCGCAGCACGTGGCCTCCACGGTCGAGAACCACTATGGCACTCGGCGAGCGGAGGCCGACTGCCACCACTCCAGTGGCTGCATCGACAGCGATCCCCTCCGGCCGTCCGCCGACGGCCACGGCGACTCCAACCGGTGTCGTAGTCACAGGTGGCCCGTTCGCGGGCTCAGCGACCTGAGACGGGGCCGGAGTTGGAGATGGCGAGCCGCACGCCGCCAACAAACACGCCACGCCAAATAGCGCCAAGACGCGCGCGAGTTTGCGATGCGAGTCCATCACGGTGCCGACTTCCGCTGCCGTTCCCCCTTCATGGAGAGGAGACCACTCCGGTCGGCACACTCTCCGAGTCGCATGCTTCCAGTCTAGGCGTCGGGGTGCCCGACTTCGTGTCGCCGAAGCGCAGGGCGAGACTCCTCCCCCTTCCCGCCGTCAGAAAGGCCCAACGCCGCCGAGTTCGTGTTCAGACCTGACATCACGGCACTCAGCCGAAACTGATCGGATTGGCCCGACCCCGAGGCCCGCTGGGACGCGGCGAAAACGCGTCAGACTAGCTTCGGTCCACCGTGGCCGTTTCTACAGAGTTCGCCCGAGGTGCCGTGGGCGCGCTCAATAACCGCGACAAGGCGGTCGCAGGCGGTAGCGGCCAGGCCCCGGGCACGACATGGCCGTGCCTGCCGGCCGGACTCCCACTGCCGGCGGGCATCCAACGACTCGGGAGGACAACGCCGGAAACGTCGACGAGCTATAACCCGCCTCGCTGACGCGAAAGCGTCGCCGCGCGCCAGGGGTAGCTCGTTCGGCACCGATCTACGGGGCCCGAGGCCCGATGCTGAGGAGCGCCTCGTAATGGTAGCGCTCGACGTCGGTGCCGACGAGGCGGAATCCGGCCCGGATGAGGGTGCGTTGCGAAGCGATGTTGTCCGGAGTGGTGTCGGCGATGACCCTGGACAGTCCGCGCTCGGCGGCCATGGCCAGCAGGGCGTCGAGCGCCTCTGCAGCGTAGCCGTGGCCGCGGGCCGACGGAGCCAAACCGTAGCCGATCTCAACGCAGCCGCCGTCTGGCTGGCCCTTGAAGCCGATCCCCCCGACGGCCTGCCCGTCAGCCAAGCGGGTGATCCGGTAGTAGCCGAACGGCCGTTGTTCTCCGCGCTCGGCGGTGGCGCGAAGGAAGCCCCCCACTGCGCCAACGTCGCCCTCGAAGGGGAAATCGTCCGCCCAAGCATCGGCGGGTCCCGCTCTTCGAGCGACGATGCGCTCTCCCTCTGCGGCATCGATCGCGTGCAAATGCAGTCGCGATGTTCGAACGTCGGTCATGGCGCCATCGGAGCAGCCCCCATCGCCAAGCGCCACCAAGCTTCCTTTGAAGGTCCCGCGTCGGGTATCCGAGTCGGTAGATTCGGGGAGCGAGTCACCTCGCCGACTGGAGGAGCGATCTGAGGTCGGCCACTGGCCCGAGGTGCGTCAACTTGTCAGGGTTGACGATCGAACCGATACCCGTGATCTGGTCACCGGTGATGTCGAGCGCCAGCACACCGATCAGCCGCTGCTGTCCATCGACAATGAGCGCTCCGGGGTCGCCGTTGACCTCCACGGGGCGCACCGACACGTCGGGAAGGCGGGCGGCCAAGTGAACCCAGTTGATCAGCGCGCGCGCGACGCGGTTGCGTCCGCGCAGCGACCGCGCCAGCGCCGGAGCCTTGCCGCCGCCGTCGCCGGTGAGTTCCACGTCGTGAGCCAGCAACGCCTCGAGCCCAGCAAGGTCGCCCTGCTCCGCGGCCGCGAAGAAGCGTCGGCCCAGCTCGTCTCGCTTCTCGCGCGTGGTTTGGAAGCGGGGCCGGCGCTGCTCGACGTGGCGCCTGGCGCGGGCAGCTAGCTGGCGCACGTTGTCCTGGCTCTTGCCGACGATCTCCGCGATCTCCGGGTATCCGTAATCGAACACATCGTGAAGCAGGAGCGCGGCTCGCTGCTCAGGCGAGAGGCTTTCCAGCAGCACCAGCAAGGCCAGCGATAGCGACTCGGCCATCTCTGCGTGCAGGGCTGGATCATCGTGACCGCTGGTGATGATCGGCTCTGGCAGCCACTCGCCGACGTAGCGTTCGCGACGGGCGCGCGCGGAGCGCAGCTCATTGATCGCCAGGCGGGTGGTCACAGTGGCGACGAAGGCGCGCGGCGATGCGATCTGCTCACCGGCGTCGAGCGTTTGATGCACTCGTAGAAGCGCTTCCTGCACCACGTCCTCAGCCTCGGACACGCTGCCGAGCATCCGGTAGGCGATCGCGAAGGAAACCGGCCGCAACTCGTCGAGTAGTTGCTCGCGGTCTGTCATGCGGCTGCGAAGCCCTGCCGCCAACTCGGGTGCGCCGGGCGCCACCCCAGCTCGCGCTTGGCCTTCGCGTTCGACGCGCCCCGCGCGTCCGTCATCATCACCACGCCCGCCTCGCCGGCGAACAGCCGCCCGACGAACCGCGGCACGCGTATCGGCTTCTTGGCGCCGAGCTCCCGAGCCAGCGCCGGCAGCCACTCGGCGACCGGGGCGGGTTCGTCGTCGACAACGTTGTAGACACCGGGACTCCCATGCGTGAGCGCCGCCACCGTCGCGTCCGCCGCGTCGGTGATGTGGATGAATGACCACACGCCGCCACCGTCGCCGACCAGCGGGAACTTGCGCTTGCGGACCAGTTCGAACTGCTCTCCGCCCGGGGCCATCGACGTCCCTGGCCCGTAGAACGCGCCGTAGCGCAGCACAATCCCCTCGGTCCAGCGCGCACCCAGGACCGCCTGTTCGAGGTGTCGGATCGCGGCCAGGGTTTCGCGCATCTCGCGTGCGGGCGTGGGGTCGAGCGGGTCCTCCTCGCTCTTCACCGGCCCCCCGGTGCGCACATACGGCCATGCGCCATAGCTCTGCGCCACAAAGCGCCGCACCCCCATCGCCTGTCCCGCCGATAGGAGGTGATCCGTGCCATCCGTCCGCAGACGGTTGGTCAGCGCGAAATCACGATCGAAGTGACGCGGGTCGACCGACTCGATCGCCGTCAGCTGATGGACGATGACGTCCGGCCGCGCGCGACCCACGGCCTCCGCGACCTGCGCTGGATCAAGCGCGTCCGCAACAACCGGTACCGCGCCCAGCTCGCGAAGCAACGCCTGCTTGGGCCCGCTCCGCGTCATGCCGTGGACCTCATGCCCGGCCTCTACCAGTCGTGGCACCAGTTGCTTTCCGATGGCTCCCGTCGCTCCGGCGACAAACACTCTCATCATCACCTCCTTTTTCGAGGATTACCTGCACCCTCAAGACAAGACGGCGGCCGTGGCTGTGACATTTGCGGGCCGCGAGGTTGAGCCTCGCCTCCGGCTCCCAGCCTTTGGGCCTCCCCGCTTTGACGGACACTCTTCTTAGCCCGCGGACACAGCCGCATGGCGGGGTTCGCAGTCCTGCCGGACATCTGGGGATGACCGCTGACGTCGGCATTGAACGCGGCGCCGCTCGCCGGATTCGGCGACATCGGCGGCGGAGCAGGCAGGCACATCCGTGCGCTGGTTCATTCGTCCGGCGGCATATCGTCGAACTCGGCGACGGTCATCACCGACACTCCTTCAAAGGCACCGAGGGCGAGCAAGTCGACGTCACCGGTGACAATCACCTCGGCGCGCCCGACCGCGGCAATGGCGAGTACCTCGTTATCGTCAGGATCCCGGCACACGTCCGGCACCTCGACCGGAACCACGCTATCGGCAAGTGCCTCGAGCTCACCACGCACGGCGCCGGCACGCGCTGCATCCCACGCGCAGGTCTTCACGAGCACCGCCTCGAACTCGCTGAGGATCGCCGGTCCGATCACCAGCCGATGGCGGCCGCGGAGAACTGATTCAAAGACGCGTCGGGGCCGGCCCCCGAAGTGCAGCGCCGATACCAGGACGTTGGTGTCGAGCACCACTCGCACTCAGGGGACAGTCCGACCGCCAGCGCGTCGGCGCTTCTTCTTGACCGCCTCCGTCACCGACTCTTCGGTGAGCGAGCTGGCACCCGCGCGGACCTCGCCGTATGCAAATGCCTGATCCCAGCGCCGCCGGCGCTCAGCGTACTGGCGGAACGCCTGCCGCAGGAGCTCGCTGCGGGTCATCCCTTCCGTAGCGGCAAGACGATCCACCTCGGAGGCTAGGTCGGGCGGCAGGGAGATGGTCACCGTTCCCGTGGTTCGCATAGGCCAAGGATAACACCAAGTCTTACTGACCAGACTGCTCACCATCAGTGCCAGTCATGTCGGTGGGGTCTCGGCACCCACGTCGCCCACCGGGTGATCTCCGGCAAGGGCACCGAAGTAGCGGTAGGTCCACTCCTCGGCAAAGCGCCGCGAACCGGCGAAGACGATCGGCACCTCCGGGTAACGCGCAGCCAGACGTCCGAGGATGTCCGCCAGCCAGGACCCACGGCCCGGTTGGGTCCGGAACAGATCCGGATAGCTGGCCTCGACGACAACGGCTGCGTGGCTGGCTTCGCCCAGCCGTTGCAACTGGAAGGCCAAACTGCCATCTGAGAGGGACGTGGCAAGGTTTTCCAGCGTCTTGCGTTCCACCACGCCGAGAACCGCCCCCTCGGCCACCGCAGCGTAATCGCCCGCCGGCAGCGCGCGGCGCTCGAGCTCCACAGACCGCCCCGCAAACCGCCACCCGTACTTCTCGCGTGTATCGACAGCAATCAACAACCGCCCCGGCGCCCGGCCGCGCGGCACGCGCGCCCCTGGGTTGGCCGCCTGCACTGTCTTCTGCGTCTGCCACCACACCGCCGGCCGCCCACGCGCGGTGGTGAAGATGAATTGGGAGCGAGCCAGCTGCGGCCGGTCGAGGACAAGATCGATGGCGGCGCCACGGCGCCGGCAGAGGAGGACATTCGCTTCGTCGACGAGCCCGGCGCTCTCCGTCCAGACACCGCCGTCCTGCGCGCAGAAGACGCGCGCCGCTCGCGGCCACGTCTCCCGAGCCTTCAGCACCACGCCGCCCTCGAGCGGCAGCCAGACCAGGTACGACAGGCGGCTGGCGTCGTCGGGATTGCGGGCGACCCGAAAGCGCGACTCCATCGAGGTCATTTTGACGCCGTGGCTGAACCCCAACCGGCGATCCCGTTTGTCGACTTCTCGTGGTCACCATGGAGTCCGTGGGATCTGTTCGGCCTCCGGGTGGATCAGCGTTGACGCCGGCGGAAGTTGAGGGAAGGTAGTCGTCTTGAGGCCCATTTCGACCCGTCGCGAATACAGAAATGAGCCGCTCCCTTGCCAATGGAAGGGTCGCGAGTTCGAGCCTCGTCTCCAGCTCCATCGCGGCATACTGCGTCATCGATGAGAGACACGACCGGATCGGGCGACGCGCGAGCGTCGTTGCGCCACGTGGCGGCGGCAGAACTGTCGTCCGATACTGCTCAGACACCCGGGATGCAGCGGAGCGAGGCGATCTCGCAACGCCGAGTGGGCGCTCGCACCATCTGGATGGGTCAGAGCCGCATGACCCCGGGCGCCAGCTCCGGCGACCACCACCACGGGGACAGTGAGACCGGCATTTACATCCTCTCCGGTCACCCGGTGTTCGTCTTCGCTGAGGACGGCAGGGAGCGCCGTTTCGAGACAGCGCCGGGGGACTACGTCTTCGTGCCGGCGTTCGTGCCGCACCGGGA
>JAEKNN010000051.1:71729-101681 GCA_016464795.1 Candidatus Amunia macphersoniae | reverse complement strand
GGATGATGCGCGACGCCAAGATCACCCAGATCTACGAGGGCACCAACCAGATCCAGCGCCTGGTGATCGCGCGTTCCCTGCTCAAGAACTGATCCCGCGCCTCCGCCTTCCGCGGTGGCGGTTGTCGGTCCCCAGTTCCCACCCCGTGCGCTACCCTAGGCCGCACCCCGGCGTTACCCCACCGCCCCCGCCAACGTTTCACTTGGGAGCCCGGCCGTACGCCTTCGCGCGTGCCCATGCGAGGTGCCGGCCTGCGCCGACGCCGACATTCGACGAGCACACATATGGCATCCACCACGCGGCGCCGCCGCTCCAGCTACAACGTCGTGCCCCGCCGCCTGAGCCCGCGGCGGGTGATCGCGCTCGTCGCCACGACGGCCGTCCTCATCGTGTCCGTCTTCGCCGTCCGCACCGTGCTGGGCCTGGCGCACCTCACCAATCAGAACCCGCTGGCGGTCATCGGCGACCTCATCGGGGGCAAGGGCGGGTCGAGCATCAACCAGGCCAACGCCGACCTCAGACGGGTCAACTTCGCCTTCTACGGCTTTGGTGGAGTGGGCCACGACGGCGCCTACCTCTCGGATTCGATCCTGGTTGTGTCGGTGCAGCCGCAGTCGAACGGACCGCCGGCGGTGGCTGAGGTCAGCATCCCGCGCGACTGGTATGTCCCCATCGACCTCGGCAACGGCAAGACTAATTTTGGCCGGATCAACGAGGCGTACTCGGACGGGAAGGACGGCCAGGGCGGCTTGCCGTCGAGCGACCCGGCGGCCGGTGCGGCCGTCGCCAACCGGACGCTCGGACACGTTCTGGGGATCCACATCGACCACTGGATCGGGCTCGACTTCCAGGCCTTCAAATCGGCCGTGGACGCCGTTGGAGGTGTCGACGTCAACGTGCCCAACTCGTTCACGGACTACCAGTATCCGGCCGGCGAGTGCAACGGCCAGCCGGGGGCCAACTGCGCGTACCTTCCGGCCCTGCATTTCGACTCGGGTCCGCAGCACATGAACGGCAGCAGGGCACTCCAGTTCTCGCGCTCGCGCCATTCCAATGACAACGGCGAGGGCAGCGACTTCGCTCGCAGTCGCCGTCAGCAGCTGATCGTCGCGGCCCTCAAGCAGAGGGTGGTCAGCCTGGGCGGGCTCGGCAACCTGCCGGACCTCCTCAACGGCCTCGGCGACAACGTTGCCACCGACCTGCATGTCAACGACCTCGAGGCCCTGTACGGGCTGTTCAAGGACGTCGACACCAAGTCGATCCGCCACATCAGCTTCGATGACACCAACCTGCTGTACGAGTGCAACTATCCGCAGGAGTGTGACGCCTCCTACATCTATGCCCACGATCGCACCTACGGCCAGGCCGCGCACTACCTCCAGAACATCTTCGTCGACCCCGCGGCGGTGAGCGAGCATGCCAAGGTCATCGTCGAGGATGGCAGCGGCCGCGGGCTGGGTGCATCCGACCGCTGGAGCAGCCTGCTGAGCTCGATTTCGCTCAACAGCAGCGACGGCGGCCCGGTCCACCGTCGACCCGCCACCCAGATCATCGACGAGAGCGGTGGCAAGGATGCCGCGACGGCGGCCTGGCTGGCCAAGTTCTTCGGCGTCACGGTGACCACGCCGCCACCGCCCAGCGCCGTCCCCGTCGGCGCACCGACCCCATCCGCCGCGCGCTCCGGGTCGGGTGGCGTGGTGGTGATCCTCGGGCAGGACGAGGAGAATGCGTTCCTCGGCAACCCCGGTGTCGGCAACTGACCGAGAGAGCGGCGTGCGCATAGGGGTCCTGACCGGGGGCGGCGACGCACCAGGGCTCAACGCCGCCATCCGAGCTGTCGCGCGCTCGGCGCTTGCTGCGGGTGACAGCGTGGTCGGGGTCCGCAACGGCTGGGCGGGCCTGACCGGCGACGGCGATTTCGTCGAGATGGGTCGTCCCGACGTCTCGGGCATCCTGCAGCTGGGTGGAACCATCCTTGGCAGCTCCCGCGTCAACCCGATGAAGCGTGAGGGAGGCACAGCCGAGTGCATGGGCAATCTGCGCTCAGCCAACCTCGAGGCGCTGGTCGCCATCGGCGGCGACGACACTCTCAGCGTGGCCGCCTGGCTGGCTGAGCAGGGGGCACCGGTCGTGGGGGTCCCCAAGACCATGGACAACGACCTCAGCGTCACCGAGTACTGCATCGGCTTCGACAGCGCGGTGCACATCGTCACCGAGGCGCTCGACCGTCTGCACACCACCGCCGCATCGCATCACCGCGTGATGGTGGTGGAGGTCATGGGGCGAGACACCGGCTGGGTGGCCGTGCTGGGCGGTCTCGCGGGCGGGGCTGACATGATCATCATCCCGGAGTTCCCCACCAGCCTCGACGAGGTGGTGGAACACCTCGATCGTCGCCGTCAGCAGGGGAGCGATTTCTCGATCATCGTCATCGCCGAGGGCGTCGAGATGGAGGGCATGAGCGGAGCCGGCGAGAGGTCCTCGGCCACCGACGCATTCGGGCACTCGCAGCTGTCCAAACGAGGTGTCGGCGAGCGTCTGGCCACGATGCTCGAGGATCGAACCGGTCACGAGACGCGCACCACCGTGCTCGGCTACACCCAGCGGGGCGGTTCGCCGACGGCGTACGACCGCATCTGGGCGACGCGTGTCGGCGCCGCCGCACACCAGCTGGCATCGGGGGCGCGATGGGGGATGATGCCCGTGGTGCGTTGTGGCAGCGTCGACACCGCGGCGATCCGAGATGTCGTTGCCGAGCAGCGACGTGTCCCTGCAGACCTGTACCAACTCGCCCAGGTCTTCTTCTGACCAACAGGGACCAACGGGTCAGGATGGTGCCCACGCCGGCGCTGAGGTGGCGTCGAGGTCGAGGTTGGTGGTCAGCAGCTTGGGCGCGACGGTCGCTGTGGCCTTCACGCTGGCCAGCCACCAGAGCTGGAAATGGCCGCTGACGTCGGCCGGTGCAAGGTAAAGCAGGCTCACGCCATCCGGCGACCACTGTGGAGACGCGCACAGACAGTTGGCGACGAGCACGCGCGCTTGCCCGGGCACCCCGCTGACCAAGGGGATCACCTCCAGTCGCGCGGTCTGCGTGTCCGACGTGCAGATGACGGCGAGCTGGCTGCCGTCCGGGCTCACCGCCGGGGCGTTGCAGTCGTCAGCAGCCGCGGTCAGGTACACGGGACTTGCTCCCGGGTTGGCGACGGTGGCAATGCGCGAGACGATCTGCTGGCTGGCATCGTCGAGGGCATAGCTCGCATACACCACCCCCCCACCAGGGAGCGGGACCGGAGACACGTCGCCACCCGTGTAGGTGGCGGGGGTGGTCCACCTCGTCGACTCCAGGGTGCCGCCGATCGGCCCGGACCAGACCGCGAGATGGACCTCGAAGGTGCCCACCTTGGGGCCGTCGTAGTCGAACATCACCCCGGCGCCGTCGACAGTGGGATGCGGCCAGTATGACCAGGCGTTGAGCTCGACGTGGCCACTCCTGGTGGCGTTGTTGGTCAACTGCTTGACCAGCGTGCCTGTGGCGCCGTCGACCAGATATATGTCGCTGTACGCATCGCTGCGCGCCACCACCAGAAGGCGGCCGTCAGCGGCCACCGAGGGCTGGATCCACGCGCCCGTCGCGCTCGGCAGCGACATGTCCGTGAACTGCCCGCCGTGGAGCCGGTACAGATGCCCCGCCTGACTGACCCAGATGGTGCCCGGCAGGCTGAACGCAGATTTCTCCCGCGGCGGCGCCACCACCGCGCGAGCCTGGGCAACGTTCGACCTCCGGCTGTCCAGGAAACGGTTGATGCCGAATCCGAAGGCGCCCCATACCACCAGCAGCGCGACGATGAACGCGAGCCGTCTCAACGCTGCGGGAAGTACTTGTGCACGAGGGGCAGGATCAGGCTCCAATTGGGGACCAGCACCTCCTGATCGCCGATCGTCTGGGACGATGTGTACGGCGGCAGCAGGACGACCTGCTGTACGTTGCTGAGCGACACGTTGCCCGCGATGGGGAGCAGCTCGCCCACCTGGGCCAGCGACAGGTCGGTGGTGAACTGGCTGCTCATCGCGTTGGCAATGTCGGGGAGGTCTGCGACACCGAGGAGCTTGGCCTTGGCTCGCAGCGCGAGCAGCACTTGCTGCTGGCGCACCGACCGGCCGAAGTCGCTGCGCAGGTCGTCATGACGGGACCTGACGTACTGCAGCGCCTGCAGGCCGCCCATGTGCTGTGGACCCGGAAGAACGGCGACGCGCTCGAAATCGTACGGATTGCTCCCGGTGAGGTCCTTGGGATAGAAGTCGTCGAGCACGGGGTTGCTTGCGACCACGTCGACGCCGCCGACCTGGTCGATGAGACGGACCAGACCCAGCAGGCCGATCCACGCGTAGTGGTCCACGTGGACATTGAAGTCCTGCTCGACTGTGTTGATCGCGGCGTCGACACCGCCGTACTGGTACGCCTTGTCGATCTTGTCCGTCCCCCCCGTCGAGAGCGGGACGTTGAGGTCGCGAGGGATCGAGACCATGGTCACCTGCTTGGTGACGGGGTCCACCCGCGCCAGGATCATGGATTGGGTGAGCACCGCATCGCTGGGGAACTTGGCGTCGTTGTCAGAGCCGAGCAGGAGCACTGTGAACGCGCTGGTCGAGGTCGCGATGGATGCGGGGGCGGCCGCGGGCACGCCACGAGCCGCCGGACTCCTGGCGCTCGTTGGTTGGTGATGGATGGTGCGCCCGAAGTCCTGGAAGGCTGCGGCGATCGCCGGTGAGAAGTACAGACCGGCTCCGAGCATGCCGCTGAGCACGAAGCCGAAGGCGATGCCCAGAACCGCGAGAAGGCGACGGCGAGGCCGGGACCTGCGTATCCTGTGCTGCCGTCGCGGGTGCCACGGCGCCTCGGGAGCGCTCACATTCGCATCCTACGGGAATCCGGGTTCAACCCGGCTCGCGGATCGGTACGCGGCGGCGCCGCGGCTACACTCGGCGCGCAATGGACATCGCCGAGCGCCTCCTCGCGGGGGACGTGCGTGGCCTGGCCCGCGCGATCCGGCTGGTGGAGGACCGGGACCCCGCCGCGGAAGCCATCCTCCGCCAGGTGCGCGGTCGCGCCGGGATGGCACACGTGGTGGGCATCACCGGCCCTCCGGGGAGCGGCAAGAGCACCATCTGCGACCATCTGATCGCCCGCTGGCGCAGCGCCGGCCACAGGGTCGGGGTCATCGCAGTCGACCCGTCCAGCCCCTTCAGCGGGGGGGCCATCCTCGGCGACCGGGTGCGCATGCAGCGGCACACTGGCGATGACGGCGTGTACATCCGCAGCATGGCCGCTCGAGGACACCTCGGCGGCCTCGCCGGCGCGGCTCGAGAGGCTGTCAGGTTGATCGACGCCAGCGGCCGTGATCGTTGCCTGCTCGAGACGGTCGGCGTGGGCCAGAGCGAGCTCGAGGTGATGCAGACGGCTGACACGACTGTGGTGGTGGCCACCCCGATCACCGGCGACAGCGTGCAGATCATCAAGGCTGGGATCTTCGAGATAGCCGATGTGTTCGTGGTCAACAAGGCCGATGTCCCCGGTGCCTCGAAGGTTGCCCGCGAGCTCCGCGACCTGGTCCGCCAGACCAAGGGGATGACCACGTGGCAGCCACCGGTGATCCAGACCGTCGGCACCACCGGCGAGGGAGTCGACGACCTGCTCGACGCCGTCGAGCGCCACCACGCCGCGATTACCGAGAGCGGTGAGCTCGAGCAACGCCGGCGGCGACGGTTGCGGGCTGAGATCGAGGCGATAGTGGTGGAACGGGCGGCGGAGAGAGCGCGGCGGGAGCTCCGAGACGGCACAATGGGCTCTGAGCTGAGCGGCGACCTCCGCGGAGTTGATCCCTACGGCCTCGCCGACCGCATCCTCAACGGACACACCGGCAGACAGGACCCATGACGCAGACGATCCAACCCCGCCGGCTGGCGCCGGTGGTGCCCGCTGACACACTCGGGGGGCTCCCGCTCCAGCCAACGTACGGGCCGGATGTCCTCGGTGACACCGATCTCGCCCGTGAGGTCCCGCCCCCCGGGGAATATCCCTACACCCGCGGCATCCACGCCGACATGTATCGCGGAAAGCTGTGGACGATGCGCCAGTTCGCCGGCTTCGGCAGCGCCGAGGACACCAACCAGCGCTATCGATTCCTCCTCGATCAGGGTCAGACCGGCCTGTCGGTGGCGTTCGACATGCCGACCTTGATGGGCCACGACAGCGACGCGCCGCAATCCCTGGGCGAGGTGGGGCGTTGCGGGGTCGCCATCGACTCCGTCGAGGACATGCGCACACTGTTCGATGGGATCGACCTGGGACACGTGACCACGTCGATGACCATCAACTCCCCGGCTCCCATCGCCTTGGCGCAGTACCTGGTGGTGGCCGAGGAACAGGGTGTGCCGATCCAGCGGCTGGGCGGAACGCTCCAGAACGACATCCTCAAGGAGTACATCGCCCAGAAGGAGTTCATCTTCCCGGTTCAGCCGTCGATGCGGTTGGTCACCGACGTGGTGACGTTCTGCGCCGAGCATGTGCCCCGCTGGCACCCCATCTCGGTGAGCGGCTACCACATCCGGGAGGCGGGCAGCACCGCTGCACAAGAGCTTGCCTTCACCCTCGCCGACGGGTTCGCGTACGTCGAGTCGGCGATCGCGGCGGGCCTCGATGTCGATGACTTCGCGCCGCGCTTGAGCTTCTTCTTCAACAGCCACATCGACTTCTTCGAGGAGATCGCCAAGTACCGCGCGGCTCGACGCATCTGGGCGCGACGCCTCCGCGAGACATACGGCGCCAAGGATCCCAAGAGCTGGCAGCTCAAGTTCCACACTCAGACCGCGGGCTGCTCGCTCACCGCGCGGCAGATCGAGAACAACATAGCCCGCACCGCGTTCGAGGCCATGGCGGCCGTCCTCGGCGGCACCCAGTCCCTGCACACCAACTCCATGGACGAGGTGCTTGCGCTGCCGACCGAGAAGGCAGCGCAGATCGCCCTGCGCACCCAGCAGATCCTTGCATTCGAGACCGGCGTGCCGTCGGTTGCCGATCCCCTTGCGGGCAGCTGGTTCATCGAGGACCTGACCACCCGCATGGAGCAGGCTGCCGAGAACTACTTCACAGCGATCGATGAGCGCGGCGGCATCGTCAGTGCCATCGCCGAGGGCTACCCGCAACGGGAGATCGCCGAGGCCGCCTTTCACTACCAGTCCCAGCTCGACTCCGGTGAGCGGGTGATCGTGGGCGTCAACGCCTTCCAGGAGTCCGCCGACGGTCGCTCGCCGGAGGTGCTGGTCATCGACGTCGACGTCGAATCCGAGCAGGCCGAGCGTCTGCGTCAGCTCCGGGACACGCGGGACCACACCAGCGTGGCCACCCGCCTCGACGCTCTCAAGGAGGTGGCCGCCGGCAGTGAGAACACCATGCCGGCGATCATCGACGCGGTCCGCGCCCGCGCCACCGAGGGCGAGATCATCGGGGCGCTGCGGCAGGTGTTCGGCGTGTACCACGAGACACCGGTTTTTTGACAGCTGTCCCACGATTGGCTCACCGGTCTCCATCCCGGGTGTGCTCGGCGAGACGAGCTCGCAATCTATCGATCTCCCGGGTCAAGACGACGGCATCGTCACGCAGCGCCGCCATTGTCTGCTCCGCGTCGTGTCGTGCATGGTGCACTTGACGCTCAAACATTGCTTCCAACCGCGATAGGCGGCGCTGCAAACGGGTCTGCACTTCGAGGCCGTCCATATAGAGACGCTCGAGGCGCTCGCTGCGTGAGGCAGGTCCGGCGCGGATCGGGGTCGCCACTTCGCCTGGGTGGTCATCCACCACGCCGATGGCACGCGCGGTCGCCTTGAGGTACGCGTCGCCATAACGGATATCTGGCTCGAGGTGCGCTCCCTCCGCCCACTCGTTCCACGCATTGATCAGCACGATGCCATCAGCGGGGGCGCGGCGGTACACGGCGGTGAGCCAGCGCTCGTATAGGTCCGGGGTGCTGCCATGCAGAATCACGCTGCGGCCGTCTCCACGCCGCGGCGTGTTGTCCCAGTTGGGAACAACACACTCATAACGCCGCCAGGCCGGCCGCTGTGCTGAGAGACAGTGTCGCATGACGTCCTCGTAGGCCCAGATCTCGTTGCCCTCATGCGAACCCTTGATGTGTGTCTTCGGGATGTGCACCAAGCCGTGGGGAAGGAACTCGCACGCTGAGTCGGCGCCGAAGTCATGGGGATCATCAAAGTTCGCATGTGTGTCCGCCTTGATGATCTGCACATCGGTCAGACCGTGTGCTGCCCAGAGCTCCCGCCACCTCCGAAGGGTTCGTTTCGGGTTCGGCATCGCCTGGATTCGGTAGATGAACAGAACCGGTCGCCCGTCCACCCGCAGGTACAGCGGATGCAGCATTGCCTGACCCAGGAACACCGCATGCGCATCATCGTCCGCTTCGTTGTACGTCTGCTTCAGCAAAACCTCATGCGCGGTGGCGTCCCAATGCCGGCTCCAGTTCTCGTTGGCCCAGGCGAGGCAGAACGGCATGTCCGGTGCGTTGTACTGCATCACCTCGTCGATGACACGGTGCAACGGTCGGTGGCTTTCGAACCAGTAGTGGTAGTAGCAGAACGCGTCGATGCCGTGAGCTGACGCCATCCGCGCTTGCTGCTCTCGCGTCTCCGGAACGCGCAGGTCGTAGAAGCCCAGATCGCTGGGGATGTGTGGCTGGTAGTGACCGGGAAACAGCGGGCGGGCGTTGACAACGTTGCGCCACTCCGTGAAGCCCTTGCCATACCAGCCGTCATTCTCAGGGATCGGATGGAACTGCGGCAGGTAGAAGGCGATGGTGGTTGGCTTGGACGGACCCAACGGGGGTGCGGTCACGACCAAGAAGTTCGAATCCGCTTGTACATCTTGCGTGGCAGGCTCGTGTATCGGAAGGTCCGGGACTGGCGCAGCGCGCGCAGCTGCTCCTCCGCGATCGCCCGCTGGCTGCCCTCATCGTCGGCCCGGGCGTCAGCCCGAGCGGTTGCCTCGGCGTCGCTGAGGGCTCGTGCGTCCGACTCGATTTGCGCGAGATGCTGCTCTATCAAGATGCGATCCATCTCCGCCTGGAGTTCGAGGTTTCGGTTGGCGAGCTGTTCCGTCCGAAAGTCACCGTCGTCGCGCACGGCTGTGAATACGAACTGGTACGTCTCGGCTTCCGGATCAGCGAGGGCGGCGTCCAAGACTGCGGTGGGCACACTTGCTCGATCGACCCGCAACTCCGACTCGAAAGCAGGAATCCGAACTCGCTTCAGCTCCGTCATGACCAGACCTGCTCGCTTCACAGTTTCCATCACTCTCTTGAGCGTGAAGAATCTGATGTGAGTAGCATCGAGAAGGCCCCATTCGCTGTAGTCGAAGCGGCCTTGGAGAAGGGACAACCGAACGTCGACATGGGCGATATGCGGAAGCGAGACCACGACGCGGCCGCCTGGAGCCAGCAGAGATGTGACACGGTTGAGAACGCTCTGCGGATCCATGAGGTGCTCCAGCACGTCGCCGGCAAGCACCACGTCGAACTCCGGTTGCAAAGCCGCCAGTGTGCTGGGGATATTCAGGTCGCCGATCACCACATCCTGGGCAATCTTCCGCAGTTCCGGTGCGGCCTCGGGGTCGTACTCGACGGCGGTCACGCGACATGACTGGGCAATCAGAGCGCGGGTGACGTGGCCGGACGCCGCCCCCAACTCCAGAACGCGCCGATTCCAGCCGACCATCTGCACCATGTAGGCGTGCGCGTTGTTAGCCGCGTCTGGATCAACCGGCGCCTCGTAACGACTCGGCACACCAAACCTCCATGTCGAGCGCACGTGCCAAAGAGCCGGAGAGCCCAACCCAGAACCATTGAACGGGATGGCCACGCCCGCTGACGGTGTGAAAAGTTATCACAGAGGCATGGCTCTCTTGGTCAGGGTGCTGGCCGTTAGTTAGCGCCGGAGGACGATGTTCAGGACGACTGTCAGCACCAGGCTGAGCACGAGGCAGCTCACGATCGGGAAGAAGAATCCGCCACCCTGACCCTGGACTGAGATGTCACCGGGAAGGCGCCCGAACGGGAGGCGACCGCCGAGGGCAAGGAAGCCGCCGACGAGCGCGGCGGCGACTCCGAGCGCCAGCAGGAGCCGGCCGACGGTGCTGGAGTCCACCCCGCCACCCTAACCCAGCGTCACCGGCTCGCGGTTGATCTCGCCACTGCGCTACAGTCCCGGGCGACGAATCCACTTCAAGCAGGTCCCGCGAGGCCGGCAAGGGATGCGCATCGCCGTCGCTGGTGACGGTGCGCCTTCCGTGCGGGCAGGGGTCCCGGAGGCATCCATGGTGGCGGTCCGACTCGGCGGCCTGGACCACGTGATCAGCGCCTCCCGATTCGATCGTTCCCTGCTCACCACCCTCTTCGCCCGCGCCGGCGCGTTGGAGGGAACCCGCGGCCAGAGCCTCCACGGTCGCATCATGGCCACGCTCTTTTACGAGCCGAGCACACGAACGCGGCTGAGCTTCGAGTCGGCGATGCTCCGGCTCGGCGGTTGCGTGCTCGGCACCGAGGCCGCTCACGTCTTCTCCAGCGCCATGAAGGGCGAGACCCTCGAGGACACCATCCGCATGGTGTGCGCCTACGCCGACGTGATCGTCCTGCGGCACGATCGCGAGGGCGCGGCTGCCCAGGCGGCCAGTGTCGCCACCGTACCGATCGTCAACGCCGGTGACGGCCCCGGTGAGCATCCCACCCAGTCGCTGCTCGACCTCTTCACCATCGAACGTGAGCTGGGCCGCATCGATGGGCTCCACGTGGTCATCTGCGGCGACCTCCGTTTCGGTCGAACCGCTCGCTCGCTGGCGCGCCTGCTCTGCCTCTACGAGGGGGTGCGCATCAGCTTCGTCGCGCCCGACGTGGTGCAGGTCGGCGAGGACATCCGCGCCTTCCTTCGCGATCGCGGCGTCAGCTTCACCTTGCACAGCAGGCTGGAGGAGGTGATCGGCACGGCTGACGTGGTCTATCAGACACGGGTGCAGAAAGAGCGCTTCACCAAGCTTGCTGAGTTCGAGGTCGCCCGCAGCGCGATTCGCATCGACAGCGCGACCATGGCGCGGCTCCCAGCACGTGCGATCGTCATGCATCCCCTGCCGCGCGTCGACGAGATCGACGCCGTGGTGGATGACGACCCACGCGCCGCGTACTTCCGCCAGGCCGCGAACGGGGTGGCGCTGCGCATGGCACTGCTCGAGATGCTTCTGGCATGAACGGTGCAGCACAGTCGCTGGACGGACGTCCGCGGCTGCTCGACGAGATGGGGGTTGCGCGCACGGTGATCCGCCTCGCGCACGAGCTCGGCGAGCGTCACCACGGCGACCAGATCGTGCTCGCGGGCATCCGCACCCGCGGCGTCCCACTCGCCGCCCGCGTGGCCCGTGCCCTGAAGGCGCTGGGGCAGCCGCTGCCGGAGCTTGCGTCACTCGACCTTCGTGACTACCGCGACGACCGGCCCCGCCCGGCGCGGCCGCGGCCTCGCGCGCTGTCCGCGGTCGATGGCGGCGACCCACCAGGCATCGACGGGCGGACTGTGGTGCTCGTCGACGACGTCCTGTTCACCGGGCGCACCCTCCGTGCGGCGCTGGACGCTCTCATCGACGGGGGACGGCCGGCGACTGTCGAGATGATGGTCCTTGTCGATCGCGGTCACCGTGAGCTGCCGATGCGCGCAACCTACGTCGGCAAGAACGTGCCCACGTCGACGCACGAGCGCGTGGCGGTGCGACTGCGTGAGGTGGATGGCGTGGATGGGGCCTGGATGATCGCCGGGCCCTCGGAGTGAACTGCATCCTCCGCGGTGTCCGCGTCATCGACCCGGCAGCCGGGATGGACGCCGTCGGCCAGGACGTGTGGCTGAGCGAGGGCCGGATCATCGCCGTCTACCCCAGCATAGACGAGGGCACCGTCACAGTCGTCGACCTCACCCCGGCCCCCGGCCATCCTCCATGCATCCTCGCCCCCGGTTTCATCGACCTCCATGCGCATCTGCGCGAGCCCGGCGGTGAGCGGGCCGAGACCGTGCTCAGCGGCGCGCGTGCGGCGGCTGCAGGAGGCTTCACCCAGGTGCTGGCCATGGCCAACACCGAGCCGCCGATCGACACGCCGATCCGGGTCGCAGAGGCTCGTTCTCGAGCAGCCGGTGCGGTGGTGGAGGTGATGACAGCAGCGGCGGTCAGCCGCGATCTTGCCGGTCATGTGCCGGTCGATGTCGCCGGCTGCGCGGCCGCTGGGGCTGTCGCCTTCACCGACGATGGCCGCAACGCGGCACCCCCTGAGTTGCTCAGCGATGTGCTCAGGCGAGCACATGATGCCGGTCGTCCGGTGCTTGTCCATCCCGAGGATGAGAGGACGATCGCCGAGCGCAATCGCAGCGGCGGCCCGTGGGCACTGTCGCTCGACAGGCCCGCTGAGGCCGAGGCGACAGCTGTGCGATCCGCGCTCGAGGCTCTGGCGCAGGCGGGCCGCGGACACCTGCACCTGCAGCACCTGTCCACGGCGGCGTCTGTCGACCTGGTCCGCCGTGCTCGCGAGGACGGCGTTGCGGTCACGGCGGAGGTGACCCCGCACCACCTGGCCATGTGGTCGCCGGCGGCCCAGGCCACCGATCCACCGGCATTGCTCAAAGTCAACCCGCCACTGCGCACCGAGAACGACCGGATCGCCCTGATCCAAGCCCTGCGTGACGGTGTCATCGATGCGGTGGCGACCGACCACGCCCCCCACCACGTCGACCACAAGTGCGGAGACCTGGCCTCGGCCGCGCCGGGGATGACGGGTCTCGAGACGGCGCTGGCAACGTGCATCACGCTCGGCGGGATGAGCGGGGACTGGATCCCGGTGCTGCTGGAGCGGCTCACCCTCGGCCCGCACCGCGTGCTCGCTCCCGGGGCTGACCTGCGCCAGCCGCGGCTCCGTGTCGGGGAGTCGGCAACCTGCGTTCTCTTCGACCCCGCGGCACCGTGGACGGTGGGCGAGGGGCACACGCATTCACGATCCCGCAACAACCCGCTGTGGGGCAGCCGCCTCAACGGCCGGGTGCTGTTGACCATCGCCGACGGCGTGGTCGCACACCACGACCCAGCATTGTTGCCCTGGCCCTCGACGTTGATGGAGGCAGCCAGTGGCTGAGGGGGTCGCCGGGCGGTTGGCGCTGGAGTCGGGTGCCTGCTTCGATGGCTGGCTGTTCGGCGCCGACCCGGACGTCACCGACGGTGAGGTGGTGTTCAACACGTGCATGAGCGGCTACCAGGAGGTGATCAGCGATCCCTCCTACGCGGGGCAGGTGGTGGTGATGACCCATCCGTTGATGGGCAACTACGGGTGTCGTGACGACACCGCTGAGTCATACCGGGTCCACTGCCGCGCGCTGGTGGTGCGTGAGCTGTCGTTCGACGCCGGGCATGCTCGAGCCGAGCGAACCCTCGACGACGAGCTGCGCCGCTGGACCGTTCCGGGCCTGCGCGGAGTCGACACGCGGGCATTGACTCGTCATCTCCGCGACCACGGGACGCTGCGCGGTGTGATCGCACCCGCCGCAGCGATGACGGCGGCGCACCAGGTAGAGGTGGCGCGCACCGCGCCAACTGTGACCGAGCAGGACCTGGTTGCCTCGGTGGCGCACCACCCTCCAGCCTTCGAATGGACCCAGCCTCTCGACGCGACCCTCGAGCGCGGTGTCGAGCTCGGTGGAACGCGTGGAGCTTTCCGCGGCCTGCGCGTGGTGGTCATCGATCTGGGCGTCAAGTACAACCAGCTCCGGGCCCTGCGCAGTCGTGGGGCCGAGGTCATGGTCATGGGCCACGACGCCACCCCCGAAGAGGTGATCGCCCAGCGTCCGGATGGAGTGCTGCTGTCCAACGGTCCCGGAGATCCCGTCCGCCTCGACGGTGCTGTCGAGCTCACTCGCGCGCTGCTGGAGCAGCGGGTCCCACTGCTGGGCATCTGCCTCGGCCACCAGGTGCTCGGCCGCGCCGTCGGCGCCACCACCTCGCGTCTGCCGTTTGGCCACCATGGCGGCAACCACCCGGTGCGCGACGAGGATCACGGCACCGTCCACATCACATCTCACAACCACGAGTTCCAGGTGGACGCCGCGAGCATCCCACCCGGCAGTGGCTGGTATGTCAGTGAGCGCAACCTCAACGACGGCAGCGTCGAGGGTCTTCGCCACCGCACCCTGGCCGCCTTCTCCGTCCAGTATCACCCCGAGGGCGCCCCCGGGCCCCAGGATCGGGCCGAGGTGTTCGACGAGTTCCTGCGGATGTGCCGGGGGGAGTCGCAAGGCCGGGGCGCCGGCGGCGAGGACGGGCACCAGGGCTTGCTCGAACAGGCTTCGGCGCGGTTGGCGTCGGTTGCGGAGACGCCGCTGGCGTCTCCTTCACCTCCTTCGGCGCCTGCAGAACTCACCGCCGCGATGCCCGTCCTCGCCGCCGCGTCCACGCTCGACAACGACCCGTCGGCGAACTCTTCAGTGAAAGGGAGGCCGAATTGCGTGCTGGTGATCGGCAGCGGGCCGGTGCTGATCGGGCAGGCGGCGGAGTTCGACTACGCGGGGACGCAGGCCTGCCGGGCGCTTCGCGAAGAGGGCATCAAGGTGGTGCTGGTCAACAGCAACCCGGCCACGATCATGACCGACGACGATGTCGCCGACGTGGTCTACGTCGAGCCGCTGACGGTGGCCGTGATCGAGCGGATCGTCGCCGCCGAACGGCCGGACGGACTGCTGGCCACGTTGGGAGGTCAGACCGGCCTCAACCTTGCGGTGGCGCTGGATGACGCGGGGGTCCTCGAGAGGTATGGGGTGCAGGTCCTGGGGACATCGCTACATTCGATCCGCACCGCCGAGGACCGCGGCCTGTTCAAAGCGCTGCTGGACCGCATCGGCGAGCCGGTTCCGGATTCCCGCACCGTCACCTCTCTGGCTGAGGCGCGCGCTTTCGCAGGTGAGGTGGGCCTGCCATTGGTGGTCCGGCCCGCCTACACGTTGGGTGGCACCGGTGGTGGCTTCTGCGAGACCGACGAGACCCTGGCGGAGCGCGTCGGGGCTGGGCTGGCCGCGTCGCCGATCAGCCAGGTTCTCATCGAGCGCTCGCTGGCCGGCTGGCGCGAGCTCGAGTACGAGGTGATGCGTGACGCATCGGGAACGTGCATCACCGTCTGCAACATGGAGAACATCGACCCGATGGGGGTGCACACCGGTGACTCCATCGTGGTCGCCCCCGCCCAGACGCTCACCGACCGCGAGCACCAACAACTTCGCAGTGCGGCCCTGCGGATCATCTCGGCGCTGGACATCAGGGGTGGCTGCAACGTGCAGTTCGCCATGCATCCGCAGACGCACGAGTACTACGTCATCGAGGTCAATCCTCGGGTGTCGCGCAGCTCAGCCCTGGCCTCGAAGGCAACCGGCTACCCGATCGCCCGGCTGGCCGCCAAGATTGCGGCGGGTCGGCGACTCCACGAGATTGCCAACGCGGTCACCGGCAAAACCTGCGCTGCGTTCGAGCCTGCGCTCGACTACTGCGCGGTGAAGATACCGCGCTGGCCCTTCGACAAGTTCCCCGATGCTGATCGCCGGCTGGGCACTCAGATGAAGTCGACGGGCGAGGTGATGGCACTCGAGCGCAGCTTCGAGGCGGCTTTCAACAAGGCCATCCGTTCGCTCGAGCAGCGGCGACCCGACGCTGCGGTACTCCGTGACCCGGTCCTTGTCGAGAGCGCCAACGACCGCCGGGCCTTTGCGGTGATGGAAGCTCTGCGTGCGGGCGCGACAGTTGCCGAGGTTGCGCACCGGTCGACCATCGCGCCCTGGTTCGTCCAGCGTCTGCGCACCATCGTGGACTGCGAGGAACGCCTCCGCTGGGGAGTGTTGACCCGTGAGCTGCTTGCGGCTGCAAAGCACCTCGGCGTTGGTGATGCGCGCATCGCCGAGCTGCGCGGCGAGGATCCCGCTGTGGTGCGGGCTCGCCGCGACGCGCTCGGGCTTCGGGCCGTGTACAAGTGTGTCGACACCTGCGCCGCGGAGTTCGAGGCTCGGACACCGTATTACTACTCCACCTATGACAGCGAGGACGAGGGGCAGACCGGGGCGGGCAGTGCCGGTCGCGCGGTGGTGGTGGTGGGCAGTGGACCCATCCGAATCGGGCAGGGGATCGAGTTCGACTACTGCAGCGTTCGCGCCGCACAGGCATTGCGCGACGACGGCGCCGAGGCGGTGATGATCAACAGCAACCCAGAGACGGTGAGCACCGACTTCGACTGCAGTGACCGGCTGTACTTCGAACCGCTGGACGCCGAAGCGGTGCTCGCGGTGATCGCCGCGGAACGACCACGGGGAGTGGTGGTGCAGTTCGGTGGCCAGACCGCCGTGAACCTCGCGCGTCCGCTGCACACGGCCGGGGTCGCCATCCTGGGAAGCGATGTCGACACCATCGACGCCGCCGAGGATCGCCGCACGTTCGAGGCCCTGATGCGCTCGCTGGCGATTCCGCAACCTCATGGGGCGGCCACCACCGACATCGCCGATGCCATCGAGATCGCCGAGCGCATCGGGTACCCGGTGCTGGTCCGCCCGTCCTACGTGCTCGGCGGCCGTGCCATGGAGGTGGTGCACACTCGCGGCGCCCTGGAGCGCTACCTGGTGGCCGCGATGGCAGTTCTTCCTGAGGATGGTTCGGCTCGTCGGGGCGACGTGCTCGTCGACAAGTACCTCTTCGGGACGGAGGTGGACGTGGATGCGATCTGCGACGGAGAGACAGTGATCGTTCCCGGCCTCATGGAGCACATCGAGCGTGCCGGTGTGCACAGCGGCGACTCGATGGCGGCCTATCCGGCGCCCCGGCTGGACTCGGTGGTGTGTGAGCAGATCGTCACCGACACTGTGCGCATCGCCAAGGCGCTCCGGGTGCGCGGCCTCTGCAACGTTCAATTCGTGGTCTATCGCGGCCGGGCTCATGTCATCGAGGTCAACCCTCGCGCGTCGCGCACCGTGCCCTTCCTCAGCAAGGTCAGCGGCGTTCCCATGGTCGACTTGGCAGTGCGTGTGATGGGAGGCCAGTCCCTTGCGTCTCTGGGCTGGAGCACAGGCCTGGTGGCTCCGCGTCCTCTGGTTGCCGTCAAGGCGCCTGTGTTCTCCACTGTCAAGCTGACCGATGTCGACACGGTTCTCGGCCCCGAGATGAAGTCCACGGGCGAGGTCATGGGCATCGACGTCGACCTGGGTGCAGCGCTGGAGAAGGCATTCCTCGCGGCGCTGGGGTCGGTGCCATCATCAGGCGGCACTTTGTGCAGCATTGCTGACTCGGACAAGGCCGAGGCGTTGCCGATCCTCGCCCAGCTCAGCACGCTGGGGTTCACCCTGTACGCAACGGCGGGGACCATGGCCACGCTGGCCGAGGCCGGGATCACCGCGATCGCGGTTGGCAAGCTGGGCCAGGCACGCCCCAATGTCATCGACGTCATCGAGGAGGGCCGCGTCCAGCTGGTCATCAACACGGTGTCGCACCTGCTCACCAACGAGATGGACTACGAGGAGGCCGGCGCAGGATCGGTGGCCGCGGCCGGCCGGACGGTGAAGGACGGATATCGGATCAGGCTTGCGGCCGAGCAGAGGCGCATTCCGTGCTGCACCTCACTCGACACGGCCGCAGCGCTGGTCGACTCCATGAGCCGCCAGCAGGCCGGCGAGCGTTTCGCGATCGCACCGGTCCGGGCCTACCGCGAGGGCGCCGTGGGAGCCATGCAGTGAGTACTTCCCTGCGCGACGTCCGCGACCAGCGGGGCGAGGTGGTGGCCGTGGCGCAACTCGGCGGCGGCATGGTGGAGGTGAGCGCACGACTTCCGCACCTGGCCGGCGTCGCCAAACCGGGACAGTTCGCACAGCTGCGCTGCGGGGGCTCGACCACCCCGTTGCTGCGGCGCCCGTTCAGCGTCGCCTGGACGGAGGACGATGTGGCCTCCTTTGTCCTCGCGCCTGTGGGGGTGGGCACCCGTCGCCTGGCAGCCCTGCGCCCGGGGGAGCCCCTGGACGCGTTGGGCCCGCTCGGCCAGGGGTTCACCGTCAGCGGCGCCACACGCGCGCTGTGTGTCTCGGGAGGGTTGGGCTGCGCTCCGTTTCCCCTGCTCATCCGTGCCCTCCGCCGTGCCGGCACCCAGACCGTGACAGTCGTCAGTGGGGCAGCCAGCGCCGCACGGCTCTATCCGGCGGCACGCTTCGCCCGCGGCGACCCCGGCGTGCACGTGGAGCAGGTCACCGAAGACGGCAGTCGTGGCCGCCGCGGCCTGGTGACCGATGCGGTGCCTGCCCACCTCGACGGCGCGTCCACTGCCGTCTACGCCTGCGGACCAACGCCGATGATGGTCGCGCTTGCGCGAATCCTCCAGGGCAGCCCGGCGCCGCCCATCGCACAGGTGTCACTGGAGGCTCCGATGGGGTGCGGGTACGGCACCTGCCTGGGCTGCGCGCTGCCGGTTCGCGGCGCAGACGGTCAGGCGTGGACCCTCTGCTGCCGCGAAGGACCGGTGATGGATGTCGAGACTGTCGACTGGGATGAGCTGATGACGCTGCCCCCGGCGCACGTGGCCTGATGCCCGAACTGCAGGTCGACCTCGGCCGCGGCCTGCGCCTGAGCAACCCGGTGGGGCTTGCCAGCGGGACTGCGGGCTTCGGTTTCGAGCTCGCCGACCTGGTGGACCTGGACAGGATCGGTGCCCTGTACACCAAGGGGACGACCCGGATGCCGCGTGCAGGCAACCCACCACCACGGGTGGCTGAGACGGCGGGCGGGATGCTCAACAGCATCGGCCTGCAGAACCCCGGTGTGGAGCATGTGGCCACTGTGTATGCGCCGCTCTTCTCACAGTGGCGGTGCGCGGTGATCGTCAACGTGGCGGGGGCCACCGTCGACGAGTACGTGCAGTGTGTCCGCATCCTCGACGGCGCTGACGGGATCGCGGGATACGAGCTGAACATCTCGTGCCCCAACATCGCCCACGGACTGGACCTGGGTCGTGATCCGGGTGAGGCCGCCCGCCTGACAGCGGCCGTCCGGGCGGTCACCGAACGGTGCATCGTGGTCAAGTTGAGCCCCAATGTCAGCGACATCGGTGCGGTGGCGGCAGCCGTCGAGTCCGCGGGCGCCGACGCGATCTCGGCTGTGAACACGTTCGTTGGGCTGAAGATGCACCGCCAGGCCCGCCGACCCGTGCTTGCGGGCTCAGGAACGGGCGGCCTCAGCGGCCCCGCCATCAAGCCTCTGGCGGTGGCCGCTGTCGCGGCAGTGCGCGCGGCGGTGCGCATCCCGGTCATCGGGGTGGGGGGAATCATCGACACCGGTGACGCCGTGGATTTCATCATCGCCGGGGCCGATGCTGTGCAGATCGGCACCGCCACCTTCCCCGACCCGTCCACGGCGGTGCGCATCGTGGACGGCTTGACCGAGCACCTGGCCATGGTCGGCATCTCGCACCTCTCGGAGCTGCGCTGGCATCCGCAAGAACCGACAATCGGTTTGTTCGCCGCCGCGGGCGTGGCTCCACCGCCGTGACCGTGGTGGAAGCGCAGGGGCTGGCGGCTCCGACCGAGCATGCGGCCCGGACGCCGGTTGCGCATCGCGCTCGCGCCCTGGTGGTGGCGGGCCTGGTCGGCATGTGGTTCCTGCTCTTCGGGGTTGCCTGGGCGATGAGCGACCCGGTACCCGCAGGGCCCGACGAAGCCATGCACATGGTCCACGCACTCGCCGTCGGTCAGGGTGAGATCACGGGCACGCCGGGCGCCTCGCCGAATCAGCCCACCGGGATCCCCGACATCATCGCCTTCTGGAATCAGACGACGCGATATTTCTCGGTGGATGCGCGACGCGCTCCTGATGGGGTGTACTCGTGCGTGGCCAGGTCGATGGACCAACCGGCCAACTGCACCGACGGGCCGAAATGCCAGCGGTACTATCCGCCCAATCCAGTCGCTTGCACTGACCCGGTGGGCCTGGCCCCGGGCAACCGCATCCTGGGCACCTACACGGGGTCATACGAACCGACGCTGTACCTGGTGCCCGGTCTGGTGGCACGCGCAGGGACTTTCGACGTCGGAGCCATGCGCCTGGCGCGCCTCGGCGAGGTGCTGGTGGCCACTGTTCTGGTGGTGATGGCAGCGCTCCTCCTGTGGGATCGCCAGAGACGGGGGCTCTCGCTGCTTGGCCTGCTCGTGGCTGTGACACCGATGGCGATGTACCTGAACACAGTGGTGAATCCCAACGGCGGTGAGATCGTTCTCACCCTGTGCTTCTTCGCTGCCGTGCTGCGCGTCCTGCGCGAGCCTGCGCCGGCGTCGCGCTGGGTGTGGACGGCACTGGGGGTGTCGGGAAGCGTGCTCGCCGTGTCTCGCACGCTCACCTGGGTGTGGATCGTCATCGCCCTGGCGACCGCGGCCGCCCTCGGCGGACGGCGGGTGATCCAGCTGGTGCGCCACTCCGGCCCGCGGGCCTGGGTCGCGCTCGGAGCAGTCGTCGTGGGAATTGCCGCCGACCAGGTCTGGTGGCAGGTGATCGTCGGTCTGCCCCGGTCGTCTCACTCGCTGTGGTCCGCATGGTCCCAGATCGGCACCTCCATTCTGACCCTGCCCGAATGGTTCCACGAGGAGATCGGTCTGCTCGGCTGGGTCGAGCTGCCCGTGTACCCGGTGGTGGAAGCGGTGTGGTGGATCACGGTTGTGGGTTTGCTCGCCGCCGCCCTGGTGCTCGGCACCCGGCGCCAACGCATCGTTCTGTCCTTGCTGATCACCGGCAACATCGCCTTCACGGTGGTCATCGGCGCAGTCCTCCAAGTTGAGGCCGGGCTACCGATGCAGGCCCGCTACGTGATCCCCTTCAATGTCATCGTGGTCCTGCTGGCCGGCGACATCGTGCGCGCCAACCGGGCCAGGATCGGGCGTGCCGCCTCGGCTGTCGCGGTGGCCGTTGCAGCGACCGTGACCGTCGGCCAGGCCTTGACGCTGTGGCAGAACTCGCAGCGCTTTGCGGTGGGGGTCGACGGGCGATTCTTCTTTCCCACCAGAGCGGTGTGGGTCCCGCCCTTCGGCTGGGCGCCCTGGCTCCTCGTGGCCGGCATCGGCTGCGCCTCCTTGGTGACGGGGATGCTGGTCGCCTCGTCAGCAGGCCACCGGCCCGCGGCGGGGCCCGTCATCCGCTCGAAGCCAACGTAGTCCGCCTGTTGGAGATCATGGCGAGCCACCCGACAACGGCGACCCCACTGCAGCCGATCGCCGCCAGCGCCAGCCATGGCGCCCACCCCAGTGGGGGATACCACTGGCTCTTACCGAGGAACAAGAGCGGCCCGGTGGTGCTCACCGCGTAGGCGCGTGCCGCCATCCACAGTGAGACGAACTGGCAGGCGGCGGTGGTGATGGCGATGCCGGCCACCAGCCGTCGCGGCGAGAGACTGCCCAGGCGACGGTGATTCTGGGTGAGGACCTCCCCGGCGGTGAGCGTGGTGATCACCACCAGCGGAAGGAGGTATCGACCCAAGGTGCCGGTTCCGCCAAAGCCGAACTCGACTCGCGCCACCGCACCTGTCACCACCATGTACACGATGTCGAAGGCGACCAGAGCGCTGATCACAACGCGTTCCCTTCGGGACGCCACCAGCATGGCGAGAGAGGCGACGCCGACGGCCATGACGGACCAGACAAGGTAGGTGAAGCTTCCTGCGGAGATGTCTCCCTCGCCCCAACCGAAGGCGCCGATCATCTGCTGCACGAGCTGCGGCACCGCGCCCGCGATCTCGGTGATGTAGCGGATGCCGGACGAGGCAGGATGAAGAAAGGTGGGCACGCCGACGATGAAGTGCCACCACACTTGGTCGGCCAGAACACCCACCGCTGCTGCGGTCACCGCGAATGCTGCCCAGCGGCCCCCGTGCCGCACGATCGCGAATGAACCCTTGATGCCCAGAAGAGCAACGATCGCGACAGTCGCGACCAACACCCACGCCGGACCGTCAATTTTTGAGAAACCGCAGAGCGCGCCGGACACGCCTGCCGCCATCCAGGTGAATCGCGACGTGGCCTCTCCATCGCGCCTGATTCGCAGCAGGGCAGCGATGAACGCGATGCTGGAAACGATCTCGCCCCCGTTGGGGTTGACCACGCTGTTCATGTACATCACGGTCGGAGTGACACTGATGAGGAGGCCGACCAGCGACATCGCCGGTTCGCGCCGATCCCACAGCAACAGGCCGGCCATTCCGAGCAACGCGACAGCCACGAGCAACCCGCCCAGACGAGCTGCGCGCAGTCCGTTCACGTCATTGTTAGCGAGGCGGGCAACCACACCCGGCAACACGTAGAAGGTGGGCTCGTAGTCGCCGGTGTAGGTGACCAAGCTCACCGACCCTGTCGTCGGAGGCTCTGTTGCACAGGCGGCGGCCCATCGCTCGCAGCGCGATCCGTTGGTGCATGTGGCTGGCACGCTCCAATTTCCGGCGGTGCAGGCGAAGGTCGATGCCGGCGCGATCCGCGCCGGCACCGAGAAACGTCTGCTGCTCTGATCCCAGAGGTTCACCGCATCGGGAAAGTTGGCGTCGCGAGACGGAAATAGCGCATGTGGGCCAACGATCTCGCCCCCACCCGTGGCCAGAGCATGAATGTAGTGGGCCGGCTCGTCTGATCCGGAGGGCGCCGGGTTGATGACCACCCAGGCGACACCGAGCAGGAGCAGAGAGGCGCACCACACCGAGATCACATGGCGCCCGGTGACGGCTTGGTTCCGCCCCCCGAGGAAGCGTCGGCGTGCGTCGCCGGCTTTCGCGGGGGTGGTTCGGCGCAGGCGGACCCTGCTCAGCATCGGCGGAAGACTAGCAGCACCAGCCGGCCGCAGAGGTGCGCGCCTGCTCAGGACTGAGCCACGGCTCGCGTATACTCGATCCGTGCCCGCGACACACCAGGCAGGCAACGGCCGGCCCAATCCCGCCGCGACCATGGGCAATGTGACGGCTGCTCGGACCGCGCACTCACATCCTCATCTCATCGAGTGGACGGGCGAGCGATGTGTGCCCTGGGCGTCCGACTACCAGATGGTGTACGAGCACCTTCACCGGTACCACTTTGCCTCGCGTCTCTGTGAGGGCAAGCGCGTGCTCGACCTCGCCAGCGGTGAAGGCTACGGCTCGGCGATCCTGGGTCGGTCGGCCGCGCACGTCACCGGCATCGACATCGATCCTGCCAGCGTCCAGCACGCTCGTCTCCACCATGGGACCGACAGCATCGATTTCCTCGAGGGCTCAATGCTCGATCCGACAGCCGTCGGCGAGCGGACGTTTGACGTCGTGGTCTGCTTTGAGGCATTGGAGCACGTCGACGACCACGCGGCCCTCCTCGAGGTGGTGGCCGGCGCACTTCACCAGGGCGGAATCTTCATAGCCTCAACTCCCGATCGCACCATCTACAGCGACGGTTATCACAACCCCTTTCACATTCACGAGCTGGACAGGGCGGAATTCCAGGCTCTGCTCTCCGAACGGTTTGCAAACGTCGCCCTCTACGGCCAGACAGTCGTCACCGGATCGGTGATGCAGGCCATGCAGGACGTTCAGCGCCCGAGGGCAGACCTCATTGCCGTGGCCAGTGAGGATCAGCAATGGCCGCGGCGCCATGACATTCCGTTCCCGTACCTCGTTGCTGTGGCATCGAATGAGGACATTGCGGAACTGCCCGACGTTTCCACGCTTGTCGACACCGACCTGCTGCTGGCAGCGCCGGCTCCGGAGGCCGTACGTCTCTTACATGACCAGGAAGCAAAGGTCGAGCGCCTCGAAGTTCAGGTCGAACACCTCGAAGACACGGTGCGCAGCCTGGCCACACGTGGCGAGGAGCTGCGCATGACACTGGCGGCTCGAGAGCAGCAGCTCAGGCGCATCACCACCTCCAAGGCCTGGCACGCGCTGCTCATGTTTCGTCGTGGCGTCCAAGCTGCTCGTCGGCTGGGGTCTTGACAGGCCACGAACGGGCGATGGGGCAGAGGCGGGCAGCGCGATCCCCGACGGCCAGTGTCCCTGCGCACCTGCATGGCGTCCGATTCAAGTCCCTGGCAGCGCCGCTGGTCTCCATCGTCATCCCTGTTCACAACCACCTTCAGGCGACGATTGCCTGCCTGCGGGCGGTCTACCTGAACACCAACCTCTCGAGGGTCGAGGTCATCGTCAGTGACGACGCTTCGTCCGACGACACACCGTCTGTTCTCGCCGGCGTCGACGGGCTCACTGTTCGTCGCCTGGATCGCAATCTCGGTTTCCTCGGAGCGATCACAGCCGGCATCGGTGTGGCGCGGGGCACGTACCTGCACCTCCTGAACAATGACACCATGGTGCAGCCAGGCTGGCTGGATGCGCTGCTCGAGGCGGCCGAGAGCGATCCGCGCATCGGCGCGGTCGGCAGCAAGCTCATCTTTCCCAACGGCCTCTTGCAGGAGGCGGGCAGCATCGTCTGGAGCGACGCGACGGGATGGAACTTCGGCTATGGGCTCGACCCAGCCGCGCCGGCGTTCAATGTGCGCCGTGCGGCCGACTACTGTTCGGCCGCCTCGCTCCTGGTGCGCCGCGCTGCGTTCGACGCCGTCGGCGGCTTCGACCGCCGCTATACCCCTGCGTACTACGAGGACACCGATCTCTGCTTCAGCCTTCGCGCGGCGGGCCATCCCGTCGTCTACGAGCCGGCGTCTGTGGTGGTGCATGAGGGCAGCCTCAGCCATGGTGAGCCGGGTGCCGTGGTCCCGCAGGTTCACAGCAAGATGAGCATGGAGATCAACCGACACATCTTCGCCGCCAAGTGGGCCTCCGAGCTGGCCCGCCACTGGCCCAGCGGGACGGCGCGCGGGTTTCGCGGGGGCCGGATCGACAGGCATCCGCACGTTCTCGTCTGCGATTACTTCGTGCCGGCCCATGACCGGGACTCGGGCGGGCTTCGCATGTCGTGGATCCTGAGACTCCTGGCCGAGCTTGGCTGCCGGGTAACCCTTCTCACGGAGAGCGGTCTCCGACGTGATCCGTACATGCGCGACTTCCAGAAGCTGGGCATCGAGGTCATCTACGCACCCTGGACCTTTGCCGACCTGGCCGCTGAACGGCCAGGGCTCTACGACCTGGTGATTCTCAGCCGGCCGTCGGTCGGCGAGACCTTCTACGAGCCTGTCCGACTGGCATTTCCGGCAGCCACCGTGATCTACGACACCGTCGACCTCCATCACGTCCGCCAGCAGCGCCGCCTTGCCGTCGCCGGTGAAGAACCGGACGATGCGGTGCTGAACGAGCGCAGGAGAGAGTTGCGGCTGATGCGCAGCTGTGACCTGGTGGCCGCGGTCAGCGACGACGAGAGGAGAGAGATTCTCCTGCGAGTCCCGAGCGCAGACGTCGTTGTTCTCCCCAACGTTCACGACATCCCGGACGATCCCCCGCAGGGCCGTGCACATCGTTCTGGCATGGTCTTCATCGGTGGCTTCGACCACACACCCAACGTCGATGGCGTGCTGTGGTTCGTTGGGGAGGTGTTGCCACTCATACGCGAGCGCTGGCTCGGACACCTCACGATCCTTGGCTCGAACCCACCCGAAGCAGTCCGCCGTCTGGGTTGTTCGCACGTCACGATCACCGGCTACCTGGCGGACGTTGATCCCTTCTTCCGGTCGGCCGCTGTGTTTGTCGCTCCCCTGCGCTACGGCGCGGGGGTCAAGGGCAAGGTGGGACAGGCCATGTCCCTGGGCGTCCCGGTGGTCACCACGGGAGTTGGTGGTGAGGGCATGGGGATTCTCGACGGAGCTCATGCACTGGTGCGTGACCACCAGAAGGAGTTTGCGGACGCAGTGGTGCAGCTGGCGACGGACGAGGTGCTCTGGGAACGAATCTCCGCAGGAGGACTGGCGTTGATTCGCGGCACGATGACACCACTCTGCATGCGGACCCGCCTCCGCGAACTGTTGACCAGAACGACTCGGCACAGCCTGGACGAGCGCAGCTGAAGGGCTCCCATCAGTGCCTTCGAGCGACCCGGTTCAATCGCCCGTAGGCGCGTTTGGACGCCACCAACAGGGCCCGCATCGGTAGCGTGTACCGCCAGCTCTTCGACGACAGCATCCGGGCATGTTCCGCACGGACGCCAGCGAGATCGGCCTGCAGCCGCGTCCACTCGCTGTCGAGAGCCACCTCGACGTCAGGATCGCGCACGCTGAAGTCGGGGGCCCGGTTGCCGAAGAAGCGCGGCTCCACGGGTTTGGTCCGAAATGAGGCGATCAGTTGGGTTGGCTTGATGACACCCAGATCGATGGCCAGGTCGTCGAGCTGCGCCACCCTGTCGATGAACGCGCGATCCTCATCGGAATTGGGATCGAAGTTGTGTCCGTAGCCCCGGTCGGTGAGCACGCTGGTCAGGTTCCCAAACGAGATGAAACGATCGGGGAAGAACGTGCGCAGCAGCAGGGGAAGGACATCCTGGGCACGGATTCCCTCGAAGCCCTCCATCGAGTAGTCGCGATTGACGTACTCGTCGTCCAAGACCAGCAGCTGTCGGTTGTACTTGTAGCGTGCGGGCGCGCTTCGCCACAGCAGCTGGATCAGGGACAGTGCCTCTGGCCACCTCTGATGGCCGTTGCGGCCGACCATGTCGTTGACCAGGAAGTACCCGTCATCCACCAGGCTGGATCGAACTTCTCTGAAGAGATGTTCGAGCTCGACCACGTGATGCAGCGAGTGGCTGGCCATCACCACGTGATAGCGGCAGTCTGCCGTCCAGGAATTCAGGTCCCTGGCATCGAATCGCAGGCGCTGCTCCGCCCCCACACCACGTGCGTTCTCGAAGGCCCGCGCCTGCATCGAAGCGTTGATCTCCACGCACGTAACCTCGAAGTTCTGCTGCCCTGCCGCCAACACCCTCTGCGCAAGCCGTGCCTCTGTGTCTCCGTTGCCAGAGCCCAGCGATGCCACTCGAATCGTGTCACTCGAGTTCTCTCTGCAGAAGTCAAGGACGGGTTCGGAGTAGAAGTCATCGAGAGACTGGATGCCCACGGCGTGCAGCTTCGGCATGAGATAACGTTCAGCCCAGTAGTGGAAGATATCGGGTAGGTCATGAACGTCACTGACAGTCCGGTACCGATCGACCTCTTGAGCCAGTCGCTGCGCGTACTCTGCGTCGACCATGCATCTACCTCCCACTGCGGACTTGGCGATGCCCCCTGGAGGAATCGAACCTCCATCAACCGGTTAAAAGCCGGCTGCTCTGCCGTTGAGCTAAAGGGGCTGGCCGAATTGTAGGTGGCGACCGGTTGGGCCCTTGGGGCATCATCCTGCAGTGGCCAGCGCAGTGAAGGGTTTCCCCGAGAAGTTCCCGGTCCGCGACGACGACCAGCGGCCGCTGCGCTACCACATCGCGTCCTTCGTCGGACGCGCGTGCCTGACCATGCTCGCCTGGCGGCGGCTGACGATCGTTGGCGAGGAGAACATCCCTGCCGCCGGTCCGCTGCTGGTGGCATCCAACCACCTCAGCAACCTCGATCCGTTCTTGCTGGGTGGTTACTTTCCGCGAACCCTGTTCGCCCTGGCCAAACGTGAGCTGTACGTCAACCGCCCGGTTGCGTGGTTCCTCGGAGGGTGCAACTGCATTCCAGTCGATCGCGAGGGTGCCGACCGCCGCGCGCTGGCCCGCGCTCTCGAGGTGTTGCGTCGCCACGGTCGGCTGCTGGTGTTCATAGAAGGTACTCGCTCCGGTGACGGCACCATGCAGCGCGCCGAGGCGGGGATCGGATTCCTCGCCAAGCGCGGCCACGCAGCGATCCTGCCGGTGGCCATCTCCGGCACCAGGAGCAGGGGATGGCGACGTGGACCACTTCGGCGCGGGGGGATCCTGCTGCGCTACGGACGCACCTTCGAGCTGAGCGTCGACGGGCCCCGCGATCTCGTGTCCATCGCGGACGAGATCGCGTTGCGCGTCGCTGCGCTGCTTCCCCCGTCGCAACGTGGGGTGTACGGCGGCGGCGCCGACGCCTGATCGAGTGAAGCTCCGGTTGAGACGATGATCCACGGGGCTGCCCGTCCGGCGCTTGCCGTGATTCTTGCGGGCATCACCATCGCGGTGGTGCTGTGGCGGCCGCGGGGTCTTCCGGAGGGGCTCGCGACAGCCGCCGGTGCCGCTGCCATGCTGCTGCTCGGCCTGGCTGACTCCGCCCATTCAGTGAATGCGGTGGCCGGAAACTGGAACGTCCTGCTCTTCTTCGCCGGGCTCATGGCGGTGGCGGGCCTCGCCGACGAGGCCGGAGTGTTCGACGCGGTGACCACGCTCGCGCTGCGAGCCGGTCGTGGGTCGCCGCTGCGCCTGCTGGCCGCAGTGTGCGCGGCGGGTTGCGTGGTCACCGCGTTCCTCTCCAACGACGCAGCGGCGCTGATCCTGACCCCTGTCGTCGCCCTGGCAGCGCAGCGCGCGGGTGCAGATCCGGTGCCCTACGCGCTGGCCACGAGCTACGTCGCCGACGCGGCATCCGCATTGCTCCCGGTTGCCAACCCTGTGAACATCCTCACCATCGACGCAGCTCACGTGGGGCTCGGCGAGTACCTTCGCGTGCTTCTGCTCCCGGCGACACTGGTGACGGTGGTCACCGTCGCCGGCATCCTGCTGGCCCTTCGGGGCCGGTTGACCCCGTTGCGGACGGTGCTTCCCCTCCGCCGCGCGCGATCCGCCCTGCTGTTCCCCGCCACCCTCGTGCTCGCGGCGCTGGCCTCCGCATATGTGGTGGCGACCTCTCTGCGCTTTCCGGTCGGTGTCGTGGCGGCGGCCGGCGCCATGGCGCTGGCCATCGTGGTGGGCGGCTCTGGCCCGCGCCGGCTGCGACGCCTTTCCCACGACGTGTCGTGGTCGGTGCTTCTCTTCGTGGCCGGTCTGTTCGTGGTCGTGCAGGGACTCGAGGACACCGGAGTGACGGCCTGGGTGCTCCACGCCTGGCTGGGCGCGGGAGCTGGCGCCCATCCAAGCTCGGTTGCGGCGTTCGCGGGCGCGGCGCTCGGCAGCAACGTGATCAACAACCTTCCCATGACGCTGGTGACGTTGAGCGGTCTTCACCCCCTGGGGACCGCCGGGGTCACTCCCGCGCTGAGCGCGGCGCTCGGAGCCGACGTGGGTCCCAATCTCACGCCGATCGGCTCACTGGCGACGCTGCTCTGGATCGTTCTGCTTCGCTCCCGCGGGATCACGATCAGCGCCAGGACCTACGTTCGCTACGGTGCCGTCGTCACCATCCCAGCCCTCGTCGCCGGAGCTGTCGGGCTGCTGATCACCGCCCGCTGACGTCACCGCCGGCCGGAACGTCCCGGCGGCCTCTTCGCCGTTGCCGGCTTGGCGCCAGCCTTGGATCGTGTCGTGGCAGCCGGCTTGGCAGCCGGCCGGGCGGCCTTGGCCGGGGCGGGCTTTGCGGACGCTGCCCTGGCCTTGGGGGCCGCCTTCGAGGCCGGCCGAGACGGTGTCTTGGTGGTTGTTGGCTTGGTTCGCGCCTTGGCGGCGTCGGTGCGCTTGCCGGCGCCCTTGGTGGCGGTCCTCGCGGCCAGCTGCGGCGAAGAGCGTCGCGCAGCCGTGGGGGACTTGACCGACGGCTTCGCCCTCGGTTGCGAGCTGGGCTTCGCTGACCGCTGGGTGACGGTCTTGGCCGTCGTCTTGACCGGTCGGGCGGTCGGCTTGGTCGGCCGTTTGGGAGCCTTTGAGGAGGTGGCCTTGGCGACGGTCTTCCGGGCGCCCTTGGTGGCCGGCTTGGGCGCCGCCGGCTTGGCCACGGGCTTGGGCGTCGCCGGCTTGGCCACGGGCTTGGGCGTCGCCGGCTTGGCCACGGGCTTGGGCGTC
>JAEKNN010000051.1:0-71719 GCA_016464795.1 Candidatus Amunia macphersoniae | reverse complement strand
CGCCGGCTTGGCCACGGGCTTGGGCGTCGCCGGCTTGGCCACGGGCTTGGGCGTCGCCGGCTTGGCCACGGGCTTGGGCGCCGCCGGCTTGGCCACGGGCTTGGCAGCTGCTTTGGCCGCGGTGGCCGGGGGCCTGGCCGGCCGTGCGACTGCTTTCGCACCGGCCTGCGTGGACGCCTTCGGCCCTGCTGTCGCCGGGCCCGACCCCCTGCGCACTGGCAGATTGGCCGCAACAGCTGCCGGCTCGGCCGTCATCACGGCCGCCGTCTCCTTGACAGTGGTCGGCGCCGCTGCGGTGCTGGCCGGACGGCCGGCTGGCGCCAGTCGCGCTGGAGCCGGCGGGGGCAGCTCGCGCGGTGCCGGTGGCCGCGGCACGCCGCGCAGCACCGCGACCGGATGCGAGGCGATCGCCGCCGTCGCCCGTCGCAGGGGGGCGGGGGCCGGGGGGACAGGGGGGCCGTCACCCCGGCCCGCGACGCCCTCGGCAGTCTCGAGGCAGGTCCAGGCGACCACCTCCTTGGTCTCAGGCGCCCGGTCGAAGCGGACAATCGCCGTCTGGCTCAGCACCGTCTCGACGGAGCCGATCGAGCCGACCGGGTAGTCGCCGATGGGTGTGCCCGTGCGTGGCCGGATGTTCGATGTCAGGCGAACGCGCTCGCCGATGGCGAACGGGGGTGGCTCCTCCTCCTTGGCGCTCGGCGGCCGGCCCGGCTGAGGCCGCGGTGTCGGTCGTACCGGTGCGACCACCACCACCTCGGCCTTCTCCTCCTCCTCCTCCTCGTCCTCGTCCGCGTCGTCGTCTGCGACAACCTCGACGTCGCCGACGACATCGACCTCGATGACCTCATCGCTGACCTCCGGTTCGGCAACATCGTCCACCGCGGCCCCCTCCTCGGGGGCATCCTCGGGAGTGGTCACGGCGTCGTCGTCGGAATCGGGGGTACGAGCGGACATATGTGAAGAGAGATCCTGGAATGTGCACACAGTCGGTGCGCGGCATTTGAGGATAGCCGTTCTGAGGGCAGGACCGGTGCGGTCCGGACCGCGTCCGGACCTCGGAGGTACAGGCCTGCCATCGCGGCGCCCGCCTAGACTGGGCCAGTGATCGCTCGTCTCGGCGTGCGCCGCCTGTCTCCGCATGCCCAGCAGCGACTGCTCGAGGTCATCCCGGGCGCGCTCACCTGGACGGTGCTTCTGATCCCGCTGCTGGTGGCGTTCGCGATCCGGCTCAACGACCCGACAAAGCTGTGGATCCTCGGGGTGGGTGCCGTCGCCCTCGACGTGTACTGGTTGGTCCGGACCAGGGCCACGGTGCGGGCGGTTCAGCGTTCCCTCGGCATCCTGCGGGAGACGCAGGACATTGACTGGTGGGCACGGTGCCGCGGCCTCGAGCTTCGCCCGGGGGCCCCACGCCCGGAGGAGATCGTCCACTGCGCGCTGATCCCGACGTACACCGAGAGGTACGAGGTGCTCCGCGCCACCGTGGCCGCGCTCGCTGCCCAGAATTATCCAACCCGGCAGATCGTGTGCGCGATCATCACCCGGGTCACCGACACCGGCGGCTGGGAGAACGTGGCCAGCCTTCGCGAGGAGTTCGGGGACCGGTTCTTGGGTTTCGTCCACATCAAGGATCCTCTCCTGCCCGGAATCGTGGTGGGGAAATCTGCGGCGATGGCGTTCGGCGGTCCGATACTGAAACAGGCCTGCGAGGCGATGGGGCTCGATCCGACGCGGACGATGGTCACCGACCTGGACTCGGATTTCCGCCTCCATCCCCAGTACTTCGCCTACACAACGCACGAGTACTGCAACGCCGACGACCGGCTCACCTCCATCTGGCAGCCGGTCCCGGTCTTCCTCAACAACCTGTGGAGGGTTCCAGCGGCGGTTCGGGTGATGGCCACCGCCGCGACCCAATGGCAGATGTTCCTCCACCAGAACCCCCATCGGCTGGTGATGTTCTCGTCGTACACGATGTCACTGCGCTTGCTCGACGAGGTGGGCTACTGGGATTCGGACGTCATCCCGGAGGACTCGCGCTTCTTCTGGAAGAGCTTCTTCCGCTACGGCGAGCGGCTTAACGTGCGCCCCGCATTCCTGCCTGTCTTCGGGGATGCCCCGCGGGCGCGAGACTATGCGTCGACCCACGTGTCGCAATACAACCAGATCAAACGCTGGGCGTGGGGTGCAACCGACATCCCTTACGTGACCCTGCGCATGCTCGAGCACCGCGAGATTCCGCTGCGCCTGCGGGCTCGCCGCTACCTGAATCTGGTGTTCAATCACCTGACCTGGACGACGCTGCCCATGCTGCTGTTCTTCGGAGGCGCGCTGCCGGCGCTCATCGATCTCGACTACAGCCTGTCCACAGAGGCGGCGGCCATCGGCTGGGCCACGCTCGGCATCCTGACCGTCACCCTGTTCAACACCTTCACGCTGATCAAGGTGGACTCGGCGATGTGCCCAAAGCCTCCGGACTGGCCCTGGTGGCGCCGCCGGTACGCCGACCTCCAGCTGTTCATGTACCCCGTCGTGGGCTTGGCGCTGAGCGTCATCCCAGCGCTCGAGGCGCAGACCCGCCTGATGTTCGGCGCCTACCTCGAGTACACGGTGACCGAGAAGGAGTAGTGGGGGGGCGGCAGGCGGTCTCAGGCGGCCCGGCGACGGTCGCGCCGGTCCGAGCCGGACGCATTGCCCCAGGTGACGCTCCCATTCGGCCAGACCATCGCGCTTGTCTTTGGGGGGCGTTCGGTCACGACCTCGCCGCCGCTGACGTACACGGGGGTGCCACGTTCGCGGGCGAGCAGGCGGGCACGGTTGAAAGCATCGGGGCTGGTGGCGAGTTGCGGGCGCATTCAGGTACCTCGGACGGCCGAATGGTTGAGCCGTCACCCATCAGCCTACCTCGTTGGGGCCGAGCGCAAACGGATCTGCACACTCTCGTCATCAGGAGGTTCTCCCCGGCAGGGCGCCACGCTCGCGCAGCTGAGCGATGTAGCTGCGCAGTCCCTCCCGCCAGTCAGGCATCGGGGCCTCCCCCAACAGACGGCAGGCTCGGTTGTCGAGCACTGAATACGCCGGCCGCGGCGCCGCCGTCGGGTAGTCGGCGGTGGTGATCGGGCTGACCTCGGGAGCCACCCCCGCGGCGGCGAAGATCTCGAGTGCGAAACCGTGCCAGCTGGTGATACCGGAGTTGGTCACGTGGTAGGTCCCGGGGAGGTCGCGCTCGATCAGCGAGAGCAGCTCGGTGGCGAGGTGGCCGGTCCACGTGGGGCTGCCCACCTGATCGCTGACCACGCGCAATGGCCTGGCCGCTGCGGCCGCCCTGAGCATGGTGAGGACAAAGTTCGGCCCGTGGCGACCGTACAACCACGAGGTCCGGATCACCAGGTGTCGGGGTGCCAGCTGCCTGACCTCATTCTCACCTGCCAGCTTGGTCAGGCCGTACACCGATCGGGGTGCAGGGCGCTGCCATTCATCGATGGGCATCTCGGCGCGGCCGTCGAAGACGTAGTCGGTGCTGATCTGTACCAGCATCAGGCTGCGCTGAGCGCAGGCGGCCGCGAGCACGCGTGGGCCGATCGCGTTGCTCAGGTAGGCGGCATCGACATCCTGCTCAGCCGCGTCCACCTGTGTCCATGCGGCGCAGTTGACGACCGCCTCGGGCGCGGCGAGGTCGATGGCCCGCGCCACGGCGGCAGCATCGGTGATATTGCAGCCCTCACGGTCGGTTGACACGACCACGTGACCCGCTGCAGTCGCCACCTCATCGAGCTCGCGGCCGAGCTGGCCCTTGCCACCGGTGGTGAGGATTCTCACGGGGGCGGCGAGAGTGGCTTGTAGTTGCGCGAATAGAACTCCCAGAACTCACCCGACTTGAGGGGACGCCACCACTCCTGGTTCTGGCGGTACCACTCGACTGTCTGCTTGATGCCATCGGCCAGCGGCACGTCAGGTTCCCATCCCAACCCCTCCAGCTTGCGGGTGTCGACTGCGTAGCGCCGGTCGTGGCCGAGGCGGTCGCGCACGTGCTGTTTGAGTGAGTCGGGTTTGCCAAGAGCACCGAGAACCAGATCGGCCACCTCGTGCCCGTTGGTCTCGCCGCCGTAACCGATGTTGTAGTCCTCACCAGGCGTGCCCAGGCGCAGCGCCGTGTCGATGCCGCGCGCATGGTCGGTGACGTAGAGGTAGTCGCGAACCGCGTTGCCGTCGCCGTAGATCGGCAGGGGCTGATCGTCGAGAGCGTTGGTGATGAACAGCGGGATGATCTTCTCGGGGTACTGGTATGGACCGTAGGTGTTGGATCCCCGGGTGGTGATGACGGGCACACCGTAGGACTCGCGATATGCCCAGGCCATCATCTCGCCACCTGCCTTGCTGGCCGAGTACGGACTGCGCGGGCGCAGGGGGTCACCCTCTGCGCTGCGGCCCTCGGTGACATCGCCGTACACCTCGTCAGTGGACACCTGCAGGAACCGTGAGTGCCCGATGCGACGAGCGGCGTCCAGGAGCACGAAAGTGCCATAGACGTCGGTCTGGATGAACTGGCCGGGCGCCTCGAGCGAGCGATCGACGTGTGACTCGGCAGCGAAGTTGACGATGGCGTCGGCCTCTCCGGCGAGCGTCTCCACGGTGCGTGCGTCGCAGATGTCGCCGTGGACGAAGCGGAATCGTGAGCTGGCGGCGACCGGGTCGAGGTTGCGAAGGTTGCCGGCATAGGTGAGCTTGTCCAGCACCACCACGCTGTCGTCGGGATGGCTGGAGAGGGTGTGACGAACGAACTCGCTCCCGATGAAACCCGCGCCTCCCGCCACCAGAAGTCTCACCTCAGATGTTCTCGATCCGCCAGTCGAACCCGATCCGCGGGTCGTCCCAGGCGATGCGACCCTCATCAGGGTCGGCCGGCGAGTACGGTTCGGTGACGTAGTAGACAAGATGCACGTTCTCGAGGCCGAGCACCTGGTAGCCGTGGGCGACCAGCGGTGGAATCGCTACCATTTGCGGCGAGTTCTCGCCGAGGATCAGTGTCTGGACCACCCCCGATGTGGGCGAATCGGCACGCAGGTCGACCAGCACCACTCGGGCATTGCCAACCACGATGTCCCAGTAATCCCACTGCTTCTTGTGCCAATGAAAGGCCTTGATCAGCTCGGGTGGATTGCCGCCGCGCGCATACACGAGGCTTCGAGACATCTGCGCAAACCACTGCTCGGGCAGGAATGGCCTGCCGGCGTCGTCGAGATCGCCACGCTTGAGCTGTTCGATGAAGAAACCGCGATGATCAGCATGTTTGACAAAGGTCTTGACCTGCACATCGTGGATGCGACCGGCCCGACCCGCCGCGGGCGTGGCGGCCATCCTCGAGAGGCTCTCCTCGATCGCGGGGGTGGTGGGCATCCAGGCCATCAGCGCAACTCCACCCGACTATGGTCGCCGATCATCAGCTTGAACGCCCGCGGTCGCAGCGGCGAGCGACCGATTCGGCACTCCTTGCCGATCAGCGAGGACTCGATCTTCCCGTCGACGTCCTCGATCACGCTGTTCTCGAGCACGATGCTGTGCTCCAACTCGGCATTGCGGATGGTGCAGCCGTGGTAGATCGACGTGTAGGGGCCAATGTAGGCGTCATCGATGTGCGTGCTCTCGCCGATGATCGCGGGACCACGCACTGTGCAGTTCTGAAGGGTGCAGCCCTTCTCGAGGATCACCTTGCCGTCAAGGCGCACACCCGCGCCGATCGTGCCCTCCATGCGCGGAGGCAGGTCGTCCAGAACTATGCGGTTGGCTTCGAGCATGTCCTCGAGGCGGCCTGTGTCCTTCCATGTGGCGACCATCGCCTGGTGCGGCTCGACGATGAGATGCGGTTCGACGCGCCGGCCGCTATCGATCATGTTCTGGATCGCGTCGGTGATCTCCAGCTCGCCGCGCGCCGAGTACTCGATGGCATCGATGGCCGCGAAGACGTTGTGGTTGAAGAGATACACCCCCACCAATGCGAGGTTGCTGGTTGGCTCCGCCGGCTTCTCGACAAGTCGCGTGACCTTGCCATCCTCCAGCTCAGCCACACCAAAGTGCTGGGGCTCGGGGACTCGGGCGAGCAGGATGAGCGCGTCCGGCGTGCTGTCCTTGAAGCGCTGGACGATGGGGACGATGCCCTGACGGATCAGGTTGTCACCGAGATACATGACGAACGGATCCTCACCGAGGAACGAGCGCGCGGTGAGCACTGCGTGTGCGAGTCCCAACGGGGCCGACTGATTGATGTACGTGATCTCGGCGCCGAAGCGCGCGCCGTCGCCGACGGCCGCCTCCACCTCATCCGCGGTCTCGCCGGTGATGATCCCGATGTCGCGGACACCGGCGGCAACGATGGCCTCGATGGCATAGAACAGGATCGGTTTGTTGGCGATGGGAACCAGCTGCTTGGCGGAGGTGTGCGTGATCGGCCGCAGGCGTGTGCCTTTGCCGCCGCTCAGAATCAGCGCCTTCACGTGGCCAATACTACACAGCGGGATCGGCCGTGGGCCCGGCCTGCCCGACTCGGATTGGGGTTACCCTGTCGGTGCTATGGATGCCAGCACGTCGCCCGCGGACCCGCGTGTCCGCCATGGTGCGCAGGTTCCGCAGGATCCGGTGGTGTCGATCATCGTGCTTGTCACTGACGACAGCAGCATGCTGCGGCGATGTCTGGTGTCGATCGACGAGCATCGTCCACGCGTGCCGGTATCCGAGGTGATCGTTGTCGCCAACGGGACCCCCCCGAAGGAGCTCGACTGGCTGTTCGCGCGCACCGACATCGTGCTGTTGATCTCACCAGTGAATCTGGGCTTCGGTGGGGGCTGTAACTGGGCGGCGGCGATTGCTCGTGGGCGGCGGCTTCTCTTCATGAATGACGACGCCGTGGCAACGCCACTCTGGTTGTCCGAGTTGAACAGCGCGTTCGAGGGCGCCCGCGCTGTCGGCGTTGCAGGCAGCCGCGTCCTGCTCCGCAACGGCACCCTGCAGGAAGCGGGTGGGGTCGTCTGGCGCGACGGGAGCACATCCGGTGTTGGCCGAGGCATGAACCCCGCAGCTTCCATGTACACGGTCACGCGTGATGTCGACTATGTCTCATTCTGTTCGGCGATGGTGGCGCGTGAGGCCTGGGACGCCGTCGGGGGGCTCGACGACGACTATTTCCCCGCGTACTACGAGGACACCGACTTCTGTCTGCGCGCGCGGAGCCTGGGATGGGGCGTCATCTGCGCCCCCGGATCTGTGGTGGTCCATGCTGAAGGGAGCAGCACGTCACCACGGTTCAAGCGCTTCCTCACCAGCCGGAACCGGGCGCGGTTTGTGGCCAAGTGGCAGAGCACGCTGGCTGGACACGTGCCTCCACCATCGCTGACAGCCGGTCAGAAGGCCGTCGAGCGTGCGCTCGGCAGGACGGCGCTGAGGGCTCGAAGCGGTGTCGAGAAGGCTGGGCATCGCGGCCGCGCTCTCTCGACCGTGATCAGGAGCGGGGAGGCAGAGCGCGTGGACGCGGCGGACATCAGGTCGCTCGAGACTCGCACTCTGCGGCGCCTGCTCGCCGTGGACGAGGCATACATCGACGCCCTCACTCGCGAGCTCGAGGCGGTCGGCCCGGCGACGGTGATCAGGCAGCAGTACCGCTCCGTGCGTGCGGCGACGGGTCGGATGATCACGCGCCATCCTCGAGTCGGCCGCCTGATGCGGACGGTGATCGTCAGCGTGGGCAACCGCGACTGAGGATGGAGGCTGCGTGGAGGGGGATCGCGCCGATCCGCGACTATACTGTGGCCCACCGGCGAGCATGGCGGTCGCGCCTCTCTACGCCACCGACGGAAGGTTTGAGCACTCCGTGATCTCCCACTCACACTCGCCATGTCCATGATCAGCCAGCCAACCCCGCGAGCCGAGAGGGCCAGCCGGTCTGCGCCGGGGCGGTCCGCGGGGATTCGGGTCAATCTCAACCTCACCCGTGAGCTGGCGTTCACCTCCTTCAAGCTCAAGTACACAGGCTCAACCCTCGGCTACGCTTGGTCGCTCGTCAAACCGTTGCTGATCTTCGGCATGACCTACCTGGTGTTCGTCAAGGTGCTCAAGAGCGGTGCGGCCGACCCCAGCTTTCCCGTCGAGCTGTTGGTGGGGATCGTGCTCTGGACCTTCTTCGCGGATGCCACCGGCTCGGCGGTCGGAGCCATCGTCGCCAACGGTCACATGATCCGCAAGGCATATTTCCCGCGATGGATCGTAGTCGTTGCCTCCACGCTCAGCGCCACCATGACACTGACCGTCAATCTCGGGCTGGTGGTGGTGATCGGCCTGCCCTTGGGCTGGTTTCACATCGGCCTGCAGACGTTGATCGTCCCCCTTCTCTTCATCGAGCTGTACATGCTCGTGGTTGGCATCGGGCTGCTGATGTCCTCGCTGTTCGTCTTCTACCGCGATCTCGGCCACCTGTGGGAGATCACACTTCAGCTCCTCTTCTACGCGAGCGCGATCGTGTTCCCGTTGAGCCTCATCGGGGAGCACTTTCGCGTGATCGTCGCGCTCAACCCGATGGCACAGATGCTGGAGGACATGCGCAGGGCCCTGGTCACCCCGACGATCCCGTGGTCGGCGACGATCCTCGGTTCCCTGGAGATAGTGCCCTGCCTGCTGGTCTGTACGGTGCTGGTCGGCGGTTACCTGGTATTCCACCGCCTGAGCCCACGGTTTGCCGAGGCACTGTGACCGCACCTGCCATCCGCGTCGAGGCGGTGAACAAGAGCTTTCGAATCCCCCTCGACCACAGCACCACGCTCAAGTACAGGGCCACACATCCGCGCAGCAGCTCACGCTACCGCCCGCTCCTGGCGCTGCAGGACGTGAGCTTCGACGTTCCAGCTGGCGAATTCCTCGGCATCACCGGTCCCAACGGTTGTGGCAAGAGCACTCTGCTCAAGATCTTGTCGCGCATCTACGAGCCGGACTCGGGGCGCGTTCAGATCGCTGGACGTGTCTCGCCGTTTCTCGAGCTCGGCGTCGGGTTCAACCCGGAGCTGACTGCGCGGGAGAACATCTTTCTGGGCGGGGCCGTGCTCGGCTTGACGCGTCGTGAGCTCGAGGGCAGGGTCGACGCCATCCTCGCGTTCGCCGAGCTGACGGATTTCGCGGATCAGAAGATCAAGAACTTCTCCTCGGGAATGGCGGTGAGGCTCGCGTTCACTGTGGCGATCCAGGCAGAGGCCGACATCCTGCTGATGGATGAGGTGCTTGCCGTGGGCGACGCGCGATTTCAGGAGAAGTGCTTCGACGTCTTCGCGGACTACAAGCGCCAGGGGAGGACGGTGGTGCTCGTCAGCCACGACCTTGGTGCTCTCAACCTGTACTGCGACCGCGTCCTTCTGCTGCAGCGGGGACAGCTGATCGCCGATGGAGCCGCCAGTGCGGTCACAGCGCAATACCGCCGCATCGTCGCCGGGATGTCCGACAACGTCGCCCCCGAGCCCGTGCGCGGGGACCCTGGATCGGAGAGCAGGTGGGGCACCAGGGAGGTCGAGGTCAGCGCGGTGCGACTCCTCGATGCTCATGACCAGGGTCACACCACGTTCGCGACCGGTGAGCAGATGACTGTGGCCATTGACTACCGCATCAACGCAGACGTGACGACGTTCGCGGTCAGACTGGCATTCAAGCGAAGCGACGGCGCCGATCTGTCGGGTCCCAGTACTCGTGACGCCGAGTACCGCGTGGTCTCAGGGCCGCCCGGAAGCACGGGAACCATCATGTTCAGGATGGCGGAGCTCGAGCTCCTGAACGCGCGCTATCTTCTGAGCGTCTCCGTGTACGACGAGCACCTCGTCCATGCCTACGACCACATCGAGGACGCGGTGTCGTTCCGCGTGGTCGACGCTCGTGGACGGGCCGGCATGGTCGACCTCCGTGGAAGCTGGTCCCAGCCCGTCTCGGAACCGAGCCGGCGACCGGAGATCAGCGAGGCGTCGGCGTCGCCGACGGTGGGTTGACCACCGCGGCGTGCGCGGCTCAGCGCTCGATGGGCAGTGGATCGAGTCGGATCCGCAACGGGTGCAACTCGCGCAGATGGGGGCTCAGGTAGGGATCGCGAATCCCCCCAACGCGTCCCCAGCGTGCCCAGAAGAGCTCGTGGTCACTGTATGGATCGAGAGCACCTCGGCTGGCGCTCTCGCGGTGACGGAGCTGCGCATGCGGCGTGTAGATGACCAGGTATCCCGCCTCCCGGGCTCGCAGGCAGAAGTCGACATCGTTGTACGCCACCCCCATGCGTTCCTCGTACCCAGCCAGCTCATCGAAGACCGAGGTCTTGACGATCTGGCAGGCCCCGCTGACAGCTGTGACGTTCCGGATCACGCGTCCCATCCAGCCGGCGTCCAGATTGGCGGCCATGTACCCGCCGCGCACATTGCCGACGGCGATGCCCTCGTGCTGGGGGTTGCCGTTCGGGTAGAGCAGGCGACCGCCGGCAACAGCCACCTCGGGTCGCTGGACCTGCTCGAGAAGTGCCTCGATCCAGTCCTCGCTGATCACCACTGTGTCGTTGTTCACGGTGAGCATGTAGGGCGCGTCGACAGCCGCCCGTCCCCGATTGATCAGCGCGGAGTAGTTGAAAGCGCCGGGGCAGCGCACGACTCGATGACGCGAGTGGTTCAGGTACTGCAGCGTGGCCGGGTCGACGCTGTCGTTGTCGATGATCGTGATCGACCAGTTGGCATACGTCGACCGCTTCTCGATGCTCTCGACGCAGCCGCGGAGCAGATCGACGCGGTCTCGGGTGGGGATGACGATGGCCACGTGCGGCTGATCGCTGATCCGGAGTCGCACGTGGTAGGTGCCGAGTTGACGTCCTATGCTGACGCGCCCGGCGAGCCTGCGGCGCAGGAGCGCCTCCTCGACCGCGCGCTTGCCCGCCTCGTAGGCGTACATCTTGGCATTGCTGGAGAGTGCTACCGAGCCGGGGACCTGTCGCCAGGAGTACAGAACGTCGGGGACGTGTCCCACCCGGCGTGCCTTCTCCGTCGCGCGGAGTAGCAGGTCGTGGTCCTGGGCACCGTCGAAGCCGGTGCGGAAGCCACCTGCGGCCTCCACGACGCTCCTGCGGATCACCAGGAAGTGGCACATGTAGTTGACGGCGAGCAGCAGGTCCGGGGAGTAGTCGGGTTTGAAGAACGGTCTGCCCCGCGTTCCATCCGCAAGCAGCAGGTCCTCGTCCGAGTACACGATGTCCGTGTCGGGCGCGGCGTTGATCGTCGCCACAACGCTGTGCAGCGCGTGTTCGCGAAGCGTGTCGTCGTGGTCCAGCAGGGCGATGAAGTCGCCGGTGGCCAGCGCCAGCGCGCTCGCGGAGGCGGCGGCGATGCCGCCGTTCTGTGGGCGCATCACCACCTTGATTCGCGGATTGCCCGCTGCGTAGCCGGCCAGGATGGCGGCGACGTGGGGTGCTGTCGACGCATCGTCGGCAATGCACAGCTCCCAGTTCTCGTAGGTCTGCGCGATGACGGATTCCACCGCGGGACGGATCCAGTCGAGCTCTGGGTTGTAGGTCGGCATGACGATGCTGATCAGCGGGCGATCCATCCACGCCCGGCTCTCAGTGCGCATCCGGATCAAGTCGGCTTCCACGGGCTCGTGGCGGAGCCGCCACTGGTCGTACTCCCGCTGCACCAACCGTGCGCGTCCTCGAACCCCGTCGCGATTGCGCTCGCGCATCGCCCGCCGCAAACCCGACGGTCCCTCAGACCCGAGCACCGAGCAGGCTCGTGCCACGCGATGAACCAAGAGTCCACGCCGGGTGCCCGCAGGCGCGACCTGGGCGAGCCCACGCGCAACCGCCCCCGGCGAGGTCCTGGCGTTGGCCGGGCCCGCGGGCGCCGGCAATTCACTGTTGTTCTTCGGCATCCGCTCTCAGTTGGTGACACGCTGCGGGAGGTAGACGCCCGACGCTGCCAGAGTATGCCAATTCACGGGCCCGCGAGCGCCCCTAGAATGCTCCTGCGATGAGGTTTTCCCCACCGGACGATGTCTCCTCGGGCCGACTCCTGGCGGGATCATTGGCGGCGCGACTGGCCGGCGCGGTGCGTGCGGTGCCCGACTTCCCCCGTCAGGGGATCGTGTTCCGGGACATCACCATCGTCACCGGCGATGCCGCTCTCTTTCACGCCTGTGTCGACGCCCTCGCCGGCGCTTTCGCCGATCAGAACGTCCATGTGGTTGCCGCCATCGAGTCGCGCGGCTTCGTGCTTGGCGGCGCGGTTGCCTATCTGCTCAACGCCGGGTTCGTCCCCGTCCGCAAGCAGGGGCGATTGCCCGCAGCAGTCGAGTCCGTCGCGTATGCGCTGGAGTACGGTGAGGCGACCCTCGAAATCCACGCCGACGCCATCCTGCCCGGGCAACGCGTGGCCGTCATCGACGACCTCCTCGCCACCGGCGGCACCGCATGCGCCACCATTGAGCTGGTGGAGAGGCTGGGCGGCGTGGTGTGCGGCCTCGGATTTCTCATCGAGCTCGGCGACCTTCCGGGCGCGGCACGGCTTGGCGACCACGACCACGTGTCGCTCCTGACCATCTGAATGGAGAAGACCATGACAACAATGACAAGCATCGAATCAGACGTGGCTGACCTCAGCCTTGCGGACGAGGGCGATCGCCTCATCGAGTGGGCTGCCCTCGAGATGCCGGTTCTACGGCTGATCCGCGAGCGCTTCGAGGCTGAGCAACCCCTCGCCGGACTGCGCGTCGGCGCCTGCCTCCACGTCACCAGCGAGACCGCCAACCTGATGATCGCCCTCAAGGCCGGCGGAGCTGACATCCGGCTGTGCGCAAGCAATCCGCTCTCCACCAACGACGCGGTTGCGGCCGCGCTGGTGGCTCGGCATGGGATCCCGACCTTCGCGGTCAAGGGCGAGGAGTCGGCCCGGTACTTCTCGCACATCACAGCTGTCCTCGACGGCCATCCCAACCTCACCATGGACGACGGCGCCGACCTGGTCGCCGAGCTGCATCGCAACCGCGCGGAATTGCTCGAGGAGGTGCATGCGGGCACCGAGGAGACGACCACAGGGGTCATCCGCCTGCGCGCCATGGCCGCCGCCGGGGCGCTGCGATTCCCCATCGTCGCGGTCAACGAGGCGCTCACCAAGCACATGTTCGACAATCGTTATGGCACCGGGCAGTCGACGCTCGACGGCCTCATCCGAGCCACCAACATCCTGCTCGCGGGGCGCACCCTGGTGGTCTGCGGCTACGGCTGGTGCGGCCGCGGCCTGGCCAGTCGCGCCGATGGGTTGGGAGCCAACGTCATCGTCACCGAAGTCGATCCCACGCGCGCGCTGGAGGCGGCCATGGACGGCTTTCGGGTGATGCGCCTGGAGAACGCCGCGCCGATGGCCGACGTGGTCATCACTGTCACCGGTGACATCAATGTGGTCGACCGCGTGCACATCGAGAAGTTCAAGGACGGCGCCATCATCGCCAACAGCGGCCACTTCAACGATGAGATCAACCTCGCCGCCTTCGATGCACTGGCGACCGGCGTCACCAAGCCCCGACCTTTCGTCGACAGCTATGCGATGAACGATGGGCGAACCCTCCATGTCCTTGCCGAAGGCCGCCTGCTCAACCTCTCGGCTGCCGAGGGACACCCGGCAGCGGTCATGGACATGAGCTTCGCCAACCAGGCCCTCTGCGCGGAGCACGTCGCTCGCCATCATGGCGACCTGGAGCCACGCGTGTACGACGTCCCGGTGGAGATCGATCGCGACGTCGCCCGCCTGAAGCTGGAGGCGATGGGGGTGACCATCGACGTGCTGACGTCTGAACAGGAGAAGTACCTGGCGTCCTGGGAGTCCGGCACCAGCTGATCTCCGGACCGCTCCCGGGAGGCCTGAGCATCGGGCCGGAGCGGTACCCTCCACCCTCATGACCAGCACCAGCCTCAACCCCTACGAGCCCTCGCTGACAGTCCTGCCCAACGGTGTCAGCCTGCTGAACGCGCCCTCGGCGTCACGCAACGTCGGCGTCTTCCTGATCGTGCGGGCCGGATCGCGCGACGAGACCGCCGACACCTCAGGGCTGGCCCACTACCTCGAGCACATGTTTTTCAAGGGAACCGCCACCCGTCCCAATACGCTGATCATCTCCCGCGAGATCGACCGGCTCGGGGCCAACACCAACGCGTACACCGACACCGAGGAGGTGGCCTATTACGCGGAGGGCCCGGCGACGGTTGCCGACGACCTCACCGACATCATCACCGACATGCTCACCCGTCCCCTGTTCGCGGCTGAGGAGGTCGAGCGGGAGCGCAACGTGGTGCTCCAGGAGCTGTCCGCCAGGCTTGCCGACCCTGAGGGGTGGATCTGGGACCGGCTGGGCACCGTCGCCTTCGGCGGCGATCAGCCGATGGCCTGGTCGGCTGCCGGGTTCCCGGCCGTGATCGAGAAGGCCACGCGTGACCAGCTGCTCGACTACCACCAGTCTTTCTACGCACCGGAGTCGATGTGCCTGACCATCGCGGGCGGTGCCGGCATCGCTCCCGAGCGCGCCGCCGAGCTGCTGGCCGACGTGCCCACGGCCAAGCCGCGTCCCCGCGTTCCCGCGACCTGGGGACAGGGCGACCGGTACACCTGCAACGTCCGTCCCCTCACCGATCAGGAGGAGCCGCAGATCCGCATGGTGTTTGCCGTCCCCGGGATCCCGGCGACGGATGAGGACCGGGTCGCGTTGTCGGTGATGACCCACATCCTGGGTGGGGGCATGTCGTCGCGGCTCTTCCACACCGTGCGCGAGCGCAACGGTCTCTGCTACAGCATCTTCTCCCACCACGAGGGGTTCGACGACGCCGGCGTGTTCGTGATCAGCACTGGGACGCGGCCCAAGGACGCGCGCCGCGCCACCGAGCTGTCCTTCACCGAGTTCCGAGCCATGGCCGCCGAGCGGGTACCGGAGGACGAGCTCTCAGCCACCAAGTCGGCGATGATCGGCCGCCTGCTGCGGTCCACCGAGACCGCCGTCAGCCTGGCTCGCTTCTTCGGCGGTCGCTGGCGTGCCGGGCTGCCGATGGAGACGCCGGACTCGCGAGCCGAGGCGATCAGCAAGGTGACCGCCGAGCAGGTGCAACAGGTGGCGCAGCGAATCGTCGCCGGTCTCCCGGATGTGCGCTTGGCATTCGTCGGTCCCGAGGATCAGGGTGAGGACCTGCTGGCGGCCACCGAGGGGTACACCGTCGTCTGATCAGATCGGGGGCGTCCTGACATGAACAGGCCGTCGCCACAGGTCGGGTTGCAATGCGGCCAGCACGGCGGCTGCCGCGATCCCACCGGCGAGGATCCCCAGCTCGACTCTGAGCAGGAGCGGGTGGACGACGAAAACCAGCGCGAAGAACGCGCCGACCCCGGCCAGCCATCCGGCGACCACACCGCGATACCCGGCGGCGGCGATCAGGCCCTGACCCAGAGCCTGCGCAGCCATCAGCGTTGTGCAAGCGGCGGCGAGCAGAGCCAGGTCGCGGCTGGTGAGTGTCGAGTCAGGTCCGAACACCAGTCGCAGGACGGCGGGCCCGACCACCAGCGACCCGACCACAGCGGTGCCCCCCAGCACCCCCACGAAGAGCAGGAGGCGCCCCAGGGTCCGTCCGAACTCCGCGCGGGCCCCATCGCTGCGCAGCGCGGACAGACGGGGCAACAATGCCGCGATCACCGCCTGAAAGAGAAAGAGCGGGACAAAGGCGAGCACCCGCCCATTGAGGAACGACCCCGCCACGCGCTGTTCGGAGGGCGAGGAGAGGAGCTGGATGAGCACGGTGCCCCCGTTGAACATGAACTGGGTGGCCACCGATGCCACGAGGAGGGAGCCGAGCGCTGTGGTCACCTCCGCATTGACTGTCGGGCTGCCCGCGCTGAGCAGGCCGCGCTGCCTCACCAGCGCGGTGAGGACGGCCGCGAAGGAGCCGCCGGCCAGCGCCAGCCCGTACGGGCCGGGGCTGTCCACATGGGCGATGGCCAGACCTGCGCAGAGGATGGTCCGATACATGCCCTCAGCCCCGATCAGCACCCCGTACGCGCGAAATCGGCCGCTGCCGCTGAGCGTCCCGCGAGCAAGGTGCTCAGAGCAGTAGGCGCAGAGGCCGAGGATCAACGCGACCATCAGGATCCCGTCACCACCGAGCAGCCGGCGGTCGAGCGGTCCGAACGCTGCTCCACATCCCAGCAGCAGCAGCACCAGGAAGGCTCCTCCGATGAGCGTGCAGCGGCGCACCACCGGCCCATCTCCGTCGCCGCGAGCGCGGCGGGCCGCAATTGCCCGAGCCAGCTCCTGCTCCAGCGGCAGGAATATGCCGGGGGCGACCACGAAGAGCAGCGCCCAAAAGCCGGCGAACGCCGAGTAGCTCTCCGCGCTCAGAGCGTGCCGGGCGATCGCCAGGAAGGCGTAGGTGCATACCCCGCTGAGGAGCAGGCCGATACCCACCGTCACGGTTCCGCCTGGGAGTGGATTGCCAGCGCGCAGGCGCGCCAGCCACGTCACCGGCAGACGTAGTGGAACGACTGCCGGAGCACCCGATCGAGAGGACGGAGGATGTGCAGCGTCATAGTTCCGTCCACGGTCTGCGTCCCCTGCAGTCGCCAGGCCTGAGTCAGCTGGAACGCCCCCTCGTCGGCGGTGATCGGCAGCGACGCATCGGAGCTCGACTGGCCGTCACTCTGCTCCCAGCGGTACACGAGCTTTCCCGTGCCGGTCAGCGATCCCTTGCCCACGAAGACAAACGTGGTGTTGCAAGCCCCGTTGCCAGGGTTGACGCTGAGGGTCGCATCCGAACCCACCGCCAGAGGACCGCTCGACGCTGGGCGGTTGCCATGCCCCGCCAGCAGGAGGTAGCCGGCGGCCGCAGCCGTGATCAGGGCAACCAGCGCCACGGCCGCGACACCGTACATCCGCCGCGATCGTCGACGCCGCGGTGGGGCTGCGGTCGCCTCGCCGCCACCCCCATCGGCAGTCGCGTCGGCACCGAAGACGGTTCGCGCCGCAGCGGCGACGCTCGAGCGCATGGCGGCGGCATCGACGGCTCCGGAGGCACCCTGCTCGAGGGCCAGGCGCACAGGCTCAGGTTGTGGTCCAGTCCCCTGGAGAAGGTCCAGGCCCAGCTGGGCGGCACTGCGCAGGTCGAGAACCGGTCCGATGCCGGGAGGTGAAGCGACCGCGCAGATGGCCAGCTCCGCGAGACGGGCGGTGCCGTCCTCCTCGACCACTGTGGTGTCGGCAGCCACGCGTCCATGGACGAGCCCCGCGCCGTGCAGTGAGCCGAGGCCGGCCAGGACACCGTCGATGACGACCACGGCCCGCTGCGGAGTGAGCCGGCGGTGACCGATCAGGGCCGCCAGCGTGGGCGCAGCCGACCACTCCGCGATCAACTGCATCTGCTCCCCTTTGACGACCAGGTCGTAGACGGCCAGCAGGTGTGGGTCACGGACGTCTGCACTGCGACGCCCGATGTCGGCGAGCCTTTCGACGAAGCCGGTTGCCTTGGTCAGCTCGGTTCGAATGTCCTGGACGGTGACGCGGCGACCTGTTTGGCGGTAGCGGCCGTCGCGGAGCGGGCCGGCCCACCCTTGGCGAAGCAGCTCACCGACGTCGTAGTCACGGCGATCTCTCCCCACCTGGCGCCCCTGCAGAGGCGGGGGATCAGGGATAGATGCCACGGACCGCGGTGGCGTCGGCGACACGCTTCACCGCCACCAGATAGGCGCCGAGCCGCAGCGACACCCGGTGCAGATCCGCCTGTTCGCACATCTGGGTGAAAGCGCGGCGGAGGATGCGCTCGAGCTGCCTGTTGATCTCGCCCTCCTCCCAGAAGAATGACTGCAGGTCCTGCACCCACTCGAAGTACGACACGGTGACACCGCCGGCGTTGGCGAGGATGTCGGGAACGACGACCACCCCGCGGTGTTCGAGGATCAGGTCGGCATCCGGGGTGGTCGGACCGTTGGCACCCTCGATGACTATCGACGCTGGGATGCGGCCCGCATTGCGCGCGGTGATCTGGTTCTCGAGTGCAGCCGGCACCAACACGTCCACCGGCAGCTCGAGCAGCTCGCTGTTGCTCACCTGGCGGCTGCCGGGGAAGCCGGCGACGAACCCGGTTCTACGACGATGCTCGAGGAGGGACGGGACATCCAGGCCGTCCCGGTTGTAGATTCCGCCAGTCACGTCCGAAACTGCGCAGATGCGAAATCCACGCTCGGCCATCAGCTCCGCGCTGACGCTGCCGACGTTGCCGAAGCCCTGAACCGCCACCGTCGTGGCCGTGGGGTCACGCTCCAGCCGCTGGCAGATCTCCAGCGCGGCGATGCTGACCCCGCGTCCGGTCGCACTGGGACGTCCTTCGCTGCCGCCGATGTCCAGCGGCTTGCCGGTGACCACCGCCGGGATCGAGTAGCCAGCCTCCATGGAGATGGTGTCCATGATCCAGGCCATCACCCCGGCGTTGGTATTGACGTCGGGAGCGGGGATGTCGGAGTCCGGACCGATCAGCATGCTGATCTCGCTGGCGAAACGCCTGGTCAATCTCTCCAGCTCGCGATGGCTGAGCTGCTTGGGGTCCACGACGACGCCGCCCTTGGCACCTCCGTAGGGGATGTTCATCAACGCGCACTTCCACGTCATCCACATCGAGAGCGCCTTGACCTCCTCGAGGCTGGTGTCTGCGTGGAAGCGGATGCCTCCCTTGGCGGGGCCACGCGTGGTGTTGTGCTGCACACGGTAGCCCTCGAACACGCGCACTGAACCGTCGTCCATCTTCACCGGAAAGCGCACCAGGAGCTCGCGTCGAACCTCGCGGAGGACCGCGCGCAGACCCGACGATAGGTTGAGGATCTGGGCCGCATTGTCGAACTGCCGCTGCGCGTTCAGCCACGGATCGTCTGCCGGCACGGCGGGGGCGGCGGCGGTCGCGGTCACTCCCGGCAGACTAGCAGCCGCGAGATGGCTGCGAACGGGCGACCGTATACTCCCGCCCATGGCCACACCGGGGGAGGCGACTCCGCAGCAGGCGCATGACGCGCTGGCCTCGGGCACGTCCGCGCTGATCGATGTGCGCGAAACGTGGGAGTGGGACGAGCAGCGCATCCCCGGGGCTGTGCTGATCCCGCTCGCCGAGATTCCGCAGCGGCTCGCCGAGATCCCCGACGACCGCGATGTCTACGTGCACTGCAGGCTCGGCGGCCGCAGCTCACGGGCGGTGGACTTCCTGCGCGAGCACGGGCGCCCACGAGCCATCAACGTAGTGGGCGGCCTCGAGGCATGGCAGGAGGCAGGACTCCCCACCGAGGGCTGAGCCGGCCCGCCGCACTTCACTAGTGCCCGAGGACGAGCACCAGCACGACGATCACAGCGAGCGCGACCACGAGCACCGCCACGCTGACCACTGTGCGGGGGCCGGGCGTGGTGTCGACCTTTCGTGGCGACGTGGTCACGGCCAGGCCCTGTCCGGGCAATGCCGGTGGCGGTGCCAGCGGAGGGACGGGCTCCATCGCCGCAGCCATGCTCCAGGGCCGCGAGCGCGCCGTCTCAGACGATTCGATCCCGGGGCTGCCAAGGGCACCCGACGCGGTGGTGGCGAGCACCGACAGCGCGGCGGGATCGAGGTGATGACGCTCGGTGGAGGCGTCCGTGGCGCTCGGCGAGTCGCCGCCGACAGGCCTCCCACGCTCTGCGTCCATCGCGCGCACCGTAGCGCAGCGCGGCGCCGGTGGGAAGCCCCGTGCGTACCATCGCGCGGTGCCGCCCTCCCTGCCGAACCTCGCCCCGCTGGCGGGACTGCTCGTCCTGCTCGAGCTCGCCGTCGGCACCGTCGCCGTCAGCGCGGCGATCGACCATGTGGGCCGCGTGGGACGCGGCTTCGCCGGGACCACCGCCGCGATCTGCGCGGTGATCATGGGCCTCGACCTGCTGTTGCTCTCGGCTGCGTCTGACTTCGGAGCGCTGCTCCACGCCGGCGTTGACGCCGGTGCCGTCGCCGGATTCGCACATTGGGCCGTGGCCTTCACCATCCTGCTGATCGTCGACACCCTGTTCGCCGCTGTCGGCACCGAGGTCTCACGACGCGTGGTCGAGGCGCTGACCGTCGGCGCCGGCGCGGTCGCCCTGATCTTCGCCGCGGTTGCGATCGGGCCGGCCCTCGGCGGCGTGGGCGGCGCGGCCCTGGCGTTCCTGCCCGCAGCCCTGCTCGGTGGGACAGCACTGGCAGGGATGCTGCTGGGCCACTGGTACCTGGTGATGCCGAGCCTGTCGTTCCGGCCCCTGAGAATCTCCATTTACGCCGTGTTCGCAGCCGTCGCCGCCGACTGCGCCGTGATCGCTTACGGTCTCATCAGCAATCCCACCGTGCGTCAGCGGCTCATCTCGGGTGACCAGGCATTTCTCTTCTGGCTGCTGGTGATTGGCGCCGGTGTGGTCTTCACCGCCGCCGTCAACGCGTTCACGCTGTACTTCGCGCGGATCAGGGCTAACCAGCCGGCCACGGCGATGCTGTACGTGCTGATCATCAGCGTCGTGATGGGCATGGTGCCGGCTCATCTGCTCTACCTATTGACAGGTGTTCCCCTGTAGGAGGGAGCAGATGAGTGCTCTTTGGCGCGCCTGCGTACGGCGTTTCGGCATCGCTCGTTCACAACCCCGCGGCGGCAGGGTCGACTGTTGCAGTGGCCGGAGCTGAGCTTAGGGTGACGGCGAGGCCGGCGAGAATGAGCACTCCGCCGATGATTGTGCTCAGAGGAGGGTGCTGCCCGAGCGCGAGCAGTGCCAGCACGGCTGCGAGCGGGGGCTCGCCGAGAAACGCCAGCGACACAGTGCTCGCCGCCAGGCGGCGAAGAGCCCAGTTGAACACTGTGTGGCCGCCCACGGTGCAGATGGCGGCGAGCCCGATGCAGGCGACGATGACGCGTCCATTCGGCGAGTGGAGCGTGCCTCCGATGGCGGCGGTGCCCAACGCCGCCGCGCTCACCACCGCGTAGACGACGGCCGAGTACGCCGCCACCCCGGAGCGATTGCGTCGAGCCCTGCCGATCAGCAGGTAGCCGGCCAGGGCGACCCCCCCGCTGAGGGCGAGGAGGTCACCCCGGAGAGCATTGCCGCCGGCGCCGAAGCCACCGATGCAGGTGACCACCGTGCCCCCGACCGCGAGCCCGATGCCGGCCAGCACGCGAGCATCGACGTGATCGCCGTGAAGAACCGTGCCCAGCGGGGTGACGATCAGCGGATGCAGTGACACGAGCAGGACGCTCGCCGCCACCGACGTGTACGCGAGCGAGGCCGTCCAGGTGATGAAGTGGGCGGCGAGCAGCGCACCGGCGGTCACTGTGAGGATGGTGTCGCGTCGCGTTGCTCCAACCGCACCCGCTTGGAGTTGCGGCAGCGCCCAGGGCGCCAGCATCGCGACTGCCAGCGCCATGCGCAACCACACCACAGTGGCCGCATCGGTTGCGGCCTCCTGGATGAGCACCGCCGACACGGAGACCGCGATCGTGGCCCCGGCCAGGGCAAGCGGCGCGGCACGGCCCCCGATCACACGCCGTCGGGCGCGCGCCAGCTGCTCATCGCCGACAGTGTAGGATCCCGGCCTCGCGCGACCGGCGATCAGCCTCAGCCGGCGACCGCCTCCCAGCGCTCGTACAAATCGGCCAGAGCGCCGGTGAGACGGTCATGCGCTCTCCCGGCCTCAGCACCTGTCTCGACATCGGCAAACGTCTCCGGGTCGAGCAGGCGTTTGCGGGCCAGCTTGAGCTCGGCTTCAGCGGCGGCGATCTCGGCCTCCAGGCGGCGGACGTTGCCCGAGCCCGACGGCCTTGCCACTGACGCCGCCGTGCCACTGCGCGAGCCGCTCCCCTCCGCAGACGCGAGCTTCTCCTCGGCCTCGCGCTCACGCTCACCCCGCTCGCGCTCGCGTGTTCGCAGCAGGTCGGTGTAGCCGCCCAGTACCTCGCGGATGGTGCCATCCTCGACCGCCCAGGTCCGCGTGGCCACGGCGTCGATGAGAGCCCTGTCATGGGTCACCAGGACGACCGCGCCACCGTAGCCCACCAGCGCGCTTTCGAGCACCTCCTGCGCTGGGATGTCGAGGTGATTGGTGGGCTCGTCGAGCAGCAGCAGGTTGGTCTCCTCGAGCGCCACCCTGCCCAGCAGAAGACGAGCGCGCTCGCCGCCGCTGAGCTCTCCCACCTGCTTGTGCACGTCGTCACCGCTGAACAGCAGTGCGCCGAGCATCGTCCGGGCACGCTCGGTGCCAACAGGATGGTCGACGAGCAGGTCCTCCATCACCGTGCGCTGGTCATCAGTCGTGTACCCGTCGGCAGCGATGGCCTGCTCGTCACCATCGCGGCCGAGGTCCTGGCGATACAGCCGTCGGCGGGTTCGCGGCCCCAGCGTGACGGTCCCCATCAGGGGCCGAAGCTCACCGGCCAGTGTGTGCAGCAGCGTTGACTTGCCGCTGCCGTTGGGGCCGACGATGGCGATTCGTTCCCCCGGTGCGATGCTCAGGGGCCGCACTCTGAGAAGCAGCGAATCACCGCGGCCAACCTCGAGCTCGCTGGTCTTGAGGAGGATCTGGGAGACCGGAGCGGTGGTGAACCGCAGGCGCGGACGGCGCTCACGCGGGGGCGGGGCGACCCGCTCGATCCTGTCGAGTTGCTTCTGGCGTCCGCGCGCTTCCTTGGCTCGCTGGCCGGCCTTGTACTTGCGGATGAACTCCTCCTGATGGGTCACGTGCGCCTGCTGAGCGTCGAACTCCTTCTGGCGACGGGCGCGTCGTTCAGCCCGCAGCCTCACGTACTGCGTGTAGTTGCCCGGGTACTCCTCCGCCAGCCCGTTGCCCAGCTCGAGGACAGAGGTGCACACACGGTCGAGGAATCGCCTGTCGTGCGAGACCAGCACGAAGGTGGTGCGCACCTCGCCCATGTACTCCTCGAGCCACTCGATCGAGGCCAGGTCCAGGTGGTTGGTGGGCTCGTCGATGAGCAGCAGGTCCGCGTCAGCCAGAAGCAACTTGGACAGCTCGACGCGGCGCTTCTGGCCGCCGCTGAGCCATCGCGGGTCGCGCGACTGTAGAGAGTGATCGATCCCCAGCCCACCGAGTGCCTCGCGCGCCCGCGCCTCGACGTCATAGCCACCGGCATCCTGGTACGCGTGCTGCAGCTCGCCGTACTGGGCCAGCACCGTGTCCAGCTCCTCCGGCTGCGCGCCCATGACTGCTTCCAGTCGAGTCAACTCCGCATGCATGGCCAGCAGGTCGGAGCGCGAGGCCAGGACCTCGTCCAGCACCGTCGATCCAACCGGCTCTGGGGCATCCTGCGGGAGGTGGGCGATGCGCAGGTCGCGGGCGCGCTCGACGCCTCCCTCGCGCGGCTCCAGGCTGCCGGCGATGACGCCGAGCACCGATGTCTTGCCTGCGCCGTTGGCACCGACGACCGCCAGCCGGTCACGCGCCTCGATGCGCAGGGTCACCCCGCGGACGACCACCTCCACCCCGAACGCGACTGCGACGTTCTCGAGCGAGAGCAGCGGCATCGTCGACCCCTGTGCTGATCAGGCGCTGAGTGACACTGCCGGAACGTGACCGGCCAGCGTGCCGCTGGCGGCTCCCTTCAGGTCGTCAAGGGTGGTCGGCCCCTCGAATCGGTCGGTGACCACACCGTCGCCGTTGACGAAGAACACCCAGGGCTCGGTCTGCAGCCCGAAGGCTCGAAAGGCCGGGTTGTTGGGAACCTGTGCGTTGGACGCGGGAATGCTGTCCTCGATGTGCTGGAAGGAGAACTGGCCGCAGTACTGCGCGCAGAGCTGCTTGAGGATGGCGACCGTCGGGCCGCACGTCTTGCTCGGACAGAACCCCGGCTCACCGAAGAACAGCACCATCGGTTTGTGGGCCGCCAGCGCCTGAGCCACCGTCTGGTCGTGCCACGTATCCGGAGGCACCCCGCTGTCGACCATCGAGATGGTCACTCCCGGGTCGGTCAGGACTGCCTGATGCAACGCGGGCACGCGGGCACCGATCGCCACCTCCGGTCCGGAGGCCGCGACCGTCACGTAGGCGTGACCGTTGATCTGGGCGCTCGCCCCGTTGCCCGTCACCAGGAACTCGTACTGACCGGCGGTGGGGAACTGCGCGATTCCCACGTACACGGGAATGCCCCCATACACAGCCGCGATGTTCTGGAGCGGTCGGTGGGCAAGCGACTTGCCGGCGGGGGTGATGATGTCGACGCTCACTCCGGTTGCCGACACAGGGTTTTGTCTGGTGTCCAGAAGGGCGATGGAGATGCGGTTGACGCCGACCAGCAGCGTGGTGTTCTGCGGTTGCACGTTGAGGTTCTCCGGTGGTGGCGTGCAACCGCCGCCAGCACAGGCCACCGGCGCCCCGCACCCGGCGAGCGGGATCAGCAGCACCGTGGCGACAACGAGCAGCCACCACCGTCTGATGAGACCGCTTGGCCGCCTCGCGGGCGACGTCAATCGCCCGCTCACAGGACGGCCCCGGCAGGCAGTTCCTCGGCGTCCACGATAGCGGGCGCGTCGAGCGCAGGCCCGTCATACGTCAGCGCGCCCTCCAGCCGGAGGATGCGACGCAGGATCGCCACCGACGATGCATATGTCGAGTCCATGCCGAAGTACGAGAGCCCCCGCGCCCCGAGTGTGCGTGCCTGCGTGTACGGGGTGTCGGACGCGTAGTGGATGACGCCGAAGTCGACGGGCAGGCGCGCGAAGTTCACCGGCTCGCCCATGGGATAGCGCGCGGCCTCGCTCATCTCGTACATGGCGCAGCAGTACGGCCCTGCTTCCATCTCCACCACCGAGAACGCCTCGCGATGGTAGTAGTCGAGATAGCCGCGGTTCTGCAGGAAGGTTCCCTTGACGGTGACGGCCCGCTGGTTGTCGAGACCGCTGCCGAAGCGAAGGTAGGGGGCGATGTCGGAAACCCGGAATGCGTTGTCCAACCAGAAGCTGTTTCCGGAATGCTCGTCGTGGATGACATTGCTGATCATCACGTCGCCGACGTCAGCGTTCAGCGTTGCCGCCTTGCCGAGGATGTAGACACCACGCAGCTCAGCCGCGGTCTCGGCCACCTCGCGAAGGATGTTGTAGGCCGCCAGGCCGAGTGGGTAGTCGACGTTGACGATGACGGCCCGGCTGGCGCGAAGAGCCGCCGCATCCACTGGTCGCAACCGCTCGTCGAGCGCCTGGACATCGAGGCGGTCGAGCGCGATCAGCTGGGCCGACACATCGAGCGCGGTGCGGCTGCCCACCCCGATCACCCCCGCCTCACGCTCCGCGCGCCGCACGGCGAGGCGCTCGGCGTCGGTGGCGACGCTGCGCTGCCACAGGCGCGACGCGTAGTAGAGAAGATTGTCCCAGTTGCCCTCGGCACGCCCTTCCTGGAAGGCGCGAAGTTCATCGCGGACCTCCGCAGGTCCTGTCGTCTCCATGGATGCGACCACATCGGTCTGCTGGCGGCGCGCCAACCCAGTGACAAGGTTCCCCAGGCTGTGCGAGTTGCTGCTGACAAAGTACAACGGGCGATCGAGAAGCCCCTCCGAGCGCATCACGCCGGTGACCTGCTGCCACCATCGCCGGGTGACGCGCGCATAGCCAACCTCGGTGCCACCGAGCATGCGCAGACGCAGCGACAGGCGCTGTCCGCTGATCTTCTCCAGGCGCGCAGCGAAAGCATTTCCCCACACCTCCTCGAGCTGCAGCCAGTCGTCTTCGGAGTTGCCGCAGCACGCTGCCAGCTGCGCCGGCGACGCGGAGGCGGGCGCAGACTGCGTCAACACGGCGTGAAGCTTGTTCCACTCGATCTGGAAGGCGACCAGTGTGGGCACGAGATCGTCGACGTCGGAAGCCGAGGCGATCAGGACGGCGAGGACCCCCCTGCCATCGTCGTACCAACGCCGGCGCCGGCCGGGGGCAACGACCTGCGGCTGGCCCGTGAAGGAGCCAAAGCCGCGACGCTGGAAGATCTCGGCAGACTGTCCCATGACCACCAGCTGCGCGTCGAAGATGGTCTCGGGCAGGCGGCGCACCGCGTAGAGGAAGGCGCCGAGGTCCGGCACTGGCGAGTCCGCCAGCGCGTGCAGGCTGCTGCGCATCGCCTTGTGGGACGCCTCGAGCACGCGCAGGCGCGTCTCACCGCTGCTTCTCAGCACCGTGGTGTAGGTCCTCCGATAGACCTCGACGGCCTCGGCGTGAGCCACGCCGGCACCGGGCGGCGCTGGATCGAGGTGCCCGGTCGGTCGGGAGGAGAGGCGTGGGGAGGGGAGGGCCATTGCTCCCATTCTCCCCCCGGCCGGGCTGCGGCGGCTCGCCGGAGGCCCGTGGCCGGGCGGCCGCTGCCTATGCTTGCGCGTCCATGGGCTCCATCGCCGTCACCGGTTCGGTCGCCTACGACACCATCATGGTGTTCCCCGGGCACTTCGCCGAGCACATCATCAGTGACCAAGCCCACATCCTCAATGTGTCATTCCTGGTCGAGCGGCTGGAGAAGCGGCGCGGGGGGACGGCGGCCAACATCGCCTTCAACCTGGCCCTACTCGGAGAGCGCCCGCTGCTCTGCGCCGCTGTCGGCAATGACTTCGCCGAGTACGGCGCTGCGCTCAGCGCCGCCGGGGTGGACACGTCCCCCGCCCTGCTGTGCGACGACATCAGCACGGCCACCTGCTTCATCACCACCGACATCGACGACAACCAGATCACCGCCTTCTACCCCGGTGCGATGGGTCGCGCGGCCGCTGTTAACCTGGAGTCGCTCTCCGGGGTGGAGCATGTCATCGTGGCTCCCGATGCACCGGACGGCATGGGCCTGCACGTCGAGCAGGCAGTGTGGATGGGCGCCAAGCTGGTGTTCGCGCCCGCCCAGCAGCTCAGCTCGATGAGCGACCAGACCCTGCTTGCCGGCCTCGACGCGGCGTGGCTGGTGGTCGGCAACGATTACGAGTTCCAGCTCATCCAGCGTCGAAGCGGACGAGACGTGGCCGCCCTGGCAGCTGCCGGCGCCATCGTCGCACTGACCCGCGGGGGCCAGGGCAGCGAGTTGCATATCGAGGGCGGCGTCCATGCCGTGCCTGTCGCCGCCACCGAGACCGTCGTCGACCCCACCGGCGCCGGTGACGCCTACATCGCGGGGCTTCTGGCCGGGCTGCGCTATGGCCGGCCGCCCCAGGTGTCTGCGCGCATGGGCGCGCTCGCCGCCACCTACGTCATCGAACAGCAGGGCCCCCAAAGCCACACCTACACCCGCGATCAGTTCGCCGAGCGCTACCTGGAAGCCTTCGGCCAAGCGCTGGACTGACCGCGAGAGGGGGCGGGATCTGCCCGCCTCCTGTTAGGTTCAGGCCATGGAGAACGCGGTCATCGTCAGCGCGGCGCGCACACCCGTCGGCACCATGGGCGGTGCATTCGTCGACGTCCCGGCGCCCACCCTCGGCGCCATCGCCGCCCAGGAGGCGATGCGGCGCGCCGGGCTCGATGCTGTCGACGAGGTGCTCATGGGCAACGTCCTCTCCGCCGGCCTCGGCCAGAACCCGGCTCGCCAGGCGGCGCTGGGCGCCGGACTGGCGGTGAGCACCCCGTCGATGACTGTCAACAAGGTGTGCGGGTCAGGGCTGAAGACCATCGCTCTGGCGGCGCAGGCCATCCGGGCGGGTGATGCCGAGGTCGTCCTGGCCGGTGGCATGGAGAACATGTCCCGTGCCCCGTACCTGGTGGAGAGCGGCCGCTTCGGCTATCGCCTGGGCCACGGCGAGCTGGTCGACGAGATGATCCGAGACGGGCTCTGGTGCGCCTTCGAGGACTGCCACATGGGCACGACCGCGGAGAACGTCGCCAAGGAGTACGAGGTCAGCCGCGAGGACCAGGATGCCTTCGCGGCTGCATCGCAGCAGAAGGCCGAGACGGCGATGTCGCAGGGACGCTTCCGCAGCGAGATCATTGGCGTGCCTGTCAAGAAGCGCAAGGAGATAGTGACCGTCGACGTCGACGAACATCCCCGGGCCGGCATCACCGTCGAGGCGCTGGCCGCCATGCGACCCGCGTTCGACAAGGAGGGCAGCGTCACCGCGGCCAACGCCAGCGGGATCAATGACGGCGGTGCCGCGGTGGTGGTGATGAGTGAGACCCGTGCCCGCGCCGAGGGCCGGACCCCGCTGGCCCGCATCCGCGCCTATGCCAGCGCCGGCGTGCCCCCGCGGGTGATGGGGATGGGGCCGGTTCCCGCGGTGCGCGCAGCGCTGCAACGCGCGGGGCTGACCGTCCATGACATCGACCTCTTCGAGCTCAACGAGGCATTCGCCGCCCAGTCGGTGGCGGTCGGCCGTGAGCTCGCCGTGCCCGACGAGAAACTCAACGTCAACGGCGGCGCGATCGCGCTCGGCCATCCGATCGGCGCCAGCGGCACCCGGATCATGGTCACCCTGCTGCACGAGATGCAGCGTCGCGGGGCCGGCCTGGGTGTGGCCGGAATGTGCATCGGCGGCGGCCAGGGCATCGCCATGGTGGTGGAGCGCGCATGACGATCAGACGGTGAGCGCTGTCGGTGCCTCGATGCCGGCGAACACATCGGTCTCGGGCAGCGACGGCGGGGTTCGTGAGATCACCAGCTGGAACGCCTCGGTGCCGAAGTGCTCGATGGTCACTTCCTCGGGGACGGCCAGCATCGGCCAATCCGGTGCGATCTGGCTGTGGTGCGCCACCAGCGCAGCACGCTTGCGCGGCACCCCGGCGCGAATGTCGACTGTGGTGGTCACCCACGCGTCGGGGGTCACGAAGGGCAGGTCCTCCGGATTCTCGATGCCGAACGGTGGGTCCATGCCGGCGGCCTGGGCCATCTCGGACGCCTTCTTCAGGAACGAGAGCGGGAGGGCTGTGTAGTAGAGCTTCTGCACCCGCCACGGTTCCCCTGCCTGCGGGTAGAGCGCCTTCTGGTGGGCAGCTTCGACCGCGAGCATGGTCACGCGGTGGGTCTGGATGTGGTCCGGATGGCCGTAGCCACCGACACCGTCATAGGTGACCACGACCTGTGGCTGGAAGCGCCGGATGTGGGTGACGAGACGGCCGACGGCCTCATCGATGTCCGCCTTCCAAAAGCCGTCGGGAAGCTGGTTGGTGTCCTCGCCCCACATCCCGGAGTCGCCATAGCCGAGGAAGTGGACCTCGGTGACTCCGAGGATCTCGCAGGCCGCGCGCAGCTCCTGCTGGCGGATCTCAGCGAGATGGGGTCGGGTGGTCTCCTCGGGCATGTCCGCGGCGACGATGGTCGCCAGCTTGCCGTCCGTGCAGCAGACGTTGCAGGTGAGGATGCCCCGGTCTGCGCAACTGGCGAGGAGGCCGCCCATGGTGATGGTCTCGTCGTCGGCATGGGCGTGCACCGACATGAGGCGCAGCTCCTCGGCCACCGGCGTTACGCCTCGGTGACCGCCACCGAGCGCATCACGTCGCCCTGGCGGATCTGTCCGACCACCTCCATCCCCTTCACCACCTGCCCGAAGAGGTTGTACGACTTGGCCAGCTTGTGGCGGCCGTCGACAGTGCAGATGAAGAACTGCGAGCCATTGGTGTTGGGCCCGGCGTTGGCGCACGCCACCGCGCCGGCGATGTACTCCCCCTGAACCGGCTCGTCATCCCAGCGATACCCCGGGCCACCGCGGCCACTGCCCTCTGGACAGCCGGCCTGGATGACGAAGTCGTCGACCACGCGGTGGAAGGTCAGGCCATCGTAGAAACCCTCGCGCGCGAGGAAGACGAAGTTGTTGACGCTCTTGGGAGCGCGGCCTGGGTCGAGCGACATCACGATCTCGCCCTTGTCGGTGCTGATCGTTGCTGTGTATTTCTTGGCGGGGTCGGTCACCGGCTCGGCGTGCTTGTATGAGTTGGGCATCGCCGCAGTGTACCGGTGATCCCCGAACGTCAGGACAGGGCGCGGTCAGGCCGCCGGCGTCGCGGACGGTGCTGCCGGCGGGGCGGTCGCCTGGTGGCCGGCGTGGCCCAAGCCGTGGGCGCTGACGTCGTGGAGGAACCTCTGGAGGTCCTGCATCAACTGCGTTCCGGGCTCTGCCATGAGCGCCTCAACCCTGGTCTTGGCCATCGCCAGGTAGGTGGTTTCTTGGGTGGCCGTGATCTTCCCCGCCTTGACCGCCCGGTCACCCAGCTTGGTGAGCTGGCCGAGGATGTCGGTTTCGATTGCGGGCGCTTTGGGGCCGGCGATGGCGTCGACAGACTTGCCGGCGGCGAGCTGGGCCCGGATCGACGCCACCGACTGGCCGGTCTCGGTCGCCAGCCTGGCCAGCGCCTTCTGGATCAGCGCCTCACCGCGGGTGGCCCTGGTGCCAGAGCCGGCCTTTCCGTTCCCCCCGGAGGGCTGAGTCGCCGGCCCGGTCGAGGCCGCGACCGCCGCCGCTGCGTGCTGGCCGGCGATGGAGTACCCGATGCCTCCGCCGGCGGCACCGACCGCCAAGACGGTTGCGGCTGCGGCGGGCAGGGTGTGGTGGCCAACCCAGCGGGCGGCAGCACGCATGAAGCTGAACAATCTGGGTGGTCCCGTCTGTTGGTATGCCGGTCGGTTGCTCACCATTCTCCACCCGCAGCCCGGGTGAACGGCTGAGCAGTCACTGAGAAGCCGCGAATCGAGGCGCGGAAAGGGTGGGGTAGAGTCACCGACGGCTCGCCCCGATCGTGACACCCAGGAGTCCCCAATGAATGTCGTCGTCTGCATCAAGCAGGTTCCGGATCCCAACTCCCCGGGCCAGCTCGATCCATCGACTCATCTCCTCAAGCGGGACGGCGAGCTGGTGCTCGACCCCGGTGACGAGTTCGGCGTTGAGGCCGGCCTTCAGCTCGTCGAGAAGCACGGCGGTCAGGTGACGGTGGTCAGCATGGGTCCGGAGCGCGGCCTCGACGCGGTGCGCAAGGCGCTGGCCATGGGCGCCGCCAAGGGGGTGCTGATCAGCGACGACTCGCTCCGCGGTTCCGATGCTCTGACCACTGCCAAGGTGCTCGCGGCCGCGATTCGCAAGCAGGACTTCGATGTCGTCATCACCGCCACCGAGTCGACCGACGGCTACACCGGCGTCGTGCCGCAGATGATCGCGGGCCTTCTCGACATCCCGGCCGTCACCTTCGCGAAATCGGTGTCGGTCGAAGGTGACAAGCTCACTGCGCAGCGGCAGACGGAAACCGGCATCGAGGTGGTCGAGGCCACACTTCCCGTGGTGCTCAGCGTCACCGCAGGCGTCAACGAGCCCCGATACCCGTCGCTCAAGGGGATCATGGGGGCCAAGCAGAAGCCGCTGGACCGTCCGGGGCCGGCCGACCTCAACCTGGAGGACGTGGGCGGGGCCTCCACCGGCCAGAGGATCACCGCCATCGACTCTGCGCCCGAGCGCGCAGCCGGCGAGATCATCAAGGACGAGGGTGAGGCCGCCAAGCGCATCGTCGACTTCCTGGCCGACAAGAAGGTGATTTGAGAGATGGCTGTTGCAAAGACCTGGGTCTTCGCCGACATCGTCGACGGCACGCCGGTGGGGGCCGCGCTGGAGCTGCTCACCAAGGCCCGCTCGCTCGGGGGCACGGTCGAGGCTGTGGCCTTCTCCCCGCAGGCGGAATCGGCCGCCGCTCTGCTGGGCGAGTACGGCGCCACCACCCTGCATGCTGGAACCGACGCCGCTTACGGGGAGCTTCTCCTCGGCGGTCCGGCGGCGGACGCCATGGCGGTCTTGGCCGAGCAGCATCACCCCGACCTCATCCTCTTTGCGTCGACGTACCTTGGCCGCGACGTCGCCGGGCGCCTTGCCGCCAAGCTGGATGTCCCGGTTATCGGCAACGGCCTGGAGCTCAGCGCCAACGGCCAGGTGTCGGTGGGGACATCGATCTTCGGTGCGACGCGGAACGTGACCACGGTGTTCGAGGACCGCAAGCCGGCGATCGTGTTGGTGCGGCCGAAGTCATTCGCTGCGGAGAGCGGCGGGGGCGGCCCGGCGACAGTCAGCGCAGTTTCGGCCAGCATCGACGACAAGCACCGCGGTGCCAAGTTGATCGAGCGGCGCAGCGAGGCCAGCTCGGGTCCCAAGCTCGAGGAGGCGCCGGTGGTGATCAGCGGGGGCCGCGGTCTTGGTGAGCCCAAGAACTTCGAGGTGCTCGAGCAGCTTGCCTCGCTCGTCGGCGGCGCCGTGGGGGCCAGCCGCGCCGTGGTCGACGCCGGCTGGGTGCCCTACTCGATGCAGGTGGGACAGACCGGCAAGACGGTCAAGCCCGCAATCTACATCGCCGTCGGCATCAGCGGAGCCATGCAGCACACCGTCGGCATGAAGGGAGCCAAGACGATCGTAGCCATCAATCGCGACGCAGACGCCCCGATCTTCAAGCTCGCTGACCTCGGTGTCGTCGGTGACGCGATGAAAATCCTTCCCCAGGTGATCGAGCAGATCAAGGCACGCAAGGGCTGATCTAACGCAGCCGCCGGTCCTGGATGGCATGTTGGCGGTCGCTGAAATGCGCGAAAGTGGTCTGTTATCGCTGAGGCGCCGGTATACTCGCCCGGCGATGGACGACAAGGTCATTGTCGATCTCCTCGGCCAGGTCGGCAATCTCTTCACATCCAGCCTGGAGCTGAAAGAGACCATCGACTTCATGCTCAAGGCCGCCTCCGACTTGGTCGCCTGCGACGCGGCGACGGTCTTCCTGATCGACGACGACGGCAAGAGCCTGAGCGCGATCGCCACCTTTCCGTTCACCGAGTCGGTTGCCCAAGTCGCCACCTTCGAGCTCGGTGAGGGCATCGTGGGGTGGGCATCGCAGCGCCGCAAGGTCGTGTCAGTGGTCGACGCGACCAAGGACAGCCGCTTCAAGAACCTGCCCATGGCGCACGCACCCCGGTCCTGTCTGGTGATGCCACTGCAGTCGCCCCAACGACTTGTGGGAGCGCTGACCATGGCGCGCCGTGAGGTGCGTCCCTTCACCACTGTCGAGCAGGCGCTCATGCAGGTCATCGCCAACCAGGCAGCGATCTCGATCGACAATGCACGGCTGCATGCCAGGCAGACCGTGCAACTTGCACAGATCGCCGAGCAGAAGCGCGAGCTGGAGCGGAGCTATGCGCAGATCAACGAGATCTCGCGGCTCAAGAGCGAGTTCCTCGCCAACATGAGCCACGAGTTGCGCACTCCGCTCAACGCCATCCTCGGTTTCAGCGAGATCCTCAAGGACAACCTGGTGGCGCTCGACGAGGAGCAGCGACACGAGTGCCTCGAGAACATCCATACCTCAGGAAAGCACCTGCTCGAGCTGGTCAACGATGTGCTCGACCTCAGCAAGATCGAGGCCGGTCGGATGGAGCTCAGCTACGACGATTTCTACGTCAACAACGCCGTCCGCGAGGTGCACAACGTCATCCGCTCGCTGAGTGAGCGCCGCGACATCGAGCTGACCATCGACGTGGAGCCCGAGTTGCTCGCCGTTCGTGCCGACAAGAGCAAGTTCAAGCAGGTTCTCTACAACCTGCTGAGCAACGCCATCAAGTTCACCGGTCAGGGCGGCAAGGTGTGGGTGACAGCGCGAGCCCAGGACAGTGAGACGTTGTGCGTGGACGTTGGAGACACGGGAGTCGGCATCCCGCACGAGCACCACGAGCGGATCTTCGACGAGTTCTACCAGGTCGACAGCGCCACCACCAGGCAGGTCGAGGGCACCGGCCTCGGACTCTCGCTGACACGCCGCATCGTGGAGTTGCACGGCGGCAGAATGTTTCTCACCAGTGACCCCGGCACCGGCTCTGTGTTCTCATTCCGGCTGCCGCTGGCCGGCCTGGTGACCAGCAACGGCCACCGCCACAACCGCATCCTCCTGGTCGAGGACAACCGCAGCAATCGCGAATTGGCGACCATGGTCCTCACCGGCAACGGCTTCGAGGTGGACATCGCTGTCGACGGCAACGAGGGTCTGCACAAGGCGCGGAGTTCCATCTACGATCTCGTGCTGATGGACATCGAGCTCCCGGGCATCGATGGCCTCACTGTCACCAGGATGCTCAAGTCCGATCCGCGCACAGCATCCGTCCCCGTCGTCGCGCTCACCGCCAACGCCATGAAGGGCAACGAGCAGGAAGCCCTCGCCGCCGGCTGCTCGGGATACATCTCAAAGCCGATCGAGGTGGCGAGCTTCGTGCAGCGCGTCGCCACGTACTTGGAGACCGAAGCCTCATGACCGGAGCCGGAAAGACCATCCTCATCGTCGAGGACGACGCCCCCAGCCGTGAGGTGGTCCGGCTTGCCTGCAGCGCGCAGAACCACACCATGCTCGAGGCAAGCAACGGAGTCGAAGGCCTGGCGGCTGCACGCGAGCAGAACCCCGACCTGATCATCCTCGACATCAACCTGCCCGGGATGAGCGGCCTGGATGTGTGCCGGCGTCTCCGCTCCGAGGGTTCACGCGTACCAATCATCATGCTCACAGCCAAGTCCGACACCATCGACGTGGTCGTGGGGCTGGAGCTCGGTGCCGACGACTACGTCACCAAGCCCTTCGAGGTGCGCGAACTCATGGCCCGCATCGGTGCGCATCTGCGCCGCAGCGAGATCTCCTCCCAGGAGCAGCCGCGCGACCGCTTCGAGTTTCCCGGCCTGACCATCGACCTCGGCCGCCGCCAGGCCTTCCGCGAGGGCGAGGAGGTGATGCTGACGCTCACCGAGTTCAACCTGCTGGCCCTGCTCGCCTCGCGTCCGGGCCAGGTGATGAGTCGCGGCGAGCTGCTCCGCCGCGTCTGGGGCTACGAGGTGGAGATCGAGACCCGGACCGTCGACGCCCACGTGTACAGGTTGCGCCGCAAGATCGAGCCGGACGCAGAGAAGCCCACGTACATCCACTCTGTGCCGGGGATCGGGTACCGGTTCTCTGGGTAATCGCCAGGGCGGGCCGTCGAGTGGGAGGTGACCCCTCGGCGGCCGGCTCGGGCAGCGCTTCGCGGGCGTTGGCGTCCCTCCGAGCTCGCCACCGGCGAGCTCTCCGATCCTTCGCCCGCTGCAGAATCTACCGACCGCCGAGGGGTCACCTCCCCCTCTTGTGGCACTAGCGGTCGCGCCGGCCGCTGCCGCGAGCACGGCCCCTCGCACATGTACGCTCATGGCCGAAAGGAGAGCCGTCTGAATCTCCCCAGTGGCAACCAGCGCCGGTCGTTGCGAATGGCAGCCGCCAGCGATCGGGGGTTCAGCGACGCGCTTGGTAGGAGAGGGGAGGGAGGGGAGTGCCCCGTGCCGTAGTTTTCTGCAGCAGGTGAAGGAACGGAGTTCTCGCCAGTGGCGAGAACGCAGCGACGTCAACACCTGCGAAGCCCTGTTCGAGCGGCAGGGGGCACTCCCCTCCCTCCCCTCGGCGCCTCTTGACAAGCGACTTCAGTAGATGAACCCGGTCACCCCGTTGTCATTGGCAGCGATGGTCCGGTGGTCCACGCGCCCCCAGCCTCCGCCAGTCCCGTAGTAGTTCATCTCGGCCACCACGAAGCTGCCATCCGAATTGGCCTTCTCCACGAACGCTACATGACCGAACCAGCCGGAGTGGAAGACGACGATGGCGCCGGCGACGGGGGTGTGACCCTCGGGGCGGATCCCGTTGGCGTTGTCGAACCAGGCCCAGGCATTGCCGCCCCACTTCACGTCGCGGCGGCTGGCCGCGTAGTAGGTGCACTGTCCGTACGGGAAGGTGTCGGGGCCGTGGTCCTCCGCGATGAGCGGGACCCCGCCGGGTGCCAGGGAGAAGAATCGGCCGACCAGGGCGCCGCTCGACGCCGCGCTCAATGGCACTTGCAGGTAGCTGCCTGCGGTGCGCGCGGTGTCCTTGGCGAGGGCGTTGTAATCGAGAAGCACGCGGGGGTCGACGCCGAGCCGAACCGCGAAATGGCTGGGGCGTTCCCCGGGGAGCACCACCACCAGGGCGCCTGGGCCCGGAGGCAGGAGCAGGGTGGCGCCGAGGGTGGGTTGGGCGTTGGCGGTGAGGCCGTTCGCCCAACGGATGGCGGCCGCATCCGAGTGGTTGGCGGCCGCCAGGCTCTCGACGGTCTCGCCGCCGCTGACCACAACCGTCTGTGCCGGCCGGGCAGCGATCGGGGGAACACTCGGCGGCCGCTCGATGACGGCGCTGAGGATGATGTCGCCGCTGGGCTGGGCCAGCGCGCTGACCGCGGTCAACGGCGCCACCGGGCGCGGGGCCAGCACGGGCACGAGCACGGCTGCCAGCAGCACCCACGCATGTCGAATGAGTCGATGTCGATTACCGCGGATCTCGAACCCCTCTTCCTGGCGGCGAACTGGCCAGCGTCCCCCCACGTTCAAGCCGCGCCGAGGCTAACAAAGCGACCTGCCCGCAGTCAAAAGCCCGCGGGTGATCAGCAATATCAGCCGTACACTAGTTCGAGGCCCAGCGGGGGGAACGCGCAGCGGCATCACTCTGGTGGTGGGGTTCCGGCTGCTCAAGGACAAAGATGAGTTGCGCAGGTGGGGCTGGCTTCGCTCCGGCAGCAGCACCCTGAGGCTGGTCCCAAAGGTGATATTGACACTGTCGCATAGAGTGGTACCATGCAGCCGCATGAGGAAGTACAAGCCCGTTGAACTGCCGCTCAAGGACGTTCCAGCCGATCTCGCGGAGGAGCATGCGGTCTGCCCCAACTGCCTCGACCGTGAGGCCGATGTGATCGGTCGCCTGGGCCTGCGGCTGGTCTTCAAGTGCCAGCGCTGCCGAGTGCGATTCCATCGTCAGACGGCGATGGTGGGACTGGTCTGACCGGTTGAGCTGAGGCGCTCATCGGGCGAAGGCCTGCGACACTTCGCCGCCGATGCCCGGGACACCTGCTCATCTCGCCACGACCCACCGGGGCACCGCCCTCGAGGCGGTGGTCCGCGGCCATGTCGCGGTGGTGGACGCAGATGGCGTGCTGCTCGGCTGCGCTGGCGATCCTGACGCCGTCACCACGCTGCGCAGCTGCATCAAGCCCCTCCAGGCTCTGCCGTTCGTCCGGTTCGCGGCCGATACCCTGCGCGCCTCTGAGGCTGAGATCGCCGTGGCCTGCTCCTCACACAGCGGCGAGCCGGTCCATGTCGACGCGGTCCAGAGCCTCCTCGGGCGGTGTGGTCTCGACGACGCTGCCCTGAGCTGTGGGCCGCAGGAACCCTTTGATCACATCGCCGCCCGTTCCCTGCTCGCCGGCGGGGTCACCCCCGGCCCGATCTACAACAACTGCTCGGGCAAGCATGCCGGCATGCTCGCGGCGTGCGTGGCCAGAGGCTGGCCGGTGGCCGGCTACGCGCACTTCGACCATCCACTGCAGGTGGAGATCCGCAGTCTTCTCGGCGGTTACGCGGGCACCGACATGAGCGCGCAGCCGTATGGCATCGACGGTTGCGGCCTGCCCACCCACCAGCTGCCGTTGCGTGTCCTGGGGCGGATGTTCGCGGCGGCCGCGGTCGACGCTGGGTTGCGCCGCTGCCAGGACGCGATGGCTGCCCATCCGTACTTGGTTGCCGGCCGCGACCGGCTCGACACCGCGATCCTCTCCGTCGCCGGGGCGGGACTGACCGTCAAGGTCGGTGGTGCGGCCGTCTGGGTCGGGCTGCGCCGCCCCCGGGGCCCGGTGCTGGCCATCAAGCTCGAGGCGGGCGACGCCACCGCGCTGCCGGCAGTCGCGCTGGCCGCCCTCGGTGCCCTCGGCTGGCTGGACCGCGCGCAGTTGGCGGATCCCAGGCTGTCCGGGTTCGTCGCACCCGCCCTCGTCAACTGGGCAGGGACCCACGTGGGCGCGACCGCCGTCGAGCCGGGGTGGACAGCCGCCATGAGGGTCTGATCCCACCGCGCCCGGGGCGCCGAGCTCCCGACGTGTATAGTTCGCTCCAGCGATGTTGACGGAAATGTCAATTTGGGGTCGGCTTGACGCGTTGGTCACCGAGACACGGGGCCGGCGGTCGGGCGCTGCCAGTGCCTACCCGGAGGTCGGGGGTGCCTGATCAGAGCCACGTCGGTCGTCGGTACGAAGCGAACGGACAGGTGGTGGACGGCGCCGGTGCGCGGGCCTTCGCCCAGGCGATTGCCGGGTCCGACGAGGTGTACGCGGCAAGCGTGGTGCCGCCCACCTATGCCGCGGTCTACTGTCTCTTCCCGACGCTGTACCAGCTTTTCGGCGACGCCGAGGTGGGGGTGAGCCTCGCCGGTCTGGTTCACGGAGAGCAGTCGTTCACGTGGCCCAACCCGGTTCGGTCCGGGGATGTGGTCGACGCCACGGCTGTGATCGCCTCTGTGGAGGACAAGCGCGGCATGACGTTCCTCGGCATCGATCACGAGGCCCACCGCCAGGACGGCGAGACGGTCTGTCGCGGCCACTCTCTGATGATCATCCGATGAGCGCCATCACCAACTCGCCCCTGACCTCGGCGGTTGTCGGAGATCAGATGACCCCGCTGGCCCGCACGGTGACCCAGGAGCAGATCAACGCCTACGCCGACGCCTCGGGCGACCACAACCCGATCCACGTCGACCCGGAGTTCGCTCGGGCCGTGGGGCTGCCGGGCACCATCGCCCACGGGTTCCTCGAGATGGCCATCCTCACTGAGGCCGTGGCTCGCTGGGCCGGCGGCTACGAGCGGGTCGGGGAGGTCTCATGCCGCTTCTCCAAGCCCCTGCTTCCCGGCGAGACGGTGACCTGCACGGGCCACGTGGTCACCGTCGACGACTCCAATGGCACAGCCGCCCTGGAGCTCGAGGCCACCTCGAGCAGCGGCGATCGCGTACTCACCAACGGTCGGGCCACCGTCCGGCTGGCACGTTAGAGGGACAGAAGGACATGGGGTTCGACTTCAGTTTCACCCAGGAGCAGGAGGAGATCCGCAAGCTCGCCCATGAGTTCGCGGTCAACGAGATGCGACCGGTCGCCGGCGACTACGACGAGAAGGAGGAGACGCCCTGGGCCGTGATGCACAAGGCGCACGACCTCGGGCTGGACGCCGCCAGCGGCTTCCCCGAGGAGTACGGCGGCGGCGGCCTCGACCTGATGACCTCCCTGATCCTCACCGAGCAGCTCTCGTGGGGCGACGCGGGCATCGGCGTGTCGATCAACGCCACCGGCCTCGCCGGCGCAGCCATCCTGGCCATGGGCACCGAGGAGCAGAAGAAGAAGTACATCAGCCTTTTCTGCGACCCCGCACACCTGCGCATCGGGGCCATGGGCCTGACCGAGCCCAACAGCGGCTCGGACTCGATGGCCCTCGAAACCACCGCCACCAAGGTCGACGGCGGCTACGTGCTCAACGGTACCAAGCAGTTCTGCACCAACGGCGGCATCGCCGACGTCCAGGTTGCATTCGCCACCACCGACAGGTCGGCAGGCGCAGGAGGCATCGCCGGTTTCGTCATCGAGAAGGACACACCCGGCATGCGGCAGGGTCGCAAGGAGAGGAAGTTGGGGGTGCGGGCGTCGCACACCGCGCAGGTCATCTTCGAGGACTGCTTCGTGCCCGAGGAGGCACGCCTGGGCTTCGACAGGGAGGGGAACGCGACAGGCCCCGGCGCCATCGGCGCCCTGCTCATGCTCGAGGCCACACGGCCCCTGGTCGCCGCCGGCGCCGTGGGCATCGCCAGGGCAGCGTACGAATTCGCCCGCGACTACTCCCTCGAGCGCATCGCATTCGGCAAGCCGATCGCGCGGCACGAGGCGATTGCCTTCAAGCTGGCCGACATGGCCACCGAGATCGACGCCGCCTGGTTGCTGACCCTGCGGGCTGCGTGGATGGCCCAGAACAGCATCCAGTTCGCACGCGGCGAGGGATCGATGGCCAAGTTGATGGCTGGTGACGTTGCCATGCGGGTCACCACCGACGCCGTGCAGGTGCTCGGCGGGTACGGCTACATCAAGGAATACCCGGTGGAGCGCTTCATGCGCGATGCCAAGATCTATCAGATCTGGGAAGGGACGGCCGAGATCCAGCGCCTGGTGATCAGCCGCTTGATCCTGGGCGAGCGCAAGGCACTGGCGGCGCGTCCGCGCGTCATCAGGGAGGACCCGCTGGTCACCCAGGCGGTGGCCGCGGCCAGCTGAGCGTCACCTCGCGCAAGGGCGGACGGCCTGGGTGCCGTCCTGGCCCTCCGCCGGCGCGGGCTCACCAGCCGGCGACCGGGCTTGGCCGCGCAGGATCTCGGCCGCGGTCGCGGCACCATCAGCAGCTTGGCGTCAGGGCCATGCTCGTCGGACATCCGGAAGACGCCCAAGGGACGGCAGAAGATGTGGCAGCCGGAGAAGGTCGGCTCGCCGAGCAGCACCAGCGCATCGAGCGGATCGCCGTCCCCCCCGAGCGTGGCGACCACGAAGCCGTAATCCGCGGGGTAACGGGTTACCGTGAAGAGCTCGCGGTCGAGTCTGATCGCATTCACCACCGGATCCCGCTCGAACTTGTTGCGACTTCCCTTCGGAACCTCGACGACGACATCGACCTCGAGGAATGCTGCCATCAGTCGCTCCCGGGCGAGCCCCATCGCCGTGTGGAGACCGGCCGACTATAAACTCTGCGCCCGATACAGCAGTCACTTGGGAGACCGCGGCATGTTCGACCTCACCGGCAGGGTTGCCGTCGTCACCGGCGGATCGCGCGGTCTCGGCCGTGCCGACTGTTTGGCCCTCGCCCGGGCAGGGGCTGACGTCGTGGTCACCGACATCCTCCTCGAATCCGACCCGGACATCCAGCAGGCCGCCGAGGGCGCCAACTCCGCGCTCGCGCAACTGTTCACCTCCCAACATGCGGTGTACTCAGAGCAGACCAGCGAGGAGATCCGGCAGATGGGCCGTCGCTCTGCAGCGATGAAGATGGATGTCACCGACAAGGAGCAGGTGCTCGAGGTCTTCGCCCAAGTGAAGAAGGAGTTTGGCTCCATCGACATCCTCGTCAACAACGCGGGCACGCTCGACCATGTCGCGCAGATCGAGAACCAGAGCGATGAGCTGTGGGAGCGCGACCTCCGCGTCAACCTCAGCGGGGCGATGCTCTGCACCAAGGCGGTGTGGCCGTACATGCGCGAGCAGAACTGGGGCCGCGTCATCTACATGGCGTCGGTTGCCGGTACGCTCGGCGGGTTCGGACAGGCGTCCTATTCGACGACCAAGGCGGGCCTCATCGGCCTCGGCAAGTCGATGGCGCTGGAGGGCGCTCGATATGGAATCACCGCCAACGTCATCGCACCAGGGATCATCAGCACCGAGGCCTTCAAGGCAGGCAGCCCGAAGATGAACGACCGAATGGTGTTGCGCACAGCCCTGCGTACCGCCGGGGCACCCGAGGACATCGCCCACGCCATCTGCTTCCTCGTGTCACCGGAGGCGCGCTACATCACGGGACAGGTGCTCGCGGTCGCCGGAGGCATCGATCTCTTCGTCTACTAGTGGAGCAGTACCAATACGACCAGCTCGAGGTGGGGGTCTCGTACCGTCCCGCGGCGGTGGGCCCCTACCTGTGGCACGAATTCAACGCAGACGTGGTGACCCGTGACCTCACTCAGATAGCGGCTCGTCGAATTCCGGTGGTGCGGCTGAACCTCAGCTGGGACGCCTTCATGCCCTCCGATCGGGTGCCCAATCCGCGACGCATGCGCGACCTCGAGACCTTGCTGGGAACAGCCCGAGAGCTGGGGATCCGCGTCGTGCCAACGCTGTTCGCCCAGTCGATCGGGGACTGCGTGATGCTGCCCTCGTACGCGATCGACAGGCGCGCGCCGCGGCAGGGGGTGCGCTGCATCACCGATGGGCGAGTGGTCACCGGCGGTCCACGTGACATCTACGCCGATCCGCTCATGCTCGAGGTGCAGGTGCGTTGGCTGGATGCGATGCTGGCAGCGTTTGCACATCACCCGGCGATTGCCGCCTGGGACCTCGGTGTGGATCCCGCAACCACGATCAGACCGCGACGCACGGTGCACATGTCCACGTGGGCCGCCCTGCTCGCCGAGCGTGTGCACGCGCAGGAGGAGCAGTGCAGGCTGACGCTCGGCCAGACTGACGTGGTCCGGGCGCGTGGTGTCCGGCTGGCCGCGGTGGCTCCGTACGTGGACATCCTCGGCCTCGCGATGGAGCCGCAGCGCCTGCCACTGCCGAGCGAGGGCCTCGACCCGGGCAGGGGGATCTTCATCGCCGCGCTCGCGCAGGCGCTCGCCGGCGCGTCGGTGCCCCTGATCGTGGAGATTGGCCTGGCGTCGGGTGACTCCGCCGCCGACGCCGAGCCGGAGGGCACGCCCGATCGGGTCACGGCACCGTCGGAGGTGACCCGCTCCTCGTGCGACCAACTCCTGCAGCGGCTGGCCGGCAGCGGCGTCGCCGGGCTCCACGCCGGATCATGGAGCGACTGGGGTCAGCGGCTTCGCGAGGCGCCCCCGGCGGATCGTCTGCCCTGGCTCGCCCGGAGCGGATTGGTTGATGCGACGGGAGTGTCCAAGCCGGTCGCGGACGCCTGGGACGCACTCACCGGGCGCGATCACTCGGTCGCCACATCTTCTCCGTATCCGGCAAACATCGACGTCGAGTCGTACTACGCCGGCCTGCCTGATTCCCTGCTCGACCTGTATGCCTCATGGCAGGGGCAATCGCAGTGACACCCCTGTTATTCTCGATTGAGCGACGAGAGACGGAGGGACTTCCGCCTCTTTGGCGCTCTCGGTCTCGCTGACCGCAGGTTTCCGACGTTGCCGATGCGTCCCCAGCAAGGGCCGGCAGCGCGGGCGTTCCTTTGTCTTGTTTTCAGCAACGAGTCCTGGAGGCCCCCACAAGTGTCCGCTGGCCGCATCAAGATGATCAGCCCCGACCGCGGTTTCGGTTTCGTCCGCGGTGACGACGGCTCGGAAGCATTCTTCCACCGCACCGAGCTCACCACTGTCGATTTCGACAGCCTCGAGGAGGGTGAATCGGTGACGTTCGAGGTCGTCGACAGCCCCAAGGGGCCCCGCGCCCGGAACCTGCAGAAGGCGGTCTGACCACGCCCCCACCCGGCGGTGATCAGTTCTTTTCAGGGGCCCAGGCGTCGACCAGCTCGCCGCGGTGGTCCAGCTCGAGCATGCGCGCTGTTGCCAGCAGCACACGTTCCCTGTCCAGTCCCCGCAATCGGACCACCACGCGTCGCGCCTCCGTCTGCGGATAGGAGCCGGCAACCACATCGTCGAACTCCGCAGCCAGTTGACGCAGGGGCGCGTACAGCTCTGCTTCGGGCACGGATTGGTAGCTGACCTCGCTCACTGACGACGCTGTGCCGCCGGTGAAGAAGCGCGGGATCATCTCCTCGTCGACGATGGTCGTCAACTCGCGCGGTACCCCTGGGAGGATGAACAACCAACGGTGAGCGCCAACCTCGTACGCCATCGGGGGGGCCATGCCCCTTCGATTGACGAGCACGATCCCGCCGACGGGCACCATCGCACAGCGCCGATTGCCCTCACTGACCTCCTCGCTGGTCACCCATCCCGCCGCGTACATTCGGGTCACGATGCCACTGATGTGAGCCAGCGCCACCGGGTTCTCCTCCAGGTCGCGGTTCAGGGCACGCGCAACCGCCGCGAAGGTGCGGTCGTCCGGGGTGGGACCGATTCCACCGCACACGGCGATCCGGGCCACCTCAGGCTGGGCGACGGCGCGCTGAACGGCATCGACAACATCGTCGACGCTGTCCGCCACCACCTCGATCCGCTTCACCGGATACCCCGCCGCGAACGCTCGTTGGGCAAGGAATGACGAGTTGGTGTCCTGGGTGTGGCCGGAGAGAACCTCGTCGCCGACGGCGATGATGACAGTGGACGGTGGGACTGCCATGAGCTCGAGGGTACACGGCAAGATCGCATCAGGGTCGCCGGTCGTTACAATCTCGCGGCTCGTCAGAGACGGCGGTCGCCCTGTGCCGTGCCGCCGGTTTGGAAGGACCGCATGACCACCACTGTCCTGCTGCCCATCGCCGCTGCCGGCGTCATTGGGCTGGCCTACGCCGTTTACCTGATCTTCTGGGTGCTTCGTCAGCCCCAGGGCAACGAGCGGATGCGCGAGATTGCCCTGGCGATCCAGGAGGGTGCCAAGGCATACCTCAATCGGCAGTACACGATCATCGCGGCGATCGGGGCTGTGATCTTCGTGTTTCTGCTGGTCTCTCTGGGGTGGCAGACCGCTGTGTTGTTCCTGCTCGGAGCCTTGCTGAGCGCGGCGGCCGGGTATGTGGGGATGAACATCTCGGTGCGCAGCAACTTGCGCACCGCCGAGGCGGCCCGTGGTGGCCTGCAACCCGCATTGCGCATGGCCTTTCGCGGAGGCGCCGTGACCGGCCTGATGGTGGTCGCCTTCGGCCTCATCGGCGTGGTCATCGCCTACGGGCTCTTCCAGAACATCGACTACATCGTCGGCTTCGCCTTCGGCGCATCGCTGATCTCGGTCTTCGCTCGTCTTGGTGGCGGCATCTACACCAAGGCAGCGGATGTCGGCGCCGACCTGGTCGGCAAGGTGGAGGCGGGCATCCCCGAGGACGATCCCAGGAACCCGGCGGTGATCGCCGATAACGTCGGCGACAATGTCGGCGACTGTGCCGGGATGGCAGCCGACCTCTTCGAGACGTACGGGGTCACGGCGGTGGCGGCGATGCTGCTCGGCGGACTCCTCTACACCAGCAAGACCGGTCACAGCCTGGCCTTCATCATCTACCCGCTGATCCTTGGAGGCATCAGCATCGTCGCCTCGATCGTGGGCACCTGGTTCATCAGGATCCCACGCAACGGCTGGATCATGGGAGCCCTGTACAAAGGCCTTGCCGCTGCAGTGGTGGTGGCGATCCCGCTGTTCTACCTCGCCACCCGGGTGCTCGATACCAACGGTGAGTTCAACAACTCATCGTTCACCGCCGGTGCCAACAACCTCTTCTGGTGCGCGGTGATCGGCATCGTCATCACTGTGCTGATCTGTCTGATCACCGAGTTCTTCACGGGTGCTCAGTTCTGGCCGGTGCGCACCATCGCCCACGCCTCGCAGACCGGACACGCCACCAACATCATCGCCGGCCTGGCCATCGGCATGGAGGGCACCGCCATCCCGGTGCTGGTGATCGGAGTGGGAATCCTCGGCTCCGCAGCGCTGGCGGGCCTGTACGGCATCGCCATCGCGGCGATGTCGATGCTCTCGATGACCGGCATCATCGTCGCCATCGACTCCTACGGGCCGATCACAGACAACGCCGGCGGGATCGCGGAGATGGCGGAGCTACCCGCCGAGGTGCGCGCGGTGACCGACCCGCTCGACGCGGTCGGCAACACCACCAAAGCAGTCACCAAGGGATACGCCATCGGGTCCGCCGGGCTGGCAGCGCTGGTGCTCTTCGCCAGCTACACCGACGTCCTGACCAAGAACCACAACGGGGTCCCGTTCAGCTTTGACCTCTCGCTGTCCAACGGGGTTGTGATCGTCGGCCTCTTCCTCGGCGGCATCATGCCCTTCCTCTTTGGCGCGCTCTGCATGCTCGCCGTCGGTCGCGCCGCGGGTGGCGTGGTCATCGAGGTGCGGCGTCAGTTCCGGGAGATCCCCGGCATCATGGAGGGCACCGCCAAGCCGGAATACGCGCGGTGCGTGGCGCTGGTCACTGCTGCGGCGCAGCGGGAGATGATCATCCCCGGCCTTCTGCCGGTGGCAGCGCCGTTGCTCGTCGGCTTCATCCTCGGTCCGCAAGCCCTTGGTGCGATGCTGCTCGGCACCATCGTCGTCGGTCTCTTCGTGGCACTGCAGATGACCACCGGGGGCGGCGCGTGGGACAACGCCAAGAAGTACATCGAAGACGGACACTTTGGGGGCAAGGGAACCGACACCCATGCCGCCGCCGTGACCGGTGACACCGTCGGGGACCCGTGCAAGGACACGGCCGGTCCGGCGATCAACCCGATGATCAAGGTGATGAACATCATCGCCATCCTGGCGGCGCCGAGCATCGCGCTGCACCACCTCTTCTTCTGATTTCACAGTCACCTGAGCAACCGTGGGTACGGACGTGGACGAGTATCAGCTCGAGATCCAGGCAATCCGGTCGACCCTCACCAAGCTGCGTGCGGACGAGGCCGATCCGGAGCTGATCGAGGAGTACGAGGCCGAGCTGCGCATCCTGGTGGCGCTGTACCAGGCGGCGACGGAAACGCTGCAGGCCGGTGTGACCGACAGGCGTCTCGGCGACGTGCTCGCTGATCTCGGCTTCGGTGACTGGACCATGGAGAACGTGTACTCGTTCATCTATGACGCTGCCCTCGACATGGAGGTCGCCGGACACGACCTGGCCGCCCGCGTCTCACAGACGGACTTCGTCGGGGCGTTGTTGAGCGCCGAGGAATAGCCGATGAATGATCCCGAGTTCACACTCCCCGGATTCACCAGCTTCGACCACGCCTACGCCACCACGCCACCGTGGGAGATCGGCAGGCCGCAACCAGCACTCCGCGAGCTGTTCACAACGGGGGCGGTGCAGGGCCGAGTCCTCGACGTCGGCTGCGGGACCGGGGAAGTTGCCCTGCTCGCCGCCAGCCATGGGTTGCAGGCGACCGGGGTCGACTCATCGCGAAGAGCGATCGCCATCGCTCGGCAGAGGGCCAATGAACGGGGCCTGGGCGGGACTCGGTTCGAGGTCGGTGACGCGCTCGACCTCAGCTTCCTCGATGCCAGCTTCGACACGGTGCTCGACAGCGGCGTGTTTCACGTCTTCAACGACGCTGATCGCTCCCGCTACGTTGCCTCGATCCGCGACGTGCTGACGCCAGGGGGCGTCTACCACCTGGTGGTGTTCAGCGACGCGCAGCCGGGGCGGTGGGGGCCACGGCGCATCCGCCGCGACGAGTTGGACGCGGCCTTCGCCAGGGGGTGGCAGCTCGGCGCCGTGGAGCCCTGTACGTTCGAGCTGACCGAGGGCAGCGCCATGGCCTGGCGTGCAACCGTGGTCAGGCTGGGCTGAGGCCGGGCGTGCTAGCCGAAGGCGCTCGGCTCCAGCGCGGACCGGCGCACATCGACGCCAGCGGACACCGGCGGCGGGGAGGGTATCTTCTTTCCGGGGTTGAGGATCCCGGCCGGGTCGAAGGCCAGCTTGATGCGGCGCATCAGGGCCACCTGCGCCTCTCCCAGCTGACGCTCCACGAATGCCAGCTTGGCCGTCCCGACGCCGTGCTCACCGCTGAGCGATCCGCCCATCATCAGCACGGTGTCGAAGAGCTGCTCGACGGCGGCGGCGGCTCGCAACCTGTCCCCGGAGACACGCGGATCGATGAGGAAGGTGGTGTGGATGTTGCCGTCGCCGAGGTGGCCGAAATTGACCACGGGCAGCCCGTTGACGACGCCGATCTGCCGGCTGCGCGACACCAGCTCTGCGACCCGGTCCCGGGGAACCACCACATCCTCATTCACCTTGCCGATCTGCACCTTGGCGACGGCGGCGCTCACCGACTTGCGCAGGCGCCACAGCCGGGCGGCTTCGTCGGCGCTGGTGGCGTGCTCGAGCGCGCGGGCGCCGGCGCCCGCCAGCGCCTCGCGAACACCGTCTGTGTGGGCCTCCACGTCCTCGGCGGTGCCCTCGACCTCGACGATCAGCAGCGCCCCTGCCCCGGGGGCGACGTCGCCCGCCTCGGTCGCGGCGATTGCATCCAGCGCGGCGCGGTCGAGGAACTCCAAAGCGGCGGGCACGATGGCCGCCTCGCTGATCGCGGCGACGGCCGCCGCCGCAGCCTCCATGTCATCGAAGGTCGCCGCCAAGGTGCCGCGCGCTCCTGGGGACATGATCAGCCGCAACACCACCTCCGTGATGATCGCCAGCGTTCCCTCGGATCCACAGAGCAACGGCAGCAGCTGGGGCGCCTCCGCGCCCTCACCGACTCGGGCAATGCGCCCATCGGCGAGCACCACGGTGAGGCCGGCCACGAAATCGGTGGTCGTGCCGTACCGGAGCGTGTGCGGTCCGGCGGCATTGCAGGCCACGTTGCCGCCGATGGTGGAGGTCGTGGAGGAACCGGGGTCGGGCGGGTAGTACAAGCCTGCAGCGGAGGCCCTGGCATGGACCTGCGCGGTGACCACGCCCGCCTGGGCGGCGATCCGCTGCGCCTCGACATCGACGGCGCTCAGGCGGGTCATCAGCGACAGGTTGAGGATCACGCCGCCATCCGAGGTCGCACCACCTGCGTAGCCCGTGCCGGCACCTCGGGGAACCACCGCCACCCCATGTGCCGCGCACACCGCCAGCACGCCTGACACCTCATCGGTCGACTCCGGGAAGACCACGGCATCGGCCACCCTGCGCAGCCCTGATGCTCCGTAGGCGTCATAGGCGTAGGCGGCAAGATCAGCGGGCCGCGTGTATACGTGCGGCACACCAACCTGCCGCTCGAGGTCGCGGACCGCGGCGCGGCTCAACATGAACGGGCATTCTAGTGGCGCGACGGCGACCGCTCATCGGCGGCGGGCCGGCCTCCCAACAGCCTCTGCCATACTCGTTATCGATGAGTGACGCGTCGCCCGCGGCTGTCCTCGAGCAGGCGCTCGCCGGAGTCGTCGACCCGGAGCTGCGCCGTCCCATGCTGGAGCTTGGGATGCTCAAGGACATCCGTGTCGAGGGTGCGACCGCCTTGATTCGCGTGGTGCTGACCACCCCTGCGTGTCCGCTCAAGGACCGCATCCGCTCTGACATCGAGGCTGCCGTGATCGGCCGCGTCCCCGGCATCCAGACCGTCGACATCACCTGGGACGCCAACGTCACCTCGACGCGCGGTCTGCCCGGCCGTCAGGAGATCGCCGGCGTGCGCAACGTGCTGGCAGTCAGCGCGGGCAAGGGCGGAGTCGGCAAGACCACCGTGAGCGTCAACACCGCGCTGGCGCTGAGCCTGACTGGAGCTCGCGTCGGTCTGCTGGACGCTGACGTGTACGGGCCCAACGTGCCCATCATGATGGGCATCACCGCCCAGCCCGAGCAGGGCGCGACCAACCGCATCAGCCCGCTCAACGCGTACGGCATCAAGGTGATGTCGTTCGGCACCATCCTCAAGCCCGGGCAGCCGGTGATCTGGCGCGGACCGATGCTCGCCAAGGGGTTGCGCGAGTTCCTCTATGAGGTGGAGTGGGGTGAGCTCGACTACCTCGTGGTCGACCTCCCCCCGGGGACGGGCGACGTGCAGCTGAGCCTGGCCCAGAGCGTGCCCATGACCGGGGCGGTGATCGTCACCACGCCGCAGGATGTCTCGCTCGCCGACGTCAGCAGGGGCATCGAGATGTTCCGCCAGGTCAAGGTGCCGGTGCTCGGCATCGTCGAGAACATGAGCGGCTTCGTGTGCTCGCATTGCCACCAGACCACTGACATCTTCGGTAGCGGCGGCGGCCGCGAGCTCGCCGAGAAGTACAGCGTGCCATTCCTGGGGGCGGTCCCGCTGGATCCGCGCATCCGCCTCGGTGGGGGTGACGGCCAGCCACTGATGGCCGCCGCCCCGGACAGCGCTGTGGGAGCGGTGTTCCGTGAGGTGGCCACGCACATCGCCGGGCGCGTCAGCCAGGAGAATTTCGCCAGCGCGTCCGGGCCGGTGATGCCCTCAGGTCCGCGCATCCCGCTGCGCTCCTGACCTTCATGTCGACCTCGCGGGCGGTTCAGAGTACCGTCGCCGCGCAGCGCGTGGTGGTGCCGGCCGACGTGGCCGAAGCCGTCGGAGAGCCTGCCGGGCGACATCGCTGGCTGCTGATCGCCCTAGCGGTCGGGGCTTTCATCAGCATGGCTGACGCGACCATCGTGGCGGTCGCGCTGGATCCGATGGTGCACCACTTCGCGGTCCCATTGAGCGCCGGCCAGGAGGTGCTCAGCGTCTACCTGGTGGCGATCACGGCCACTCTGCCGACGCTGGGGCGCCTTGGCGATCGTCTCGGTCGCAGGCGGGTCTATCTCGCCGGCTTCGCGGTCTTCGCGGCCGGGTCGGTGATGGCGGCCCTGGCGCCCTCGTTCGGCTGGCTGCTCGCCACCCGAGCCATCCAGGCCGTCGGCGGGGGTGTGCTCACCGCCGGCAGCCTGACACTCATCGCCCAACACGCGCCGCGCGGGCGCACCGGACGAGCGGTTGCCGTGCTGGTGATCACCCAGGCTCTTGCCGGCCTGGCGGGACCGCCCCTCGGCGGCATCCTGGTGGCGATCGGGGGATGGCAGGCGATCTTCTGGGCTGGCTTGCCCATGGCAGCCGTCGGCGCCGCTCTGGCGATCAGGTTCGTGCCCGGTGGCGAGGAGCGACGCACTGTCACAGTAGACATTCCCGGGTCGATCCTCACCGCCACGCTTCTGCTCGGCCTCGGCGCAGGCATCGCGTCGATCGGCGGCCCGGTGGTGGGCAATGCCGGGCCCGAGGTGTGGTTCGCGGTGGCGTGGATCAGCCTGCTGCTGCTGGTGCCCACCGAGCTGATCGCGCGCCGGCCGGTGATCGACGGGCGGCTGCTGCGCAACTCCCGCTTTGCTGCCGCAACCATGGCAACGCTGCTCAGCACCGGGACGCTGATGTCGTGTTTCGCGTTGCTGCCGTACTGGCTCGAACAGGCCCACGGCGCAGCCCCGATCGTGGCCGGGCTCGCCTTCGTCCCCATCGCGGTGGGCATCGGCGCCACCTCCCGTCGCGGCGGCAAGCTCAGCGACGCTGGGCGCACCCAGGTCAGCACCGCGACCGGGATGGGCTTGGCTGCCACGGGCCTGGCCCTGGCTGCGCTGGCGGCCCATCTCGACGCCTGGTGGCTGTTGCTCGTGGGGTTGCTGGTGCTGGGCCTCGGCAACGGCTACTTCTCATCACCGAACACGTCGGCGGCGATCCGGGTGGCCCCGGGTGATGCGCTGGGCAGCGCGGCGGGCTTTCTCTCAACCGCCAGGAACGCGGGCGTGATCATCGGCCTCGCCGTCACCGGCGCGGTCTACACCTCGTCGGTGCACGGCAGCACAGCGTCAGCGGACGCGGTGGCGATGGGCATCTTCGCGGTGGCCGCCGCCGTGTGCGTGGTCGTGGCCGCCCTCACCGCTCGGACCTATCGCGACCGGTCGGTGGCGGGCTAGCTGAGCAGACCGTGCGCGGCGCCATGGAGCATCGGGATGGCTTTCACGTCATCGGTGAACACGCGGACCAGCTGGTTGTGCTGCGGAAGCCGCTCGATCATCTCCGCTGTGTGATGACGCTCGACAGTTCCCTTGATGGGGTCGTACATGGCAACAAAGCCGTGGTCCGCCATCGGGTTGTGCGGGGCGATCTTGGCGGACACGATGTCCACCTGCACGCGGGCGGTCACGGCCGGGATGGCGGCCAGCAAGCGCTCTCGCAGCGTCGAGAGGTCGTGGCCGCGGTGGGCGATGGTCTCGTAGGCGAGATGCCAGTGCAGGTCGCGGCCAAGCAGCCGTCCCCACGCCTCGCCCAGCCTGCGCTCCTCGCTGCCCGCCGGTGCACGCATCCAGCGTTGTGCGGCCTCCAGCACCGACCAATCGGTCAGCCGCAGGTAGTCGTCAGGGTGTTCGAGGGGATTGCCGGGTAGAAGCAGCGCGATGGTGTCGGCAAAGATCTCGCGCATGGCCAGGTCGAACCGCCGACCGGTGCGATGGTGATAGACCTGCGTGTACATGTACAGGCGCGACGCGAGGAACATCTGCAACGCGCCGGCCGCGTGCATGTGCAGCACCAGTGTGTCCCCAGTGACGAAGGAATAGTGGATCAGCCGCTGCACATCCACAGGGCCGAGCGCGATCCCGCACATGTACGCATCACGGCGCACGTAGTCGAGGTTGTCGACGGTGGCGGGCCCGCAGAGGATGGGCTTGCAGGCGCGCAGCCAGCCTGGCGGGTCGTACCCGGCGACGTCGGCGTCCGCCATCACCCAGGAGACCCAGCGCGGATCAACTGATTCATCCGGCTCGAACCTGCCGGACGGCGATGCACGCAGCCCCGCGATGGTGTCGGCGAGCTGGTTCTCGACAAGCCATCGCCCGATGTCCTCGTGGTTGAGTCGCCAGTTGCCAAGCACCTCCTGGTCGAAGAAGTGACCGAACGGTCCGTGGCCGACGTCGTGGAGCAAGCCGGCAAGGCGGAGCGTCTCTTCCACGCACGCCGGTGAGGGGGCGTCGGGAAAGGCGGCGCGCAGCGAGGAGTCGATGCGCCGGGCGAACAGGCTGGCCAGGTGCATGGCGCCCAGAAGATGAACGAAGCGCGAGTGTTCAGCGGACGGAAACACCCACCATGCCGACTGCAGCTGGTGGATGCGCCGCAGGCGCTGCAGCCACGGCAGGTCGAGAAGGGTGCGCTCGCCGGGCTCGGTCGGCGTGCCTTTGGTGATCTCGATGTAGCCGTACAGCGGGTCGGCGATGAGGTTGACCTCGCTGAAGCGGTTGGCCGCAGCCAGCGACTGGTTATCCACCGCGCCTCGACATTGGATGGTTATACGCCACCACGCGAATGGAGCGGACGGATCTCGCCGCCTCTGGTGGGCGATGATCCAGCCATGGAAGCAGCGGCCACGCTCGCCTCGTTCGCTGTGACCGCCGACGCCATTGCGGCGACCGGATCGAAGAAGGCCAAGGTTCGACTGCTTGCGGATCACCTGCTGGCGCTCGACGCCGGGCGACTGTTGCTGGCCACCCGCTATTACTCCGGACGCGTCTTCGCACCGGGTGACCCGCGCACCCTGAACATCGGTGGGTCATCGCTCTCCACCGTGCTGCGCGAGGTCACCGGCGTCGACGCGGCGGCGTTGTCGGCCGCGTACCGTCGCCACGGCGATGGAGGCGACGCCACCGCTGAGGTGCTCGCGACGGCCGGTCCGTCGCGGACCCACCAGGGGGTTGACCTCGTGGACATCGATGCCGCGTTCTCGGCGATCGCTGAGGCCAGGGGGACGCAGGCGCGCGAAGCTGTGCTTGCCGACCTGCTGCGCAGGTGTTCGCCGGACGAGGGACGGTACGTGGTCAAGCTGCTCAGCGGTGACATGCGCATCGGATTGCGTGAGGGCTTGGTGGAGGAGGCCATCGGAACCGCCTTCGGCCGCCCCGCCCCTGAGGTTGCCCGAGCCGTGATGCTGCTCGGCGACCTGGGCGCGGTCGCCTGCCTGGTGGCTCGCGGCGAGACCATCGACACGCCCCAATACTTCGCCCCCCTTCGCTTCATGCTCGCATCCCCGGTCGCCGATGCCACGGAAGCGGTGCGGCGGATGGGTGAGGAGGTGTGGGTCGAGGACAAGTACGACGGAATTCGCTGCCAGCTGCACAAGAGCTCGGGTCGCGTGGCGCTGTACAGCCGCGATCTCAAGGATGTCACCGAGCAGTTCCCCGAGGTCGTCGACGCCGGTGCCCGGATCCCTGATGTCGTCCTCGACGGCGAGCTCCTGGCCTTCCGTGGCGGACGGGTGCTGCCGTTTCGCGACCTGCAGACGCGCCTGGGACGGCGCAACCCGTCGCCGGCGGTGCGCCAGGCCGTTCCGGTCGTGTACGTCGCCTGGGACGTGCTACTCCATGACCGCGAATCTCTCCTCGACACGCCACTTCGCGTGCGTCGCCACCGCCTCGAGTCGCTGGCCCTTGGGGATGGCTTCGCGCTCGCCCATCTGGAGGCGGCGGTGGGTGCGGACGCGGTCGACGCCCGCTTCATCGCGGCGCGGGCGCGCCGCAACGAGGGGCTGATGCTCAAGGATCCTGAGTCGGCCTATACGCCGGGACGCCGCGGCCTCGCCTGGCTGAAGCTAAAGCGACCACTCGACACCCTCGATGTGGTCGTGGTGGGCGCGGAGTGGGGACACGGCAAGCGACGCGGGGTTCTGAGCGATGTGACGTTCGCGGTCCCCGACGCCAACGGAGATCTGGCCACCATCGGCAAGGCGTACACGGGGCTCACCGATGTGGAGATCGCCGAGATGACCGCGCTGCTGCACGACATCACTATCGCCGACAACGGCTACTACCGGTCCGTGCGCCCAGAGATTGTCCTCGAGGTGGCGTTCGATGCGGTGCAACCCTCGCCCCGACACCGCTCCGGGTATGCGCTGCGTTTCCCGAGGATCGCCCGCTGGCGACAGGACAAACCTGTGGACGAGATCGACACGCTCGAACGTGTCGCCGCCATCGCTGAGAGCCAGTCGCACGATCGCGAACAGCTGGTCGACCCCGCCGGCTGATCCCTTGGGTGATCCTCAGCCGCCGCGCTGCTGATCGGGAGGGGCCGAGCGGGCCGCCTTCAGCGGCCAGTACGTCACCCCCAGCTCGGTGCGGTACGAGTCGCCGAACATGCTCACCAGGAAGTTGCGGACCGCGTCGTCATGCCGTCCGGTGGGGACGAAGACCACGCCGGTGATCCCCCACTGGTGCAGCTCCGTGGCGATCCGCCCGCGCGTGTCCGAATCGACCCCGGCACTCGTCGCCCTGCCGTCTGAGATCGCCGCCAGAACCACGGAGGTGCTGCTCGGAGGAGGACCTGTCCCGGCCCTCCCGGACGGGAGGGTGTCGATGATGTAGCCCTCCGGCATTCGGAACGACATCCCGGCCTGCGCCTGCCAGAGCATCGCGTCAGGGCTGTAGAAGTCCTGCGAGAACGGGACCACCAGGAGCGCTGCATTGGTTGGATATGGGCGCGGAGTGACGGCGAAGAACGCCGGACTGGTGGCCGAATGTGTGGGAAAGGGGAGAGGCGGCAGGTACGACGCCGCCAGCAGCGCGAGGCTCACCGCCAGCCACCGCCGTCGGCGTCGCGGCTGCGGCGTCGCGGCGAGAGCGATGGCCACGAGCAGCGCCGCCATCAGCGCGACATAGAGTGAGAACCGCGTCGGCAGAAGATCCTCGAGGAGGGGCAGACGGGCGAGGATCAAGCCGGGCAGCGGGATGTGGGTGTCCATGCCGGCAACGTGAAGGCTGGAGCCGAAGCTCAGCACCAGGAGGGCCAGGCCGGTCAGAGCCACGACCCGCACCAGCAGCTGCCGGCGGCCGTGCCACACCGCCCAGCCCACGACCACGAGCATCGGGAGGCTGAGGTAGCCACCCCATTCCCCCGAGTTGCCGGCGTACGACTGCGACACGGTTTTCGCGAAGCCCGGCTCCAAGCCCTGAGCGTCGGTGGGAAGAACCAGGTTGAGCAGGTCGGTGACGAAGAAGTTCGTCGCAGTGACGCTCCCCTGCGGCACTCCTGGTCCGAAGAACTGGAACCACAGCGGATACGCCGCCAGGGGAACGAACACGAGCAGCGCGACCGCAAAGCTGCGTACGGCATAGCGCCACCGGTTGGCCAGCTGGCCACGTCGCAGCACAGCGAGCACGGCGATGCCGATGAGGACGGCGACCGCCTCGGAGGCGAGCAGCTCCTCGCTGATGAAGAACTGCACGGCCATGAGCAGACCAAACCAGCGGCCGGACCGCCACGCCGAAACGGCCTGGCGAACCAGGATGCTGTCCAGAGCGATCAGCATCAGAGGTGGCACGAAGGCCAGCACCAGGTTCGAATGTCCCACGTACGCGTGATCCAGGAGGAATGGCGAGAAGCCGTAGGCGGCGCCTGCCGCGATCGCCGGCCAGGTTCGATGGACGAAGTGTTCGGCCGCCAGGTACATGCACCAGGCACTGAGCGCGATGCCGAGCGTCACCGCCGCGTCGAACGATGTCACCGGGCCACCCACGATGGTGAGCGGCGTCAGCACCAGCGCCGGCAACGGGACCCACGTGTTCCACATCAGGTTGACACCGCCCGGCTCGTCGACGTGCGCGCTGAACAGCGGGTTGATGTGTGCCGACATCGCGTGCGGAAGCCAGCGCATGAACCACACGTGCAGTGATGGATCAGCGTTGGTGGCCCCGATCAGAGTCGACGTTGGGTGCAGGTCGGCCGCGGCGAACAGCAGGAAGCTGAGCGCCACGAAGACAAGCAGCACCAGCGCATGTCGCGTCCGGGGCCGGGTGGCCTGAGTGATTCGGACGTATCGCATGGCGGCAGGTTGGCAGGTTCTGACCCCCCCAACGCTCCGGTTACGGGATTGCGCCGGGCCCTTCGTGGCGATCGCGGCTGTGCCACGATGCCCGCGTATCCCAGAGGGCAGCGCCTGCTCGCTCCCCCGGCAGCGCGTCCTGCTCGTCGCCATGGTGTGCAGCGCTGTGCTGGCGGTGTACCTGGTGCGGCTGTTCGGAATCGGACACGTCGAGGTGGTGCGGAGCGACTACCTGTCGACCCAGGCAGCGGGTGTGGCCATCGCCGGCGGGCAGGGTCACGAGCTCTATGTCGATCAGACGATGGGACCTATCTACAACCGCCTGGCGGCTGGGGATCACACAGACGACCAGCTGGTCTTCAACCACGCCCCCTTGACCGCCGCCATGAACGCGCCGATCAGCGGGCTCGACCCGGTGAGCGCGCACGTGCTGTGGAGCGTGCTCCAGCTGCTGCTCGTGGTCGGCGGCTGCGCCGTGGTGGCGATGGTGGCGCCCTGGCCCAAGCGCACGCCGCGCGCGCTCCCGACGGCCGCCTGCCTGGTCGCCCTGGTCGGTGCGGGAACGCTGCCGATGCTGACCGAAGGTCAGGACCTGGGCACGATCACCTTGGGACTCGGGCTGGCCTATGCCGCGTGGCGGTACGACCGGCTTGGAGCCGGCGCCGCGGTCTTGGTGGCCGGTGCCGCCATTGCCAAGCCACATCTCGCCGTTGGCCTGGTGGCATTCATGGTCGGCTGGCGCGACCGCCGCATCATCATCGGCACCCTCGTCGGTGCCACGGTGGTGCTTGCGGTGTCCCTGGCAGTGGTGGGGTGGAGTGGCTTCGTGGGCTTTCTGGGCACGGCAGTCCGTTCCAACAGCGTGCTGCCACAGTCCTATCTTGTCGGCTTCACCGGCTTGGTGACCTCATGGTTTGGTGACGGCGTGGTCGCCAAGGTGCTCGCCGGGGGTTGCAGCCTGGCTGTCCTGGCCCTCGCGGGCGCCCTCGGCGATCTGGTGCGTCGGGACCGCAGCCGGCTTGGGCCGGCATTGATCGGCGCCACGCTCCTGTCGCTGCTCGCCTCCCCGCACACCTTCGTGCACGACCTGACGCTGCTGGCTCCGATGCTGGTGGTGGCGCTGGCGGAGGCGGCTCGGCGCACGGCCGGCTCGAGCGTGTGGCCGAACCGCGGGACAGTCAGGGTGCTCACTGTGTGGATGCTGATCGTCGTGACCGCCGGCCTCGACTCCACGGTCACGCTGCCCGCAGCCCTGGGGAGGTTGACCACGTTCAGCCTGGTGGCGACAGCCTTGCTCGCGGCCAGCGCGGCGCGGACGCGGGACGGGTTCGGCGCCGACACCGTGACGACTGCCAACGAACCGCGAGCCAGTTACGTGTTGTGAGCGCCGATGACTGCGGCAAACAGGTCCGGCGTGTCCATCGCCGGGTCGCCGACCTGCTCGAACGTGCTGAAGCGCGTCTGCAGGGCCGAGTATTGGGCTGCCAGCGCTGGGTCGCCGTACGCCTCGGTCGGATCCCACTGGTGGAGGTAGTGCACGTCGGTGATGCCGGCCTGGAGCATCTCCTTGAGGCAGCCGAAGCAGGGCTGAGTGGTGGAGGTGAGCGCTGCGCCGAGGGTCTGCTGGCCGAACCGAGCAGCGGTGAGAATCGCGTTCTGCTCCGCGTGGACACAGACGCAGACGTCGTATGCGCCGCCGCGTAGCGTCGTGTCGAGGTCACGCTGGGAGCAGCGGTGACACCCTCCCGCGCTGCAGTTGGGCATGCCGAAGGGCGTGCCGTTGTATCCAGTGCTGACCACCCGACCCTCGCGTGTGATCACCGCCCCGACGCGACGCCCGAGGCAGTCGGCACGGCTGCGAGCCGCCAGGGCGATCAGCAGGAAATACAGGTCCTTGCCGGGTCGTGGGCTGGGCCCCGACGGCTGGCCACCAGCGACGTCATTCATCCAGCCCAGACTATCGCGGACAACCGGCTGCCCGCCTGAGCGACGACGGGGTAGGCTGTCCGCCCGCGGGCGGGTAGCTCAGCCGGTTAGAGCACGGGGCTCATAACCCCAGGGTCGCAGGTTCGAATCCTGCCCCGCCCACGGTCAGACCGAACCGTGTGCCAACCGTGCGAGCCGTCTGGCGGCGCCCTGGTGGACGAACCCGACGGTGGTCTGCATGCGCCCCTCCGGCAGGTCTACATTGAGGGCACCCGTTGTCGGGTCGGTCGAAGGGAGGATGGGTGTGCTTGGACGTCGCGTGTCGGGTGTCGCAGTCGCTGCCGTGCTTCTCGCCGGAGGCCTGACGGGCGTGGCGCCGCAGCACCTGGCCCACGCCGCCACTCCGTCGTGCGACGGGATCGCCAAATTGATGGGCGGCACAGGGTGCAAGCTCACCGCCGACCAGACGCTGCCTGTCGTCGTCGGACCGGCAACTTCCCCGGAGTCCTGCAGCGTCAGCTACGACCTGTATGAACCTGTTCCCGCTCTGCCCGGCTCAGCTCCGGCGATCCTCACCACCAACGGCTTCGGCGGCAGCAAGGCCGATCAGGCCGGCCTCGGGTTCTACTTCGCGCCCCAGGGATACGTCGTGCTGGCGTACTCCGGCTTGGGGTTCGGCCAGAGCACAGGTTGCAAGATCAGCCTCGACGATCCCGACTACGACGGCAAGGCGGCCAAGCAACTCATCGACCATCTGGCGACACTGGCCGACGTGAAGCAGGACAGCGTCGGACCTCTGGTCGGCATGGTCGGCGGATCGTACGGTGGAGCCATCCAGTACGCCGCGGCGTCGATCGATCAGCGGATTCGGACGATCATCCCGATCATCACCTGGAACGATCTGGCGTACTCACTCGGCCCCAACAATGCCACCCCCTCGTTGGTGTTCCCGGACAACCCCCCGGGGGTGCTGAAGTACCAGTGGGCTGAGCTCTTCTTCGCCTCCGGCTTGACCACCAGCACTCAGCAGCCGCCCACCATCCCGCCGTCGAGCTCGCCGACCTGCGGCAACTTCCTCCTGGCGGTCTGTCTTGCGGAGGCGGAGAGCTTTGGGCTCGGCTACCCCGGGCCGATGACGGTGGCTACGCTGCGCCATGCCTCCATGGTCGGCTACGGGAGCGCCGCCCAGGTGCACATCCCGACGATGTTCCTACAGGGCGAGGCCGACACCCTCTTCAATCTCGACGGGGCGGTGGCCAACTACAACCTCATCAAGGCCACCGGCGCGCCGGTGAAGCTCGTCTTCCAGAGCTGGGGGCACAGCAACTCCACGCCACGACGGGGAGAGTTCGCGTCCAGCGGAGACCCGACCGGCCTCTACGAGACTGGCCTGATCCAGCACTGGTTCGACCGCTACCTCAAGGGGGACACGAGCGTCGACACCGGCGCCAACGTCGAGTACTACCGCGACTACGCCGATGACGGAAGTGGCACTCCCGCGAGCATCGCCGCCGCCTACGGCAAGGCGGATTCCTACCCGATCGGCAGCCCACTGAGCCTCTACCCGTCTGCGGACGGCACTCTCCACACAGACGTGCGGACGGCTACCGGCGGCTCGCCCAGCCTGGTCAACCCAGCGGGGGGACAGCCGGCGAGCTATTCGGAGACCTCCGCCGTGCAGAACACTGCGCCGTTCGCGAACATCCCGCCCATGGACCCGCCTGGCGAGTCGGTGTCGTTCACATCGGCACCGCTGACCGCGCCCACCAATGAGGTGGGCATCCCCACGCTCAAGCTCACCGTCAACGCGCCGGTCAGCTCCAATGCCAGCCCGGCCTTCCAGCCGGAGCTGTTCACCAAGATCTACGACGTGGCGCCCGACGGCACCTTCGCGCTGCCCGAGCGGCTGGTGTCGCCTGCTCGCCTTGGAGCCGGTCAGAGCACTGTGACCCTGACACTCCCCGGGATCGTGCACCAGTTCAGAGCCGGTCATCGGATCCAGGTGACGATCGCGTCCACCGACAACGCCTACCTGGGGTCGCGGCAGCCCGGGGTCATCACCTTCCCGATCAACACGGCCGCTCCCGATGTGTTGACGCTGCCGGTGGACGGGGCGACCGGAGGTGTCCCGGATGTGGCCATGGCCGGGACCGACCTGTCAGGCCCCAGCACGCCCGTCCCCAACAGCGGCGCGGCGACCGGCTCGATCAGGGCCGCGCTTGCGGTTGGCCTGCTTGGGCGCCATGGCGCTGTGGGCACCGCGCCGGCGCCGGTCCGCCGGGCAGGCTCGCCGACGCGCCAGTCGCCAACACTGAGCGAAACCAAGCCGGCGACCCGGGCACGCGGTGTGCCCCGGGTCGCGGCTGGCCGACTGGGTCGGTTCTAGCGCCGGCCGCGGGCGTAGAACCCGCCGCCGCCGAACAGAAGCAGGACCACGAGGACGATGAGGATGATCGTCAGCATCGATGTCTCCCACACGGCTCCGTCTCGCACTGGCGAGACATGAGGTGAGCCACGCACCCTCATCGTACCACTAAATGTGATGGCTTCGGTGTAACAAATGGCGAGCATCGAGGTGGCAGCTAACCATCGTGAGCGGGGCCTGTCAGGGCGGATCACAACGCCGCGCTGCAGCGCCTCCTCGATCGCCGCCACAGCGCGCGCGGCGGCAGCGCAGTCCACGGAACGCCTATCCGCCAGCAGGGGCGGTGACGCCGGCACCAGCCGCCAGCTCTGCACCCATCGCCGTCGCGCGCGCATCAGCACGCACATGCACCGCGCCGTCGATGCGAATTTCCGCGAGGAGCCACATCTGCGTCCTGTGCTGCCCGATGAGACGACCGGTCACGGTCAGCTCTCGTTCGATAGGCACCGGCAGGAGATAGCTGAGCCGCATCTCGGCAACCAAGGCGAACCGCCGCCCGAACGCGATCGCAGCCCATGCCACCGCGTCGTCGCAGAGCGCAGCCAGGACTCCGCCGTGGACGAGCGCCGGCGCACCCGAATGCTGCTCGGCGAGAGTTGCCACAGCCCTGACGACTCCCTCGTCGTCGTCGCGGACGAAGGGGATCCGAAGGCCCTCGGCGTTGTTCGGATCACAGACAAAGCAATTGGACGCGAAGCCGAAGTTGTTGATCAGGGGTCGCAGTGCCGTGTCCAACCTCCTCTGCCATTGTGCGAGCACCGCCGGCGATGGTCCGGCTGCGCGAATTCTGGCCAATCCGGCTCTGCCATGTGTGTCCGCGACTGCACCCCGTGGCCCTGAGGCAACGTGGCAAGCTCCTCCCGGGGTGAAAACCGTGAGGATGTCGGCATGAGGGGTGAGCGGGGCTCGCGCGTGGTGGTGACCGGGCTGGGAGCGGTCACACCACTGGGACTTGACGTGGCGTCCACATGGTGCGCATTGCGCGAGGGGGTGAGCGGCATCGGGCCGATCACGCACTTCGACGCAGCCCATCTGCCGGCCCGCATCGCCGGCGAGGTTCCCGGATTCGACCCGGTTGCCATGTTCGGCACCAAGGAGGCGCGCCGCACCAGCCGCAACATCCAGCTGGCGGTGGCAGCCGCACGCCAGGCGGCCGAACACAGCGGCCTCGACATCGCCGAGCTGGCGGCCGAGGTGGGGGTCTGCATCGGCTCGGGCATCGGCGGCATCGAGATCCTCGAGCAGGCAACTAGAACGCTCGATGCGCAGGGCCCCCGCCGGGTCTCACCGTTCGCTGCCGCTGCGGCGCTGATCGACTCGGCCCCGGGTGCGGTCTCCATGGACCTCGGCGCGAAGGGGCCGAACCGCGCCGTGGTGACCGCCTGCGCCACCGGGGCTGATGCCATCGGTGATGCCGCCGCCTGGATTCGCGATGACGACGCCGTGGCTGTGCTGGCCGGGGGTGTTGAAGCGGCGATCACCGCCACCGGGATGGCGATGTTCGGGGCGGCGCGCGCCCTGTCGACGCGCAACGAGGATCCCGAGCACGCCTCGCGGCCGTTCGACAGAGACCGTGACGGTTTTGTGGCCGCAGAGGGGTCGGCCGTGCTCATGCTCGAGAACCGCGACCATGCTCTGGCCCGGGGCGCCACCATCCATGCCGAGCTCATCGGCTACGCGGCCACCGCTGACGCATACCACATCACCGCTCCCGACCCCAGTGGTGATGGCGCCACCCGATGCATCGCGGGCGCGCTCCGTCGTGCCGGCGTGACACCTGCTGACATCGACTATGTGAACGCGCATGGGACCGGCACCACTCTCAACGACATTGCCGAGACTCGCGCCATCAAGACGGTGTTCGGCGACGCGGCGGACACGGTGCCGATCTCCTCCACAAAGTCGATGACCGGCCACATGCTCGGCGCCGCCGGCGCCTTCGAGGCGATGGTCTGCATCCTGGCGATGCGTGATGGATTCGTGCCGCCCACCATCAACCTCGACAATCCGGACCCAGAGTGTGATCTGGACTACGTCCCGCTGGTCGGACGGAGTGCGCCCATCACCACTGCGATGTCCACATCCTTCGGCTTCGGTGGCCACAACGCGTGTCTCGTCTTCGCCAAGGACCAACCATGAACGACAGCTACGACCTGGTTGCCATCGGCGGGGGCACTGCGGGAATCTCGGCTGCGCAGGCAGCGGTCGCCATGGGCAAGAAGGTGCTCCTGGTGAGCGAGGGACCACTTGGCGGCGAATGCACGTGGAACGGCTGCGTGCCGTCCAAGGCGCTCATCGAAGCCGCCCGCGTGCACCATGTTGTGGCCACTGCGGGCAGGTACGGCATTCGCGCGAGTGGAGTCTCGGTCGACTTCCCGGCCGTGATGCGCCGCCTGCACGAGGTCATCAATGACATCGCGCGGTTCGAGGATGAAGCCCATTTGCAGGACGCCGGCATCACAGTTCGTCGCGGACACGCCCAACTGCTCGACGGCGGCGTGGCTGTCGACGGGACAGTGATCTCGACCGGCAACGTCGTCATCGCCACCGGCAGCCACCCCGCGCTCCCACCCGTGCCGGGACTCGAGGCGGTGCCATACCTCACCAACGAGACACTCTTCAACCTCGCCACCCAACCGTCCCACCTCATCGTTCTCGGCGCCGGGCCGATCGGCCTGGAGATGGCGCAATCGTTCGCGCGGCTTGGAAGCACAGTCGATGTGATCGACGTGGTCGCCGACTATCTGCCCCGCGAGGACCCCGATGTCGCGTCGCTGTCGCGGCGACTGCTCGAACACGAGGGAGTGCGCTTCACGCTCGGGGCCAAGACCACGCACGTGTCACACGACGGCGGCACCTTCCGTCTGAGCATCGAGATCGACGGTGAGACTCAGTCCGTGGGCGGCGACGCGTTGCTCGTCGCCACCGGGAGACGTCCGAACATCGAGGCGTTGAACCTGGAGCAGGCCGGCGTGCGCGTCAGCAAGACGGGCATCGATGTCGACGCCCATCTGCAGACCTCAGCAGCCAACGTCTACGCGGCCGGTGACGTCACCGGCATCCTTCCGTTCACGCACGCTGCGGCATACCAGGGACGGCTTGCCGCGCGCAGCGCCCTCGGAAAGCGCACGTCGGCGTCGTACCGAGTGGTCCCATGGATCATCTTCACCGATCCGGAGATCGCCCATGTCGGCCTCACCGAACCGGAGGCGCGGGCCAAACATGGCGATGACGTGCATGTGGCCACGCTTCCGTTCTCGGCGATCGATCGTGCGGTGATCATCGGCGAGCCGGACGGCCTCATCAAGGTGATCACCAAGGGCAACCCCTTGATCGGTCACGCTGGTGGTGGCGCGGTGCTGGGCGCCCACATGATCGGGCCGGGCGCGGGAGAGCTGATTCACGAGTTCGTCGTCGCCATGCAGGTGCGCGCCTTCTCGGGGCGACTGGCGCAGGCGATTCACGCCTACCCGTCGATGTCGGTGGGTGTGCAGCAGGCCACCGCTCAGCTGTTCGCAGGGGGCCGCGCCGCCGCGGGTGAGATGCGCGCGGAGCTGTCCCAGCTTCAGCGCGACTGACCGGTCTCCTGCTCGGTGCGCGCGGCGGCCTCCGCGCCGTCGCCGTCATCCCCCGGATGCGCCCGCGCCGCATGCCCCTGGAGGTCGATGAAGGGCTGCACCAGCTCCGTAGGCAAGGGCACGACGACAACAGTCGCTCCCCCGCCACCGATGGCGCTGAGCGCCTGCAGGAAGCGCAGCTGCACCTCGTGGGGCTGGGTGGCGAGAACCTCGGCGGCCACGGCCAGCTGCTGCCCCGCCTCGCGTTCCGCCTCGGCCTGGACCCTCCGTGCCTGCTTTTGCCCGAGGACGTCGGCATGCCGCTCCATGGTTCGTTGCATGGCCGCCGGCAGCTCCACCTCGCGCACGTCGATGGCCGAGATCCGTAGCCCCCACGGCTCGACACGGGCGTCGACGAACCGACCCAATGCCTCGCGCACGGCGTCCTGATCGAGAAGAAGCGAACGCAATGCGACTCGAGCCGCAACGTCGCGCAGGGCAGCCTGCACCAGCTGCCTGGTCGATTGCCAGTAGTCGGTCACCCGGGTCACGGCGAGCACGGGGTTCAACACCTGCAGGTGAACGGCTGCGCCGATGCGCACCGGTACCCCGTCCCGGGTCATCACCTCGAGCGGCAGCACCTCGAGAACCGCACTCCGCATGTCGACGCGGGTCAGCCTGTCGATACCAAGGGGCAGGATCAGGTGCAGGCCAGGGTCGAGCACCGGCCCGCGGCGACCAAGCCGGAGCACGAGCCCGCGCTGGTGCTCAGCGATGACGCGAAGGCCGCTCCCGAGAACGAGCACTGCGCAACTACCCAGGGCGACCGCTGCGATGATGGCCGGATTCACGGTCCCTCCCAAACGGTCGGGTCATTGTAGCGTCGCGTCCGGATCATTTGATGTGACAGACGCGATTGCGGCAAAATCCACCGTCGCGGGACGCCCGAGGTACCCAGTCCTCTCCGCGCCAGTCGCGAATCAACCGGTGAGGGTCAGGCGCCCTATGTCAGCGCAGTGAGTAGGTCGCCGGGCGGTCGGCGGACCGGGTGACTCGCTCACCGGCACGTTCCAGCAGGCGGCGAACCTCTTGACCGGTGGGCTGGCTGTCGATTCGCCCACGGATGGCGGCGATGGGCAACGGCCGCGAACTGCCGCGCAGAACCTCGAAGACCTCCCGCTCGAGCGCTTCGCCGGGGACGTCGTCGTTGCCGCCCGCGGGACGGCGGCCTGGGTTGCGCGCCCCGTTGCGTGTGGGCGTCGCCGTCCCGGCCTCGCTCGGCTCCTTCGACGAGGCCTCGGGCACGCCGGCCGGGATCGGGGCCAATTGGCCGACCGGCTCGGGGACGGCGGCGGTGGGGCGGCTCTCCGGAGGCGAGGGCATCGAAATCGGGTTGCGACCCGGGACGTCGCCACGCAGGCGAGCCATCAGGCTGGGCAGGTCGTCGAGCACCTGACGCACGAACGCAGGATTGCCGCTGACGTCGATCTCCCGGTCCCCGTCGCGAAGATGGACGCGGTGGTCGGGGGGAGGCAAGTCTCCACCGCGGGTGGGGGGGCGGACGAACGGCCGTGGCGGCGCCCCGAACCCAGGCCGATCCGCGGGCGGACGGTCCGCCCGGTCACCGCTGGGGGGACCCGGACGATCGTTGCGGCCCCTGTCGTAGGGCGCACCACGGAAGGGGCGACGATCGTCGGGACTCACCGGGTCAGCTCGAGGCGCCGTCGCCCGTGGGCTGGGTGGCATTCGAGACCACACCATTGGAACCGCCCTCGGTCTCGGCACCTTCAGAGGTCGGCGGCGTGGGCTCGGCCTGCTCCTCAGGCACCGTTGTCTCGCTGGGGGCGGCCGCCCGGGGCAGAGTGATCGATTCCGGTGCGTCGTCCTCGAACTCCGAGGTGGAACCAAACAGCCGGTCGGTCAACTTGGTGCGGAGCGGCGAGCGAGCCAGTGCCGCGAGGCCGGCAATGAGCAGACCCACCAGCAGCAGCCGGCGAAAACGACGGCGCTTCTTGGGGCGAACGGCCACTGCGAGTGCCTCGGAGGCGTTCGCCAGTCGCTCGCGCGCGGCGATAGCGGCCTGACCGGCACGCTCCTCTCCGCTCTCGGCGAGACGCTCGCCAACGTCTGCCAGGACCACTGCCGCACGCTCCGCGGCATGGCTCAGAGTCTCCGCCGACCTCTCGGCGGCGGTGCGGAGCACCGGCGCGGCGACCCGCTGCGCATTCTGCGCTGCGGCAACGGCGCGCTCCGCGAAATCCGACGCCGCCTCACTCACGACCTCAGCCGCGCGCGATCCGGCATTCGAAACCTCGCGTTCGATCACCGCCTTCTTCGATTTGCGTCCAAACATCGCGCCCTCCGCTGCCCCGATCGCTGATTGATGAAGGGTCGATCATACGTGGGCGGCGGTCCGAGGCGAGGCAGGCTCGACGTCTCTCGCCTCGAGTGTGCTCGAGGTGTCACATCACGCGGCTTTGGTGTCGGCCATCACGCCAGGTGAGATGCCGGTGTCGAGCGGCGCATCCAGGAACCAGCGTATGCGCGAGGCGACGACAGGGCCCACCACCCTGACGAGCTGCTCTTCGTCGGCCCTGTACACCGCGGCCAGCGAGGGGAAGGCCCGGGCCAGCCGCTGCGCGGAGCGGGCGTCGACACCGGAGACGGTCATCAGGTGGTGCCACCGGCGGGCTGGCAGCTCGTCGCGGGCGACCGTCTCACCCAGCGGCAGTAGCAGTTCCATCGGGGTGGCGACCATGTGAACAGTGTAGCGAACGCATGTTCGTCTGGCAACCTCAGCGGCCCTGCTCGCGTCAGGGGTGGGGGCGGCGACCGAATGGTAGGCTGGCTCCATGCCCGTGTACGAATACCGCTGCAATGACTGCCACAGCACGTTCGAGGTGCTGCGGCGGATGGGTGAAAGAGAGCTGTCGGCGCTGTGTCCCGGCTGCGAGAGCCGAGCCAGCATGCCTTTGATCAGCCAGGTGGCGGCCAGCCGTCCCTCGGCGTCGGCCACCTCGTCGATGGCGCCCGGGCCCAACCCTGGGGGCGGCTGCTGCGGCGGGGGCTGCGGCTGCCGCTGAGCAGTCAGCGGGAGGCGGCAGCCACCTCGATCGCCAGGTCGAGCTGCATCAGCCCGTCGATGAACACGGTCCGATGTTGCGGGTGCGGACCGTGGCTGAGAATTGCGTCGCGATGCTCGCGCGCGCCATACCCCTTGTTGCTGGCCCAGTTGTAGTGCGGAGCATCGTCGTGCATCGTCCTCATGATGGCGTCGCGGTGCACCTTGGCGACGATCGAGGCCGCTGAGATGGCGGGCACCAGGTTGTCGCCCTTGACCAGGCAGTGCACCGTGCGTGTGGCGTTGATGCGCAGGCGACCGTCACAGCAATATCCATCGGCGTCGACCAGATCGACGAGCCTGCGAAAGATCTCCACGTTGGCCCAGCCGAGGCCGCGAGAGTTGATGTCGGCTGCCGAGATCTCGGCCACGACCCAGGAGACCGCGCGGCGGCGGATCACCACATCGACCGCCTCTCGTTGACGCGCCGTCAGCAGCTTGCTGTCGCGCAGCAGAGGATGGCGGAAGCGAGGCGGCAGCACCACGGCGGCGGCCACCAGCGGCCCGGCGTAAGAGCCACGACCAACCTCGTCCATGCCGCAGAGAAGGAAGCTCCGGGGATCCTCCACCCCAAAGGTGTCGCGCAGGTAGGTGGTGAGACGGAAACGGGGCATTGCGCACGCTCAGTTTAGGACGCGTGGTGGCCCTCAGGAGCGCTGCCGGCGCCGTCACGCCCTCTGCTAGGGTGATCGCTGATGGCTGATGTCACCTGGACGGACGTGGCCCCTCGCGACGGCCTTCAGAACATTGCGGCCACGGTCCCCACCGAGGTGAAGGTGCGCCTCATCGAGGGTCTTCTCGGCGCCGGGGTCCCGCGCGTGGAGGCGACGTCGTTCGTCTCGCCCAGATGGGTGCCCCAGCTGGCCGACGCCAGCGCCGTGCTGCGCGCGCTGGGCACTGAGGCTCTGCCCAGGATACGAGTGCTGATCCCCAATCGTCGAGGTCTCGAGCTTGCTCTCGAGCATGACGTGCGCAATGTCCTCTACACCATCGGTGCCACAGACTCCTTCAACCGCCGCAACGTCAACCGCAGTGTGGCGGAGTCCATCGAGGAACTCGACGGCCTGGTCGCTGATGCGCGCTCATCGAGGTGCGATGTCGACGTCGCCGTCTCGGTCGCCTTCGGTTGCCCCTTCGAAGGGCTCGTTGGCCCGCAGCGCGTGGTCGATCTCTGCGAAGAGCTGGTCCGTCGCGGCGTCGACGAGGTGGGCATTGCCGACACCATCGGCGTGGCACACCCAGCGGCTGTCCGCGACCTATCCACACGCTGCTTCGGAGTGGTTCCGCAAGGACGGCTCTCCCTGCACGTGCACGACACGCGGGGGCTTGGCGTCGCCAATGTCGTGAGCGCCTACGAGGCGGGCGTCACCAGGTTCGACGGCAGTGCCGGCGGCCTCGGCGGCTGCCCCTTCGCGCCGCGCTCGACAGGCAATGTGTGCAGCGAGGATGCTCTGCAGGCGGTGGCCAGCGTGGGCGGCCGCCACGGCTGCGACCTCGATGAGTACTGCCTGGTGAGCAACGCGCTGGCTGCCGACCTTGGCACCGATCTTCCTGGCAAGCTCCATCGCGCCGGCGTCTGGACTGCGGCGCAGGTGGAAGAGCAGGTCTCATGACAGAGGTCGCGCCCACGCCGGCAGGCGCCGCGCACGACTCCACCGAGCTGGAGCAACGGGTGGCCCGGGCTCGCCGCGGTGGGTCGGAGCAGGCGCGTGCCAAGCTTGCGGAGCAGGACAAGCTGATGCCACGCGCGCGCATCGCCAGGCTGTTCGATGCAGGCACGGGGTTCGTCGAGGACGGGCTGCTGGCCAACAACCTCGCCGCCGACCTGCCCGCTGACGGTGTGGTCACCGGCATCGGGACGCTCGGCGGAGGTGCCTGCGCAGTGATGGCCAACGACCCCTCTGTGAAGGCGGGGTCCTGGGGAGCACGAACTGTCGAGAAGATCGTGCGCATCCTCGAGACAGCCGAGCGGTTGCAGATTCCCATGGTGTACCTGGTCGACTCCGCCGGGGCCCGAATCACCGACCAGGTGGCGATGTTCCCCGGTCGCCGCCACGCCGGGCGCATCTTCCGCATGCAGGTGCGCCTGTCGGGACAGGTGCCGCAGGTCTGCGTTCTCTTCGGACCGTCCGCGGCCGGTGGCGCCTACATCCCGGCGTTCTGCGACGTGGTCCTCATGGTCGAAGGCCATGCGTCGATGTACCTCGGCTCCCCACGCATGGCCGAGGTGGTGGTGGGGGAGAAGGTCTCGCTCGAGGAGATGGGCGGTGCCCGCATGCACTGCAGCGTCAGCGGCTGCGGCGACCTCCTCGCAGGCAATGAGACGGAGGCGATCGCGGCCGCGCGTCAATACCTCTCGTACATGCCCCGGTCGTGGCGGCAGTCGCCTCCGCGCGTCGCGGGCGTTCCGCCGGCCGCGGATGCGACGCTGATCGAAGAGACCATCCCGGCCGAGCCGGGCAGGGGCTACGACGTGCAGGCAGTGATCAAGGCGCTGGTGGACGATGACTCCTTCTTCGAGATCAAGCGACTGTTCGCACGCGAGCTGGTCACCGGTCTGGCGCGGATCGACGGTCGTGCGGTGGGCATCATCGCCTCCCAGCCACGGTTCAAGGGAGGCGTACTGTTCATCGACTCCGCCGACAAGGCGGCGCGATTCATCACCTGCTGCGATGCCTTCAACATCCCTCTGTTGTTCCTCGCCGACGTGCCTGGGTTCATGATCGGGACTGCCGTCGAACGCCAGGGAATCATTCGCCATGGTGCCAAGATGATCGCCGCCCTCTCCCAGGCCAGCGTCGCCAAGATCTGCGTGGTGATGCGCAAGGCGTACGGTGCGGGGCTCTACGCCATGGCGGGGCCGGCGTTCGACCCCGATTGCACGCTGGCGTTGCCGTCAGCCCAGATCGCGGTGATGGGTCCGGAGGCAGCTGTGAACGCCGTGTACTACAACCGCATCCATGACCTTCCCGAGCAAGACCGAGCCGGGTTCATCAGCGGGCTGCAAGAGGAGTACCGGGAGAACATCGACATCTACCGTCTGGCTGACGAGCTGATCGTCGACGCGGTGGTGGCGCCGACGGAGCTGCGCGGCGAGCTGGTGGCGCGGTTCACCGCATACGCTTCGCGGGTGCGCGACGATGTCGCCAGGCACCACGGGAACTTCCCGACCTAGGTCGCGCCGGCCGAGGGCCGTCAGGCGGTCGGGCTGACCAGTGAGGCGCGCCAGACGATCCGCTGCGAATCGATCCAGAATGGGGTGCAGGTGACCAAGGTCAGGTCGTGACCGGTGGTGGGAGCCAGCTGGGAGACGTTGCTGGGGTCCAGGGTCCAGCGCCCGGTCACCTTGTATGTGTAAGCATGGCAGGCGCGGTCCTGAACGGTGATGGTGTCGCCAACATTCAACTGGTCGATGTGCTCGTAGTCCGGCTCACGATGGAACGCGATGATGGAGTTGCCCTGCTCTCCGGGACCGGGAGTGCCTGAGTAGTGGACCATCGAGCGGTTGTGCAGGGCGTCCCAGGTTCCGTCGGTGGCCACGCCGCCGTAGTGCTGCGCGGCCGGGGCGCTGAAGGTGAGCAGAGCGTAGTCAGCGGGGGAGCCTGATCCGCAGACGGCTGTCTTGGGGAGCGCTGTTGCGCTCGTCGGCGCGCCGGTGAGGGCGTTGGCGCCGCCCTTCTGCCACGAGCTGAGCGCGTTCTGATCGACGTTGCCTCGCTGCCAGACACCAAGCAGTGGGAAGACGACGAGGCCGACCCCGACCAGGATGGCAACCAGGCCGACGGACATCAGCGCCATGCGCAGCGACGCGCGTCCACGTTCGGGGGTGGGGTTCATGACCGCAAGAATACGACGGAACGCGCTATCGACAGCGGCCGTGACCTCACTGCGACGCCCCGGCCCCGGCGGGCCTGTCAGCGCCGGCGCGGGTTGCGCGGTCGCTTGCGCCCGTAGGCGACGCCCTCGGCGACGGCGTCGAACGCCGCCACCGGGGCGTTGCTGGCCAGCTGGATGCCCTCTCCCTGGACGAACACCTTGCGGGTGCCGACGTCGATCAGATACGACACGGTCCTGCTGCCGCTCGCATCCGGCATCACGGAGAGGTCGGAGACGGTTCCCGTACGGCGGCTGCCACCGTACGGGAAGGTCACGCGACTACCGATCGCGATTGCGCTCTCGGGCGCCGCGTCGGTCAACGGCCGGAGGGCCGGAAGCAGTCGCTGCAATAGACGGGCTTGTCGCCTCGAGGCTGGAATGGAACGCGCGCGATCCCCCCGCATCCGGCGCAGGTCACCTCGTACATCTGGCGCGGGCCGCTGGATCGGGCTCCGCCGTATCCACCGCCCCCACCGCCGCCGCCGTAGCCGCCACCGCCACCACCGCCGCCGCTGGAGCCGCCATTGGCCGCCCGCCGCGCAGCACGGCAGCTCGGGCACCGTGATGGAGGATTGGTCAGACCGCGGGAGGCGAAGAACTCCTGTTCCCCCTCGGTCCAAATGAAGTCAACGCCGCACTCGCGGCAACGCAGGGTCTGGTCTACCGGCACGCGCCAAGGTCCTCCGCCGGGACGTTTGCGACGCCCGGTCATAAGTGATACGTGCGCGAACCATACACGGTCGCAGCCACGATCGCCAGAGTGCGTATTCCCTCAACGAGAATCTGACTTTGGGCCCATCGTTCGGTCACGA
>JAEKNN010000067.1 GCA_016464795.1 Candidatus Amunia macphersoniae | reverse complement strand
GCTGCTGCTCGGCGATCGCGTTGAAGACGTCCGACGTCGTCGCTGCTCGTGCCATAGGCGCCATCATATGCCGATATCGGCATGCGTCAAGCCGGAGGAATCAGGCGGGTCTTGTCAGATGCGGAAACGCGTATCCCGGAGACGGCACGCGCGACGGCGGCGGGCAGAGAGCGCGATGGGTGAGCAGCACGTCAACGGCTGGCGGGTGAGCCGCCACCGGCCGGTGGCCGACGCCACGGTCGGCGTCATCGCCAACCCGATGTCGGGCCGTGACATCCGGCGGCTCGTCGCGAGCGCGTGGGGACCCGGATATGCCAATCGCTTGCAGCATGCCGATGACCTTGGTCCGCCGTCGCACAACCTGACCGTCCGCTTGCACCCAGTGCGAGTACGGATGCAGCAGCCGCTGGAGCGCGCCCCAGTCACGCTTGACGATCGCGGCATGCGCGCCTGATGCAACGTCCTCCATCTTGGCATTGTGTCGCACACCGATCAGAAGCCGGGAGTCCCGCCGCGCTCGCTTCTTCGGGCGACGCGCTCGACTTGCCGTGCGTGCACCCCAGGCAGCCAATCCTTGCCGTGCGTGGCCGATAGGCGCGGGTCGCTGGCGAGGAGCAGCGCCATGAGTGGACATCACCCCTTTCGCGAGATTGAGCACGATGCAGCCGAGGATCGCCCCGAGCGCACTAGCCATCCGAGAAATATGTTGCCACACCTTCGTCGTCTGAGCAGGGTGGTCAGAATCGTTACGCGCCTTGTGCATCCCTAGTCACCGCAGAGTGGGTGCCTCAGGCCAGGGTTCGCTGATCACTGGGACGATGGGATCTACACGCGTCGGACGCCCGGGTACATCGGAGGGGGGATTGTCAGCTTGAGTGGCGCGTCCGAAGGAACACGATCAGGGCTACTGCCACGGTCGGGATGCCGACCACCTCCGCCGCGACAACCAAGCCCCGGCCGTATCCCTCCCACCGGCCCTCAAAGGGCCCACAGCAACCCCCCCGGCGCAGAAGAACGTCCCCACGATCAGGCAACCCTTGGACGTGCTGTGGGGGTCATTCGCTGGCGACCTTACGCCACCGCCGGACCGGAGCAGCGCGACGTTCCGGTCAACCGCACCCTGCTTCATATGCCCCGGCAACTATCGCCTCCAAGCCCAGAGTAGACCAGTGAGATCCAGGCCAGTGTGCGCCAATACCTTGACGCCGCTCACACTTCGGCAGAAACCACCGGGCTCGGCCAGCGACGCTAGGATCGCAGGGATGCGTTCTCCGGGATCGATGCCCCTACTGTTGGCGGACGCCCTTCATCGGAACGGCCTGCTGCACGGCACTCGGCTGCCCGCGGCAGCCACAGCGGCACTCGCGCTCGGGGCGGACTCGACAACGCTCCGGAGGTTGGCCGGACTCGACTTGGAGCCGTTCGATGCCCAGGAGGCCGTGGAACTCCTTCGGACAGCCATGACAGAGATGGAGATCGAGCGGCTGACCGACGTTGACGCAGTCCACTGGAGCGCTTGGTACTTGGGCTCCAAGGTGTTGAACGGCACGCTACCACCCCGCGGAGCGACGGGCGATTTCGCGAGGTTAGCTGTAGCCGCCGACTACCCAGATGAGCCCCGTCAACTGATGCGGCTGTATGGCCTCGAAGACGCCTGGAATCCAGGGATCCTCGGCAGCAGTGCGACGGGAGAGGTACTCGCCGCTGTGCAAGAGCTCATGGAGAGTTGCCCGGCGGAGGTTGCCTCGGCGGCGGTAACCCTTGCTGAGGCGTAGGCCCGAGCTGCACCCCAACGTGGCGCGGAGGTGCCCAGGCGAGTGTCCGCAAATCACTGTTGAGCGGGACTGTCAGGTCACCGGGCCGGGTACGACGATGCGAACCTCCGCTGCGCCCCACGAATAGGACCGAACCTACAAACAGGTCTATGCCTCCCGAAGTGGAGAGAGTTTCGCTCGAGTGGTAGGTTGACGCTCATGGCAGACCTCTTCGTGATCAGCGGGAACCAGGCGGCCGGTAAAACCACGGTTGCCAATCTGTTAGCCGAGCGCTTTCCCCGGGGCGTCCACGTCGAGGCAGACGACCTGCAGCGAATGATCGTTTCGGGGTGCAGGTGGCCGGACATCAGCGACGACATCGACGTAGCCACGGGTCGCGTGATCGGCGAGGCTGGTGCCCAACTGACCGCTCGTCTGCGCAATGCCTGTCTGCTCAGCCGATCATTCGTCGGAGAAGGGTTCACCACGGTGCTTACCGACATCATCGTCGGTTGGCGCTTTCAGGAGTTGATGGGGAACCTGGCAGGCGTGCCGTTCCATTTCGTGATGCTCCGACCTTCTGTCGAGGTTCTGCATCAACGAGAGCGTGAGCGAGCCTCCGGCAGTAACGAGTGGGAAGAGCACATCGAGGGCGGAATCGAAGAGATGCCCCACGTCGGGCTGTGGTTGGATACCAGAGCCTGGACTGCATCCGAGACAGTGGACGAGATACTTAACCGCCGATCCGAAGGTCTGGTTGGTGCCCAACCCCGATAGCTGGTGACCATGAGCTTCGTTTGACGACGCCTACCGACAAGGAACTCCGCCATGGAACATCGCCGAGCCCCAACCTGAGCCATCACCGCCACCAGCGCCGCGGCCACCACATCGGCGCTGACGTCCGGCAACAATCCCTCCTTCACCAGCCCGCCCGGCAACTCGGTGACGCTGACCGCGACCATCCACAAGGCCAGTGACAACAGCAATGTCAACGAGGGAGTCGTGAACTTCGCCGATGGTGGCACCAGCATCTCCGGCTGCGGCGCCGTGGCCGTCAGGGCCGGCCAGGCCACCTGCACCACCACCTTCGGTCCGACGATAGTCCAAGTCCACGACGGCAACACCAGCGATGTGAACGTCCTTGTCGACGTCTTCCTCGAGGTCGCGGCCGCTACGCCCGGGATGTCGTCGCCGCCCTGCACGATTCGCGCGATCCATTCCCCGGATGGCGAAGCCACCTGGTCCTCAGCGGTGACCATCCTCGACCTCCACCTCGATCAACGCCTGCGCCTGTCGCAGCGAGGCCTCGACGAAAGCGGCGTCGGCACCTCGGGCCACCACGAACCCGAGGTAGCGGTCGCCCTCGGGCAGTGGTTCGATCACCTGTCCGGGCGGAATCGTCAGCTCCACCCCGGTGACACCGGGCACCTTGCGCGAAGCGTCCACGCCGCGAACAGCCCGCAGGACCCCCGCCTCGGGCACAGGGAGCATGAGCACCCCGGATGCGCCGGATACGAGCCGCGGTTCATGCAGGGGCATCCGCACGGCGTGACGGAGGATCACCTCCTCGAGTGACATCTCGGTGTCCCCGTCAAGAAAACGCAGCGCTGACGAGCAGCGGCCGCCGATCGACCGTGCCGCGGCCTCGAGAAACACGGGGCCGCCGGCGGCGAGTCGCAGCTCGGCGTGGATCGGACCGTCGCGCAGCCCGAGCGCGTCCAGCGCTGTCCGAGTGATCGCCACCGCCGCGTCGAGCGTCGCGGGCGCGTGCCGCGAGGGAGTCACGTACAGCGTCTCGGCGAAGAACGGTCCGTCAAGAGGATCGGGTTTGTCGAACGTGGCCAGCACCGTGAGTGCGCCGTCGATGAGCAATCCTTCGATGGCGATCTCAGGACCGGGCACGAACTCCTCGACGAGAAGCGGTGGATCCCGGTGTTCACCGCACAATTCGGGGCGACGAAGCAGCGCGTCGACCCGTGCCACGGCCGCGCTCAGCTCCGCAACGGTGTTGGCGCGGATCACCCCGCGGCTGGCGGCCAGGTCCACGGGCTTGACGACGCACGGGATTCCCACCGCGGCCGCCGCATCGGCCGCGGCCGTGGCGCGGGCGTCGCCGCGAATCACCACGTGTCGTGGTTGCGGCACCGCCGCCGCCGCGAGCAGGGCGCGCATGCGTCGTTTGTCACGGGTGGCGGCGACAGCGTCGACGGGATTGTGTCCGACGCCCAGCCGCTGCGCGATGTGTGCTGCGACCAGGACCGACGCCTCGTCCACGCCGATCACGGCGTCCACCGGCCGGCGCTCGGCAAACGTCGCCGCGCGCCCAGCCGCCTGCGCGACGCTGTCGAGGTCGACGGTCAGAACCCGGCCATCCATTCGGGCGGCAAGGGCAGGGGCCTCGTCGGAGGCGAGCACGTAGTCCAGGCCGAGCACGTTCGCAGCGTCGAGAAATGCGGTGGCTCGGTAGGTTGACGTGGGCAGGACGAGGATGACCCGGGCTGACACTCGATCACACTAGACCACCCCCGCGGTCACGCGCCCACAATGGAGTCGACGCGTCAGACTCGCCCCATGGAGACCACATGAAACAGCCCCGGGTCAGCGCCACCAATGCCGCCCTGACCCGCATCGGGCAGGTTCGATCGAACCGCAAGCAGCCACAGGCAGGGCTGCGGATCGCCATCACCGGTCGCGAGAACGGAGCGTTCGTCTACGAGATGCAGCTGATCGCTCCTGGTGAGGAGCGGCAGGGCGACATGATCGTTGACGCCCTGGACGGCATTCCCATCCACATCCCTCTTGCCTCTGCCCCGTACCTGGATGGCATCACGCTCGATGCCGATCTCCCCATGGGGGCTGTCCGTGTCGAGAACCCCAACCCGCTGTGGCTCGATCCCATCGCCGAGGCGGTGCAGCGCCTGCTCGACGACGAGATCAACCCGTCGGTCGCATCGCACGGCGGGCACATCGACCTGCTCGATGTCGCTGACGGGGTGGCCTTCATCCACATGGGGGGTGGATGCCAGGGCTGTGGCATGGCCGCCGTCACGCTCGGTCAGGGTGTGCGCACCGCCATCCTCGACACCTTTCCCGAGATCCGCGAGGTGCGCGACACAACCGACCACGCCCAGGGTGCCAACCCGTACTACCAGGCGGCCAAGAAGTAGCCCAACTGTACGCGGCGATCGTCAGGCCCGGCTCCACCCCGAGTTGACGCTGGGACATGGCATCGCCGTCGGCCACCAGGCTGTCGAACTTCTCATGCGGCGCGCTGGGATCCAGGGGGTCTCGGGACGGCCCCGCTATCGGCGCACCCCCGGCGTGGCCACCGCCGGCGACCGCGTCCACCGCAAGTTCCATCGCGACCAGCCGACCAGCTGTGGGTCACCGATATCACCGAGCACCCGACGCGCGAAGGCAAGGTGCATTGCGCTGTCGTCCTCGACAGTCAACCTGATACCAGCGCTATCTCATAGGGGCCTCGAGCATGATCATCGTCGCCGGAGCAACGGGCGCGCTCAACGGCGCCACCGTCGACCACCTGCTGAAGCGCATGCCGGCGAGCGAAATCGTCGTCGCCGCACGCGACACCGCCAAAGCCCAACGCTTCTCAGATCTGGGCGTGGCAGTGAGGCGCGCCGACTACGCCGACCCGGACTCCCTAGCCCAGATCTTTCATCAAGGTGGTTGGATCACGATTGGAGGTGCTGAGCGG